>NZ_CP045725.1:2433243-3041554 GCF_009646095.1 Raineyella fluvialis | reverse complement strand
GAGGCGCCGGAACTCGCCGATGCGGCTTCGGCCTCCCGGGCAGGCGCTATCGAGTGCACGCGGGCAGGAAATATGCATGGCTTCGGGGTCCCGCAGCCGCCGGGCTTTCAGTCACCAGCCGGGCGCCGACGCCCGGCGTCGAACTGGAACGACGGCGGCTGTGGGCCCTGACTGGTGCGTGGGGCAGGGTGCGCCATGTCGATGGGGTTTGGGTCATGACCGCCTCGGGGCGTGCTCGTCGCAGTCCGAGGTCGCCCGGACCTACGGGGTCTCCCGGGACTGGGTCTCACTCGATCCCCTTCGTCGCGACGGCGCCCTCTACCGCAGCGGGATCGGGAAGACCTACGCACTGGCACTCGTCCACGACCTCGACGTCACCGTCATCGACGCCACCACCGGCGAAATCCTGCGCGAGCTCACCATCGACCCCACCCGCGACTACCAACCCACCGGCCAGACCACCAGCAACACCCACAAAACGAAGAACGCCTGAACCTACAAACCGTAGGTTCAGGCGTCCGCGATGTCGTGACACATCACACGGTCGGGCTGACAGGATTTGAACCTGCGACCCCCTGACCCCCAGTCAGGTGCGCTACCAAGCTGCGCTACAGCCCGTGGAACCGCCGCGAATCAGCCGCGGTCACGAGGAGTAACCCTACTACCTCCCTCCCGGAGAACGCCAATCGTGACACGGCGTCGCCTAGCATCGAGAGCGTGGCAGATGGCAATGAGGTGGCGATCGCCCTCGGTGGTGGCGGCGCCCGTGGATACGCCCACATCGGCGTCCTGGCGGAGCTCGAGGAGCGCGGTTACCGGGTGACCCGGATCGCGGGCACGTCGATGGGAGCCGTCGTCGGCGCGCTGTACTCCGCCGGCAACCTGGAGGCCTTCACCGACTGGGTGCTCGAGCTCCGTACGCAACGCGAGGTCCTGCGACTGATGGACGCGAACCTCCGCGGCCCGAGCACCGTCAAGATCGAACGCGTCCTCCAGCGCGTCGCGGAGATCATCGACGTCGAGCGGATCGAAGACCTGCCCATCCCGTTCACCGCGGTCGCGGCGGACCTGTGGACGCGGCGCGAGGTCTGGTTCCAGCAGGGCCCGATCAACCGGGCGATCCGCGCCTCGATCGCCATGCCCGGCGTCTTCCCGCCCGTCGTCCTCAACGGCCGCCTCCTCGTCGATGGCGGCGTCCTCAACCAGGTGCCGGTCAGCGTGCTGGCCTCCGCGTCGGCCGACATCACGGTCGGCGTCACCCTGGATGGGTACGAGCCACACCGCGGCGCCGCCTTGCCGGTCAAGACGTCGACGGACGAACAGCCCGACGAGGAGTGGACCTCGCGGCTGCGTCACACCATGGGCCACCTGATGGAGGCCGAACCACTGCGTACGCTCGCCTCCCTCATGACCGGTCGCACCCGCACCCAGCCCGCCGACACCGGGGCCCCCTCGGTCGAAGACCTGTTCGCCGAGCTGCCACCGGGCCTGCGGACGACCGACGTGATGACGATGTCCCTGGAGACGATGCAGACGATCGTCCAGCGCTACCAACTCGCCTCGTTCCCGCCCGACGTCCTGGTGACCGTCCCCCGCGATTCCATCGGCACCCTCGACTTCCATCGGGCTGAGGACCAGATCGCCCTGGGCCGCTGGCTGGCCGCCCAGGAGTTCGACCGAGCGGGCATGGTCGGCGGTGCCACCGGCATCACCACCTGAACAGTGTTCATCTACTGAACGGTGTACAAGAACGCGATCCGCCCGACCTACACTCCAGGTGTTCGCCCACGACCGAAGGACCTGAAGTGGCCCAGACCCGCATCCCCGCCCGTGACCTCGCGTTGATCGCTGTCTTCGCCGGCGTCACCGCCGCCCTCGGCCTGATCCCCGCGTTCTACACGCCGTTCTCCCCCGCGCCGATCACCGCGCAGTCGTTCGGCGTCATCCTCGCCGGCACGATCCTGGGCGGCCGGCGTGCCTTCCTGTCCCAGCTGCTGTTCCTGGCGCTGGTCGCGATCGGTCTGCCGCTGCTGTCGGGCGGCCGGGGTGGCATCGGGGTCTTCGCCGGCCCGAGCGTCGGCTTCCTCGTCGGGTACGTCGTCTGCTCCGGCGTGATCGGTTGGCTCACCTACCGCAAGGGGGCTCCCTACTCCGTCCTGTGGGGCCTGCTGATCAACGTTCTCGGCGGCATGGTCCTGATGTACGCCTTCGGCATCCTCGGCCTGATGGCCGTCGCGCACCTCTCCCTGCCGGCCGCCATCGCAGCCAACCTGCCCTACCTGATCGGTGACGCCATCAAGGTCGTGGCCGCGACGCTGATCGCCAAGGGTGTCCACGCCGCCTACCCCGGCTTGCTCCCCTGGCGCGGCAAGCAGCCGACCGTCGAGGCAACGCCTCACAACGTCCAGGCCTGAGTCCACCACCGGACGATAGGGTTGCTGACAGCGGGCCGGTTCCGTCCCGTCGTCACGCCCTGGAGGATGCTGTGATCAACAACGCGGTCATCATCGACGCCGTTCGTACGCCGCTGTCCCACAATGGCGGCCCGCTGGCCGACGTCACTCCCCCCGACGTGCTCGCCCCCGTCCTGGAGCACCTCTACGAGGCCTGCCCCCAGCCGGAGTTGATCCGTGACGTCGTGATCGGGCAGGCCCACGGTCGCATCGGTGTGGGCCGCGACGCCCTGCGTCGCGCCGGTGTGCCCGTCGAGGTGCCGGCCATGACCGTCGAGCGCGGCCGCGCCTCCGGCCTCTCGGCCATCGACTACGCCGCCGACAAGCTGGTGTCGGTCAACACCCCCGGGTACATCATCGCCGGCGGGGCCGAGTCCGGCTCCCAGGCGAACGCCCCGGTGAACCCCGCGATGGCCGACGCCGCGCACGCCCTGGCCCAGGAGTTCCACGTCACCCGGGAGCAGCGCCGCGAGTACGCGGAGCGGTCCCGCGACCGGGCCGCCACCTCCGCCGCCAAGGGGCTGTTCAACCAGGAGATCGTCCCGATCGGCGGCGTCGCCGCGGACGACCTCAGCTGGGAGGACGCCGACCCGTCGGTCATCGACGACGGCGCCGCCGCCGTGCTGATGATCGACGGCGCCACCCATCGACGCCTCCGCAAGCCCGGCCTGCGGGTCACGGCCAGCGCCACGTTCGGCTGCGACCCCGCCCGGGTGGGGTGGGGCATCGTCCCGGCCATCGAAAAGGTTCTGTACGCCACCCGGCTGAAGCTCGAGCAGTTCGACGTGATCGAGTTCGACGAGGCGTTCGCCTCCAACGTTCTTGTTGCCTGTACGACACTGCGCCTCGACCCCGAGCGGGTCTGCCGCCAGGGCGGCTCGATCGCCTTCGGTCACCCGTGGGGTGCCTCCGGGGCGGTCCTGATGACCCGCCTCTTCACCCAGATCGTCCGGCAGGGTCAGGGCCGCTTCGGCCTCGCCGCCGTCTCCGCCGGCTCCGGACAAGGAATCGCGATGGTGGTCGAACGGTGTTGATCGAGGCCGACCACGTCACCCACACCTACGGTGACGGACCGACCGCCCGTACGGTCCTCAAGGACGTCTCGGTGCGGTTGACCGAGCGTCGCGTGGGCGTGGTCGGCCACAACGGATCGGGCAAGTCCACCTTCGCCCGGATGATCAACGGACTCATCGTCCCCACCCAGGGCAGGATCCTGGTCGACGGCCGCGACACCGCCACGCAGGCCAAGGAGATCCGCAAGCATGTCGGTTTCCTCTTCACCGACCCCGACAACCAGATCATCATGCCGACGGTCGCCGAGGACGTCGCCTTCGGACTGCGGCGCAGCAAGCTGGCCAAGGAGGAGATTTCCCGCCGGGTCAACGATCTGCTGGAACGCTTCGGCCTGGCCGGTCACGCCGATCACCCCGCCCATCTCCTCTCCGGCGGACAGAAGCAGTTGCTCGCCCTGGCGTCGGTCCTCGTCACCCGTCCCGACATCCTGGTGATGGACGAGCCCACCACCCTGCTCGACCTGCGCAACGCCCGCATCATCGGGGAGGTCGTCGCCGACCTCGACCAGTCCGTCCTGCTCGTCACCCACCACCTGCACCTGCTGGAGACCTTCGACCGGGTGCTCGTCTTCGACGACGGCCGCCTCGTCGCCGACGACTCCCCTGCCGCTGCGGTGGCGTACTACCGGGAGCTGATGACGGCTTGATGCAGTCCACCCTCGGCCTGTACCGGCCCGGCGACAGCGTGCTGCACCGGATCGGCGCCGGCCCCAAGCTCCTCAGCCTGCTGGTGCTCGGCGGCTGCTCGGTGTTCCTCACCTACTGGTGGCTCGTCCTCACCCTCGTCGCCCTGCTCGTGGGGGCGTACGCCGTGGCCGGGATGGGGCTGGGCGTCATCGTCCGGCAGGTGCGCCCGATGCTGTGGCTGCTGGCCTTCACCGCCGCCTACCACGTCTGGACGGCCAGCTGGCAGCGCGCCGTCGTGGTCACGTTCACCATCGTGCTGCTGGTCCTGGCCGCGGCCCTGGTCACCCTCACCACCCCGACGTCCGCCCTGATCGACGCCGTCGTACGGGTCGTCGGGCCGTTGCGTCGGTTCGGCGTCGACCCCGACCGGGTCGGTCTCCTGCTGACCCTCGGCATCCGGTGCGTCCCGCTGGTGGCGGATCTGGCCACCCAGGTCCGGGAGGCGCAACTGGCCCGCGGCACCGGCAGCAGCTGGAAGGCGTTCGCCGTCCCGCTGATCGTGCGGGCTCTCCGCGAGGCCGACGCGATGGGCGAGGCGCTCGTCGCCCGCGGCGTGGACGACGACGTTTCCTGACCCGGGAGTCATCCGCGACGCGCACCCTGCGCCTCTTTGTCAGGACGTTTGACGTAGTGACTTGACGGGTTCAAGACGTCATCAACCCGCACAACCACGCCAAACTCTCGGGCCCAGCCTCCCTGTCCCCGTCCATCAGGCAGTCGGGCCTCATATCCACGTCACCACTCATAGGTTCAAATGTCTTGACATATTGGAGCGTGCCAAATACCGTCGTAGACAAGCCGGTCGGTGAACACGTCGCCGACCTGGCCCCACACAGGCAATGAGGCCGTAGGGCGGTTCGGTCGCTTCGACCCACCGATAAGGCCTCGAAGGTCCGAGCAATCCCGGACCGGACAGGAGAAATGACGTGTCAACCAACAGCACATCAGCCGGTGCGAGTACTCTGCCCGCCATCGGGCATGGCGCGTACAGCCGTCGACTCGGCTGGGTCGCAGTGATCGCCACCTTCGGTGGCCTGCTCTTCGGGTACGACACCGGCGTGCTCAACGGCGCGCTGGGGTTCATGAAGGTGGACCCCGTCCTCACCGGCTCGGCCGGCGCCGAGCTGTCGGCCGCGGAGGTCGGCCTGATCACCTCCATCCTGCTGGCGGGCGCCGCCATCGGTGCCTTCGTCGGCGGTCGTCTGTCGGACAAGTTCGGACGTCGGCGCCTTATCGTCGTCCTCGCGGTGATGTTCTTCGTCGCGGCGATCGGGGCGGTCGCCTCCTGGAACTACGAGGCTCTGCTCACCTTCCGGTTCCTGCTCGGCCTGGCCGTCGGTGGAGCCTCGGTGACCGTCCCGGTCTACCTGGGTGAGGTCGCGCCGTTCGAGCAGCGTGGTTCCATCGTCAGCCGCAACGAACTGATGATCGTCGGCGGCCAGTTCCTCGCCTTCCTCATCAACGCCATCATCGGCAACGCCTTCGAGGCGACGCCCCACACCTGGCGCTACATGATGACCGTCGCCGCCCTCCCGGCGATCTTCCTCTTCGTCGGCATGCTCCGGATGCCGGAGAGCCCGCGCTGGCTCGTCCTGCAGGGGCGCGACGCCGAGGCCCTCGACGTCCTGCGCCAAGTGCGCAGTGAGGAGCGCGCCCTCGCCGAGATGGCCGAGGTGCGCGAACTGGCCCAGATCACCCGTGAGGAGCAGTCCGGCCACCTCACCGAGGTCATGCGCACCCCGTGGATGCGACGCCTGTTGCTGATCGGTATCGGCCTGGCGGCCTTCCAGCAGCTGACCGGCATCAACTCGATGATGTACTACGGCGAGCTGGTCCTGCAGGACGCCGGCTTCTCCCACCAGATCGCCCTGATCGTCAACGTGTTCAGCGGTGTCGCCTCCGTGACCGCCATGATCATCGCCCTGAAGTTCGTGATCGACCGGTTCAACCGTCGTACGGTCCTGCTCTTCGGCTTCGCCGCCATCACGATCGCCCACGTCCTGGCCGGCGTGGTCGGCACCCAGATGAGCACCACCGACCCGGCTCGCCGTTGGCTCCTGCTGGGCATCATCGTGGTCTTCGTCTTCATCATGCAGGGCACCGTCGGACCGCTGGTGTGGCTGATGGTCTCCGAGATCTTCCCGCTGCGGATGCGCGGCGCCATGATCGGCGTGACCGTCTTCCTGCTGTGGGGCACGAACATGCTCATCGCCCAGGTGTTCCCGATGCTCACCCAGTCGATCGGATTCGGCACCTTCTTCGCCTTCGCGGCGGTGAACGCTGTGGCGGTGGTCTTCGTCGCCACCTCGGTGCCGGAGAGTCACGGCATCACCCTGGAACGGCTCGAGGAGCACTTCATGGAGACCCTCGGAAAGAAGCGCGGACGTCGCGAGGCCTCGGTGGACGCGACCACCTCCGTGGTCTGACACCAGGTCCGGTCAGCCGACAGGTCCGGGCCGGCGGAGTCACTCCGCCAGCCCGGACCTGTTCTGCTGACTCGGCCCCGCTCAGGAGCGCTTCGCGCGCGGCCGCACCTCGACGTGCACCGGCGTGCCGCGGAAACCGAAGTCCTCACGCAGCCGCCGCTCCACGAAACGTACGTAGCCCGCGTCCAGCTCGCCCGTGGTGAACAGGACGAACGTCGGCGGACCGGCCTGCGCCTGGGTGCCGAAGAGGATGCGCGACTGCTTGCCGCCCCGCAACGGGTGCGGATGCGCCGCGACGAGGCGCCCGAGGAAGGCGTTGAGCTTGCCGGTCGACACGCGCGTCTCCCAGCCCTCGATCGCGGTGTCGATGGCCGTACGCAGCTTGACGACGTTGCGGCCGGTGAGGGCGGAGATGTTGACGTGGTCGGCCCACTGGAACTGCACCAGGTCGCGTTCGATCTCACGCTCCAGGTAGCGACGACGCTCCTCGTCGGTCAGGTCCCACTTGTTGAAGGCGATCACCAGGGCCCGGCCCGCGTCCTCGACCATCGACAGGATCCGCAGGTCCTGTTCGGAGACCTCCTCGGAGGCGTCGATCACCGCGACGCAGACCTCGGCCCGCTCGATCGCGGTGGCGGTGCGCAGCGAGGCGTAGTACTCCTGCCCCGACGCCTCCTTGACCCGCTTGCGCAGGCCCGCGGTGTCGATGAAGCGGTAGACCTCACCGCCGACCTCGACCAGTTCGTCGACCGGGTCCACGGTCGTCCCGGAGATGTCGGAGACGACGGCGCGCTGCGCTCCGACCAGCCGGTTGAGCAGGGAGGACTTGCCGACGTTCGGCTTGCCGACGATGGCCACCCGGCGCGGTCCGCCGACGGCCTCCTCCGGGACGGCCGAGGTCTCGGGGAGGGCCTCGACGATCGCGTCGAGCAGGTCGCCGGTGCCGCGTCCGTGGATCGCGGAGACCGGCCACGGCTGGCCCAGGCCGAGGTTCCACATCGAGGAGGCCTCGGCCTCGGTGCGCTGGTCGTCGACCTTGTTGGCCGCGAGCACGACGGGCTTGCGCGACTTGCGCAGCACGCTGACCACGGCCTGGTCCTCGTCAAGTGTGCCGACGGTGGCGTCGACGACGAGGACGACGGCATCGGCGGCGTTGATGGCCAGCTCCGCCTGCTCGGCGATCCGGGCGGCGAGTCCCTTGGCGTCGGAGGCCCAGCCACCGGTGTCGACGACGACGAAGTCGCGCCCGTTCCAGGTGGCGTCATAGGAGATGCGGTCGCGGGTGACCCCGGGAACGTCCTGGACCACGGCCTCGCGGCGGCCGATGATGCGGTTGACCAGCGTCGACTTGCCGACATTGGGGCGCCCGACGATGGCGACGACGGGCTTGGTCTGGTTCTCGGTCACCGACACAGCCTAGTGCAGCGGCACTCCGGTGCGGGCGATGCGGTCCCGCGGAACACCGGGCAGCGGCATGCCGGTCAACTCGGCCGCCTGGCGGACGTGCGCGGCGAGCACCACCCGCAGGTGCTCCGCAGCGGTGCGTACGACGTGTTGGCGGCGCGGCCAGGGCACTGCGGGCATCGCGATCGGGGTGCCGTAGACGACGTGCATCCGGGAGCGCAGCCGAGGCGTGCTGTGCGGGCTGTCACCGGCCTTCCGGGTGCCGAGCATCGCCACCGGCACGATCGGTGCCCCGGTGACCATCGCCAGGTAGGCGACCCCGGACCGGATCCAGGCGAACTCCCCGGTGTCCCGCATGCCCTCGGGGAAGATCACCAGAGCCTGGCCGTCCCGGAGGACCCGGATGCACCGGTCGATGGCCGAACGGTCCACCGTGACGTCGCGTGCGATCGGGATCTGGCCGGAGCGGTGCAGCAGGTCGCCGAGGGCACCGCGGAAGAGTTCCTGCTTCGCCAAGGCGTACGTCGGGCGGCGTGGGGACATCAGCACCGACAGCGGCCCGTCCATCGTCGCGATGTGGTTGGCGGCCAGCAGGACCGGGCCGGTGCTGGGGACGTTCTCGGCGCCGTGGACCCGGATGTCCCACAGTGCCCTGGCGATGGCGCGGCCCGGGCCGGCGATTCCCCTGAGCAGTCCGTGACGGGAGGCGTCCAGGTGGTCGGTGAACGGGAGGTCGGCCACGATCGCGGACCCCGGTGCTGTCGTCGTTGCCGACGTGTCGATCCGGGTGTCCACGGTCATGGCGGGGTCCTCTCGGTCAGTGCTCCTCGGCGAGCGTCTGCTCGACGAGGGTGACGACCCTGCCGACCACCGTCGGCAGGTCGTCGTACGTGGAATCAATGACGGTGACGCCTTCGGCTGCCTCGGTGAAGGCGGTGACGCGGGAGTCGTCCCGATCGCGGCGGATCACCTGGTCGGTGACCTCGGCGCCGGTGGCCTTCTCCCCCAGCTCCGCTGCCCGGCGGGCGACGCGCGCCTGGGGGTCGGCGACCAGCAGGATCCGGACGTCGGCGTCGGGGGCGACGACGGTGGTGATGTCCCGGCCCTCGACGACGATGCCGCCCGGGGCCGCCGCGATCACCGCCCGCTGCCGGGCGATCAGGTCGTCCCGGACGGCCTGGATCGACGAGACCTTGGAGACCTCGGCCGACACCCGCGGTTCGCGGATCGCGGCACTGACATCGGTCCCGTCGACGCTGATCGTCGGCGCCACCGGATCGGTCCCCACCTGCAGGTCCGTCCGGCGGACCATCTCGGCCACCGCTGCGGTGTCCTCGATGGCGATGCCGGAGGCGAGCCATGCCCAGGCCATCGCCCGATACATCGCTCCCGTGTCGAGGTAGGCCCACCCGAAGTGCTCGGCGACGGCCTTGGAGGTCGAGGACTTCCCCGACCCACTCGGCCCGTCGATGGCCACGACTACCACGCTGATCACCCTAACTTTCGATGTCGACGGTTCCCGACGCCCAGATGTCCTGAAGGTGGCCACCGGGCGACGTTTCGGCGAAGCGTCCGATCCTACGTGAGCTTCCAGCCGGCGGCCGTCATCGCCTCCGACACCTCGCGGACGTGCCCGGGCTCCACGGCGACCTCGAGATAGCCGACCTGACGGACCAGGTCATGCTGGATGTCGATGTCCTCGATGTTGACCCCGGCGTCGGCGATGTCGCGGAAGAGCTGCGCCAGCGCACCGGGAGTGTCCGGGATCTCGATGACCAGGTGCCCGTAGTCCATCGCCGGCGCCCCGTGCTTGCCGGGGATCTGCCGGGTGCCGTTCACCCCGCGCTGCAGGATCGGCCGGACCCGGTGCGTCGGGTCGTCGAGTGCGGCGATCATCTCGTCCAGGTGGGCGCGGACCGCCTCCAGCTCGGGGCGCAGCGCGTCGACGTTCCCGGCGATGATCTGCTCCCACAGGCCCGGGTCCGAGCCCGCGATCCGGGTGACGTCCCGCAGGCCCTGCCCCGCCAGGGCGAGGTGCGAGCTGGGGATGCCGAGCAGGTGGTCGGCCATCAGCACCGACACCAGTTGGGGCAGGTGGGACACCTGCGCCACCGCGCTGTCGTGCTCCTGCGGGGTGAAGGCGACGTAGCGAGCGCCGCACAAGCGGATCAGTGCCCGGACGCGGTCGGCCGTCGCCTCCGTCACCTCCCGGTGCGGCGTGACGGCCCAGGTGCGGTCGCAGAAGAGGTCAGGACTGGCGCTGACCGGGCCGGAGTGCTGGCTGCCCGCCATCGGGTGGGAGCCGAGGTAGCGCGAGAGGTCGCGGCCGGTCGCCTGCAGCTGGCGCAGGACCCGCCCCTTCACCGAGCCGACGTCGGTGACGGCGGCGTTCGGATAGCGGTCCAGGGCTTCCCCGATCACGGCGGCGAGCGAGCGGGGCGGGGTGGCGACGACGACGAGGCGGACGGCGGCCGGGTCCGGCTTGGCTGTGGTGCCCGCGCCCAGCGTCTCGGCGACCCGGGCATGGGACAGCACGGCGTCGGACAGGTGGACTGTCACGCCGGCGCGGGTCAGGGCGGCCCCGACGGAGGCACCCAGCAGCCCGGTGCCCAGCACCACGGTCGGGTCGAGCTCCTTGACGTCGTTCACTTGGTCCCCTCCTCCTCGAGCAGCCCGGCGAGGGCCGTCCGACTCATCCGCCTGAATTTCCGGGGCCGGGGCCGCGTCCGGTCAAGGACCGCCACCTCCAGCGAATCCGGCCCCAGCACCCGGGGCGCCGGCGCCGACGTGTCCGCCGACAGGGCATTGACCGCCAGCCGGACCGCCGTCCGGAGGTCGGCCTGCGGGTCGATCCCCCGGCGCACCACCTCCGCGATCGTCTCGGTGGCGCCGCCCATGGCGGCGAAGTTCTCCTCGTCGGCGATCGACCCGTCGTACGTCAGCCGGTAGATCTGGTCGCTGCCGTCGTGGCCGAGTTCGGCGACGACGAGCTCGACCTCGAACGGCTTGTCGGCACCGGAGGAGAAGGTCGACCCGAGCAGCTGAGCGTACGCGTTCGCGAGCATCCGCCCGGTGACGTCGGAGCGGTCGTACGCGTAGCCGCGCAGGTCGGCCTGCTGGATGCCGGCGATCCGCAGCTGTTCGAACTCGTTGTAGCGTCCCACGGCGGCGAAGGCGATCCGGTCATAGATCTCGGAGATCTTGTGCAGGGCCAGCGAACGGTTCTCGGCCACGAAGCAGATGCCGTCCTGATAGCGCAGCACCACCACCGCCCGTCCCCTGGCGATGCCCTTGCGGGCGAAATCCGAGCGGTCCTTCATCTGCTGTTCGGGCGCGACGTAGAACGGCATGCTCATGAACGTGTCCCTCCGGTGGTCAGACCAGGTCGGCCGCGGGGCCGTCGGGGCGCCGGCGGCGACCCTCGATCACCCGGTCGGTGATCTGCGTCATCTCCTCGTCCGACAACTGGTGCACCCCGTCGGGCCCGGCGACCATGATGATCGGGTAGATGCCGCGCATCAGGTCGGGCCCGCCGGTGGCCGAGTCGTCGTCGGCGGCGTCGAACAGGGCCTGCACCACGACGGTGGCGCAGCCCTGCAGGTCGAGATCGGGGCGGTAGAGCTTCTTCAGGGAGCCGCGGGCGAAGATCGACCCCGACCCCACCGAGTGGAACGCCTTCTCCTCGTACCGTCCGCCGGTCGCGTCATAGGAGAAGATCCGCCCGAGGTCCCGGGCCAGGTCCCAGCCGGCGAAGAGCGGGAGCACCGCGAGCCCCTGCAGGGCCATACCGAGGTTGCCGCGGATCAGGGCGGCCAGCCGGTTCGCCTTGCCGTCGAGCGACAGCGGCGCGCCCTCGATCTTCTCGTAGTGCTCGAGCTCGACCCGGAAGAGCCGGACCATCTCGACGGCCAGGCCGGCGGCGCCGGCGATGCCGACCAGGGAGAACTCGTCGGAGGCGTAGACCTTCTGGATGTCGCGCTGGGCGATCATGTTCGCCATCGTGGCCCGCCGGTCGCCGGCCATCACCACTCCGTGCGGGAAGGTGGCCGAGACGATGGTGGTGCCGTGCGAGGTCAGGCCCTCCGCGGGACCGGTCGGGACGCGGCGCGAAGGCAGCAGGTCCGGGGCGACGCGGTTCAGCAGCTCCGTGAAGGAGCTGTTCATCTCGTCGCTCACTGTCCGCCCTTCTGCACGAAACCGCGGACGAACTCCTCGGCGTTGGTCTCCAGGACCGCGTCGATCTGGTCCAGCAGGGCGTCGAATCCCTCGTCCTCCTGTTGCCGGGTGGAGCGCTGCGCCTCCACCTCCTCGGTCGACTCCTCGACGTGGTGTCGCGCGTGCTGCTGCTCGGACATCGCTTTCTCCTTCCGGCACCGGGGGCAGACCGATCCTACCCGCGGAAGATGTCGCTACCCGGCGAAGACGCTCGGGAAGAGGTCGGCAAGGTCGGCCGGCCGCCCGGCGGCCTCGACCCGCTCCCCCACCGCGGCCCGGGTGCCCCCAAACGGGTCCATCATCTCCAGACGGACGATGCCCCGTCCCGCCTCACCGGCGAACGTCAGTCCGTCCCAGCCCGCGCCGAGCAGCTCGTCGATGAACCGGCCGACGATCCGCCCCCGGGCCCAGGCCCGGGTGTCGCTCGGGGGCGTCCGCCGCGCCGTCGCCACCTCCTCGGGGGTGACGAGCGTACGCAGCCGGCCGGCCTGCTCGAGTCGCCGGGCCAGGCTGCGGGCCGGGTCGATGTCGGCGTACTGCAGGTCCACCAGGGCCAGCTTGGGGTCGTCCCAGGCCAGCCCGTCCCGGGCCCGGTAGGACTCCAGCAGCTGTCGCTTGGCGGCCCAGTCGAGCCGATCGGCCGTCCGCCGCCAGTCGACCCGAAGGTCGTCGAGGACCTCCTGCCAGGCGCCCAGGATCTCCTCGTCCTCCGGGCCGAGGTCGTCGAGGGTGCGGCAGGCGTCGTGCCAGGCCTGCTGGATCTCCAGCCCGGTGGCCGTCCGGCCGTCGCGCAGCGTGACCGTACGGGTGAGATCGGGATCGTGGGAGATCGCCCGGAAGGCGTCGACCGGCCGGGCCGGGCGCAGGTCCGGCGCTCGATCGGCCTCCACCAGGCGGACGGCGAGTGAGGCGCTGCCCACCTTGAGCCAGCCGGCGAACTGCGCCTGGTTGGCATCCCCGGTGATGACGTGCAGGCGCCGCCAGCGCCGCCGCAGGGCGTGCGGCTCGTCGCGGGTGTTGATGATCGGACGACGGACGGTGGTCTCGAGAGCCACCTCGGTCTCGAAGAAGTCGGGGCGCTGGCCCAGTTGGAAGCCCGCCGCCTGGCCCCACTGGCCCAGTCCGACCCGACCGGCACCGATCAGCACCGTGCGCGAGACCAGGAAGCCGGTGAAGTCGCGGACGATCCGCTCGAACGGGACGGCCCGATCGACGAGGTAGTTCTCGTGGGTGCCGTACGAAGCGCCCTTGGAGTCGGTGTTGTTGCGATACAGACGGATCTCGTGGCCGATCGCCGCGGAGGCCGCGCGGACGGCGTCGAGCATGATCGCGTCCCCGGCCCGGTCCCACACCAGCGCGTCCCGGGCGGTGCGCACCTCGGGCCCGGAGTACTCGGGGTGGGCGTGGTCGACGTAGAGCCGGGCGCCGTTGTCCAGCATGGCGTTGCCGAGGCCCTGGTCGATGTCGGTGAGCTGGTCGAGAGTGGCCCGTTCCCGCGGCATGGTGAAGCCGCGGGCATCGATCAGCGGGGACTCGGCGGTGTAGTCCCACCGGCCCAGGCCGAAGCCGATCGACTCGAGATAGGTCCTGACCACGTGGTTGGCCAGGTACATCGGGTGCGGGGCCTCGTCGGTGGGCACGCCGAGCAGGCTGATGCCGTACTCCGTCTCCAACCCGTGGACCCGCGCCCGCGCTGCGTTCACCGGGCGAGGCTCCCGCGGCGGCCGCGTACGAGCTGAGCCGCCAGCCGCCACCCGACCAGCAGCACGGTCAGGGCGATGATGCTGACCAGGATGAACGACCAGTGCGTCCGGCCGCCGGCCACCACCCGCAGCACGTGGCCCACCGCCACCGTGATCACCATCAGCGCCACCCCGATGCGGGGCCGCAGCGGCGTCCGCCAGGCGCGCAGGACGGCCCAGCCCGCCAGGCAGCCGACGAGGAACGGCCACGCGGTGCCGGCCACCAGGGCCGCGCCGACGGCCTCCCCGTGGGCTCCGCGCCCCAGGCTCGCGAAGACGACGACACACACCAGATCGGCCAGCAGGACGTACGCAGCTCTCACCCGCCCCACCCTAGCCGGACTCACAGGTACTGGCCGGTGCCCGCGCCGGGACCGGGATCGGCCCGGCGCAGCGGGCGCACGGCGACGATCGCCTCCCCGGCGTGCTCGCCCTGGTCAGTGCCGAGCACCCGGGCCCAGTCGGCCGGATCGGCCGTCGGCTGGTCGGTGTTCTCGGTCAGTTCGGTCCGGGTCGAGTCGAGCAGGTGCTGGACGCTGATCCCCGCGGGGCCGCCGGCGAGCACCTCCTTGATGGCGAACTTCTTGGCCCGGGAGACGATCGACTCGATCATTGCCCCGGACACGAGGTCGCCGGAGCGGATGATGGCGCTCGCCCCGGACGCGTACGTCACCTCGAAGACCTCGGAGAGCGCGTCCGTGGCGTAGAGCCGGTCGAGCGCGACCTCGATCATGCCGGCGCGGGTCTGCCCCTCCCGGATCGGCACCCGATCATTGAGGTAGGTCGCGAAGATCTCCTCCGCGGCGCGGCGGTCGGGCCGATGGATGCGGATCTTGACGTCGAAGCGGCCGGGGCGCAGGATCGCCGGGTCGATCATGTCCTGCCGGTTCGAGGCACCGATGACGATGACGTTGGCGAGCTTCTCCACCCCGTCGATCTCGGCGAGCAACTGCGGCACGATCGTCGTCTCGACGTCGGAGGACAGGCCGGTGCCGCGGGTGCGGAAGATCGACTCCATCTCATCGAAGAAGATCACCACGGGAGCCCCGCCCGACGCCTTGTCGCGGGCGCGCTGGAAGACCACCCGGATCTGGCGCTCGGACTCGCCGACGTACTTGTTCAGCAGTTGGGGCCCTTGATGTTGAAGAAGTAGGCGCGTCCGTCCGCCCCTTCCTCCCCGGACAGCGAGTGGGCGACGGCCTTGGCGATCATCGTCTTGCCGCAGCCGGGAGGTCCGTAGAGCAGGATGCCCTTGGGCGGGGTGAGGTCGTAGGCGCCGAACAGCTCGCGGTGGCGGAACGGCAGTTCGACGGCGTCGCGGATCTGCTCGATCTGGGAGCTGAGTCCGCCGATGTCCTCGTACGCCACGGCCGGCGTCTCCTCCAGCAGCAGGTCCGCCACGTCCGTGGTGGGGACCCGGTCCAGCGCGATGCCGGCGCGGGTGTCGACGAGCAGGGAGTGCCCGACCCGCAGCTGCTGGCCCTCGAGGGCGGCGCCGCGGTGCAGCACCTCCTCGCGGTCGGTGCCGGTGCTGACGAGCAGCCGGCCGTCGTCGAGGACCTCCTTGACCGTGGCCATCTCGCCGGTCACGGCCACGTCGGCGACGCCGATCACCTGGGGCACGTCATTGAGCAGCACCTGACTGCCGACCCGCAGCTCCCCCATCTCGAGGCTGGGCGTCACCTGGACGCGCAGGCGCCGCTGACCGAGGGCGACGTCGGCGACCTGGCCGCCGGGCAGCCCGGTCACCAGGCCGAACGAGGACGGCGGGCGGCGCAGCTCGTCGAGCTTCTCCTTGAGCGCCACCAGTTGGTCCCGGGTCTGGCCGAGGACCTCGGTGAGGCGCTGGTTCTGGTCGGCCGCACCGCGCACCTCGATGCGGAGCTGGGCGACCCGACGGTCCGCCGAGCCCTTCTCCTGGGCCAGTCGCCGCGACTGCTCGGTGAGAGTGCGCACCTCGTCGCGGAGCCGATAGATCTCGGCCTGCAGCTGGTCGGGCGTCGCTCCCGCGCCGGTCTCATTCATCGGTGTCCTCCTCGACCTCGCTGATCGGCACGCCGGGCGGGATCGGGCCGCGGTAGTCGGGCCCGTACGCTCCGGGGGCGGGGCGACGCTTGCGCAGCGGCGCGTCGACGCCGTGGGCCATCCGCCGGGCGATGACCAGGAAGCCGGTGTGCCCCGAGGTCTGGTGCCCGGGCCGGATCGCCAGTCCCTCGGCGTGCCAGGACCGGATGGTCGTCTCCGTGGCGCGAGGCTCCGTGTAGCACCGGGTGCTGCGCAGCGTGTCCATCACCCGCCCCATCTGGGTGGTCGTGGCCACGTAGACGCAGAGCAGTCCGCCGCCCACGAGCCGCCCGGTGACGGCGTCGAGGCAGTCCCACGGAGCGAGCATGTCCAGCACCACCCGGTCGACCGGGTCCTCGGTGATCACCTCCGCCAGGTCGCCGTGGTGCAGGTGCCAGTTGTCCGGACGGCCGGAGAAGAAGGCGGTGACGTTGCGCTCGGCCACCGCGGCGAACTCCTCGCGCCGCTCGTAGGAGTGCACGACGCCGGTCGGTCCGACCGCCCGCAGCAGCGAGAGGGTCAGGGCCCCGAGCCGACGCCGGCCTCGAGCACGCGGGCACCGGGGAACACGTCGGTGAACATGGTGATCATCGCCGCGTCCTTGGGGTAGATCACCGCCGCGCCGCGCTTCATCGACACGGTGAACTC
Source organism: Raineyella fluvialis (assembly GCF_009646095.1). Lineage (NCBI taxonomy): Bacteria > Bacillati > Actinomycetota > Actinomycetes > Propionibacteriales > Propionibacteriaceae > Raineyella > Raineyella fluvialis. Next base: position 3,024,842 of record NZ_CP045725.1, on the reverse strand, counting down.
CTCCAGCAGCGGCCGGAAGCAGACGTACGTCTGCCCGAGGCTGGACTCGACGGTGATGCCGTCCGGGCGCCCGATCAAGGCGTCGTGGCGGATCTCGCCGCGGGAGGTGAAGAAGGACCCGCCGGGCTGCAGGATGATCGAGTGCCGCCGGCCCTTGGGGTCCGACAGGTTGACCCGCTCCCCTGGCTGCAGGGGTCCCAGCCGCACCCCGGAGAGGTGGGTGTCGTTTCCGGTCACGTCGTGTCCCTTCTCAGCTGTTCTTGCCGAAGGCCGCCAGGTCGAGCTGCCACCCCGGCCCAACCGGAGCAGGTCGACGGTCCACCCGTTGCGGACGAAGACCGCCTCGTCCGACTGGGCCAACGGGGTGACGTAGGCATCCTCGGCGGCCAGGTACTGCAGTTGGCTCACCGCCGCCTTGTGGGTGGGTTGGTCCGAGGACGGCAGCCCCCGGGTGAGGACGGTCTGCATCTCCTGGGCGTGCGGGGAGGCGGCGACGTCCGTCGCCCGCTGCAGCCAAGCGCGGGTGGTCCAGGTCCCCGCCCGTTCGTCGACCAACTGGAGGTCGGCCGATCGGGTGCCGGATCCCGCGGCCTCGGGGGTGACGGTGACGCTCGCCAGTCCGGTCCCCTCGAGGGTGCGCGCCAGCTCGGCGGCCAGATCCGCCCCGTCGGGCATCCGCGGGTCGTAGCCGAGGGTGAGTCGGATCGGGGCGCCGTTCGGCTTCTCCAGCACCGGCGTGCCACCGGCCGGGAAGAGACCGGTCCGGGCCCCGGTCACGCCCTGCGGCAGCAGACCGGTCATGGTGCGCCGCTCGCCGGTCGCCTGGCTGATGAAGGCCCGGACGGCGGCGTCACCGGCGTACGTGGACCCGGGGTTCCAGGCCAGTCGCAGCACCCGTGACCCCGCCATGGTGACCGGTGTCAGCCCGGAGACGGGCTTGGCCGACGCCGTGCTGGAATCGGCCGTGGCCGCGGCCCGTTGCCGGATGACGGCCGCGGCGGAGAGCCCACGCCAGGTGGCGTCGACGTCGCCGGACATCATCGCCTGCTCCAGCGCGGCCGAGCGGTCGTACTCGCGCAGGACGACACGGACGACGGAGGCGGGAGAGTAGCCCTGGTAGCCCTCGTACCGGGCGAAGGACCAGGTGCCGGCGCCGTTGGCCGTGACGCGGTAGGGCCCCGACCCGATGGGCCGGGTGGTCGGCTCGGCGACCTTGTCGGCCGGGTAGATGTCCGGGTCGACGATGGAGGCGGCAGACGTGGCGAGCGCGTAGCCGATGTCGGTGTCGGGATAGGAGAGCACGAACCGTACGGTCTGTGGATCGGGGGTGTCGATGGCGCTGATGGAGGCGAGCTGCGCGACGCCCGAGCCGGCCACGTTGAGGCGCTTGGCGCGCTCGATGGAGTACTTGACGTCCGACGACGTGACCGGACGCCCCGACTGGAAGCGGAGCCCGTCCAGCAGGGTGCAGGTGTAGACCGTCGCCTGCTGGAAGATGCAGTCGCGCGCGGCGTCCGGCTTGAGCAGATCCTCGCCGGCGGGCGTGGTCATCAGCCGCTGGAAGACCGAGAACGCGATCGTCTCGGATCCTCCGGTGGTCATCGCCGCCGGGTCCGTCGTGGTGATGGCGTCGGTGGTCCCCACGGTGAAGTCCCGGTCGGGACGGGGCGTGGGGGTGGGACTGGGGGACTCGTGCGGGACCGGCTGGTTCACCCCGGGGACCGGCGGGACGGTCTGCGGGGTGCAGCCGGCAACCGTGACGGCGGCCAGCGCGAGCGCCGCGCCGATCATCCGCCGTCTCACGGCACCTGCCGTTTCACTGCACGGCCTCGATGATGGCGGCGCCGCGCATGGCGTAGAGGGCGGCGGGAGTGATCCCGTGCAGGGTCCGCAGAACGGTCCGGCGCGGCATCACGGGCAGCGGGACGAGATTGGGCACACCGATCACCCAGGCACCCGCCGCCTGGCCGGCGGTGCTGCCGGTGACGGAGTCCTCGAAGACGACGCAGTCCTCGGCCGCGACGCCGAGCAGGTCGGCGGCCCGCAGGTAGGGGTCAGGGGCGGGCTTGCCGCAGGTCACCTCGTCACCAGCGACAGAAGCGCGGAACGTCCCAGCGGGGAGGCGCTCGAGAACAGCGTCGAGCACCGGTCGCCACGACGAGGAGACGAGCGCGCACGGCACGTCGTCCTCGGCCAGAGCGGCGAGCAGCCCGAGCGCCCCGGGGCGCCACGCCAGCTCGTCCGCGCCGCGGATCCGGCCCGTCACCCGGTCGACCATCCAGTCCACGACCCAGCGGGGAGTGACGTCGTCCCGGCCTGCCACGCCCAGCATGTACCGGGCGGAGTGGGTCAGGTCGGCGCCGATCATCCGGCGGGCGTGCTCCTCGTTCCAGTCCCCGCCGAGCATGTCCATCAGCTCGTACTCGGCCTCGATCCAGAACGGTTCGGTGTCGGCGAGGGTCCCGTCGAAGTCCCACAGGCACGCCGCCGGGCGCCCGACGTGTCCCTGCGGCCCGAGGGAGGGAAGCGTGACTTCATCGGGCCTGACTTCATCGAGCATTGAAGTACTTCGCCTCCGGGTGGTGGACGACGAAGGCGTCGGTCGACTCCTCCGGGTGCAGCTGGAACTCCTCGGAGAGCTCCACGCCGATCCTGGCGGCGTCGAGGAGCCGGGTGATCGTCGCGCGGTCCTCGAGGTCGGGGCAGGCGCCGTAGCCGAAGGAGTAGCGCGACCCCCGATAGGCCTGGTCGGCCACCATCGCATCGATGGTGGTGTCCTGCGCGCCGAAGCCCAGCTCGCTGCGGATCCTGGCGTGCATCCACTCGGCCATCGCCTCGGCCAGCTGGACCCCCAGTCCGTGCAGCTCCAGGTAGTCCCGGTAGCTGTTGGCGGCGAAGAGTTCGGCTGTCGCGCGGGAGAGGTTGGCCCCCATCGTGACGAGCTGGAGGGGCATCACGTCCGGCCCCTTGGCCTCGGCGAGGGCCCGGTCCCGGAAGAAGTCCGCGATGCACAGGAAGCGGGGACGCTGCTGGCGCGGGAAGTGGAACCGTCCGACTTCGCGGTCCAGGTCCTCGGGCGTCTGGGGGTCGAGGAGCACCACCTCGTCGCCGGCCGAGTAGACCGGGAAGTAGCCGTAGACGGCGGCCGGCTCGGCGAGGTTCTCCGTACGGATCCGGTCGAGCAGCAGGCGGATCCGCGGGCGCCCCTCCCGTTGCGCGACCTCCTCGTACGACTCCCCGCCGCGGGTGCCACGCAGGCCCCAGCGGCCCATCAGGGTGGCCCGCTCGTCGAGCCAGTCGACGATCTCGCGCAGCGGCGTGCCCTTGACGATCCGGGTGCCCCAGAACGGCGGGGTCGGCACGTCGACGTCGTACGCCACGTCGGAGCGCGCCGGCACCTCCACCGCCGGCTGATCAGGGCGGTCCACCGCCTTGACCCGCCGCTCGCGCGGGGCGGGCAGCGCGGCGCCGGGCACCCCCGCTTGACGTCCATCAGCGTGTTCATCAGCGACAGGCCCTCGAAGGCGTCCTTGGCGTAGCGCACGTCGCCGTCGAACATCCCTTGCAGGTCGTGCTCCACGTACGAGCGGGTCAGGGCCGCGCCGCCGAGCAGGACGGGATAGCGGGCGGCGAGGCCGCGGCTGTTCAGCTCGAGCAGGTTGTCCCTCATCACCACGGTCGACTTCACCAGCAGTCCGGACATGCCGATGGCATCCGCGTGGTGTTCCTCGGCGGCGTCGATGATCGTCTGCACCGCCTGCTTGATGCCGAGGTTGACGACGTCGTAGCCGTTGTTGGTGAGGATGATGTCGACGAGGTTCTTGCCGATGTCGTGCACGTCGCCCTTCACGGTGGCCAGCACGATGGTGCCCTTGCCCGCGCCCGAGGCGTCGGCTTCCATGTGCGGCTCGAGGTAGGCGACGGCCGTCTTCATCGTCTCGGCGGCCTGCAACACGAAGGGCAGCTGCATCTGGCCCGACCCGAAGAGTTCACCGACCACCTTCATGCCGTCCAGCAGGTGGGTGTTGATGATGTCGAGGGGCGCGGTGTCCCCCATCGCCTCGTCGAGGTCGGCCTCGATGCCCTTCGACTCACCGTCGATGATGCGCTGCTTCAGCCGCTCACCGACCGGCATCGCCGCCATCGCGGCCTCGCGTTCGGCCTTCTGGTCGGCCGTGGTGACGCCCTCGAACATCTGCAGGAACGTGGACAGCGGGTCGTAGTCCTCGGTCCGCCGGTCGTAGATCATGTCCAGGGCGACCTGGCGCTGGTCGTCGGGGATCCGGTTCATCGGCATGATCTTGGCGGCGTGCACGATCGCGGAATCCAGGCCGGCCTCCGTCGCCTCGTGCAGGAACACGGAGTTGAGCACGATGCGGGCGGCGGGAGCCAACCCGAAGGACACGTTCGACACCCCGAGGGTGGTGTTCACCTCGGGATAGCGGCGCTTGATCTCCTTGATCGCCTCGATCGTCTCGAGGGCGTCGCGGCGTGTCTCCTCCTGGCCGGTGCCGATCGGGAAGGTCAGCGTGTCGACCAGGATGTCGCCCAGCCGCAGGCCCCAGTTGCCGGTCAGGTCCTCGATCAGCCGGGTCGCCACCCGTACCTTCCACTCGGCGGTGCGGGCCTGGCCCTCCTCGTCGATGGTGAGGGCGACGACAGCGGCGCCGTGCTCCTTCACCATCGGCATCACCTTGGCCATCCGGGAGTCGGGGCCGTCGCCGTCCTCGTAGTTCACCGAGTTGATCACCGACCGGCCACCGAGGCGTTCCAGCCCCGCTTCGATCACCGGCGGCTCGGTGGAGTCCAGCACGATCGGCAGTGTCACGGCGGTGGCGAAGCGGAAGGCCAGCTCGTCCATGTCCGCGCGCCCGTCGCGGCCGACGTAGTCGACGCACAGGTCGAGCAGGTGCGCCCCGCCGCGGCTCTGTGACTTCGCGATCCCGACGCACTCGTCCCAGTTCTCCGCGAGCATCGCCTCGCGGAAGGCCTTCGACCCGTTGGCGTTGGTCCGCTCACCGATCGCCAGATAGGAGAGGTCCTGCCGGAACGGCACGTCGGTGTAGAGCGAGGAGGCGCTCGGCACCGGGACGTACGGCCGGGGGGCGAGTTCACGGCCGCCGACGCGCTCGACGACCTGGCGGATGTGCTCCGGGGTGGTGCCGCAGCAGCCGCCGACCAGGGACAGACCGAAGTCCCGGCTGTACTCGTCCAGGGCATCGGCCAGTTGGTCGGGCTGCAGCGGGTAGCGGGCTCCGTCGGCGGTCAGCTCGGGCAGCCCGGCGTTCGGCATGCAACCGACCATGATCCGGGAGTTGTCGGCGAGGTGGTGCAGGTGTTCGCGCATCTCGGCCGGGCCGGTGGCGCAGTTCATCGAGATCATGTCGATGCCCAGCGGCTCCAGCGCGACCAGCGCGGCGCCGATCTCGGACCCGACGAGCATCGTGCCGGTCGTCTCCACGGTGACCGAGACGATCACCGGGATGTCGAGGCCGCTCGCGGCGATGGCCCGCTTCGCGCCGATCACCGCGGCCTTGGCCTGGAGGATGTCCTGGGCGGTCTCGATCAGGACGCCGTCGATGCCTCCGGCCAGCATCGCCGCGACCTGCACCTCGTACGCGTCGCGCAGGTCGCGGAAGCGTACGTGGCCCAGCGTCGGCAGCTTGGTGCCGGGCCCGACGCTGCCGAGCACCCAGCGGGGCCGCTCCGGCGTCGACCACTCGTCGGCCGTCTGCCGGGCGACGGTCGCCGCGGCGAGCGCCAACTCGGCGATCCGGTCGGCGATCCCGTACTCGCCCAGGGCGGACAGGTTGGTCCCGAAGGTGTTGGTCTCAACGGCGTCGGAGCCGGCCTCGAAGTAGGCCGCGTGGATCTCGCGCAGGACGTCCGGCCTGGTCACCGACAGGATCTCGTTGCAGCCCTCGTGACCCTCGAAGTCGTCCAGACCGAGGTCGTACTGCTGCAGCATCGTGCCCATCGCCCCGTCGGCGACGACGACACGATGTGCCAGGGCAGCCCGCAGGCTCGACGAAGACGATGAAGAGTTGGTCACATCGCAACACTCTACGTGCTGGGCACGGGCAGGTAACCTGCCTCTCATGACGTCAGCTTCTGCCGAGAACGAGCGTCCCGCCCCCGTCGCCCTCGTGGCGTTCGGCGGCTGGGGGGACGCCGGCGACGCTGCCAGTGCGGTCGCCGATCACCTCCTGCAGACCTATCCGTCGGAGGACCTGGAGGATCTGGACGAGGAGGACTGGTTCGACTACCAGACCACCCGGCCGCTGACCGCCCTGATCGACGACGACGGGGCCCGGGAAGTGGCCTGGCCGGCGATCAGCATCGGCGTCGCCCACCTCCCGCAGGTCGACGTGATCACCGTGACCGGTCCCGAGCCCAACCTGCGCTGGCGGACCCTGTGCGCCCGGGTCGTCGCCATCCTGCACGACGCGGCGGTGGAGCGGGCCGTCGTCCTCGGGTCGATGCTGGCCAACACCCCTCACACCCGGCCGTTCCCGGTCTCCGGGTCGCCGCTGACCGCCGACCATGCCCGCGAGCTGGGTGTCGAGATCTCCGAGTACGAGGGGCCGACCGGCATCACCGGCGTGATGACCCAGGCCTTGGCCGAGGCGTCGATCGACACGACGGCGCTCTGGGTGGCCGTGCCCCACTACGTCTCCGAGCCACCGCAGCCGAAGGCGTCGCTGGCGCTGGCCCGCCGGGTCGAGGCACTGCTCGATCTACGGGCCGACTGGTCCTCGTTCGTCGCCGACACGGCGGCGTGGGAGCACGGGGTGGACGAGCTGGTCCGCGCGGACGAGGACATCGCCCAGTACGTGCAGATGCTGGAATCGGAGAAGGACGCCACCGAGGAACCCGAGGCGAGCGGCGACGCGATCGCCGCGGAGTTCGAGCGTTTCCTGCGGCGCAGGGACGACACGTGACAGGAAAGGACGGCCGGTGGCGGAGGGGACGTTGAGGCGGATCGTCACAGGACCCCTGAAAGGGCTGTTCGACGTCGGACCCCACAACCGGGCCCATGTCGCCGCTCTGCGGGCCGGCGGCGCGGTGTCCCTGCCTCTCCTCACCATCTGGTTCCTCGGGCACCTCGAGTGGGCGCCGTTCGTCGCCTTCGGGGCGATGACCGGCATCTACGGGCGCAACATCTCCCGCCGTCACCGCGCGTCGATGCAGGCGCAGGCCGCGGTCGCCCTGGTGATCGCGGTCGTCCTGGGGACGATGACCTCGATGCACCCGCAGCGGGACCTCGTCGTGGTGATCGTCGGGTCCACGCTGGCGGCCGTGGTGTCAGTGGCGGCCGATCTGCTGAAGTGGGGCCCGCCCGGGCCGCTCTTCCAGCTGTTCGGGTTCGCCGTGTGCGCGAACGCCGCTCACACCAGCTGGGCGAGCGTCGGCGTCGGGGCGGTGATCACCACCGCGACGGCCATCTTCGCGATCCTGCTCTCGATGATCGGGCGCCGTGAGCGGGAGTACCGTCCCGCGCCGAGACTGCCTGGGGCCACCGTCGCCTGGGACCACTTCCGGTCCGACGCGACGATGCGTCATATCGTCCGGATGGGCGGCGCCACCCTGGCCACCGGCACCCTTTCCACGCTCGTCGGCATCGGTCACCCGTACTGGGGGATGGTCGCCGCGGCAGCGCCGCTGGCGGCGCCCGACAGCTCGCGCCAGGTCAACCGCGCCCTGCACCGCCTGGTCGGGACCCTCGGCGGGCTGATCGTCGCCGGGGTGTGCATCGTCCTCATCCCGCGGGGGCTGCCGATGGTGCTCGGGATCATCGTCTTCCAGGCCACCGCCGAGCTGTTCGTGATCCGCAACTACACGCTCGGCCTGCTGTCGATCACCCCGCTGGCACTGCTGATGGGCCAACTCGTCCACCCTCAGCCGGTGCTGCAGGTCCTCAGCGAACGTGGCTGGGAGACCTTCTTCGGCGTGGTGATCAGCCTCGCGTTCACGTTCATGACCCACGCCGATGACGACTCCCCGAAGGCGACGACGAGGTCTTCCTGCATCCAGGCGGCCAGCACTCCTGACCGCCCGGCTCCTGACCGCCGGAGTGGCTGCTCAGGCGATGTTGCCGGCGATGTAGGCCTTCAACCGGTCGACGTCCGGCGGCAGCTCCACCACGTGGCGTTCCAACCCGGCGAGGTGGGCGTACGCCTCGGGCACCTCGGGGGCCTGGCCCAGGGCCTCCCGGATCGTCTCGGCGAACTTCACCGGCTGCGCGGTCTCCAGCACCACGATCCGCTCCCCCGGCTGTTGCAGGCGCCGGGCGGCGCAGACCGCGTCGGCCGTGTGCGGGTCGATCAGCAGACCCCGGTCCTCCCAGACCTCACGGATGGACCGCAGCCGGTCTCCGTGGTCGCTGGCCGCCGCACGGAAGCCGTACCACTCGCCACAGCGCGGGAAGTCGGGGTCATCGCTGAGGTCGAACTGCCCCAGCCGGACCAGCTTCGCCGCGAAGAGGTCGAGGATCCGTTCGGGGTCTCGCCCGACCAGGTCGAAGACGAACCGCTCGAAGTTCGACGCCTTGGAGATGTCCATCGAGGGACTCGACGTCTTCACGGTCTCCTGGGAGCTCCGCGGCCGGTAGACACCGGTGCGGAAGAACTCCTCGAGCACGTTGTTCTCGTTGGTGGCGAGCAACAGGTGGCGGATCGGCAGCCCCATCTGACGGGCGATGTGACCGGCGCAGATGTTGCCGAAGTTGCCCGTCGGCACCGCGAAGGACACCTCCTCGTCGTTGGAGGCGGTGGCCCGCAGGTAGCCGGCGACGTAGTACACGACCTGCGCGACGAGGCGCGCCCAGTTGATCGAGTTGACCGAGCCGATGTGGGCCTCGCGCTTGAAGGCGGCATCAGCGGAGACGGCCTTGATCAGGTCCTGGCAGTCGTCGAACGTCCCGTCGATGACGATGTTGTGGATGTTCGCGTCGTCCAGCGTGTACATCTGGGCGCGCTGGAAGTCGCTCATCCGGCCCTTCGGCGACAGCATGAAGACCCGGATCCCCGGCCGGCCCCGCATCGCGTACTCGGCCGCGGACCCGGTGTCGCCACTGGTGGCACCGAGCACGTTGAGTTCCTTGCCCCGACGCCCGAGCTCGTACTCGAACAGCGCGCCGAGCAGCTGCATCGCCATGTCCTTGAAGGCGAGAGTCGGGCCGTGCGACAGCCCCTCGAGCACGACGTCGTCGCCCAGGTCGGTGATCGAGACGATCTCCTCGTTCCCGAACGCCTCGGCGGTGTACGTCCGGGCACAGATCTCGCGGAGATCTTCGGCCGGGACATCGTCGATGAACAGCCTCAGGACCTCGTACGCCAGCGCGGCGTAGCCCTGCTCGGCGAGGGCCGTACGCCACTGCCCCAGGATTTCGGGGGTCACGTGCGGGTACTCCTCCGGCAGGTAGAGACCGCCGTCCGGCGCCAGGCCCTCGAGCAGGATGTCGCAGAAGGTGCGGGGCTCCGCGCCACCGCGGGTGGAGATATATCGCATGTCGTCCTTGGGGTCAGTGCACGTGGTTCTGGTGCAGCTCGGCATCGGCATGGGCCCGCAGGGAGCGGACCATGGCATCGGGGTCGTCCGCGCCGTACACAGCCGATCCGGCGACGAAGACGTCGGCACCGGCGGCGATCGCCTGGTCGATCGTCCGCTCCGAAATGCCCCCGTCGACCTGCAGGGCGATCTGGCGCCCGCTGCCCTTGATCAGCTCCCGGGTGCGGCGGACCTTCGGCATCATGATGTCGAGGAACGCCTGGCCGCCGAATCCGGGCTCAACGGTCATGATGAGGATCTTGTCGAACTCGGCGAGGATGTCGGCGTACGGCTCGATCGGGGTCGCCGGCTTCAGGCCGAGGGCCGCCTTCGCGCCCAGGGCGCGGAGCTCCCGGGCCAGTCGCACGGGCGCGGCGGCCGCCTCGACGTGGAAGCTCACCGACTGCGCCCCCGCTTCGACGTACTCCGGCGCCCACCGGTCCGGATCCTCGATCATCAGGTGCAGGTCGAGGTCGTGGGTCGTCCTCTTGCGGATCGCCTCGACCACCGGCAGGCCGATGGTGAGGTTGGGAACGAAGTGGTTGTCCATCACGTCGACGTGGATGGCATCCGCACTGGGCACCGCCGCGATGTCACGGTCGAGGTTGGCGAAGTCTGCGGCAAGGATGCTCGGCGTGATCTGGATTCCCACGCGGCAGAGTCTAGTGTCTGAGGGCACTCCTAGGATCGAGTCATGACTGAGACGGTGGAGCAACCGGTGGCTCGCGTGGCCGTCGACATGCCGTTGCTGCACCTCGACAGGCTGTTCGACTACCGGGTCGGCGCGGCCCAGGCCTCGGCCGCGCGGCCGGGGGTCAGGGTCCGGGTGCCGTTCGCCGGCCAGCAGCGCGACGGCTTCGTCGTCCAGCGGGTCGACGGCGACGACCTGGGCCCGGGGACGGCGTTGCACCAACTCTCCGAGCTGAGCCGTGTCGTGTCCGGCGAGCAGGTGCTCACCGCCGAGATCGCCGGGCTGGTGCGGGCGGTCGCTGACCACTGGGGAGGGTCGTTCGCCGACGTGGTCCGGCTCGCCGTCCCCCTCGTCACGCCGCCGCGGAGGCGGCCGAGCCCGTGCACCGGCCTCCGCTCGACGCCCGCCGCGCCCAGGGCGTGCCCCATCCCCTCGGGGCGTATCCGGCCGGTCCGGGCTTTCTCGACGCCATTAGGCGAGGCGGTGGCCCCCGAGCCTTCTGGCAGGTCGCCCCGACCCTCGACCCGATCGGGGACTGGGCATCCGGACTGGTGGCCGGCGCGGCAGCCGCCGTCGCCGCCGGGCGCGGCGCCGTCATCGTCGTGCCCGACGCCCGGGACGTCACCCGGCTGGCGGAGGCATGCCGCCGGGCGTTCGCCGACAGCGGATTCGTCACGCTCACGGCCGACTCGGGACCGGCCGCGCGGTATCGCGGCTTCCTCGCCGCACTCAGGGGCCAGGCCAGGGTCGTGATCGGCACGCGCGCCGCCGTCTGGGCCCCGGTGGAGGATCTGGGCTTCCTCGGAGTGTGGGACGAGGGCAACGACCTGCTCGCCGAGCCTCGCGCACCTTATCCTCACGTCCGCGAGGTCGCGGCACTGCGCGCCCAGCGTGCCGGTGCCGCCCTGCTGCTGGCCGGGTACGGCCGCAGCGCCGAGGCCCAGTCCCTGATCGAGCGCGGCTGGTTGCACCCGATCGCGCTGGCCGGCCATGACCAGCGCGAGGTCTCCGCGGTGGTGCGGGCGCCCCGCGAGGGCAGCCCGGCGGGCCGGCTGCCTCCCGACGCGTTCGACCTGATCCGTGCAGGGCTGGCCTCCGGGCCGGTCCTCGTCCAGACGCCTCGTGCCGGTTACCAGGTGGTCGTCGTGTGCGAGCAGTGCCACTCCCACCTGCGCTGCGCCGACTGCGGCGGCCCGCTGCATGGGCGTGAGGACGGCCTGATCTGCGGGCTGTGCGGAGCCCGCCCGCAGGGCTGGATCTGCCCCGAGTGTGGAGACACGCGCTGGCGCGCGCCCGTCGTCGGGGCCGAACGGATCGCCGAGGAACTGGGCCGGGCGTTCCCCCAGGTGCCGATCCGGCAGTCCCACGCCGGACACATCCTCCAGTCGGTCGACGACCGCGCCTCGCTCGTCATCTGCACCCCCGGCGCGGAGCCGGCCGCCGAGGACGGCTACAGCGCCGCCGTCCTCCTCGACGCCGACACCCCGTTGCTGCGCGCGGACCTGCGGGCCGGTGAGGAGGCCCTGCGTCGTTGGCTGCACGTCTGCGCGCTCGTCCGTCCCGGGGAGGACGGAGGCTCCGTCCTCGTGGTGGGGACGGCGGAGCATCCGGCCGTCCAGGCACTGATCCGCCTCGACCCGGCCGGGTTGGCCGCCCGTGAGCTGGAGGACCGGCGTGAGGCCGGATTCCCGCCCGCCGTGCGGCTGATCGCCGTGGAGGGCGACCAGGTCGGCGTCGAGGGAGTCGCCGCTGGTCTCCTGGTGCCCGAGGGTGTCGACGTCTGGGGGCCGGCACCGGTGCTCGAACCGGACGGCACCCTGGGCGACACCTGGCGCCTCACCTTGCGCGCTCCCCTGCCCGCCGGCGCCGCCGCCGTCGAGGCCGTCCGCGACGTCCAGTCGCTGCGGACGGCGCACAAGGACCCGGGCAGCGTCCGGATCGTCGTCGATCCCCAGCAGATCGGCTGAGGATAGACTCGGCTGGTGCGCCTTGTCTTCGCGGGAACCCCCGATGTCGCCCTGCCGAGCCTCGATGCCCTCGCCGCGTCGCGGCACGACGTCGTCGCGGTGGTGACCCGCCCCGACGCTCGCCGCGGTCGCGGGGGCACACTGAGCCCCAGCCCCGTGGCCGCCCGGGCGGCCGAACTGGGCATCCCGGTTCTCAAGCCGGCCCGGCCACGCGACGAGGATTTCCACGCCGCGCTGCGGGCCCTCGCCCCGGACTGCTGCCCCGTCGTCGCGTACGGTGCGCTGCTCCCCCAGTCGCTGCTCGACATCCCGGCCCACGGGTGGGTCAACCTCCACTTCTCCCTGCTGCCGGCGTACCGGGGCGCCGCTCCGGTCCAGTCGGCGATCCTGCACGGTGAGACGCAGACCGGCGCGGTCACCTTCCGGATCGTCGAGGAGCTCGATGCGGGGCCCGTCTGCGGCACGCTGCGCACCCCGATCGGGGCCCACGAGACGGCCGGTGACCTGCTGGGGCGCCTCGCCGAGAGCGGCGCCACGCTGCTCACCGAGACGATGGACCGGATCGAGGACGGGACCGCCACATTCACCGACCAGGCACCCGAGGGCGGGACGTACGCGAGCAAGCTGGAGGTCGAGGACGCCCACGTCGACTGGAGCGCCCCGGTTGACGAGATCGACCGCCGGATCAGGGCCTGCACCCCGGCTCCGGGCGCCTGGACGACCCTCGGCGGCCAGCGGTTCCGGCTGCTCGAGGTCGCCCCCAGCGAGCGACCCTCGACCGACCCGGGCCTCGTCGAGCGGGACCGGCGCAGTGTCCACGTGCACACCGGCTCAGGCCAACTCCAGCTGCTGCGCGTGCAGCCGGCCGGCAAGAAGGCGATGGCCGCGATCGACTGGGCCCGCGGTCTGCACACCGACGAGATCCGGTTCGACCGATGAGCCGACGTCCCCCGCGGTCACGTCCCCGCCGACCCGTGGACCCGGCCCGGCGCGCCGCCTTCGATGCGTTGCGCTCGGTGCACGCCGCAGGGGCGTACGCCAACCTAGCGCTCAGCGACATCCTCGACCGGCGCCGGCTCGATGACAGGGACGCCGCGCTGGCCACCGAGCTCGTCGCCGGCACGGGCCGGTTGGAGGGAACGTACGACGCCATTCTCGTGGCCGCCGCGGGACGGCCCCTCTCGTCCCTGCAACCGGCCGTCGTCGACGTTCTGCGGTTGGGCACGCACCAGGTCCTGTCGATGCGCATCCCGACCCGGGCCGCCGTGGACAGTGCCGTCGACCTGGCCGGCGCCGCGATCGGTGAGCGGGTGACGGGCCTGGTCAACGCCATCCTCCGCAAGGTGGCGGCCCGCGACCTCGACGAGTGGCTCGACGTGCTGTCCGCCGACCTCACGGGCGTCGCCCGCTTGTCGGTCCGCACCCATCACCCCAGGTGGATCACCCAGACGTACGCCGACCTGCTCGGGGAGGAGGCAGCGGAAGCCCTCGAAGCCGACAACGTCGCTCCCCGGCCGACCCTGGTGGTCCGTCCCGGCCTCGCGGAGCGCGACGAACTGGTCGAAGCCGGCGCCGCGCCGACCCGCTGGTCGCCGTACGGCGCCGTCCTCGACGGCAATCCCGCGGACCTCGCCGTGGTCCGTGAGGGGCGGGCGGGGGTCCAGGACGAGGGGTCGCAGCTGGTGGCACTCGCCCTGTCGAGGGTCGACGCGCCGGCCGGTCGGTGGTTGGACATGTGCGCCGGACCCGGCGGCAAGGCGGCCCTGCTCACCGGCCTGGCCCGTGCACGCGGTGAGGATCTGCTGGCTGCGGAGCTGCAGGAGCACCGGGCCGACCTCGTGGCGCGCGGTCTTCGGGCGTTCACGCCGCCGGTCGGGGTCATCTGCGCCGACGGCACGCAGCCGGCGTGGCCGCCCAAGACTTTTGCCCGGGTCATGCTGGACGCCCCCTGCACGGGTCTGGGCGCGCTGCGTCGGCGGCCCGAGTCCCGCTGGCGCCACCAAGCGGAGGACGTCGACGAGTTGGCTCCGCTGCAGACCCGACTGCTCATGACGGCCCTCCGCTCGACGCTGCCCGGCGGGGTCGTTGCGTACGTCACCTGCTCCCCCCACGAGGCCGAGACCGAGGACATCGTCCAGGCCGCGGTCGAGGAGTGGAACGCCCTGTCCGGACACCCGCACGGCACCCCCGCCGTGGAATTGCTGGACGCACCCTCGTACCTGCCCGAGGTCCCCGACTGTGCCCGCACCGATCCCTGGGGAGGACACCGCTTCGCCCAGCTGTGGCCGCACCGGCACGGGACCGATGCCATGTTCCTGGCGCTGCTACGGGTCCTCTGACCGGCCGGGTCCCGACGACAGCTGGTGCAGCAGGATGATGTCGAGGGTGCTGTGCTGGCGGTTCCAACTGCGCGCCCCGCGATTCGACACCGAATGGACCCCACCCAACGGCGTCCGCCAGATCCACAGGCCCGGCAACGGCTGGCGCAAGGAGAAGCCGCCGTGGGTGCGGGCCCGGTGGACGGTACGGCTCAACGGCCCCAGATTGCCAGGGCGGGTCTGACGGGCGATGCCGGGGTGGAACGGACGGGTGTGGTCCATGTCCAGGCCCCGTGAGCGCCGCGTCGACCAGGGGAAGACCTCGAACGGCTGGGCGGTGCACATCCTCTCCCGCATCGCCGCCGGCACCTCGTACGCGTCGGTCGCCACCGACTCGCGGTGGTCGATCACCTGGGTGAGGCGCACACGGCTGTCGGCCAGCAACTCGCGCAACTCGCCCACCAGAACGGCCCGGCCGCCCTCCACCCGAGCCACGTCATCGGGGCCGAGGTGGTCGGCGTCGGTGTGCACGTAGAGCCGCACTGGTGGGGCGAGACGATCGGGGTCGATGCCGGCCAACGCGTCCGCCACCGCGGCGAGCGCCTGCGGGTCGTTCCAGGCAGCGCGCTGTCCCAGGTCGGGATCCTGCTCGCCGTCCAGCGCCGGCTGTGGGGTGCGGGCGCCGGCCAGAACAGCGACCGCCCTGGCCGGGGTGGCCAGCAGGCCCAGGGCCCGGGCTTCCCGTTCACCCGTTGACCGCTCGTCGCCGGCGCCGGCGAACACGTCCGCCAGCCGTCCGACCATCGCCTTGAGATGGACCGCATCCGCGGCGTTGACCCGGGCGTACACACTCCTGGTGCCCGAATCATCCGGGCGCCCGAGCCGGAAGGTCCGCTCGGTGCGGGCACGCTCCTCCTGCTGACGGGCCCTCTCGGGGTCGGCGCGGATCACCTCGGCCTCCGCCAGGGCCATCGCCCGACCGAAGCCGAGCCCGGCCAGCCGGCCGTCCAGAGCCTCGTCCACTCCTCGCGCCTGGTCCCTCGACAGGCCGCTGGTGGCGCACAGAGCGGCGACCCGACGGGCGAGGGACACCGGGACCGCCAGGTCCAGCACCGCCTGCCACAGCCGCGGCAGGCGATGGCGCAGATCGAGCACATCGGCGATCAGACGGCGGGCGGAGAACGGGGTGGTGCCCAGCAGGGGGCCGAGCTCCAGATGAAGGAACTCCGGGATCCTGGGCGTGCCGTCGGCACCTCCGGGGACCATCGCGGTGCGCCCGGGCACGAGTCCGTGCTGCTGCGGGGGCGGCGGTGCCTCGTCGCACAGGTGGGCAACCAGCACCAGCTCGCGGGCCTCCACGCCGGCTCGCAGTGACCGCAGCGTCCGGAGGTGGTCGCAGGTCGCGACCGGGCCGGCGGGCAGAGGCCCGTCCGGCGACACCCAGCCCAAGGCATCTCCCCCGTCGTCCCAGGGACGCTCGTCGCTCGCGATCATGCCTTCAGGCTACGGGGCGGCTCTGACAATCCAGACGTACGTACGCATCCGGGCCGGCGGTCGCTGAGGGGTCGGCCCCTATCGACCGGCGCGTTCGGCCAGGACGGCGTCGCAGATCGAGTGCGCCACGACATCCTTGCTGCCGGCACATTCCGCCACGATGCCGCTGCGGTCGATGATGACCGCGGCTGTGTCGGCATGACCGAAGACCTTGCCACCGGTCACGTCATTGCAGACCAGCAGGTCGGCGCCCTTGTGGGCCAGCTTGGTGGTGCCGAGCTCGACCAGGTGGGCGCGGCTGTCGGCGGTCTCCGCAGCGAACCCGACCAGCGTCTGGCCCGAGGGCCGGTCCGCGGCCAACGAGGCCAGCACATCGGTGGTCTGGACCAACTCCAGCGTCAGACCCGAGGTGCCCTGCTTCTTGATCTTTCGGTCCGCGGGATCCGCCGCCGTGAAGTCCGCCGGTGCGGCCGCCATCACCACCACGTCGGCCGAGGGCGACAGTTCCTGCATGGCGCGGGCGAGATCACCGGTCGAGACGACGCGACGCACCTCTACCCCGGCGGGCGGTTCATGGTCCATCCGTGCGGCGACCAGAGTCACCTCCGCCCCGCGCAGCAGGGCGGCGCGGGCGATGCCGATGCCCATCAGTCCCGAGGAGTGATTGCCGAGGAACCGGACCGGGTCGAGGGCCTCCTGGGTGCCGCCGGCCGAAACGACGACGCGCAGCCCGGCCATGTCACGGGCGGCGACCGGGCCGGCGAGCTCGGGGCGTTCGAGGAGGGCCTCCGCCACCGCCCGGATGTCGACCGGGTCGGGCAGTCGGCCGGGTCCCGAGTCGGCCCCGGTGAGTCGACCGGAGTCGGGATCGGCGATGACGACCCCGCGTTCCCGGAGGGTGGCCACGTTGGCCCGGGTGGCGGCGTGCAGCCACATCTCGGTGTGCATCGCCGGGAACATCACCACCGGACAATGGGCGGTGAGCAACACGTTGGTCAGCAGGTCGTCGGCGCGCCCCGCGGCCGCCCGGGCGAGCAGATCGGCTGTCGCGGGCGCCACCAGCACGAGGTCGGCCTCCTGCCCCAACCGCACATGCGGGACGTCGGCCGCGCCGGTCCACACGTCGGTGTTGACGGGGTGGCCCGACAGCGCCTCCCACGTGGTCGCCCCGACGAAGTTCAGGGCGTTCGCGGTCGGTACGACGCATACGTCATGGCCCGAGTCCCTCAGCCGCCGGATGACCTCACAAGCCTTGTAGGCGGCGATGCCACCGGCGACGCCGAGGATGACCCGAGCCATGGCTGGCGGTCAGTCCTGCTTGTCCGTGGACTCGTCGCTCACCGGCTCGCTGCCGGGCAGATCGAAGCCGTCGCCGGCGTCGAGGCCGTCGCCGAAGTCGTACGACCCGAAGTCACCCTCGAGGAAGTCCTCACCGAAGGCGGCCTGCTGGGCAGCGGCCTCGGCCTCGGGGTCGATCTCGGTGAACTCGAGAAGGCCCTCGTTGACCTCGCGCAGGGCGATCGAGAGGGGCTTCTCCTGGATCTCGGTCTCGACGAGCGGACCGACGTTCTCGAGCAGCCCACCGCCGAGCTGGGCGTAGTAGGCGTTGATCTGGCGGGCACGCTTCGCGGCGAACAGCACCAGTCGGTACTTCGAGTCGACATGCGTCAGCAGGTCGTCGATCGGAGGGTTCGTGATTCCCGGGGGCGTGGATTCAGTAGTCAAGATCAGCCTTCTGCAACCTAGGAGCGTGGCACCGACGGTGTCACAGACCACACAACTCTACCAGCTTGTCGACGGTTCGCTCGACATCCTCATTCACGAGGACCACGTCGAATTCGTCACGTGCCGCCATCTCGGTGTTGGCGGTCTCCAGGCGGCGAGCCTGCTGCTCCGCCGTCTCCGTCCCGCGACCCTGGAGTCGACGGACCAGTTCCTCGGTGCTCGGCGGGGCCAGGAAGACGAAATAGGCCTCGGGACAGTTCCCCTTCACCTGGCGCGCGCCCTGCAGGTCGATCTCGAGGATGACCGTACGACCCGCGCTGACCGCCTCGTCGACCGGACCCCGGGGCGTGCCGTAGCGGGCGGCGCCGTGCACCTCGGCCCACTCCAGCAGGCCCCCTCGGCGATCAGCGCGTCGAACTGCGCGTCGGAGAGGAAGCGGTAGTGCACACCGTCGATCTCGCCCGGACGGGCAGGTCGGGTGGTGGCGGAGACGGAGACGTACGCCTCGGGGTGGCGTTGCCGCAACCGGGTCATCACGGTGCCCTTGCCCACCGCGGTGGGACCTGACAACACGACGACTCGACCGGGGCCACCCGTCACGAGAACTCCTTCTTCAGTGCGGCGATCTGATGCCGGCCCAGGCCGCGCAGCCTCCTTCCGGAAGCGATGTCGAACCGTTCCATCAACACCTCGGCGCGCTTGGGACCGACCCGCGAGACGGACTTCAGCAGGTCGACCACGCGGATGTGGGCGATGATATCGTCTCCGGCGGCCAGATCGAGCACGTCCCCGACGGTGAGCTCACCCGCCCTGACCTTGGCCTTGATGGTCGCGCGTTCCCGGCGGGCACGTGCAGCGGCCGCGCGGGCGTCCTGCAACTGCTCCTCGCTCAAGGGTGGGATCGGCACCGTGGCCCCTTTCGCATGACGTCTCCCGCTCTACGCGTTGCAGGTTAGACCATGGACATGACCTGCGTGCGGGCGGCCTGACGCAAAGCCTCCGCCCCCGGCCCCGCGGCCATCACACCACGACTCGTCGTCGGCAGCACATGACCGAGCGAAGCCCCGAAGATGGCGGGTAGATCGGTCACTTTCCCGCCCTGGGCGCCGATGCCCGGCGCCAGGATCGACCCGTTGAAGGCATCGAGGTCGACCCCCGTGTCGAGCCGGGTGGCGCCCACGACCAGGCCGACCGGACCGATGGCGGGAGCTGTGGCACCCTCCGGGGGCAGCTCGGCAAGGACCCGGCGGTTCGTCTCCGTGGCCGCGTCGACGATCTGCTGGGCCACCACCCGGCCGTCGTCCCCGACAGCGAGCTGGACGTGGTCACCCTCCGGGTTCGAGGTGCGGGCCAGCACGTAGACCCCACGCCCGGACGCGATGGCCAGGTCGATGGCCGGCAGCAAGGAGTCGTACCCCAGGTAGGGGCTCAGCGTGATCGCGTCCGCGGCCAGCGGGGCCTCGTCGCGCAGGTAGGCGCGGGCATAGCCGGCCATCGTCGAGCCGATGTCTCCCCGCTTGACGTCGAGGATGGACAGGGCGCCGGCGGCCCGGATGTCGTCGAGGACGCTCTCCAGGACGGCGATACCGGCCGCGCCGTACTCCTCGAAGAGCGCGGACTGGGGCTTGAAGGTGGCGACGGTCTCGCCCAGTGCTTCCACCATCCCACGGGCGCAGGACTCGAGGCCGGCGGCGGTGTGCGGCAGGCCCCAGGCATCGAGCATCGAGGGGTGCGGGTCGATACCGACGCAGAGCCGGCCACGGGCGGCGGTCACCGCTCCGAGTCGGGCGGCGTAGCTGGAGTCGGGCATGGTGCCTCCTGTATCAGGCCCGGGGGTCGCCGAGCCTGTTGATGTCGCGGACCAGTCCCGGTCCGGAGTAGATGAAGCCGGTGTAGACCTGCACCAGGGCCGCGCCCGCCTGCAGCATCGCCCGCGCATCATCCGCCGTCATGATGCCGCCGACCCCGATCACCGGCAGTGAGGTGTGCTGCGTGACGTACGACACCACCTCGAGGGCCCGGGCGGTCAGCGGGGCGCCGGACAGGCCACCCGCTTCGGCCCCCGCGCGACGTCCGCGGGCGCCAGACCGTTGCGCCCCAGCGTGGTGTTCGTGGCGATCACCCCGGACGCACCGGCGGCCTCGCAGACCGCGAGCGCCTCGTCGATGGCGGACCACTCCAGATCGGGGGCGATCTTGACGAAGATCGGGACCGGGCCGAGCACCGACTGGGACGATTCCTCGGCCTGGACCGCGGCCTCGTCCACGAGGGCATGGACCAGGGCGGACAGTTCGTCGGCACCCTGAAGGGAACGCAGACCCGGCGTGTTCGGGCTGGACACGTTGATGGCGAGGTAGTCGACCAGGTGGACGAGGTGGCGTACGGAGGACAGGTAGTCCTCGACGGCGTCCTCGAGTGCGACCACCTTCGTCTTGCCGATCGACACACCGACCGGCATGCCCGCGGCGAGGTTGCCGCGCCGGACCCCGGCCAGCTCGAGCCGGGCCGCGATCGCCTCGGCGCCGGCGTTGTTGAACCCCATCCGGTTGATCACACCGCGGCTGTCCCGCAGCCGGAACATCCGCGGCTTCGGATTGCCGGGCTGGGGACGGCCCGTGACCGTGCCGAACTCGACGTGGGAGAACCCCAGCCGCGACCAGGCCATCAGGGCGCGGGCGTCCTTGTCCATCCCGGCGGCCAGGCCGACCGGCCCCTCGAAGCGGATCCCCGCCACGTCCACGGGTCGTCCCCGGCTGCCGAACGCCAGTTCGAGGATCGCCCGGCGCGCCGGCGTGCGCCCCCACCAGGTCAGCCAGTCCAGCGTCGTCTCGTGGGCGACCTCGGGGTCTCCTCCGCCGATGCGGAACAGGGCCGGGCGGCCGACGCCGTCGTACGCGGCGTCGACCAGGGCTGCGGGCAGGTGCGGGCGCATGTCAGTGCCCGCTACGCACGGTGACGCTGGTGTGCGCCGCGACGATGCCGGCAGTGATCCGTTCCCACTCCTGCAGCGAGCGGACCCCGATCCCCCCGTTGCGGAGCGCCTCGATGCCCAGC
This sequence comes from Raineyella fluvialis, assembly GCF_009646095.1. Lineage (NCBI taxonomy): Bacteria > Bacillati > Actinomycetota > Actinomycetes > Propionibacteriales > Propionibacteriaceae > Raineyella > Raineyella fluvialis. The sequence goes on along the minus strand of NZ_CP045725.1, from coordinate 3,004,044 downwards.
ACCGCGGCGGACAGGCCCTGCGCCGTCGTCACCGACGGCACGTTGTGCAGCACGGCGGCGGTGCGGATCTCCCAGCCGTCCTTGCGCGGCTGTCCGCCGGCCTGGGTCGAGCCGTGCGGGGTGTTGAAGATCAGGTCGACCTCACCGCTGTTGATCAGGTCGGTGACCGTCGGCTCGCCGTTCGGGCCGGTGCCCTCGCTCGCCTTGCGGACCTCGACCACGTCCACGCCGTGGCGCCGCAGCACTGACGCCGTGCCCCCGGTCGCCATGATCCGGAAACCCATGTCGGCCAGGTGCTTGATCGGGAAGACCATGGTGCGCTTGTCCCGGTTGGCCGCCGAGACGAAGATCGTGCCGCCGGTCGGCAGGCTGCCGTACGTCGCGATCTGGCCCTTGGCGAAGGACGTGCCGAAGTCGTCGTCCAGACCCATCACCTCGCCGGTGGACTTCATCTCCGGCCCGAGCACGGTGTCGACGAACTGCCCCTCGGCGGTGCGGAACCGGTTGAACGGCAGCACGGCTTCCTTGAGCGCGATCGGCAGGCCCGGCCAGATGGCCGCCCCGTCGGTCTCGGCCCGCAGCATGCCGGAGGCCCGCAGGTCCGCGATGGTCTGCCCGAGCATGATCCGGGCGGCCGCCTTGGCCAGCTGGGTGCCGGTCGCCTTCGAGACGAAGGGGACCGTACGCGACGCCCGCGGGTTGGCCTCCAGCACGTACAGGGTGGTGCCCTGCAGCGCGTACTGGATGTTGATCAGGCCCAGGACGCCCACGCCCGCGGCGATCGCCTCGGTGGCCACCCGGATGGCGTCGATGACCTCCTGACCGAGCGTGGCGGGGGCAGTGAGCAGGCGGAGTCCCCGGAGTGCACGCCGGCGGCCTCGATGTGCTCCATCACGCCGCCGAGGTAGAGCTCGGTGCCGTCATACAGGGCGTCGACGTCGATCTCGATCGCGTCGTCGAGGAACCGGTCGATCAGCACCGGGTGCTTCGGCGAGATCGCCGCCGCCCGGCCGATGTACTCCCGCAGCCCGTCCTCGCTGTCGACGATCTCCATCCCGCGCCCGCCGAGGACGTAGGAGGGGCGCACCATCACGGGGTAGCCGATCTCGGCGGCCACCTTGGAGGCCTCCTCGAACGAGTAGGCCGTGCCGTACTTCGGGGCCAGCTGCCCCGACTCCTCCAGGACCGCACCGAAGGCGCCCCGCTCCTCGGCGAGGTCGATCGCCTCGGGGCTGGTGCCGACGATCGTGACACCGGCATCCTTGAGCGCCTGGGCCAGCTTCAGCGGCGTCTGGCCGCCGAGCTGGACGATCATCCCGGCGACGGGACCGACGGCGCACTCGGCGTGGTAGATCTCCAGGACGTCCTCCAACGTCAGCGGCTCGAAGTACAGCCGGTCGGAGGTGTCGTAGTCGGTGGAGACGGTCTCGGGGTTGCAGTTGACCATGATCGTCTCGTAGCCGGCTTCGTGCAGGGTCATCGAGGCGTGCACGCAGGAGTAGTCGAACTCGATGCCCTGACCGATCCGGTTCGGGCCCGAGCCGAGGATGATCACCGCGGGCTTCTCCCGACTGGTGACCTCACTCTCGGTGTCGGCCAGCTCGTAGGACGAGTAGAGGTACGGCGTGCGGGCGGCGAACTCGGCGGCGCAGGTGTCGACCGTCTTGTACGCGGGGCGGATCCCCAGCGCCCACCGCACACCGGCGACCACATCGGTGCGCAGACCACGGATGGCGCCGATCTGGCTGTCGGACAGTCCGTGGTGCTTGGCGTGCAGCAGGATGTCCGGGGTCAGCTCCTCGGCCTGGCGGACCTCCTCGACCACCTCGGTGATCAGCAGCAGCTGGTCGATGAACCAGGGGTCGATCTTCGTCGCCTCGAAGACCTGCTCGGGCGTGGCGCCCAGCCGCAGGGCCCGGTACACGTCGTTGATCCGCCCGTCGTGCGGGCGCGCCGCGGTGGCGAGCAACTCCTCGACCGTCTCGCTGATCGGGCCGGCGACGTCGAGCGGGGCCTTGTCGTCCTCCATCGAGCGCAGGGCCTTGCCCAGCGCCTCGGTGAAGTTGCGCCCGATCGCCATCACCTCGCCGACCGCCTTCATGTGCGTGGTCAGCGTGTCGTCGGCGGCGGGGAACTTCTCGAACGCGAACCGCGGCACCTTGACCACGACGTAGTCGAGGGTCGGCTCGAAGGAGGCCGGCGTCTCCGCCGTGATGTCGTTGGGGATCTCGTCGAGGGTGTAACCCACGGCGACCTTGGCGGCGATCTTGGCGATCGGGAAGCCGGTGGCCTTCGACGCCAGCGCCGAGGAGCGGGAGACGCGCGGGTTCATCTCGATGACGACCATCCGGCCGTCCTCGGGGTTGATGGCGAACTGGATGTTGCAACCACCGGTGTCGACGCCGACCGCGCGGATGATCGCGATGCCGACGTCACGCATGTGCTGGTACTCGCGGTCGGTCAGCGTCATCGCCGGCGCGACGGTGATCGAGTCGCCGGTGTGGACGCCGACCGGGTCGAAGTTCTCGATGGAGCAGACGACCACGACGTTGTCGGCGTGGTCACGCATCACCTCGAGCTCGTACTCCTTCCACCCCATGATCGATTCCTCGATCAGCACCTCCGTGGTGGGGCTGGCGTCGAGTCCGGCGCCGGCGATGCGGTGCAGGTCGTTCTCGTCGTACGCGAAACCGGAACCCAGCCCACCCATGGTGAACGAGGGCCGCACGACGACCGGGTAGGACAGCTCCTCGGCCGCGGCCAGGCACTCGTCCATGGTGTGGCAGATCCGGGAGCGGGCGGACTCGGCCTTCGGACCGGGCACCTCGAGGGCTTCCACGATCTGCTTGAACTGCTCGCGGTCCTCACCGCGCTGGATCGCCTCGACCGAGGCGCCGATCAGCTCGACGCCGTACTTCTCCAGCACGCCGTTGTTGTACAGCGCCACGGCGGTGTTGAGTGCGGTCTGGCCACCCAGCGTCGGCAGCAGCGCGTCGGGGCGCTCCTTGGCGATGACCTTCTCGACGAACTCGGGGGTGATCGGCTCCAGGTAGGTCGCGTCGGCGAACTCCGGGTCGGTCATGATCGTCGCCGGGTTGGAGTTGACCAGGATGACCCGGTAGCCCTCCTCGCGCAGCACCCGGCACGCCTGGGTGCCGGAGTAGTCGAACTCACAGGCCTGACCGATGACGATCGGGCCGGAGCCGATGACGAGGATCGAGGTGATGTCGGTGCGGCGTCCCATTCTCAGGCCTCCATCAGGGCGACGAAACGGTCGAAGAGGTAGCTGGCGTCGTGCGGTCCGGCGGCGGCCTCCGGGTGGTACTGCACGGAGAAGGCCGTGAGCCGGCCCTCCGCGTCATGCAGGGCGAGGCCCTCGACCACGTCGTCGTTGAGGTTGACGTGGCTCACCCGGGCCTGGCCGTACGGGGTCTCGGTGCTGCCCTCACGGGGCGCGTCGACGGCGAAGCCGTGGTTGTGCGAGGTGACCTCGACCTTGCCGGTGGACAGGTCCTTCACCGGCTGGTTGATCCCGCGGTGGCCGTACTTGAGCTTGTACGTCCCGAAGCCCAGGGCACGGCCGAAGAGCTGGTTGCCGAAGCAGATCCCGAAGAACGGGGTGCCGCCGGCGAGGACCTGCTGCAGCAGCGCCACCTGGGTATCGGCCGTGGCGGGGTCGCCGGGGCCGTTGGAGAAGAACACCCCGTCGGGCTTGATCGCCATCAGCTGCTCGTACGTGACATCGGCGGGGAAGACCGTGGTCTCCACGCCGCGCTCGGCGAGCCGGTGCGGGGTCATCGACTTGATGCCCAGGTCGACCGCGGCCAGGGCGAGCCGCTTCTCCCCGATCGCCTCGACGACGTACGGCTCGGTGGTCGTGACATCCCCGACGAGGTTCTGCCCGGCCATCGACGGCTGGGCCAGCACGCGGGCGAGCAACGCCTGCGGGTCGGTCTCAGTGGTGGAGATCGCCATCCGCATCGCGCCGCGCTCGCGCAGGTGCCGGGTCAGCGCCCTGGTGTCGACCCCAGCGATGCCGACGATGCCCTGGGCCCGCATCGCCTCCTCCAGGGTGCGGCGGGACCGCCAGTTGGAGGGGATCCGCGCGAGGTCACGGACCACGTAGCCGGCGACCCAGATGTGCGCGGACTCATCGTCCTCGTCGTTCCAGCCGGTGTTGCCGATGTGCGGCGCGGTCGCGACGACGATCTGGTTGCGGTACGAGGGATCGGTGAGGGTCTCCTGGTAGCCGGTCATGCCGGTGGAGAAGACCGCCTCACCGAAGGTCTCCCCCTCGGCCCCGAAGGACGTGCCGACGACGTGTCGACCATCCTCCAATACGAGCAGTGCGCGGTGACGAGCGACGGGCATTGGGGACGGTCCTTTCGGGATCAGTCGATGATGACGTTGTTCAGGACGCCACTGACGAATGTCGGCGATTCGTCGGTCGAGAGCTCCTCGACCATGGCGATGGCTTCGGTGACGGCCACGCCGATCGGCAGCGCGAGATAGGCCATCTCGGTCACCGCGATCCGGCAGGCCGTGCGGTCGACCAGTGGCATGCGGTCCAGCGACCAGTCCTTGTCGAGCGCCGCGCTGATGCGGGCGTCGACGTCGGCGGCGTGGTCGCTGAAGGCGCGGACGATCTCGCCGGTGTAGTCGCGCACCGGAGGCTCCGCGGCGTCCGTCCGCTCGGCGAGCGTGTCCAGCACGGACCGCCCGCGCAACTCCGCCTCGAAGAGGATGTCGAGCGCGCGCTTGCGGGCCTTGTGCCGGGTGGACGAGGGGTGGCGCTGGGGTGTCCCGCTCACAGACGGCCGAGGTAGTCGCCGGTACGGGTGTCGACCTTGACCCGGTCGCCGACGTTGAGGAACAGCGGGACCTGGATCTGGCGCCCGGTCTGGATCGTGGCCGGCTTCGTGCCTCCGGTGGAGCGGTCGCCCTGCAGGCCGGGCTCGGTGTAGGTGATCTCCATCTCGACGGAGGCCGGCAGCTCGATGTAGAGCGGGGTGCCCTCGTGGATGGCGACGGTCGCGGTGTTCTCCTCGAGGAGGAAGTCCTTGGCGTCTCCGACGACCGCGGGGGTGAGCTCCAGCTGCTCGAAGCTGGTGACGTCCATGAAGACGTAGTTCTCGCCGTCGTTGTAGAGGTACTGCATGTCGCGGCGGTCCACGGTGGCGGTGTCGACCTTGGTGTCGGAGTTGAAGGTCTTGTCGACGATCTTGCCCGACATGATGTTCTTGATCTTGGTGCGGACCACCGTGTTGCCCTTGCCCGGCTTGTGGTGCTGGAACCACAGCACCTGCCACAGCTGACCGTCCAGATCGAGGATCATGCCGTTCTTGATGTCATTCGTGGAAGCCACGCTTCTCCGCCTTTCGCCACCGCTCGCGGACCACCCGGCCGGGCGGGCCGTCGAGACAGTCTAGTCGTAGGCTCCATCTTCGCCCAATCGTTCCGGCACACGGGCCCCACCCCCACACTCCCGTCCAGGCCCGACGCGTACGGTGACCCCTATGACCGACCACCTGGTGGCGCACCTGCGCCCCTTCGGGACCACGAGCTTCGCGTCGATGAGCGCGTTGGCGGCGGAGAAGGGGGCGATCAACCTCGGGCAGGGCTTCCCCGACACCGACGGGCCGACCGAGGTGTTGGAGGCCGCGGTGCGCGCCATCCGCGCCGGGCACAACCAGTACCCGCCCGGGCGGGGCATCGCTGCCCTGCGTGAGGCGATCGCGGAGCACCAGCGGCACTGGTACGGCCTGTCGTACGACCCGGCGACGCAGGTGCTGGTCACCGCCGGCGCGACCGAAGCGCTGACCGCGGCGATCCTCGCGCTGTGTGACACCGGCGACGAGGTCGTGGTGCTGGAGCCGACGTACGACTCCTACACCGCGGCGATCGCGATGGCACGGGCGGTCCCCCGGCCGGTACGGCTGCGCCATCCCTCCGACACCGAGCCGGGCTACCGCCTCGACGAGGCCGACCTGCGGGCGGCGATCAGCGACCGCACCCGCCTTCTGCTGATCAACACCCCGCACAATCCGACCGGTCACGTCCTCGGTCCGGCGGAACTGGACGCGGTGGCCCGCGTCGCGGTAGAGCACGACCTGCTGGTGATCACCGACGAGGTGTACGAACACCTGGCCTTCGGCGGCGCCCCGTACGTCCCGCTGGCGACGCTCCCGGGGATGGCGGAGCGCACGGTGCAGATCTCCTCGGCGGGCAAGACCTTCTCCACCACCGGCTGGAAGATCGGCTGGGTGTGTTCGACCCCCGAACTCGTGACGGCCGTGACGACAGCAAAGCAATTCCTCACGTACGTGTCCGGCGGTCCGTTCCAGTGGGCGATCGCCGAGGGGCTCGCGCTCCCCGACGAGCGGTTCGCGGCGATGGCGCCCGCACTGGCGGACCAGCGGGACATCCTCGTGCCGGGCCTGGTGGCGGCCGGAATGACCGTTCATCCCACCGAGGGCACCTACTTCGTCACCGCGGACGTCGCGCCGCTGGGGTATGACGACGCCGTCGACTTCTGCTGGCGTCTGCCGGACCTGCGCGGCGTTGTCGCGGTGCCGAGTTCGGTCTTCTACAGCGACCCCGCCGGCGCCCGGTCCCTGGTGCGCTTCGCGTTCTGCAAGCGGCCGGCGCTGCTGGCCGAGGCGGCCGAACGTCTCGCCACGCTCGGCCGCTGACCTGCCGGGTCAGCGACAGGTCGCGGCGTAGGCCTCGGCGAGCAGGTCCTCATCCACACCCTCGGCGATGACCGGCACACCGAGTCCCTGCAGCAGGACGAGGCGCAGCGTGGTGCCGCGGTTCTTCTTGTCCAGAGCCATCGTGGCGCGCAGCTCGGGCCAGGCGTCGGGCTCGTAGCGGGTCGGCAGGCCCGCCGCTTCGAGGATCGTACGATGCCGCCACACGAGCGCCTCGTCGATCAGGCCGAGCCGGCCCGCGACCTCGGCGACGAAGACCATCCCCACGCTGATCGCCTCGCCGTGGCGCCAGCGGAAGTGCTCCCGCTGCTCGATCGCGTGGGCCAGGGTGTGGCCGTAGTTCAGCTGTTCGCGGCCGACGTGATCGGGGGTGCTGGTCCGCTCCCGCAGGTCCCCCGCCACGACGCGGGCCTTGACGGCGATGCCCTGGCGGATCACCTCGGTCTGCAGCTCACTGGCCGGGGTCAGGGCGGCCGTCATGTCACTCTCGACCAGGTCGAGGATCTCCGGGTGGGCGATGAAGCCGCACTTGATCACCTCGGCCATCCCGGACCTCAGTTCGCGCCGATCCAGGGTGCGCAGCAGATCGGTGTCGCAGAGCACGCCGATCGGCTCATGGAAGGCCCCGACGAGGTTCTTGCCGGCCCCGATGTTGATCCCGGTCTTGCCACCCACGGCGGCATCGACCATCGCCAGCACGGTCGTCGGGAGGTTGAGGAACCGTACGCCACGCAGCCACGAGGCGGCGACGAAGCCGGACAGGTCCGTGGTGGCACCGCCGCCCAGACCGATGACGAGGTCCGAACGGGTGAAGCCCGCGGCGGCGAGCCGGTCCCAGCAGTCGGTCAGGACGGCGACGGTCTTGGCCGCCTCACCATCGGGCAGCTCGATCAGTAAGGTCTCGCCCGTGACCTGGCCCGCCACCCGGCGAGCGACATGACGCAGGGTGGGTGGGTGCAGGATCGCGACCCGGCTGGTATCGCCGGCCAGTGACCCGACCTGGTCCAGCACCCCCGGCCCCACCTGCACGACGTAGGGGTCGTCGGTGTGCACCTCGATCGCGGTCGAGGCCGCTCGGCGCTCGGGGCCCGGCAGGCCGGGAAGGACCTCGCTGTGGACGTAGTCGAGGATGGCGTCGGCCACCTCGTCGGGCGTGCGGGAATCGGTGTCCACCCGGTAGGTGGCGAGCGCCGCGTAGGTGGGCAGGCGCTCCTCGAGCAGGGCGCGCAGCCGGCCCCGGACGTTGCCGAGCAGCAGCGGGCGGGCGACGTTCAGTCCGACGCGGTCGGCCGCGCGGCCCGCCGCGACCTCCAGCCACACCACGGTGTGGCCGACGAGCCCCTCCTGGATCGAGTGCGTCATCGGTGCGCCACCGCCGAGGCTGATCACCGCTCCGCGGTCGAGCAGGTCGAGGGTGACCGCACTCTCGACCTCGCGGAAGGCGGCCTCGCCGTCGTAGGCGAAGATGTCGCGGACGGAGCGTCCCATCCGCTCCTCGACCACGTCGTCGACGTCGATGAAGTCACAGTCGAGGCGTTGTGCGAGCAGGTGCCCGACGGTCGTCTTGCCGGCGCCCGGGGCGCCGATCAGGATCAGCGGCCGGGCCAGCCGAGCGGCGCTCATTCGTGGACCGCCAGCCCGCGGGAGGCGACGTCGGCGAGGTAGGACTGGTAGTTGCGCCGGGTCTCGGCGACCGAATCACCACCGAACTTCTCGAGGCACGCGTCGGCGAGCACCAGGGCGACCATCGCCTCGGCCACGACGCCGGCGGCGGGCACCGCACAGACATCGGAGCGCTGGTGGTGGGCCACGGCGGGTTCGCCGGTGGTGGTGTCGAGGGTGCGCAGGGCCCGCGGAACCGTGGCGATCGGCTTCATCGCGGCCCGGACCCGCAGCAGTTCGCCGGTGGACATGCCGGCCTCGGTGCCGCCAGCGTGCTGGGAGAGCCGGTGGATGCCCTCGGGTCCGGGGGCGATCTCGTCGTGGGCCTGGGAACCACGGACCCGGGCCAGGTCGAAGCCGTCGCCGACCTCGACCCCTTGATCGCCTGGATCCCCATCAGGGCAGCGGCGAGCCGCGCGTCCAGGCGTCGGTCCCAGTGCACGTGCGAGCCGATGCCGGCCGGGACGCCCCAGGCGAGGACCTCGACGACACCACCCAGGGTGTCCCCCTCCTGCTGGCAGGCGTCGATCTCGGCGATCATCCGCGCCGACGTGTCGGGGTCGGCGCAGCGCACGGGGTCGGCGTCGATCAGCGGGAGGTCGGCGATGGTCGGGAAGAGGCCCGCCGGGGCCTTGACCGGGCCGAGCTCGACGACGTGGGACAGGATGGTGATGCCGTACGCCTGCTCGAGGAAGTTCGCGGCGACCCGGCCGAGCGCCACCCGGGCGGCGGTCTCCCGGGCCGAGGCGCGTTCCAGCAGCGGCCGGGCCTCGTCCCAGTCGTACTTCTGCATCCCGGCGAGGTCCGCGTGGCCCGGGCGCGGACGAGTCAGCTTGGCCCCGCGCGCCTGGGCGGCCACGACACCGGGGTCGACGGGATCGGGCGACATGACGGTCTCCCACTTGGGCCACTCGGTGTTGCCGACCTCGATCGCCACCGGCGACCCCAAGGTCTCGCCCAGTCGTACGCCGGCGAGCATGGTGACCTGGTCGGCCTCGAACTTCATCCGGGCCCCACGCCCATAGCCCAGTCGACGCCGGGCCAGGGAATCGGCGATGTCCTGCGACGTCACCCTGATGTGGGACGGCATCCCCTCCAGCACGGCCACCAGGGCCCGACCGTGGGATTCTCCGGCAGTCAACCAACGCACCATGGGGGTTACTCTCTCATCACTCCACCCGGGCGGCGAGGGCCGACCGACCCGCAGACAGCAGCACCTCGACCGGCACGTCGTGGCCGGTCATCAGCCGTACCTGGTCCACGGCCTGATGCGCGAGCAGATCCATGCCGTCCAGCACGGTGCACCCCGGGACCCGCGACGCCGCGTCCCCGAGGACGGTCGGCCATGGGTGGTAGATGATGTCGAACACCACCGGTGAGGCGGCGGCGATCCGGGCGGCGACGTCGGGCTCGACGGCGGCGGGGGTCGTCGCGACGGTCACGTCGTGAGCCTCGGCCGGGAGTTCGCCCCAGTCCACCACTGTCAGCCGCTGCCCGAAGTGCGCCGCCACGTCATCCAGGCTCGCGTGGGCCCGCTCGGCGGAGCGGGCCATCACGGTGATCGTACGGACCCCGAGCGGCGCCAGCGCCGCCAGCGAGGACCGGGCGGTGGCGCCGGCACCGATGACGAGGGCGGATCGGGCATGGGCGACCCCGGCCCGGGTCAGCGCGGCGGTCATCCCGGTGACGTCGGTGTTCTCGACCCGGTGGCAGCCCCGGGCATGGTCGAAGATCAGCGTGTTGCCAGCGCCGACGACGCGGGCACCCTCACTGGGCCGGCCCAGCTCCAGCACCGCCTCCTTGAGCGGCATGGTGAGACTGAGTCCCACCCAGTCGCTGCCGCAGCCGGCCACGAAGTCCGCCAACTGGTGGTCGTCGACCTCGTGCGCCTCGTACGACCAGCCGGTCAGGCCGAGGGCCTCGTACGCCGCCCGGTGCAGGACCGGGGACAGCGAGTGTCGGATGGGCGATCCGAGCACGGCACAGCAATGACCGGCCATCAGCACAGCCCCTTCGACTTGTTGGCGGTGCACCAGGACTGGAATTCCGTGACGTACTGGTTGTGCTGCGCCAGGGTGGTGGCGAACTTGGTCTCCCCCGTCTCGAGATTGACGGTGACGAAGTAGAGCCACTGCCCGTCCGCCGGGTGGGCGGCCGCTTCCAGGGACGCCTTGCCGGGGGCGTCGATCGGCGTCGGCGGGAGCCCGGGGTGGAGATAGGTGTTGTACGGGCTGTCCTGTGCCCGCTCCTTGTCGGTGGTGGTGACCTTGCCGTCCAGCCCGGTCAGGTACTTGACGGTGGAGTCCATCTGCAGCGGCATGCCCCGGTCGAGCCGGTTGTAGATGACGCGGGCGACCTTGGGGCGGTCAGCGGGCGTGCGCGCCTCGGCCTCGACGACCGAGGCGACGGCGACGACCTCGGCGGGGGTGTGGTGCAGGGCCGTCGCGGCCTGCTCGAGGCCCACCTGCCCGGCGGCCTGCTTGTACTCGTCCACCATCGCGACGAGGATCTGCTTCGCGGTGGTGGTGTCACCGAGCTGGTAGGTGTCGGGGAAGAGATAGCCCTCGAGCGTCTTGGCATAGGCAGGGGCTCCGACGGAGGCCGGGTCCTTGGCCAGGTCCGCGAACTGCTGGCGCGGCAGGGCGCTCTGTTCGGCGATGCTGTCCAGCTGCTTGGCCAGGCTCAGCCCCTCACGCAGGGTGATCTGCTTGGCGGCCCGGTTCTTCGGATCGAGCATCGCGTCAACCGCCTGGGAGGCGGGAAGGTGGGTGCTCAGCCGGTAGTCGCCGGACTGGATCCCGGAGGCCTTGCTGTTCGCCTTGGCCGCCTTGACGAAGGCTGCCTCGGACTTGACCACGTCCTTGTCGGCGAGGATCTGACCCATCTCCTTCAGGGTTGCCCCGCTGGGGATCTTGACGGCCACGGGGGGCCCTGCGGTCGTGGAGGTGCTGTAGTCGGGCGCGCGAAGGCCGAGGACACCCGCGGCGTACCATCCGCCGCCGACGAGCGCGACGAGGACGATGACCGTCACCAGGGCAAGGATCACCCCGGCCCGGCGCGATCCGCGCCTCTCCTTGGCACGCTGGGCCCGACGCGGGCCCGGCTCGTCGGGTCCGTCGAGGAAATGGCTCATCGGGGGTCTCCCTGGTCGGGCACCGGCACGAGCTCCCCGGCGGGTTCGCCGGTGGAGCGCTCGGCGGACAGCGCGTAGTCGAGGATGGCCACGGCGGCGGCCTGGTCGATGACGGACCGCTGGGAGCGGGTGTTGCGCCCAGCGGCATGGAGGTCGCGGGTGGCGGCTGCGGTGGTCATCCGTTCGTCCACCAGCCGCAGACTCACGGACGGGGCCAGGCGGCGGCGGAGCACGGCGGCCCGCTGGCGCATCTTCTGCGCGGCCGGACCCTCTTTGCCCTTCAGTGTCCGCGGCAGCCCCATCACCACCTCGAGAAGCGGCCCGTACTCCTCGACGAGGGCGAGGATCTCGCCGACGGCGGCGACCTCGTCCCTGCGGACCTGGACGGTCCTCACCGGGTAGGCGAGCGTGGCGGCCGGATCACAGGCCGCCACGCCGATGCGGGCGTCGCCCCAGTCGAGGGCGAGTCGTACGCCGGGACGCAGGCTCATCGAGTGGCGCCCACCTTCTCGACGGCCGCCTTCACGACCGCCAGTGCCCGCGGCGCCCCGGCGGGATCGGTGCCGCCGCCCTGCGCCAGGTCCGGCTTGCCGCCGCCCTTGCCGCCGAGCTCGGCGCAGGCCACGCGGATGAGGTCGCCGGCCCTGAGGCCGGCCTCGCGCGCAGCGGCGGTGGTGGCGACCACCGCGGCCGGCTTCTGGGTGCCGCTGACCAGGGCGACGACCGCCGGGTTCTCCCCGAGGCGGCCACGGATCTCGGTGGCGAGGGTCCGCAGGTCGGCGGGAGCGACCTCGGCGACGGTCTCCGCCACCAGGGTCACGCCACCGATCCGGACGGCCCGGTCGACGAAGGCGCCGGCCGTGGCCAGCAGCTCCTTGGCGCGGTAGGCCGCGATCTCCTTCTCTGCCGCCTTCAGCTGCTCAGCCATCCGGGCCACCCGGTCGGCCAGCTGCTCGGGCTGGGTCCGGAGGCTGTCGGCGAGGCCCTGGACGAGCTGGCGTTCGGCCGCGAAGTGGTCGAACGCCTGCGACCCGACGAGGAACTCGACGCGCCGGATGCCCGACCCGATCGACGACTCGCCCGTCATCGCCACGAGTCCGATCTGGGAGGTGTGGGACACGTGCGTGCCGCCGCACAACTCCAGCGACCAGGGGCTGCCCATCTGGACGACACGGACCCGGTCGGGGTACTTCTCCCCGAACATGGCCATGGCGCCGGCCTGCTTGGCGTCGTCGAGGTTCATCATCGTCGTCGAGACGCCCAGGTCGTCGTGGATCGCTTCCATCGTGCGACCCTCGATCGCCTGCTGCAGATCCTTGGACAGCGCCTGGGTCGAGTTGAAGTCGAACCGCAGGTAGCCGGGCTTGTTGTACGAGCCCGCCTGGACCGCTGACGGGCCGACGAGCTCGCGCAGGGCGGCGTGCACCAGGTGGGTGGCGGAGTGCGCCTGGCGGGACGAGAACCGGTGGTCCGCATCCACGCGCGCATCGACGGTCTGCCCGGTGTGCAGCTCACCCTCCCCCACCCGGACGGTGTGCACCACCAGGCCCGGCACCGGACGCTGGACGTCGAGCACATCGAGGTGCAGGCCGTCGCCGGTGATGATGCCGAGATCGGCGTCCTGACCGCCCGACTCCGCATAGAACGGCGTCTCCGCCAGCACCACCTCGACGGTCTCCCCGGGGCGTGCCTCGGGGACGACGCGTCCGTCCCGCACCACGCCGCGGACGATCGAGGGGGTCACCAGTTCGTCGTACCCGGTGAACGCCGTCTCCCCGCCCGCCCGCAGCTCACGGTAGGTGTCGGTGCTGACCATGCCGCCCTTCTTGGCGCGGGCGTCGGCCTTGGCTCGGTCACGCTGCTCCTGCATCAGACTCTGGAAGGCCTTGCGGTCGACCGTCAGCCCCTGTTCCTCGGCCATCTCGAGCGTCAGGTCGATCGGGAAGCCGTAGGTGTCGTGCAGCTGGAAGGCGTCGGTGCCCGACAGGGTGTCCTGACCGGACTCCTTGGTACGCCGGACGGCGACGTCGAAGATCTGGGTACCGGCGGTGAGCGTGCGCCGGAAGGTGTCCTCCTCGGCGTACGCCACGTCGCTGATCCGCGCCCAGTTCGTCGCCACGTCGGGCCAGGAGACCTTCATCAGGTCCCGGCTGATCGGCAGCAGTTCCGACAGCACCGGGTCGTGCACGCCGAGCAGCCGCATCGCGCGGATGGCGCGCCGCAGCAGGCGACGCAGGACGTAGCCGCGCGCCTCGTTGCCGGGCGAGACGCCGTCCGACATCAGCATCAGACCGGAGCGGACATGGTCGCCGACCACGCGCAGGCGCACGTCATCGCCGTGGTCCTTGCCGTACGTCTTGCCCGCGAGTTCGGCCGCGCGCTCGATGACGGGCCAGACCTCGTCGATCTCGTACATGTTCTGCTTGCCCTGCAGCAGGTACGCGATGCGCTCCAGACCTGCACCGGTGTCGATGTTCTTCTTCGGCAGGTCACCGGCCACGTCGAAATCGGTCTTCGAGCGGACGCCGATGAGGTCCTGGGTCTGGAAGACGAGGTTCCAGATCTCCAGGAACCTGTCCTCGTCCGCTTCCGGACCACCGTCGGGCCCGTACTGCGGGCCGCGGTCGATGTAGATCTCGGAGCACGGGCCACCCGGACCGGGGACGCCCATGTGCCAGTAGTTGTCCTTGATGCCGCGACGCTGGATGTGCTCGGCCGGCATGCCGACCGCGCGCCACATCGCGAACGCCTCGTCGTCATCGGTCAGCACCGTGGTCCAGATACGGTCCCCGTCGAAACCGAAGCCGCCCTGGTCCTGCGGGGAGGTGACGAGCTCCCACGCGTACTCGATGGCGCCTTCCTTGAAGTAGTCGCCGAAGGAGAAGTTGCCCAGCATCTGGAAGAAGGTGCCGTGGCGAGTGGTCTTGCCGACCTCCTCGATGTCGAGGGTGCGGACGCACTTCTGGGAGCTGACGGCGCGGTCGAACGGCGCCACCTCGTCCCCGATGAAGTACGGCTTGAACGGCACCATGCCGGCGTTGACGAACAGCAGCGTCGGGTCGTTGTACACCAGCGGTGCCGACGGCACCACGGTGTGACCCCGCTTCTCGAAGAAGTCGAGGTACGTACGCCGGATATCGGCTGTCTTCATTCGTCGCCCTCCTCAGGCAGGTTCAGCGCGTCGCGGATCTCCGCTTCGCGCTCGGCGGAGGCCCGCCGTACGTCAGTGATGAACGCGTTCACGCGCTCCAGTGCGGGAGTGTCCTGGCTCGCCGCGATCACGCGGCGCCCCACCAGGACGACGACGGCGCTCGCCGCCGCGCCGATCACGAACCACATCGCGCTTCGTGCCCGACCCGCCATCATCGGACCCCCGCCTTGCTCCGGCGCCCGGCCGCGGCACGCACGCCGTAGCTGAACGCGGCGACCTTGACCAACGGCCCGCCGACGGTCGCGCGGAACAGGGTGGTCAGCTCCGCAGCGTTGCGCGTGAGGGTGGTGGCATTGGCAGCCACTCGGGAGGCGTCCTCGGTGATCACCCCGACCTTCTCGATCTCGGAGTTGGCCGCGACGACCGTGCCACGCAGCTCCGTCATGATCGGCACCAGCGAATGCCCGAAGTCGCGCACCACCAGCCGGACCTCCTCCAGGACCCGCGCGAGCTTGAGCAGCGGGCGGGCGAGGAAAGCCACCAGGAGCAGGGCGGCCACGGCCGCGAGCAGTCCGGCGATGCCACCGACGGTCATCAGGTACCTCCGTAAGAGACAGTACTGTTCGAATTCAACAGGGTTGACCCTACAGCCCGGCTCAGCCATCCCCCGCACGCAGCCAATAGAGTGTGAACCCATGGCGAGCCACCCATGGACCGAGAACTTCTCCCAGTGGGAACGCGGTGCGTACCGCGATTGTTCCGCCGTCCACCGGCGACGTGCCGACGGGCTGAACATCCGCGTCCTCCGGCACCTCCCGCCCGTGCCCAGCCCCGAGAGCATCGGCGGTTGGCCACGCGCCCGGTCCTGGCTGGTGTCGTTCTGGCGGCTGCACGACTCCCAGAGCTTCCACCTCACCGGCCCCGATGCGGCGCAACTGGCCGACGTCCTCGGGATGGAGGGGATCAGCGTGGCGACAGCCTTGGTCGAACTGAACAAGCGCGTCGGGCTGCTGGCCTGGCCCGCCGTCCTGCCGGGATTCGCATGGACGGGCGAGCTCGAGGACGGCGCCACGCCGCCCCAGCGGGCCCCCGAGGACTGGCGGGAGCGGCTCGCCGCCGCCGGCTGGACTCTTCTCACGGTCGAGGACACCCCGATGGCCGAGTACCGGGAGGCCGGCCTGGTGATCCGGGTCGGTGTCGACCCGGCTGACGAGGGCGCGCCGTACGTCCCGCAGTGCTGGTTCCTCGAGTTCGCGACGCTCGGCCACCGTCCGCTGCGCCGCTTCTTCGGGGCCGACCCGGCCCTCGTCCCGGCCGGCGAGCTCTACGTCACCCCCTGGCGCGACGCCGGGATGGTGCTGGAGCACCTGGTCGATCTTGCGGCCGCGCCGGTGATGCCCGGACGAGCGCCGACGAGTGTCGACGCGATCCGGTCCTGGCTGCAGGCGTCGACGGACAGCGCCGTGGAGTTCGTGGCACCGTCCCCGGGCTGAGGCCTCAGAGGCGATCCCTCAGCCCTGCGAGGCTCGCGGCCGGTGTTTGCCGAGGAGTTCCTCGAGGACGGCGAGCCGGTCGGCCAGGGCTGCCTCGGCCCCGTTGCGGGTCGGCGTGTAGTACTCGGCGTCGACGAGGTCGTCGGGCAGGTACTGCTGGCGGGCAACACTGTGCGGCGCGTCGTGGGCGTAGAGGTACCCCTTGCCATGGCCGAGGGCCGCCGCCCCCTGGTAGTGGGCGTCACGCAGGTGCGGCGGGACCGATCGGCCCTTCCCGGTCCGGATGTCCTCCAAGGCCCGCGCGACACCGAGGTAGGCGGCGTTGGACTTCGGCGCCATCGCGCAGGCCACGGTGGCGTGGGCCAGGGTGATCCTGGCCTCGGGCATGCCGATGAGCTGCACCGCCTGGGCGGCCGCGACACAGGTCTGCAGGACAGAGGACTGGGCCATGCCGATGTCCTCACTGGCGGAGATGATGAGCCGTCGCGCGACGAACCGGGGGTCCTCCCCCGCCTCCAGCATCCGGGCGAGGTAGTGCAGGGCGGCCTGGACGTCGGAGCCGCGGATCGACTTGATGAACGCACTGATCACGTCATAGTGCTGGTCCCCGGCGCGGTCGTAGCGCACCGCGGCCCGGTCCACGGCCTGCTCCAGGGCCGGCAGGTCGATCGTGTCGCCACCCCGCGCGGTCGCGCCCGCAGCGGCCTCCTCGAGATAGGTGAGGGCCCGCCGCGCGTCGCCACCGGCCATCTGCAGCAGGGCCGCCCTGGCGTCCGCCGCCAAGGCGTACGGTCCCCCGTCCGGGGTCCGCAGCCCGCGGTCGTCGGTCAGTGCCCGGTCCAGGAGGGCTCCGACCCCCTCGTCCGTGAGCGGCTTCAGCGTCAGCAGCAGCGAACGCGAGAGCAGGGGTGAGATGACCGAGAAGCTCGGATTCTCCGTCGTCGCGGCGATGAGCGTGACGAGGCGGTTCTCCACCGCGGGCAACAGGACGTCCTGCTGGGCCTTGGAGAACCGGTGCACCTCGTCGACGAAGAGGACCGTCGGATTGCCGCGGGCGAGCTCCCGCTTGGCGGTGTCCAACTCGGCACGCACGTCCTTCACCCCGGCGGTGACCGCCGAGATCTCGACGAACCGGCGGTTGGTCGAGCGCGACACGACCGCCGCGATGGTCGTCTTGCCGACGCCCGGCGGCCCCCAGAGGAACACCGAACCCGGCTCGCCCGCCGCCAGCCGGCGCAACGGTGACCCCGGCGTGAGCAGGTGGTCCTGGCCGACGATCTCGTCCAGGGTCCGCGGGCGCAGGCGCACCGCGAGGGGCTGCTGCCCGTTGCCCGCCCAGCTCAAGGTCCCCCCGCGCTCTGCGCGGACGGTCTCGTCGACGGGTTCCCCGAACAGGTCCTGACTCATCCGGATGAGTCTATCCGCGGGCACCGGGGAACCCGAACGCGACGACGACTCAGGAGGCGGTGGCCGCCTTCTGCGGCTGCGGGGCGTCCGAGGCGGCGCCCTTGGCCTTCGGCTTGGAGTCCACACCGGCCTCCCGCCGCTGCTTCACCGTGATCGGCGCCGGGGCGCCGGTCAGCGGGTCGTACCCGTTGCCGGACTTCGGGAACGCGATCACGTCGCGGATCGACTCGCTGTGGGACAGCAGCGCGGTGATCCGGTCCCAGCCGAACGCGATGCCGCCATGCGGCGGGGCGCCGAACTTGAACGCGTCGAGCAGGAAGCCGAACTTCTCCTGCGCCTCCTCCTCACCGATCCCCATCACCGCGAAGACACGCTGCTGGATGTCGCGGCGGTGGATACGGATCGAGCCGCCACCGATCTCGTTGCCGTTGCAGACGCAGTCGTACGCGTACGCCAGGGCGGACCCAGGGTCGGTGTCGAAGGTGTCCATCGACTCCGGCTTGGGCGAGGTGAACGCGTGGTGCAGGGCGGTCCAGGCACCCTCGCCGACCGCCACGTCACCGGCGGCGACGGCCTCGGACGTGGGTTCGAACAGCGGGGCGTCGACGACCCACAGGAAACTCCAGGCGTTCTCGTCGATCATCCCGGTCCGGCGTCCGATCTCCAGCCGCGCCGCTCCCAGCAGCTCCTGGGAGGACTTGCGGCCGCCCGCGGCGAAGAAGATCGCGTCGCCGGGCTTCGCCCCGGTCGCGGCGGCGAGGCCCTCACGCTCGGCGTCGGTGATGTTCTTGGCCACCGGGCCGGCCAGGGTGCCGTCCGTGCCGACAGTGACGTACGCCAGGCCCTTGGCCCCGCGCTGCTTCGCCCACTCCTGCCAGGCGTCGAACTGGCGCCGCGGCAGCGAGGCGCCGCCGGGCATCACGACGGCACCGACGTAGGCGGCCTGGAAGACCCGGAAGGTGGTGTCCTTGAAGTACTCGGTCATCTCGGTGATCTGCAGGTCGAAGCGCAGGTCCGGCTTGTCCGAGCCGTACTTGTCCATCGCGTCGGCGTAGGTCATCCGCGGGAACGGGGTCGGCAGGTCGACGTCGATGAGCTTCCAGATCGCGGCCATCACCTGCTCCGACAGCGCGATGACGTCGTCCTGGTCGACGAAGCTCATCTCGATGTCCAGCTGGGTGAACTCCGGCTGGCGGTCGGCACGGAAGTCCTCGTCGCGGTAGCAGCGGGCGATCTGGTAGTAGCGCTCCATGCCGGCGACCATCAGCAGCTGCTTGAACAGCTGCGGGGACTGCGGCAGGGCGTACCAGGAGCCGGGAGCGAGACGCGCCGGCACGAGGAAGTCCCGAGCGCCCTCGGGCGTCGAGCGGGTCAGCGTCGGGGTCTCGATCTCGACGAAGTCGTGCGCGTCGAGCACCCGGCGGGCGGCCTGGGAGACCTTCGAGCGCAGCCGCAGGGCCTTGGCCTGCTGCGGCCGACGCAGATCGAGGTAGCGGTACTTGAGCCGCGCCTCCTCGCCGACGCTCACGTGCTCGTCGATCTGGAACGGCAGCGGTGCAGCGGGGTTGAGCACCTCGAGCTCGCTGATCGCGACCTCGATCTCACCGGTCGGCAGGTCGGGGTTGGCGTTGCCCTCGGGGCGCTCCTCGACGACGCCGGTCACGGCGATGCAGAACTCGTTGCGCAGGTCGTGCGCGCCCGACGACTGCAGGATCTCGTCCCGGACGACCACCTGGGCGACCCCACTGGCGTCACGGAGATCGATGAACGCCACCCCGCCGTGATCACGTCGACGTGCCACCCAACCCGCGAGGGTGACGGTCTGACCGGCGTGCGCGGCGCGCAGGGTGCCGGCGTCATGGGTACGAATCACAGGTGGTCCTTCCAGGGGCGGTCGGGGGCGTACGGCAGCCCAGCCTACCGCCGATCGCCCGCAGACCCGTGATCGGGCGACCAGCCGGTCAGTGGGTGGTCTCCGGGACGGCCAGACCGTATCGGTAGGCCAGCACGAGGATCTGCGTCCGGGACCGTACGCCCAGCTTGTCGCCGAGGTGGCGCAGGTGCGCCTTCACCGCCGCCTCGGAGATGCACAGGGCCTCCGCGATCTCCTTGTTGCTGAACCCCTGCGCCAGGTGGTCGAGCACCTCCTGCTCCCGGGGCGTCGGCGCGGCGAACCGGCCCATCTTCGGGGGTTGCGCACGTGGGCTCTCGGCCGGGGAGTCGGCGATGCTGCGTGCCAGGGCCCGCGCGATCCGCGGCGAGAGCGGCATCTCGTCGGCGAGGGCCTGGCGGATGCCGTCGATGAGCGCCTCGGCAGGGGCGTCCTTGACGAGGTAGCCGGCCGCGCCGGCCTGCAGCGCGGGGACGACGTAGTCGAGGGAGGCGAAGCTGGTGACCGCGATCATGCACGCGTCGGGGTGCCGGCGCCCGATCTCGGCCATCGCCTCGACACCGGACATCCGCGGCATCTTCAGGTCCATCAGGACGACGTCGGGGCGGACCTCCTCGAACCGGGCGACGGCCTCGCGCCCGTCGCGGGCCTCCGCGATCACCTCGCAGTCCTCCACGTCGCCGAACAGATGCCGATAGGCATCACGAACCACCGCTTCGTCATCGACCACCAGTATTCTCGTCCGTCGCACGTTCCTAGACTACGAGGCGAAGAACTATCCGAAAGGCGATGGTGCCAGGGCGATGATGTCGACCACCATGGGTAGTGGCGCCGGGGGGTGCTGTCAGTCCAGGAAGGTGGGGACCGATGAAACCAGTTGTGAAACACACAGTGATAGAGCGCATTGTGATGGTGAGCGTTGCACTGGTCGTTCTGTCGGCGCCCACCTCCCTGGCTGCCACCGGGGCCAAGGCCCAACCGGCCGGCTTCCGCGACGCGATCTGCTGGTGGCTGCCGATCGCCTGCGCCTGACGTCACGAGGGCCCATCCTCCTGACCGACCCTCTTCTACGGGCCGGGGCGAGCCGGTGATTCGCGTTGCCCGCCAACTGCCCGCCTTCCTGCGCGACCGGCCGCTAGCCCCTTGGTTGCGCCTGTCGCTCGCGGTGCTGGTGACCGTCAGCGCGGTTGACGACCTCACCCGGGGGGTGGCCGGCGGGACGGCAGCACTCGACGGGCCACTGATCGTCTTCGGGACGATCCTCATGTACGCCGTGCTGTATCTGGTGCTCTGGCGGACCACCTGGGCCGTTCTGGCCTGTCTCCCCCTGCTGGTCGTGGTGCTGATCACCGGAGATGACGTCACCGGGATCCTGACCGGTGCCCTGATCGTGCTCCTCGCCCCGATGACGACGAGTTGGCTCTTCACCGGGCTCACCTGGGGCCTTTACCTCGCCTGGCTGGTGGCGGCCAGCGCGTTGCACGGCCCCCGCTGGCCGCAACTGTTCTGGCCGGTGCTGCTGATGTTCTTCATGGCGGCGGCCCTGGGCACGGGTGTCCAAGGATTCCAGCGCGGTCGGGCGGCCGACCGGCGTCGGCTCACCGAGCTGCGGGAGGAGAACCTGCGGATCCGCGAGGACGAGCGCGCTGCGCTCGCCCGCGAACTCCACGACGTCGTCGCCCACGAGCTCTCCATCATCTCGTTGCAGATCACCAGTCGCAGCCGCAGCGAGGACCCGGTCGAGTTGCATCGGGTGCTGACCAGCGTCCAGCGGTCCGCCCACTCGGCGCTCTACGAGTTGCGCCTCCTCGTCGGGCTGCTCCGCGAGGGCGGGGACGACGAGTCCGACCTCGGCCACCTCAGCGACGACACGTCGGTCGTACGCGTCGTCGAACAGTTGCATCACCAGCTGGGCGATCTCGGCTTCCGGGCGGACTGCGTGGTGCCGGAGGCGATCGACGACCTGCCGGCCACGCTGACCCGCACGATCATCCGGATCCTCCAGGAAGCCAGCACCAACATCGTCAAGCACGCCCCCAAAGGGAGCGAGTGCGCGGCCACGATCCGCCTGGAGCCCGATGCGGTGGTGCTGACCGTGGTCAACACCCTGGGAGCGCACCAGGTCCCCGTCGATCTGCGGCTGGGACCGACGGGCTGGGGCCTGCGCGGCATCGCCGAGCGGGTGGACCTGCTCGGTGGCGAGTTCTCCGCCGGCCCCTCCGGGGAGCAGTGGCTCGTCCGGGCGGCGATCCCGCTGGCCGACGACGTGACGTGACCGGTGTCGGTCAGCCGCGGACGGTCCTCGGAAACAGGTCCTCGGCCGGCGGCGTCCAGGCCTGCGGATCGGCACCGACCTGCTCGCCGGAGCGGATGTCCTTCACCTCGTCGTGCTCCCCCGCCCCGAACCAGACGAACGGGATCCCGCGCCGGTCGGCGTAGCGGATCTGCTTGCCGAACTTGTCCGCCTTGGGTGCCACCTCGGTGGGGATACCGCGCCTGCGCAGCAGGTCGGCCGTGCGCAGCGCGCGCTCTCGGGCGTCCTCGTTGTCCACCGCGACCAGCACGCAGGTCGGCACGGATCGGCTCGACGTGAGCTCGCCCCGGCCCAGGATCGGCGCCAGCAGCCTGGTCACACCGAACGAGTAGCCGACACCGGGGAAGGTGACCTTCCCGTCGGAGGCCAGCGCGTCATAACGGCCACCGGAGGCGACCGACCCCATCCGCTCGGACCCCTGGAGCACGGTCTCGTACACGGTGCCGGTGTAGTAGTCGAGCCCCCGCGCGATCTTCATGTCGGCCAGCATCCGGCCGGGCACCTGGCGCTCGGCCACCCGGACGACGGCGGCCAGCGCCTCGAGACCCTCGTCCAGCATCGGGTGCTCGACCCCCAGGGCCCGGACCTGGTCGACGAACGATTCGTCGGGAGTGGCGATCTCCGCCAGCGCCACGCAGCGCTGCGCCTGGGCAGCCGACAGGCCGGCCTCCTCGACCAGCAGCGCGGTGACGACATCGGGGCCGACCTTGTCGTACTTGTCGACCCGCTGCAGGACGGCGGCGGTGTCCTCGATGCCGAGGCCGCGGTAGAAGCCCTCGGAGAGCTTGCGGTTGTTCACGTGCAGCACGACCGGCGGGATGCCGAGGTCGACGTGCAACTTCTCGAAGGCATCGAGGGCGACCAGCGGGATCTCGACGTCGTGATGGCCGGCCAGGGCGCCTTGGCCGACGATGTCGATGTCGGCCTGGACGAACTCGCGGTAGCGCCCCTCCTGCGGCCGCTCACCGCGCCAGACCTTCTGCACCTGGTAGCGACGGAACGGGAACACCAGGTGCCCGGCGTTCTCCAGCACGTAGCGCGCGAACGGGACCGTCAGGTCGAAGTGCAGGCCGAGGTCGTCGCCGTCGGTGTTGTCGCCCTCGAGGCCCTGCAGGCGGCGGACGACGTAGATCTCCTTGTCGATCTCGCCCTTGCGGGCCAGCTGTTCCATCGGCTCCACGGCACGCGTCTCGATCGGGGCGAAGCCGTGCAGCTCGAAGGTCGAGGTCAGGATCCGCAGCGCATGCAGCTCGACCATCCGCTCGGCCGGGAGGAACTCGGGGAAACCGGACATCGGCTTGGGGCGGCTCATGCGGGCACAGGCCTTTCTGATCGGGCGAGAGGGTCAGAACGAGGTTAGTCCTTGCGCTGACAGGTACGGGTTGGAGGCCCGCTCACGGGACATCGTGGTCTGCCCGCCGTGGCCCGGCAGGAGGACCGTGTCGTCCGCCAACTCCAGCACGACGGTGCGCAGCGTCTCACGCATCGTCGCGGCGTCGCCGCCGGGCAGGTCCACCCGCCCGATGCTGCCGGCGAACACCACGTCGCCGGTGAAGACCAGCGAGCGGGTCTCCGGCTCCTGTGGGGCGATGCGGTAGAGCGTCGAGCCCGGGGTGTGCCCGGGCGCGTGCAGGGGCTCGAAGGCCAACCCGGCCAGGGTGATCGGCTCCCGGTCGGCGACCTCATGGACGACGGCGGGCTCACGTCCGCTGAAGTCACGGGCGTGGCCGAGCTCCTGCTCGACGACCTCACGCGCACCCGCGATCTCGTAGGGATCCGTCAACCGCGCCCGGTCACCCGGATGGATCCAGCAGCCCACGTCGTACGCCGCGCAGACGTCCACCGCCGAGTACAGATGGTCGATGTGGCCGTGGGTCAGCAGGACGCCGCGCGGCTCCAGGCCGTGTTCTGCGACCAGGTCGTGGACCGGGCCCAGCGCCCCGACACCGGGATCGATCACCACGCACGGCCCCTGGTCACCCGGGGCCACGAGGTAGCAATTGGTCTGCCACGGCCCGGCGGGAAATGAGGCTATGAACACAACGGCCACCATATCCGGCAAGATGTACGCATGAGCGAAATGACAGGGCCAGCTTCCTTTGGTCGCGTCGACACCGACGGCACCGTATTCGTCCGCACCCCGGAGGGAGAACGTGCCGTGGGCCAGGTCTCCGGTGCGGAGCCTGCCGAGGCGCTCGCCATCTACGTCCGTCGTTTCGAAAACCTGACGGTCGAGGTCGACCTGCTGGAGAAGCGCCTGAAGGGTGGCGCACTGACGCCGGACGACGCCCGCAAGCGGATCGCCATGGTCCGGGCGAACGTGCACGACGCCGCCGCGGTCGGTGATCTCGCCGCCCTGGAGGCCCGCCTCGACGCCCTCACCCCGCTGATCGAAGCGAAAAACGAGGAGCGCAAGGCTGCCCGCGCCGCGCAGAACGAGGAGACCCGCGCCGCCAAGGAGGCGATGGTCGCCGAGGCCGAGAAGATCGCCGCCGGCACCGACTGGCGCGGCGGTGTCAACCGGTTCCGTACGCTGCTCGACCAGTGGAAGGCGTTGCCGCGGATCGACAAGGCGACCGACGACGCGCTGTGGCATCGGTTCTCGACCGCCCGGACCACCTACACCCGCCGCCGCAAGCACCAGTTCGCCGAGCAGAGTGCCAAGCGCGACGAGTCTCGCGCACTCAAGGAGGCGATCGTCGCGGAGGCGACGCCATTGGCCCACTCGACCGACTGGGGCCAGACGTCACGCGACTTCCGTGATCTGATGCAGCGCTGGAAGGCCGCCGGGCCTGCCCCGCGCGAGATTGACGACAAGCTCTGGAAGCAGTTCCGTGCCCTCCAGGACACCTTCTTCGACGCGCGCAACGCCGCCCAGAACGAGCAGGACGAGGAGTTCCGCGGCAACCAGGAGGCCAAGGAGGCCCTCCTTGACGAGTACGAGCCGCAGATCAAGCCCGACGCGGACCTCGCCCGGGCCAAGCAGCTCTACCGCCAGATGCTCGACCGCTGGGCCGAGATCGGCAAGGTCCCGCGCGACTCGATGCGCGGCCTCGACAACCGGCTGCACAAGATCGACCAGTCGATCAAGCAGCGCGAGGAGGCCGAGTGGAAGCGTACGGACCCCCAGGCACGCGAGCTGGCGACGGACACGGCCCGCAAGATCCAGGCCCAGATCGACGACCTGGCGGACAAGGCGTCGAAGGCCGAGGCCCGTGGCGACGCGAAGAAGGCCAAGGAACTGCGGGCTTCGATCGACACGTACCAGACCTGGCTCGAGCAGGCCGAGCGCGCGGCGCACGACTTCGGGGCCTGAGCCTTCGGGGTCTACGGGGTGGGCAGGTCAGGCCCTGACCCGGCCCACGTCGTAGACCCCCGGCACCCGGCGGATCGCGTTCATCACGTGGTCCAGATGCGTCGGATCGGGGGTCTCGAACGACATCGTGATCCGCGCGGTGCGGTCCCGGTGGGTGGCGACGCTCGCCGAGGTGATCGAGATGTGCTGTTCGGCGATGGAGCGCGTCACATCGGAGAGCAGACCGCTGCGGTCCAGCGCCATGATGTGCACGGTGACCAGGAACGAACTGGCCGACGTCGGTGCCCAGGAGACCTCGACGATCCGCTCCGCTGAGTGTTCCAGCAGGTCCTGCGCGTTGCTGCAGTCGCGCCGGTGCACCGAGACCCCCGAGGCGCGAGTGATGAAACCGATGATGTCGTCGCCCGGCACCGGGGTGCAGCAACGGGCCAGCTTGACCCAGACACCCTTGTCACCGTGCACCATCACGCCGGTCTCCGACGACGTCGGCACGGCGCGCGGCCGACGCAGGACGATGGAGTCCTCGCTGGTCTCCTCCGCGACCTCCTCAGGGCCACCGGCGATCTCGACCAGGCGCTGGCAGACCGACTGGGGTGAGATGGACCCCTCGCCGACAGCTTTGTAGAGGCCGTTGACGTCGGCGACGCGGAAGTAGGTGGCGACCTCTGTCAGGTGCTCGATGGTCAGCAGCCGCTGCATCGGCATGTCCATCCGGCGCATCTGCCTCGCCAGCGCGTCCTTGCCGCTCTCGATCGCCTCGTCGCGCCGCTCCCGGGTGAAGTACTGGCGGATCTTGGCCCGGGCCCGCGGGCTGGCGACGAACTCCAGCCAGTCGCGTGACGGCCCGGCGCCCTCGGCCTTGGAGGTGAGGATCTCGACCTTGTCCCCGGTCTGCAGCTTCGACTCCAGCGGCACGAGGCGACCGTTCACCCGCGCTCCGATACAGCGGTGCCCGACCTCGGTGTGGACCGAGTAGGCGAAGTCCACCGGGGTGGCACCCTGCGGCAGGGTCACCATGTCGCCCTTGGGTGTGTAGACGATGACCTCGTCGACACTGATGGAGAAGAGCAGGTCGTCGAGGAACTCCTCCGGGTCCTCCGTCTCGCGCTGCCACTGGTTGAGGGCACGGACCCA
The DNA here is from genome assembly GCF_009646095.1 of Raineyella fluvialis. NCBI lineage: Bacteria > Bacillati > Actinomycetota > Actinomycetes > Propionibacteriales > Propionibacteriaceae > Raineyella > Raineyella fluvialis. The sequence goes on along the minus strand of NZ_CP045725.1, from coordinate 2,977,833 downwards.
GTTGAGCTCGTTGGGGTCGGCGCGGTCGCCCTTGCCCTCCTTGTACTTCCAGTGCGCGGCGACGCCGTAGTCGGCGCGACGGTGCATCTCCCAGGTGCGGATCTGGAACTCCACCGGGGTGCCCTCAGGACCGCGCACCGTGGTGTGCAGCGACTGGTACATGTTGTACTTCGGCATCGCGATGTAGTCCTTGAACCGCCCGGGCAGCGGGTTCCAGCGCGAGTGCAGGACGCCCAGGGCGCCGTAGCAGTCCTGGATCGAGTCGACGATGATCCGCAGCGCCACCAGGTCGTAGATGTCGTCGAAGGAGCGGCCGCGGACGACCATCTTCTGGTAGATCGAGTAGTAGTGCTTGGGCCGCCCGGTCACGGTCGCCCGGATCCCGGCACGGTGCAGATCACCGTCGATGAACTCGGAGACCTGCTTGAGGAAGCGCTCCCGGGAAGGTGCCCGTTGGGCGACAAGGTGCACGATCTCGTCGTACAGCTTCGGCTGCATGGTGGAGAACGCGAGGTCCTCGAGCTCCCACTTGATCGTGTTCATGCCGAGGCGGTGGGCCAGCGGCGCGTACACCTCGAGGGTCTCCGCCGCGATCCGGTTCTGCTTGTCCGGGCGCAGGAAGTGCAGGGTACGCATGTTGTGCAGGCGATCGGCCAGCTTGATCACCAGGACCCGGATGTCCTGGCTCATGTTGACGATCATCTTGCGCAGGGTCTCGGCCTTGGCCGAGGGGCCGTACGTCACCTTGTCCAGCTTCGTCACGCCGTCGACCAGCAACGCCACCGTCGGGCCGAAGTCCGCGGTGACCTGGTCCAGGGTGTACGCGGTGTCCTCGACGGTGTCGTGCAGCAGGCCGGCGCAGATCGTCTCCTCGGCGGCACCCAGCTCGGCCAGGATCGTCGCAACGGCCAGCGGATGGGTGATGTAGGGGTCGCCGCTCTTGCGCTTCTGGCCGGCGTGGTGCCGGGACGCCGTGAGGTAGGCCCGCTCAACGACGGCGAGGTTGGCCCGGGGGTGGCTGGCCCGGATCGCCTGGTACAGCGGATCCAGGACATTGGGCTGTGGAGGTTTGGTGCCGAGGCGCGCCAGTCGCTGCCGCATCGACAGGCGCGGCACATCGTTCATGGCCACGGGCAACAGTTCGTCACTCACGGCGGCCTCCTCCCGGAGTCACCTTGTTATGGCCTGAGAGTCTAGACCCGCCGACAAGGAACACCGTCCCCGTGAAACCGATCCGTCCCCGAATCCAGCCATGGCCCGGTCAGGAGGCGACCGTGACCAGGGCTGTGATCGCCGTCTCCCCCAGTCCCGCCCTCGCGAGCAACTGCCGGGGCTGGAGGAAGGCCAGTTCCATCAGCACGGAGACGTGGACGAGCTCGGCGCCGAGGCGCTGGATGAGTCCCGCGGTCGCGGCGAGCGTGCCGCCGGTGGCCAGCACGTCGTCGACGACCAGCACCCGGGACCCCGGCTTGATCGCGTCGGTGTGGATCGTCAGCGTCTCGCTGCCGTACTCCAGGTCGTAGCTGACCTCGTACGTCTCCGCGGGCAGCTTGCCCGGCTTGCGGACCGGGACGAAGCCGGCACCGAGCGCGATCGCGACGGGGGCCCCCACGATGAATCCCCGGGCCTCCATCCCGACCACGACATCGATGCCCGCCGGCGCCGTCGCGACGAGCTCGTCGATGGTGGCGCGGAAGCCCGCGGCGTCACCCAGCAACGGGGTGATGTCCTTGAAACCGACCCCCTGCTGGGGAAAGTCCGGGATGTCGCGGATCAGCGAGGCGATCAGGGCCCGCCGCTGCACGGAGGTGGTCTGTGTCGTCGACGTCATCTATCCCTCTCAGTGTCCGCGGCGCTGCTCGCGGGTGCGGTGTTGCGGCTGGTGGCGGTCCCCCGGTGCCAACGGCTGCGGCGGCGCCGGAGCCACGTCGGCGGAGGTGTCGTTCACGTCGACCGCCAGCACCACCGGCGCCGTCGACGTGGTCTGGGCACCCATCGCGGCGGCCAGGGACTCTTCGCGCTGGCGCTCCCGCTCCTCGTGCCGGGCCAGCTTGCGCCGCCAGTCCCGCATCTCCGCGGTGCGCTCCTTCATGTCCACCAGCAACGAGGCGGCGATGAAGATCGAGGAGTAGGACCCGGCGATCATGCCGACGAACATCGCCAGCGACAGGTCCTTGATCGGCCCGGTGCCGAGGACGAACACGCCGGCGATCAGCAGCGCCAGGACAGGCAGCACACCGATGATCGTGGTGTTGATCGACCGGACCAGCACCTCATTCAGGCTGCGGTTCGCAGCCGAGGTGTACGTCTCACGGTGTGAGGGCAGCTCGTGGACGTTCTCCCGGACCCGGTCGAAGACGACCATCGTGTCGTACAGCGAGTAGCCGAGGATGGTCAGCAGTGCCGTCAGCGTCGCCGGGGTGACCGAGAAGCCCACCCAGGCGTAGATGCCGATGGTGACCAACAGGTCGTGCAGCACAGCGACGATGGCGGCCACCGCCATCCGCCAGTCGCGGAAGTACAGCGCGATGGCGATCCCGACCAGGACGAGGAAGACCGAGAGGGCAATGATCCCCTTCTGGGTGATCTGTTTGCCCCAGGAGGCGCCGATCAGGCTGTAGGAGACCTGTTCGGAGGGAACGCCGGCCCAGCGCGCGAGCGCGCCGCGGACCTCGGTGACCTCCGGGCTGGTCAGCGATCGGGTCTGCACCTGGACGGTGTTGGCACCGATCGTCGTCACCGTGATGTCCGAGAGATCGGGCACGCCCGACTTCGCGACGACCTGCTGGGCCTCGGTGACGGTGGTGGCGGTCACCGCATGGGGTACGCGGAAGTCGGAGCCGCCGCGGAACTCGATGCTGAGGTTCAGGCCGCGGACGAACAGGCCGACGATGCACAGGGTGAGGACGACGGCGCTGATCACGTACCAGCGGCGGCGCCGGGACAGCAGGTCGAAGACGTTCTCGCCGTGGGAGAGCCGGACGAGGGCGCGGAACGGGGTAGCCATCAGGCCTCCTCGGGAGTGCTGGCGGCGGTACGGCGCCGACGCCGGATCGGCAGCGAGTCGACCCCGATCTGGGCGGGTTCGAGACCGGATCCGCGCCGGCCCTCCCCGTAGTACCGGGTGCGCATGAGCAGGGTCATCATCGGCTTGGTGAACAGGAAGGTGATGACGATGTCGATCAGCGTGGTCAGGCCCAGGATGAAGGCGAAGCCGCGAACAGCGCCGATGGACAGGATGAACAGGACCAGCGCGCTGAGCAGCTGGACCCCGTCGGAGATCAGGATCGTGCCGCGGGCCTTGCGCCAGCCCGACTCGACCGACGAGCGGAGCGTACGCCCGGCCCTGACCTCGTCCTTGATGCGTTCGAAGAAGATGACGAATGAGTCCGCCGTCACACCGATGCCGACGATGGCGCCGGCGACACCGGGCAGGTTGAGAGCGACACCGAGGGACTGACCGAGCAGTACGAGGAGCCCGTAGGTGAGTCCGAGGGCGAGCACGATGGTGGCCATCACGACCCAGGACAGGCTGCGGTAGATCGCGATGGCGAAGGCCGCCACGAGCACCAGGCCCAGGGCACCGGCGATCAGCGCCCCCTGGAGCTGTTCACCGCCGAGAACTGGCGAGACGGTGTCGACGGAATCGATGCTCAGCGACAGCGGCAGGGCGCCGTACTTCAGCACCGATGCCAGGTTCTGTGCAGCCTGTTGGGTGAAACCGGTCGAGCCACCGTCGATCTGGGCCCGCCCGTTGGGGATGACCTCATTGACCTGGGGAGCGGAGACGACCTTGCCGTCGAGGACGATGGCGAACTGCTTGGAGGGAACGCCCTGGGCAAGCTGGGTGGTTGCGTCGGCGAAGAGCTTCGTCCCGGCCTGATCGAACTCCAGCGAGACGACCCACTGCAACTGGTTCTGCGGGATGCCGGCGCTGGCGTTGGTCACCTGGTTGCCCGTGACGACGGTGGGGCCGAGGAGGTACTTCGTGGTGCCCTCGCGGTCACACGTCATCAGCGGCTGGTCCGCCACGTCGTTGACCGGCTGCCCACACGAGTAGGCCTGGAAGTTGGCGAAGTCCTGCTCGGTGGGTTGCCAGGCCAGGGCCTTGTCCTGCGAGGTGCCGCTGCCGGCCAGGCTCGGGTAGGCAGACGGCTTGAGCGTCGGCGTCGCCGCGGCGCTCGCCGCAGGTGCCGTCGGCAGGTTGTTGCCGGTCGGCGCACTGGACGCCGACGTGCTTGGCTGCGCCTGCGGGCTGGGGGCGGCACTCGGGGACGCGGAGGGCACCGACACCGTCTGGCCGTAGTAGACCACCCGGAAGTTGAGAAGGGCGGTCTGGCCCACCATGTCCCGCAGCCGGTCCTGGCTGACGTTGGGGACGCTGACGGTGATCTGGTTGTTGCCCGCGGTCGTCACCTGGGACTCGCCCACTCCCAGGCTGTCGACGCGCTGCTGGATGATCGTGCGGGCCTGCTCGAGGCTGTTGCGATCGACCTGGCCGGAGCCGGTGCTGTTGGCCGCGGTGAGGGTGATCGTGGTGCCTCCGCGCAGATCGAGACCCAGCTTGGGGAACCACGACTGCAACCCGCCCATGGTCCCGTAGACCGCCGCCAGCACCACGAGGATGACCAGCAGCGGCCGCCAGGGGTGGACGGGCTGGGCGGAGCGAGCCGACTTCGTCGCCATCGGCGGCGGCTCAGGCGTTCCGCGGCGCGGAGCCCGCGGGTCCCTCGTCCGTGCGGGGAGCGGACTCCGGAGCCGTGGCCGGCGGGATCGTCTGATCAGCGGCGGAGCTGTGCGCCGAGGGAGCCTCGGGCGTCCCGGCCGGCGGCACGTCCCCAGCGGTGGTCTCGACGGGGGTCGTCTCAGCGGGCGACTCGACCGTGCTCGTCTCGACAGTGCTCGTCTCGTCGTCGTCGGGGTAGGTGTGGAACTCGTCGCGGCTGCGCGGGGTCACTCCGGAGATGAGCCGCTTGTCGACGGTGATGACGACGCCCGGGGCGATCTCCAGGAGGGCCTGGACGTCACCCATCTCGATCAGGGTGCCGTACACGCCGATCTGGGTCTGGACGCGGGCACCGGGCGCGAGCTCCTTCATCAGCTCAGCCTTCTTCTTGGCCTGGACGCGACCGGGGCGCACCAGCATGAAGTAGCCGAGCGCGATGAACAGCACGATCATCAGCAGGGTGCTCGTGGAAGAGCCGTTGAACATTGTGTCTCAGTTCTCCTGGTCGGGGTGGACGGGGCGAGTCTAGTCCCACAGGGCCGGTGCGCCGTTCTCCTCACCGGGGCCGCTCAGGCCGAGGTGGGCGAAACCGGCACGGGTGGCGACGCGGCCGCGGGGCGTACGCATGATGAAGCCGAGGCGGACGAGGAAGGGTTCGGCGACCTCTTCGACCGTGTCCGGCTCCTCCCCCACCGCGATGGCGAGGGTGGACAGGCCCACCGGGCCGCCGTTGAAGCGGCGGCAGAGCGCGTCGAGGACGCCCCGGTCGAGACGATCGAGGCCGAGCTCGTCGACCTCGTACAGGTCGAGCGCTGCCCGGGCGATGCGACGGTCGACGATCCCGTCGCCGTGCACCTGGGCGTAGTCGCGGACGCGGCGCAGCAGACGGTTGGCGATCCGCGGCGTGCCGCGCGAGCGCCGGGCGATCTCGGCGCCGGCGTCGACCTCGACGGGGACGTCGAGCACCCGGGAGGATCGCTGGACGATGTGCTCCAGCGCCTCGGGCGCGTAGTACTCGAGCTGGGCGGTCATCCCGAACCGGTCGCGCAGCGGCCCGGGGAGCAGTCCAGCCCGCGTGGTCGCGCCGACGAGGGTGAACTGTGGGATCTCGATCGGGATCGCCGTCGCGCCAGGGCCCTTGCCCACCACGACGTCGACCCGGTAGTCCTCCATCGCGAGGTAGAGCATCTCCTCGGCCGGCTTCGACATCCGGTGGATCTCGTCGAGGAAGAAGACCTCGCCCTCCACCAGGCCGGACAGGATCGCGGCCAGGTCGCCGGCGTGCTGGATCGCCGGACCGGACGAGATCCGCAGCGGCACACCCATCTCCGCGGCGATGATCATCGCCAGAGTGGTCTTGCCCAGCCCGGGCGGGCCCGACAGCAGGACGTGGTCCGGGGTGGTGCCGCGCTGGCGGGCGGCGGCGAGCACGAGCCCCAGCTGGGCGCTGACCCGCGGCTGGCCCTCGAAATCGGCCAGGTGACCGGGCCGCAGCGCAGCCTCCACCGCCGTGTCATCGGCGGACGCGTACGGGTCGACCGCTCCGCGCTCCGTCACCACGCCACCTCCCCGGCCGTTCCGGTCACTTGGCCAGCGACTGGAGCGCCGCCCGCATCAACTGTGCCACCCCGAGGGAGGCGTCCTCGGCCACCAACGGCTCGACGGTGTCACAGGCCGCCTCCGCGTCCTTGGCCGACCAGCCGAGTCCCTGCAGGCCGCTGGATACCTGTTCGCGCCACAGGGGCCGGTCGGGTCCGGTGGATACCGGGGTGCCCGGCTCGGGCTCCACGCCGAGCCGGACGATCTTGTCCTTCAGCTCGACGAGGATGCGTTCGGCCGACTTCTTCCCGACGCCCGGGACCCGGGTGAGCCCGTGGATGTCCTCGGTACGGATCGCCGTGACCAGCGTCGCCGGCTCCAGCAGGGAGAGGATGGCCAGGGCCAGCTTGGGGCCGACGGAGTTTACCCCGAGGAGCATCTCGAAGGCTTCCCGCTCGGTCGGGTCGACGAAGCCGAAGAGGGTGAACACCTCCTGACGCACCTGGAGGGAGGTCTCGACATGGCCCGGTTCGCCCGGTCGTAGCCGGGAGAGGGCGCGCGCGGTGCACGCCACCTCGAGTCCCAGACCCCCGACGTCGATCACGGCGGAGGTGGGCCGGACCGCGGTGACGGTCCCGGTGAGGTGCGCGATCACCGCGCCTCCTTCCAGTTCGGGTGCTGGTCGCCGCGGTGGGCGTCGATGGCCTGTTGCCACCTATTGGGTGCTGTCGCGGCACCGGCCGCGGCGGCGGTCCCCTCCAGCCCGGTCCGCCACAGGTGGCAGACCGCCAGGGCGACGGCGTCCGCCGCGTCCGCGGGCCGGGGCATCTCGGCCAGGCCGAGGATCCGGCTCACCATGGTGCCCACCTGCTGCTTGTCGGCGCGCCCCGATCCGGTCACCGCCGCCTTGACCTCCGAGGGAGTGTGCAGCCGGACCGGCAGCCCGTGCCGAGCGCCGACCAGCATGGCGACCCCGGCAGCCTGGGCGGTGCCCATCACCGTCGGGCTGTTGTGCTGGGCGAAGACCTGCTCGACGGCCACCACGTCGGGACGGTGCTCCCGGAGCTTCGCCTCGATCTCCTGCTCCAGCAGGACGAGACGGCGCGGCGTGTCGAGGTCGGCGGGCGTGCGGAAGACCCCGACGTCGACCAGGGTGCACCGGCGCGACCGGTCGCCGTCGATGACGCCGAAGCCGCACCGGGTCAGGCCCGGGTCGATGCCGAGGACGCGCACGCCGCCGGTCTCAGTCCTCGGAGAGGGACGCGAGTGCCTCGGCGTCGGGCTCGTAGTTGCCGTAGACGTTCTGCACGTCGTCCAGGTCGTCGATGGCATCGACCAGCTTCTCGACCTTCTCGAAGGTCTCGAGGTTGACCTGCTGGGTGAAGTCCGGCACGAACTCCACCTCGGCGGAGTCGTAGTCCAGCCCCGCGGCCTGGATCGCCTTGCGTACGTCGACGACAGCGTTGGGGTCGCTGATCACACGGAACGACTCCCCGGCGTCCTGGACGTCCTCCGGGTCGGCCTCCAGGGTCGCCTCGAGCAGGTCGTCCTCGCTCAACTCCTTGCCGTCCTGCTTCTTGGCGACCGACACGACGCCCTTGCGCTGGAACATCCGCGAGGTCGACCCCGGGTCGGCGACCGTGCCGCCGTTGCGGGTGATGGCCACCCGGACGTCGGAGGCCGCGCGGTTGCGGTTGTCGGTGAGGCACTCGATCAGCAGGGCGATGCCCGCGGGGCCGTACGCCTCGTACATGATCGTCTCGTAGTTGACGGCCTCGCTGCCCTCACCGGAGCCGCGCTTGACGGCGCGGTCGATGTTGTCGTTCGGCACCGAGGACTTCTTCGCCTTCTGGATGGCGTCGTAGAGGGTCGGGTTGCCGCCGGGGTCACCGCCACCGACACGGGCGGCGACCTCGATGTTCTTGATCAGCTTGGCGAAGAGCTTGCCGCGCTTGGCATCGATGACGGCCTTCTTGTGCTTCGTGGTGGCCCACTTGGAATGCCCACTCATGGGTGACTCCTGTCTGATGTGCGCCCCGGGGCGTCAGCCCCAGATGCGCGGGTGTTCGGGGGTCGCTGGCACGGACTGCGCCCAGCGGCGGCGCCATGGCGCCGCACCGCTCTCGACGGCGGGAGCGGTCGTCCCGGTGAACCGGCCGGTCCATCCGGGAGCGGGAGGGCGCTCCCCACCGGGGTCGGGTACTCGTCCTCCGGCGATGTCGGTGCTCATGCTCATGACTGCGTCACCCCCGTCCTTCCACACGTTCGTCGACGACATCAGTGACCATGGTCGCCCCGGGGTGCAGGTACCCGACCCGCGGGTCCGGACCGACCCGGTTCGACACGATCTCCAGCGCATCGGCGAGGGTGGTCGCCGCGCGCATCCCCATCCGGGCCGCGCTCTCCCGATCCGCGCCGACCCAGACGATGTCGCCGCAGTGGGCCCGGGCCCGGGAGATCGCGTACCACTGGTACACGGGAAGAATACCCGCGTACGCATGCCGATCGCGGTGGACGTGGCCGTACCAGTCGTCCTCCGCGAAGCGGCGTTCGTGCTCCGCGTTGATCACCGCGGGGTCGGTGGTCCGGGTCAGCACCTGGGCGAAGAAGTCACCCGAGGCCTGGTGCTCGGTGCTGCTGAAGTCCTGACGTAGCGGATGGCTGATGATCACCGCACCGCCCTGACGCAGCGGGCTGCCGGGCCGATCGAGCCCGCGCAGGGCCGACCAGGCCGCCGTGATCGGGTCGGCCGGTGTCCCGGCGTTGTAACGGGTGCGCCCCGGGGCTGAGGTGATCAGCACATCGACCGGGGCGGGAAGCTGCACCACCTGCTGGTCGGCGAGCACCCGTCGGGTCGCCTCGGCCACGTCCGTGGCGGCCCCGGCGGTGATGGCCGCCGTCGCTCGGGGATGACCGGCCTCCCACATGGAGCGGTACAGCCGGTCGCGGGCGACGCCCCGGCCCTGGCGGGCCAGGCGGAGGGCCAGGCGCTGACGTACGCTCCACTCCCACTCGCGCCGACCGAGGTAGTCGAACGAGGGCGCGACGTCGGCCTGGTCGGTGACCACGTCGATGGCGAACAGCGGCAGCTTCTCCGCGAGGACGGCGGCGACCCGCTCGAGCGCGCCGTCCACCGCACCGAAGCCCAGACAGACGTCCAGCGTGGGCCCCGCGACGACACCCTCGGCGAGGAATCCGGCTCCGGCGTCCTCGAAGGCGCGAGCCACGTTCACCGTCACCACGACGTCCGACTCGGCGAGCCGGCGGTTCACCAGGACGGGCTCACCGGCTTCGGTCAGGCCGAGGTCGGCGCTCCCCGCGGGATCGGCGAGGTCATGCTGGAGCACGAGCCCGTCCGGCTGCAGGGCGTCGACGACACGCTGTCCGAGCACGGCGACGAGCTCTCGGTCCGTGAGCCGGCGCCCGATGCCGACCGCGATCAGGACGCGGACGTCGTTGACCTGGCGGGAGGCCGCGACGTCGAGGATCTGCTCGACCAGCCTGCCGCGGATGTCCTGGGCCATCGGCGCGACGTCCAGCCCACTGACCACCACGGTCAGCGTCCGGCCGGGGCCGAGCAACTCGGCGAGCGGGGCGGAGCCGCGCGGAGTGCGCAGGGCGGCGCCGATCGCCTGGTTGACGTCCAGAATGGTGGCGTCGTACTCGTTCGGATAGACCACCTGGGTGCCGAGCGGCAGCGTGGCCAGGTGGCCCGCTCCCCCGTCACCGATCAGCAGGGCGGGGGTGCGCTTCTCGACTTCGAGGATGAATCCCGGTCGTGTCATGTTCGGCTCTCCTCGTCTAGCGGCCGCGCGGCCGGTTGCGGCTCCCGGCGCTGTGGGAGCTCCATTCCACGATCGACCAGTGGTCGGCCTGCGCCACCCGCATCAGCGGGACGTCGGGGTTGACGGCCACCGGATTGCCCACTGCCCGCAGCATCGACTCGTCGGCGTGGGAGTCGGCGTACGCATAGCTGGCCTTCAGGTCGATGCCTCGGGTGGCCGCGTAGTAGCGCAGCCATGCCGGACGTGACTCGCCGACCAGTGGCGGGCCGGTGAGGTAGCCGGTGCAGCGGCCCTGCTCGTCCGTCGCCAGGTCCGCGGCGACGATCTCGTCGAAGAGCGGGGCGAGCGGGCGGGTGAAGGGCCGGATGGTGCCGGTGAGCAGGATCGTCACGTGGCCCGCCTCGCGGTGGTCGCGGATCCGGCGGATCGCCTCGGGGGCGAGCCGGTCCATGATCACCTCGGTGAGCTCCTGGTCGACGAAGTCCTCCAGAGCGGCCAGGTCGGCGCCGCGGTAGCGGCGGTAGAGCGAGCGCAGGAAGGCGCCCCGGTCCCGGTTCTCGGTCCACAGGTAGCCCGGCAGGTCCCGCACCAGGGAAGCCACCTCCTTGGCCCGGCCCCACCGGCCGAGTTCGGGGAGCTTGGCCCACAGGTAGCTGCGGATCACGTCGGAGTTGAGGACGGTGCCGTCGAGGTCGAAGGCGGCCAGGACGGTGCCCGGCTCCTTGGCCGCGGTGAGTTCGCGGTAGGTCGCCGGGCGCGCACTACGGCGCCGCTTGAGCTCCTCCATCCGGCGCACCGGCTTGGTGACCGCCGGGCAGTGGATGTCCTCGATGTAGTCCTTCCAGTCGTACACCGAGGAGTCGAAGGCGAAGGCCTCGAGGTCGGCCGGGTCGAGCTCGTTGTGCAGCGCGAGCGTGTTGTCGTCCAGGTAGGTGACCTCGGAACGCAGGTACTCGCCGTAGATGGTGAGGTAGCGGCGCAGGAAGGCGATCTGCTCGCCGCCCTTGTCGAGGTCGCGGGCCAGCCGGCGGAAGATCTCGACGCGCGGGGCGACCTTGAGCGCCATGTCGGCGAACTGGTACGCCTTCGTCGAGGTGTTGAGCAGCTGGTCGACCCGCTGGGCGCCCGGGAAGCTCCAGGTCGGCAGGTGCGCCGCCCCCCGTCCCCCGGGACTCAGCGGATGGTCGAGGAAGTAGCGCCGGACGTGGTCGTACAGGTCGGCGAAGGTCAGCGGGTTCCGTGCGCCCGAGTTGACGTGATAGAAGACCGGCTTGCCGATCTGCGGCTCGGTGGCGCAGACCGCGAGAGTGGCGTTGACGACCATGTCGCAGGGCACGATGTCGATCACCGAGTCCGGCGAGGCGGGGAGCTCGGGCATGTTGCCCTTGCCGTACGCCAGGATGATCGGATCGGCCATCTTGAAGCCCTCGATCCACCCGGGATAGGGGTACTTCAGCGAGGACTCGACGATGGCCGGGCGGACGACCGACACCCTGATGTCGCGCCCGACGTCCGCGACCACCCGCTCACCGAGGGCCTTGGTGAGGGTGTAGCAGTCGGTCCAGCCGAGTGAGCGGGCGCGCTCCGTGCCGGCCTCGACCAGTTTGTCGTGGACCCAGTCGCGACGCCGCTGCTCGGTGTCCCGCGCGGTGGTCAGATAGCCGGCCTTGCGGTGCACCCGCTCGGCCTGACGCCGCAGTCGGGTGAGCCGTTCCGGGGTCCGGGACTCGAGCTCGATCGTCTCCTTGAGCTTGAGTCCCCAGCGGGTCTCCGTGTCGTAGTCGATGTCGTGGACGTGCTGCGCCTCGGGGATCATGCCGCGGCGTCGTCCGGCCGTGTACGCGGTCGAGACGTGCACGTAGTGCGGCACCTTGACCAGTGTCCCGGCGTCGTCGGTGACCGCCGCCAGCATCGCGTCCATCAGGGCCCGGGTGCCGACCGTGTTGGTCGCGAAGGCCTTGTCGATCGGCGGGTCGAAGGACACGTCGCCGGCACAGTGCAGCACCACATCGAGGTCGCGCGGCAGGGGCGGAACGTTGGGCAGGTCACCCTCGATCACCTCGATGCGCGAGTCGACCAGCTCGGCCTTGCTGCCCGCGGCCTTCACCAGGTCACGGAAGATCGGCTTGCCGACCAGGGTGATCACCCGGTCACGTGCCGAGGCCGAACCCTTGCGGCGCACCAGGACGGCGGGAGTGGTCTCGGGCAGCTCGGTGAGGATCTTCCAGAGCAACTGCTCGCCGATGAAGCCGGTGGCGCCGGTCATCACGATCTTCTTGCCGGCCAGCAGATCACGCAGGCGTCCGCCCAGCGGCGGCGGCCCGACGACCTCGGGGATGTCGGTGGAAATCGTCAAGGCGTGTGTCCTACTGCTCGAGGGCGGTTGCGATGCTGCGGGTGAGATCAAGGGCATCCTCGACGGTGAAGTTGCCCAGGTAGAGCGCGGTGCCCACGATGGCGCCCTCGACGCCGATCGACACCAGACCGGCCAGCTGGCGCAGGTCTTCCAGGCTGGAAACCCCGCCGGAGGCGACCACGGGGGCCTCGGTCCGGGCGCAGATCGCGCCGAGCAGTTGCAGATTCGGCCCCGACAGCATGCCGTCGGACCGGACGTCGGTCACCACGTAGCGCTGGCAGCCCTCGTCGTCGAGCCGCTGGAGCACCTCGAAGACGTTGCCGCCCTCACGGGTCCAGCCGCGCGCCGCGAGTCGGTCGCCCTTGACGTCGAGCCCGATGGCCACCTTGTCACCGTAGGTACGGATCACCTCGGCGCACCACTCGGGCTTCTCGAGGGCGGCGGTGCCGATGTTGACCCGGGTACAGCCCGTGGCGAGCGCCCGTTCCAGCGAGGCGTCGTCGCGGATGCCGCCGGACATCTCAACCTTCATGTCGACCGATCGGACGACCTCCGCCAGGATGTCGGCGTTGTCCCCCTCGCCGAAGGCGGCGTCGAGGTCGACCAGGTGCAGCCACTCCGAGCCCGCGTCCTGCCAACGCTTGGCCGCGGCCACCGGGTCGCCGAACCGCTTGTCGGTGCCGGCGATCCCCTGGACCAGCTGGACGGCCTGGCCATGGCGGACATCGACTGCAGGGAGGAGTTCCAAGGGTTTCACGGACGGAACCCTACCGGACATCGCTGACGTCCCCGCTCAACCGAGGGTCGCGATCCAGTTGCGGAGCAGCCGGGCGCCGGCCTCGCCGGACTTCTCCGGGTGGAACTGGGTGGACGACACCGGGCCCGCCTCGACCGCCGCGACGAACCTGTCCTGTTCGTGGGTGGCGTAGGTGAGGCGCCCCCCGGGCAGGTCCTGCAAGGCGGCGCCGGCGTGCACCCCGTAGCTGTGGACGAAGTAGAACCAGGCGTCCTCGACGCCCGCGAAGAGGGTGCTGCCCGCAGCTGCCTCGACGGTGTTCCACCCCATGTGGGGCAGCCGCCGGGCCCGCAACCGGTCGACGACCCCCGGCAGCACGCCGACACCGGTGCTGTGCTTGCCGTGCTCGTCCCCGGCACCGAAGAGGATCTGGTGCCCGACGCAGATGCCCAGCACCGGGCCGCCGGCGGCGACCCGGTCGCGGATCACCGACTCCCCGTCGACCGCGCGAAGGCCCTCGACACAGGCCGCGAAGGCGCCCACTCCGGGCACCACCAGCCCGTCCGCGTCGCGACCGAGGACCGGATCAGCAGTGAGCCGTACGTCCGCGCCGGCGGCCTCGAGGGCCCGCTCGGCGGAGCGGAGATTGCCGGACCCGTAGTCGAGCAGTGCGACGATCGGGGCCATCACAGGGCTCCCTTCGTGGACGGCACGCCCTCGACCCGCGGGTCGAGCGCGACGGCGTCGCGCAGGGCCCGGGCAAGGGCCTTGAACTGCGCCTCGACGATGTGATGCGGATCGCGACCGGCCAGCAGACGCAGGTGGAGGCACATCTGCGCATTGGCTGCGAAGGTCTCCAGCACGTGCCGGGTCATCGAGCCGGCGTAGGGCACCGCGCCGCCGCCTCCCCCGATGAGGGCGTACGCCTGGCCGTCCGGCTCACCGGACACGACGCTGTAGGGACGCCCGGAGACGTCGACGACCGCATGGGCCAGCGCCTCGTCCAGCGGCACGTACGCATCGGCGAAGCGCCGGATCCCCTTCTTGTCGCCGAGGGCGCGCAGGAAGGCCTGCCCCAGCACGATCGCGGTGTCCTCGACGCTGTGGTGGGCGTCGACGTCGACGTCGCCGGTGGTCCGGATCGTCAGGTCGAACAGGCCGTGCTTGCCCAGGGAGGTGAGCATGTGGTCGTAGAACGGGACACCGGTGCTGATCTCCGTCCGGCCCCGGCCGTCGAGGTCGATCCGCACCAAGACGGAGGACTCGGAGGTTTCCCGGTTGATCTCGGCGGAACGCTCGCCCATCGTCACTCCTCGGTGTTCGCGGTCGGGTCGGTCAGCACGCGGGTGCTCGGCAGGACCTCCAGCAGGGCGGTCCGGAACGCGTCCATCTCAGCGGGCGTGCCGGCGCTGACCCGCAACCAACCCTCCGGACCGACCTCGCGGATCAGCACGCCGCGATCGAGCAGGCCCTCGAAGACGGCGTGGCGGTCCTCGAAGCGGCCGAAGAGGACGAAGTTCGCATTCGTCTCGGCGGTCCGCAGCCCCTGCTCGCCCAGCCAGGTGACCAGCTTGTCCCGCTCCGAGCGCAGGTCGTCGACCCGGGACAGCATCTCGTCCGCGTGCTCGAGGGCCACCCTGGCCACGGCCTGGGTGATGGTCGACAGGTGGTACGGCAGCCGGACGATACGGCAGGCGTCCACGATCGCCGGGGCAGCCGCGAGGTAGCCGAGCCGTCCCCCGCGAACGCGAAGGCCTTCGACATGGTGCGGCTGACCACCAGGTTGGGGTGGTCGGGCAGCAGGTCGAGCGCCGAGCGGGTGCCCTCCCGCGCGAACTCTTGGTAGGCCTCGTCCGCCACCACGATGGCGTCGGTCGCCCGGCAGAGCGTGCGCAGCACCTCGAGATCGGTGCTGGTGCCGGTCGGATTGTTCGGTGAGCAGACGATGATCAGGTCCGGCCGGTCCAGGCCGATCCGCTTCAGCGCCTCGTCCACGTCGATGGTGAAGTCCTCGCGCCGCGGGACCGTCACATAACGGCTGTGGGTGTCGCGGGCGTACTCCGGGTACATCGAGTACGTCGGGGGGAACGACATCACCACCCGATCGGGGCCCGCGAAGGCCTGCATCAGGTGGACCATCACCTCGTTCGACCCGTTCGCCGCCCAGATGTGGTTCGCCGTCAGCGCGTAGCCGCCCCGGTTGAGGTAACCGGCCAGGGCCACCCGCAGCGCCGTCGCCTCACGGTCGGGGTAGCGGTTCATCGAGGCGGCCGCCGTGGTGACGGCGCGGGAGATGTCGGCCAGCACCTCGGGGCTCGGCCCGTACGGGTTCTCGTTGACGTTGAGGCAGACCGGCACGTCCAACTGGGGGGCACCGTACGGTTCCTCGCCGACAAGTTCGGGACGCAGGGGCAGGTCGGCCAGGCCGACGTCAGCCGCGGCCCTCAGCGGGACGTCGGTCACGACCGGCTCCCCTCGGGGTCCTCGACGCGGACACGCAGGGCGTTGCCGTGTGAGGGCAGGTCCTCGGACTCGGCGAAGGTGATGACGTCCTTCGCCACGGCGTCCGTGGCGCCCCGTTGGTAGCGGATCAGGTGCACCGCGCGGAGGAACGACTTCACGTTCAGCCCGGAGGAGTGCTTGGCCCCGCCGCCCGTCGGCAGCACGTGGGTCGACCCTGCAAGGTAGTCGCCGAGCGACACCGGCGACCAGGTGCCGATGAAGATCGCGCCGGCGTTCGTGACCCGCTGGGCGAGCGCCTCCGCATCGCGGGTGTGGATCTCCAGGTGTTCGGCGGCGTACGCGTCGGCGACCGCGAGCCCCTGCTCCATGTCCCGCACCAGGACGATGCCGGACTGCTCACCCTTCAGCGCCTCGTGGATCCGCTCACTGTGCCGGGCCTCGACGGCCTGGGTCGCGATGACGGCGTCGACGCGGGCGGCGAGCTCCTCGGAGTCGGTGATCAGGACCGCGCCGGCCATCGGGTCATGCTCGGCCTGGGAGACCATGTCGGCGGCGACGTGGCTGGGGATCGCGCTGTCGTCGGCGACGATGGCGATCTCGGTCGGTCCGGCCTCGGAGTCGATGCCGACCTTGCCCTGGACGTAGCGCTTGGCGGCCGCGACGTAGATGTTGCCCGGCCCGCAGATCATGTCGACCGGGCGACAGAGGTCGGGCACGCCGTACGCGAACATCGCCACGGCCTGGGAGCCGCCGACCGCGTAGACCTCCTCGACGCCGAGCAGGGCGCAGACGGCGAGGATGTTCGGGTGCGGCAGACCGCCGAAGTCGGCCTGCGGCGGCGAGGTGACGGCGATCTGCCGTACGCCCGCGACCTGGGCCGGGACGACGTTGTGGATCACCGAGGAGGCCAGCGGTGCGCGCCCGCCGGGGACGTAGAGGCCGACCCGGTTGACCGGGATCATCTTCTGGCTGATGACCGCGCCGGTCGCCACCTCGACGTCGACCTGCTGGGGGCCGAGTTCCTGCTGGGCGACGACGCGGCGACGTTCGATGGCGATCTCGTACGCCTGGCGGACCAGCGGGTCGAGCTCGTCGAGGGCGTGCTGAAGAGCCTCTGCCGGCACCCGCAGATGCTCCGGAACCACGTGGTCGAACTTCTCCGACAGCCGGCGCAGAGCCGCGACACCGTGGGTCGCGACGTCCTGGCAGACGGGCGCGACGATGTCGAGGGCTGCGGTCACGTCGAAGGGGGCGCGGGGCACCATGGTGGAGTAGTCCACCTCGGCGTCCACCTGGTCACGAAGATCGACAATGTTCAGCACCCGGCTAGTCTACGGTCCGTGTTCATCGGTTTCGGCACCCTCGCCAATGTGGTCACCGTGCTGGTGGGCTCCTCCCTGGGCCTGTGGATCGGCACGCGATTCCCGGAACGGACGCAGCGGACCGTGGTCGATGCGCTGGGCCTGATCACCCTGCTGCTGGGGGCCCTGTCGACCGCCGACATCCTCTCCCCCGCTCTCCGCACGGCCGTCGGCTCCTCGGCGCCGGTGCTGATCGTTCTGGGGGCCCTGTTGATCGGTGGGGTGATCGGGTCGCTGCTCGACATCGAGCACCGCCTGGACGTCTTCGGCCACTGGGTGCGGGCGCGGTTCGTCCGCAGGGAAGGCCCGACGGTCGGCTCCGACGCCGATTTGGCCTCCGCCGAGGGGCGCTTCGTCAACGGCTTCGTGACCGCGTCGCTCCTGTTCTGCGTCGGTCCGCTGACGGTGCTGGGGTCGCTGATGGAGGGCCTCGGACGCGGCCCCGACCAGCTCCTGGTCAAGGCCGTCCTCGACGGCTTCAGCTCGATCGCCTTCGCCGCGACGCTGGGTGTCGGGGTGATGGCCTCGGCGGGTGTGGTGCTGCTGGTCCAGGGCGCCCTGACACTGGCCGGCTGGGTCGTCGGCGACGTGCTGCCCGAAGCCCACCTGATGGCCCTGTCCGCCGTCGGCGGCCTGATCCTCGTCGGCCTGGGCCTGCGCATCCTCAACGCCCGGAAGGTCCCGGTCGCCAATCTGCTGCCCGCGCTGGTCGTCGCCCCGCTGCTGGTCGAACTCGTCGGCGCCCTGCGCTGAGGGGGCGCCTCCGCCTTCACGGAATCTTCACGATCGGGCCACGACCTGCTCCACAGGAGCGCGGTGACATGGAGTCAGGAACCACACCAGGAGGACTCCGATGAGAAGCACACACATCGTCACCGGTCTCGCGATCGCCACGCTCACCGTCGCGGGCGGCGGGCTCGCACTGGCCACCACCGGCCCGGCCATGGCCGCTCCCCCACGAGCGCGCCTCGGGCGGGCGCCACCGCCCTGCCGACCGCGCCACTGTCGGACAAGGAGAAGGCCGACCTGCTGAGGATGGCGGACGAGGAACGGATGGCGAAGGACCTGTACACCGCGATCGCGGCCAAGTACCCCGACGCCACCACGTTCACCCGGATCGCGAGCAGCGAGCAGCGTCACGAGGAACGGGTGCTTGCCCTGCTGGACCGCTACCAACTCACCCACCCGTCGACGACCGCGGGAACGTACGACGACAAGGACGTCCAGAAGCTCTACAACGACTGGCTCGCGCAGGCGCAGACCTCCGAGAGCGCCGCCTACCAGGTGGGCGTGGACCTGGAGAAGGCTGACGTCGCGGACCTGCGGACCGCCATCGACACCTCCGACAACGCCGACCTCGACCAGGTGTACGGCCACCTGCTGACCGCCTCCCAGCGGCACCAGGCCGCCTTCGCCGCCGGGCCGGGCGCCACCCCGGCTCTCGGACCCAACGGTCAGGGTGCACGCAACGGTCAGGGAGCCATGAACGGTCAGGGCATGCGGAACGGTCAGGGTGCCATGAACGGCCAGGGCCTGCGGAACGGGAGCTGCCTCACCAACTGACGTGGACCACCCGCCACGTCCCAGGGGTCGCCGGTGACGGACCGGCGACCCCACTCATGTCAGCGGTAGCAGCAGGCGGAAGGTCGATCCCAGGCCGGGACCGGGTGATGCGGCGACCACGTCGCCGCCATGGGCGCGGGCGATGCTGCGCGAGATGGTCAGCCCGATCCCGGACCCGGTCCCCGTCCGAGTCCCGGTCGTCGCGTCGGGCACGCGGTAGAACCGCTCGAAGATCCGGGGCAGCTCCGCCGGGGCGATGCCGCGGCCCGTGTCCTCCACGGTGACGACCGCATGCCCGTCGGCGGCATCGATGCCGAGTGTCACCGTGTCCCCCGGCGAGCACGCGCGAAGAGCGTTACCGAGCAGGTTTGTGACGACCTGACCGATCCGATCCGGGTCGGCACTCACCGTCAGAGGCGGCGCCGGAACGAGGGCAAGGTCCACGCGGGCGTCCTCGAACTGGGGTGCCAGCCGGCGCCCTGTCTCCGCGACGAGGGCGGTCAGATCGAACGTCGCCGGAGCCAGGGACAGCCGTCCCTCCTCGGCGCGGGACAGGGCGGAGAGGTCCTCCGCCAGCCGGCGCAGCACCCGGGCTTCGTCGGACACCGCCGCCAACCTGTCCGGCGTCGCCGCGAAGACGCCGTCGATCATCCCCTCGACATAGCCGTCGATCACCGTCAGGGGCGTACGCATCTCATGGGCGACCTCACCGATCAGTCGGACCCGCCGGGCCTCGGACTCCTGCAATGCGCCACCCAGGGCGTTGATGTCCTCGGCCAGCCGGGCGAGTTCGACCTCCCGCGGCACCGACACGCGGGTGGCGTAGTCGCCGCCGGCCAGCGCCCGGGTCGTCGTCCGTACCCGGTCCAGCGGCCGCAGCAACCTGCGCACCATCAGCCAGGCCAGCAGTGTCGCCACCACCACGGCCGCCACCAGACCGACGACGAGGGCCTGGTTGATCGCCGCGTCGAAGGCTTCCAACAGGAGCCGTCCCCGGCCCGCGTTGGCCGAGCCCGCTCCGGGACCCGGCCCGGCTCCTCCGGCCACGACTCCCGCCCGCCGGGCGAAGTCCACCGGGGCCAACAGCCGCACGAGCAGGAAGGCCACGCCCGCCCCCACCACGGCCACCGACAGATGGGACAGCAGCAGGCGCGTGCTCAATCGGCCGAACATCTGCCTCATCGCGGTCTCGCCACGCACTTGTAGCCGACGCCGCGCACTGTCGCCACGAACCGGGGAGCCGCGGGATCGTCGCCGAGGGCGGCCCGGATGGTGCGGACATGGACGTCGACGATCCGTTCGTCGCCGAAGAAGTCCCCGCCCCAGACACGTTCCAGCAGCTGCCGCCGGGAGAAGACCCGTCCCGGCGCGTCGCCCAACGCGGCCAGCAGGTCGAAGTCGAGGGCGGTGAGCTCGACCGGTGCAGCGTCGACCAACACCTCGCGCCGCCCCCGGTCGACCACCAGCCCCTCGAACTCACGACGATCGTCCTCGCGCTGGTCCTCCGCCACAGGGCGGCGGCCCCGGCGCAGCACGGCCTCGACCCGGGCCACCACCTCCCGAGGGCTGAACGGCTTGGTGATGTAGTCATCCGCGCCGAGACGCAGCCCGACGAGACGATCCATCTCTTCGGCCCGGGCACTCACCACCAGCACATAAGCATCCGTCGATCCGGAGAACTCGCGCATCACCTCGAGCCCGTCCCGATCCGGCAGCCCGAGGTCCAGCAGCACCACGTCCGGTTCGTCGCGGCGTACCAGGTCGAGGGCCGTGGCGGCGTCCGCCGCTTCGATCACGTCGTACGCGGATGCCTCGAGATAGCCGCGCAACACGTCACGGATCGCGGCTTCGTCGTCCACCACCAGGACACGCGCCCTCATCTGCCTCCCCCTTCGGTCGTACCGCCAGTATCCCAGTCGGTGCTGATGCCCGCCGGGGTATCGGGGTGGGATGATGGGGCCATGGCCAAGCGTTCCAAGAAGGCCCATGAGGCGACCGGCACCCCCGCCCTGCAGGCCGTGGTCAGGGCCGGGATCCCCCACCAGCTGCATGAGCACGCCGTCGACATGCACGCCGAGGGCGAGATCGGGCCGGAGTCGGCTCGGCAACTGGGGGTCCGCCCGGAGCGGGTGTTCAAGACCTTGGTGGCGGACTGCTCGGGTCACCTCGTGGTGGGCGTCGTGCCGGTCAGCCACCACCTGGACCTGAAGGCGCTGGCGCGGGCCGTCGGCGCGAAGAAGGCTCAGATGGCCGACCCCGCGACCGCCGAACGCTCGAGCGGCTACGTCGTCGGCGGCATCTCGCCGCTGGGTCAGCGGACACCACTGCCGACCGTCGTGGACGACTCGGCACTGGAGCACGAGACGATCTTCGTGTCCGCGGGGAAGCGGTCACTGAAGCTCGAGATCGCCCCCGCTGACCTGGTCCGGCTGCTCGGTGCCCAGGTCGTCCAGATCCGTACCCTCGACTGACCGGGCGGCGACCACGGGCGTCGGCTCGGGCGCGAACGCACTCCACAGCAGCACCACCAGTATCGCCAGGAAGGGCCACAGCAGCACCGCGACCGGCGCGTTCAGCGCCAGGTCGACGGGCTCGGTCCGGCCGGCGGTCGCCACCGCGAGGCGATCCTTCAACGGGGTGGCGCCGACCACCCCGGCCGCCCACGCGGCCAGGCCCGCCAGGACCGGGCCGATCACGGCCCACAGCACGATGCGCACCCCCAGGTGCCGCAGCAGTACGACGGCCAGCACCCCCAGCAGCAGTCCCCCGGCCATCGCGATCAGCGCGTAGCGCGCGTCCGCGACGAACAGTTGGGTCAGTCCGAGCTCGCTGATCACCGCCTTCTCATCGGGTCCGACGGTGTAGCCGGGCAACGGTGTCGTGGTCCGCCAGACCACCCCACCCAGGCAGCCGAGGAGCACCGACGCGAGGCCGTAGCCGGCGTACGGTCCCCAGAGTGAGGGCGGCAACGGGCCGCGCGTCATCCGGCGGCACTCACGTTCGCGGGACCCAGCAGCGCCTTGAGGTCAGCCATCACGGACACCGACGCGTCCACCCGTAGTCCGGGCTGGACCCGCCACACGCTGGTGCCCTGGCTGCCGCGCAGTCGGACCCGCACCTCGGTGGCCCCCGGATGGGCGGCGAGCACGTCGCGCAACTGCTCGATCCGGGGCGGGGTGCAGCTCACCGCGGGGATGGTGATGATGATCGGGCCGTGCGGGTCCTCACTGATGTTCGGCAGCACCACCTCCCGGGCGAAGATCGACACCGTCTCCTCCTCGCGGCGTACGGTCCCCTTCACCTGGACGATCGTGTCCGGGGCAAGGATCGGCGCGACGAGTTGATAGACCTTGTTGAAGCACTTCACCTCGATGGAGCCGCCGAGGTCCTCGACGTAGATCAGCGCCCACAGGTCGCCGCGCTTGTTCTGCTTGCGGACGACCTGGGTGATCATGCCGGCGATGGTGATCTGCTCACCGTCCTTGGGTCCGTCCTCGTCGAGGATCTGCTCGACCCCGCTGTCGGAGAGCCTGGCCAGCACCGGTTCCATGCCCTGCAGGGGGTGGTCGGAGACGTAGAGCCCGAGCATCTCGCGCTCGAAGGCCAGCTTCGTCCGCTTGTCCCACTCCTCCGTGTCGGGGACGACGACGGCGGTGGGGTCGTCCTCGACCGTCTGCTCGCCGAACAGGGCGAAGAGGTCGTCCTGGCCGTTCGCCTCGTTCCGCTTGCGGCTGGTGATCTTGTCGATCGCCTCCTCGAAGCAGTCCATCAGCCCACGGCGATGGTGACCCATCGAGTCGAACGCGCCGGCCTTGATCAGCGACTCGATCAGCCGCTTGTTGCAGACGGCGAGCGGCTGTTGATCGAGGAAGTCGTTGAAGGTCCGGGCCCGACCGTGCGCCTCCCGGGTCGCGATGATCTCCTCGACCACGTGCTCACCGACGTTGCGGACGGCGGTGAGCCCGAACCGGATCGCCTCACCGACCGGGGTGAACTGGGCCGCCGACTCGTTGACGTCGGGAGGCAGGACCTCGATGCCCATCCGGCGGCATTCGCCGAGGTAGACGGCCATCTTGTCCTTGTCGTCCTTGACCGACTGCAGCAGCGCCGCCATGTACTCGACCGGGTAGTTGGCCTTGAGGTAGGCGGTCCAGTAGGAGACCAGTCCGTACGCCGCGGAGTGGGCCTTGTTGAAGGCGTAGTTGGAGAACGGCAGCAGGATGTCCCACAGGGTCTGCATCGAGGCCTCGGAGTAGCCACGTTCCAGCATGCCGTTCTTGAAGGTCTCGAACTGGGCGTCCAGTTCCTTCTTCTTCTTCTTGCCCATCGCCCGCCGCAGCATGTCGGCGCCACCGAGGGTGTAGCCGGCGAGCTTCTGGGCGATGGCCATCACCTGCTCCTGGTAGACGATCAGGCCGTACGTCTCGCCGAGGATGTCCGCCAGGGGCTCCTCCAGCTCAGGATGGATCGGCTCGACCGGCTCCTTGCCGGTCTTGCGCCGGGCGTACTTGTTGTGCGAGTCAGCGCCCATGGGGCCCGGGCGGTAGAGCGCACCCACGGCGGAGATGTCGTCGAAGCAGTCGGGTTGCATGGAGCGCAGCAGCGCCCGCATCGGCCCGCCGTCCAGCTGGAACACCCCCAGGGTGTCGCCGGCCTGCAGCAGGGCGAACGTCGTCGGGTCGTCGAGGCTGAGCTCCTCCAGGACCACCTCCTGGTGCCGGTTGAGCTGGATGTTCTCCAGTGCGTCGGCGAGGATGGTGAGGTTGCGAAGCCCGAGGAAGTCCATCTTGATCAGGCCCAGCGACTCGCACGACGGATAGTCGAACTGGGTGATGATCTGGCCGTCCTGCTCCCGCTTCATCAGCGGGACCACGTCCATGATGGGCTCGGACGACATGATCATGCCGCAGGCGTGCACGCCCCACTGACGCTTCAGGCCCTCCAGGCCCATCGCGGTGTCGACGACCTCGCGGACCTCCGGCTCGGCGTCGTAGAGCGCCCGGAACTCCTGCCCCTCGAGGTAGCGGTCGTGGCTGTCGTCGAACAGCTTCTGCAGCGGGACGTCCTTGCCCATCACCGGGTCGGGCATCGCCTTGGTGATCTGGTCGCCCAGCGAGTAGGGCTTGCCGAGCACGCGACCGGCGTCCTTGACGGCCTGCTTGGCCTTGATCGTGCCGTACGTGACGATCGCGCTGACCTTGTCGGCGCCGTACTTCTCGGTGACGTACTGGATCACCTCGCCGCGCCGACGATCATCGAAGTCGATGTCGAAGTCGGGCATCGAGATGCGTTCCGGGTTGAGGAAGCGCTCGAAGATCAGTCCGTGCTCGATGGGATCCAGCTCGGTGATGTGCAGGGCGTACGCACACATCGACCCGGCGCCCGACCCTCGGCCCGGGCCGACCTTGATGCCCTGGGACTTGGCCCACTTGATGTAGTCGGACACGACCAGGAAGTAGCCGGGAAAGCCCATCTGCAGGATGACGCCGGTCTCGTAGTCGGCCCGGTCACGGACCTCGGCCGTGACGCCGTTCGGGTAGCGGTCGGCGAGCCCGCGGTTGACCTCCTTGACGAACCAGGTCTCCTCGGTCTCCCCCTCGGGCACCTCGAACTGGGGCATGTACTTGCCGATGGCGTTGTCGAAGCCGATCTCGCAGCGCTCGGCGATCTCCAGGGTGTTGTCGCACGCCTCGGGAATCTCGCGGAAGAGTTCGCGCATCTCCCGTGGCGACTTCAGGTAGTAGCCGTCGCCGTTGAACCGGAAGCGGTTGGTGTCGGCGAGGTGGGCGCCGGCGGACACGCACAGCAGGGCGTCGTGGGCGTGCGAGTCCTCCTTCGACACGTAGTGCGAGTCGTTGGTGACGACGGGCGGCAGGCCCAGTTCCTTGCTGATCCGCATCAGGCCGTCGCGGACCCGGGTCTCGATGTCGAGCCCGTGGTCCATGATCTCGACGTAGAAGTTGCCTTTGCCGAAGATGTCGCGGAACTCGGCGGCCGACGCGAGCGCGTTCTCGTACTGGCCCAGCCGCAGGTAGGTTTGCACCTCCCCCGAGGGGCATCCGGTGGTGGCGATCAGGCCCTTGGCGTAGCGGTGCAGGAGCTCCCGGTCGACGCGCGGCTTGTAGAAGAAGCCCTCGATGGAGGCGTACGACTCGAGGCGGAAGAGGTTGTGCATCCCCTCCGTGGTCTCCGACCACAGCGTCATGTGGGTGTAGGCGCCCTTGGCGGAGACGTCATCGCCGGTGCCGTCCCCCCACTGCACGCGCTTGCGCTCCGAGCGGTGGGTCTTCGGCGTCATGTACGTCTCGCAGCCGATGATCGGCTTCACGTCGTAGTTCTTCGAGGTCTTCCAGAACTCGTACGCCCCGAACATGTTGCCGTGGTCGGTCACCGCGATCGCCGGCATCCCCAGGTCCTGGGCGCGTTGGAACATGTCCGGTACGCGGGCGGCGCCGTCCAGCATCGAGAACTCGGAATGGACGTGCAGATGGACGAACGAGTCGTCGAGCGAACCGGCCATGGGGCGGCTGCCACCTCCTGGGTCACGAGCGGACGGGCAGGGACCAGAGTAGCCCGGTAGACTGGCCCCTCCCGTACAAGAGGAGCAGCGGTGTCCGAAGTCCCGACCGGCCCGGCCCCCGGTCCCCGTGCACAGGCCGAGACAGAGCGGAAGTTCGCCCTGCTGCCCGGTGCGCAACTGCCCGACCTGGCCGGGATCGCCATCATCGGCGACCCCGAGGTGCAGGAGCTCGACGCCACCTACTTCGACTCACCGTCGTACGAGCTGAACCGGGCCCGGATCACCCTGCGGCGTCGCACCGGCGGCAGTGACGCGGCCTGGCACGTCAAGCTCCCTCCGGTGGAGGGCACCAGGACCGAGCTGCACGTCCCGCTGGATGCCACTCCCGATCCGCTGGTCGTGCCGCGCAGCCTGCGCACCGTCGTCGGCGAGCGGGTGGGCGCCGTCGCGCTGGTGCCGGTGGCCCGGCTCCGGACGGTGCGTACCGTACGGCAGCTCTCCGATCCGCAGACCGGGACCCCGCTGGCCGAACTCGCGGACGACGAGGTCACCGCGACGCGCTTCCCCCTGCCGGGCCGGCAGGGCACCGAGACGACGTGGCGGGAGATCGAGGTCGAGCTGCACGAGGGGTCGCGCTCCTTCCTCGACGCCGTCACCGAGCGCTTCCAGTGGGCCGGCATCGTCCCTGCCAGCTCCCCCGCCAAGATCAACCAGGCCCTCGGGGACGCCCCGGCGCGGGCCGCCGCCCACGTCCCCTCGAGCGACGACCTGCTCAGCCAGACCGTGCTGGCGGCCCTCGCGACGCACGTCGGGGTGCTCCAGGGCAGGGAGGAGGCGGTGGCGGCCGACGCCCCCGACGCGGTGCACAAGGCTCGGGTCGCGGCCCGACGGCTGCGCAGCATCCTGCGCGTCTTTCGCGACCTGTTCGAGGCCGAGGCGGTAGGGTCCCTCCGCGAGGAGCTCCAGTGGTACGCCACCGAGCTGGGCCACGCCCGCGACGCCGAGGTGCAGAAGGTGAAGCTGCTGGACCGCCTGGACGCCCTCCCACCCGAGTCGGTGATCGGGCCGGTGCGGGCCAGGATGGAGACCGAACTCGAACGGACCCACCAGGAGGGACTCGCCGGTGTGGCGGCCTGTCTCGCCGACGCCCGGTACACCCGCCTGATGGTCACGCTGAGCCGGTGGCTGACCGACCCGCCCCTGGTGGCGGTGGCCGACGCCCGGGTCTCGGAGCGCGCGATCGCCCTGCTCGACAAGGCGATCAAGCGCGTCCGCAAGGCCCACGACGCCGCAGAGCAATCGGAGGGCCAGGAGCGGCTCGAGGCGCTCCATGAGGTCCGCAAGAAGTCCAAGGTCGTCCGGTACGCCTGCGAAGCGCTGATCGCGGTGTACGGGGAGCCCGCCGCGTCCTCGGCCCGGGACTGGGAGGCCGTCACCGAGGTGTTCGGCGAGATGAACGACGCGGCGGTGGCCCGGCAGCGGCTGCTGCGGCTGGCCGACGCGGCCGCCGCGGCGGGCGAACCGACGTTCACGTACGGCGTCCTCTACGGCACGCAGATGGGCGACCTCGACCGCGATCTGCCGGCCGCCCGCGCCGCCCTGCGCCGAGCTGTCCGCCGCGGCCCCGACAGCTGGGCCGACACCGACTGAGCCGGGACACTCTGACGAAGGAGGCCCCCGGAACCCACAGGTTCCGGGGGCCTCGTTCGCGTCGGGCGGGAGCGTCAGAGCGAGATCGGGCGCACCTGCGGACCGATCGGACGCGGCAGCTTCGTCGACCCGCTGAGGAAGGCGTCGACGCCGGCGGCGCAGGAGCGTCCCTCGGCGATCGCCCACACGATCAGCGACTGGCCGCGACCGGTGTCACCACAGGAGAAGACCCCTTCGACGTTGGTCATGTAGCTGTCGTCGCGCGCCACGTTGCCGCGCCGGTCGAGGCTGACGCCGAGCTCGTCGACCAGGCCTTCGGCCTCGGGGCCGACGAAACCCATCGCCAGCACGACCATGTCTGCCGGGATGACCTTCTCCGAGCCGTCGACGGGCGCGAAGCCGCCGGAACCGTTGGGCTTGACCTCCACGAACCGCAGCTGGCGCACGTGGCCCTCGTCGTCGCCGATGAACTCGGTGGTCGACGCCTCGAACACGCGCTGGCCGCCCTCTTCCTGGGAGGTCGACACCCGCCAGACGGCCGGGTAGGTCGGCCACGGCTGGTTCGCCGGGCGGTCCTGCCCCGGTGCGGGGAAGATCTCCAGCTGGGTGACCGAGGCCGCGCCCTGGCGCAACGCGGTGCCGATGCAGTCCGAACCGGTGTCGCCTCCGCCGATGACGACGACATGCTTGTCGGTCGCGACGATCTGGTTCTCGACGGTCCGGCCGCGGGCGACGCGGTTGGCCTGCGGCAGGTAGTCCATGGCGAAATGGATGCCCTCGAACTCACGACCCACCGCCGGCAGGTCCCGCGGCTTGGTCGAGCCCATCGCCACCACGACGGCGTCGTAGCGCGACTTCAGCTGCGACCAGGTGATGTCCTTGCCGATGGTCACCCCGGTACGGAAGAGGGTGCCCTCGTCCTTCATCTGGTGGATCCGTCGGTCCAGGACGGACTTCTCCATCTTGAACTCCGGGATGCCGTAGCGCAGCAGGCCACCGGGAGCGTCGGCGCGCTCGAAGACCGCGACGGTGTGGCCGACCCGGGTCAGCTGCTGGGCGGCGGCGAGACCGGCCGGCCCCGACCCGACGACGGCGACCGTGTAACCGGTGTGCCAGTCGGGTGCCTGCGGCTCGATGTAGCGGTCGTCCCAGGCACGCTCGGCGATCGAGACCTCGATCCCCTTGATCGCGACCGGGTCACCGTTGATGCCCACGACACAGGCCGTCTCGCAGGGGGCCGGGCAGAGGCGGCCGGTGAACTCCGGGAAGTTGTTGGTCGCGTGCAGCCGGTCGGAGGCCGCCTGCCAGTCGTCGCGCCAGACCAGGTCGTTCCACTCGGGAATGATGTTGCCCAGGGGGCAGCCCTGATGGCAGAACGGGATGCCGCAGTCCATGCAGCGGGCGGCCTGGGTCGAGATGATCGGCAGGAACGCCGCGGCAGGACCACCCGGGTAGACCTCGTTCCAGTCCTGTACACGTTCCTGGACGTCGCGGCGCTCCGGGTGCTCGCGCGGGTACTTCATGAAACCACGGGGATCAGCCACGGGTCGCCTCCATCATCTTGGCGGTGGTCGCTTCGTCGTCGAGGCCCTCGGCCTCGGCCTGGGACCGGGCCGCGAGGACCCGGGCGTAGTCGCGGGGCAGCACCTTGGTGAACCGCTCGCCGATCACGGCGTCGGCGGCCTCGCCGTCGAGCAGCCGGGCAGCGACCGCCGACCCGGTCTCCTGCCGGTGCTTCTCCAGCAGGCCACGGACGAGGGCGACGTCGTCACCCTCGAGCGTCACCGGGTCGGCCAGCTCGGTGTTGAGGCGATGCGGGTCGAGGTCGAGGACGTACGCCACGCCGCCGGACATGCCGGCCGCGAAGTTGCGCCCGGTCGGTCCGGCGACCACGACGGTGCCGCCGGTCATGTACTCACAGCCGTGGTCACCGACGCCCTCGACGACCGCGGTCGCGCCGGAGTTGCGGACGCAGAAGCGCTCGCCGACCTGACCGCGGAGGAAGAGCTCACCGGAGGTGGCGCCGTAGCCGATCACGTTGCCGGCGATGATCTCGTCCTCGGCGACGAAGGTGGCGTCCTCCTGCGGCCGGATGATCACCCGGCCGCCCGACAGGCCCTTGGCCACATAGTCGTTCGAGTCGCCGTTGAGCCGCAGGGTGAGGCCCTTCGGGATGAAGGCACCGAAGCTCTGCCCGCCCGAGCCGGTGAAGGTGACGTCGATGGTGTCGTCCGGCAGGCCCTTGCCCTCGGTGGCCATGGTGATCTCGTGGCCGAGCAGCGTGCCGACCGTACGGTGCACGTTGCGCACCGCGATCGAGCCGCGGACCGGCTCCGGCGTACGTCCCTCGCGGGCCGCCTCCAGCACGGGGGCGACCAGGTCCATCAGCTGCATGTCGAGCTGCTTGTCGAGGTCGTGGTCCTGGTCGATCACGTGGCGCCGGGCGGTGTGCTCCGGCACCGACGGCTGGTGGAGGACCGGGCTGAGGTCGAGGCCGACGGCCTTCCAGTGGTTCTCCGCGGTGCGGGTGTCCAGCTGGTCGGAGCGACCGATCGCCTCCTCCAGGGTACGGAAACCGAGTTCCGCGAGGATCTCCCGGACCTCCTCGGCGATGTACTCGAAGAAGGTCTCGACGAACTCCGGCTTGCCGGTGAACTTCGCCCGCAGCTCCGGGTTCTGCGTCGCGACGCCGACGGGGCAGGTGTCCAGGTGACAGACGCGCATCATCACGCAGCCCTCGACGACCAGCGGAGCGGTGGCGAAACCGAACTCCTCGGCGCCGAGCAGAGCAGCGATGACGACGTCACGCCCGGTCTTCATCTGGCCGTCCGCCTGGACGACGACGCGGTCGCGCAGCCCGTTGGCGATCAGCGTCTGCTGGGTCTCCGCCAGGCCGAGCTCCCACGGGGTGCCGGCGTGCTTGATCGACGTCAGCGGGGCTGCGCCCGTACCGCCGTCGAAGCCAGAGATCAGCACGACGTCGGCCTTCGCCTTCGCCACACCCGCGGCGACGGTCCCGACACCCGACTCGGACACCAGCTTGACGTGGATGCGCGCCACGGGGTTGGCGCACTTCAGGTCATGGATGAGCTGCTTGAGGTCCTCGATCGAGTAGATGTCGTGGTGCGGCGGTGGCGAGATCAGCCCGACGCCCGGCGTCGAGTGACGCGTCTTCGCGACCCACGGGTAGACCTTCTGGCCGGGCAGCTGGCCGCCCTCGCCGGGCTTGGCGCCCTGGGCCATCTTGATCTGGATGTCCTCGGCGTACGACAGGTACTCGGAGGTGACGCCGAAGCGGCCGGAGGCGACCTGCTTGATCTTGGAGCAGCGTGCCGGGTCGTGCAGGCGCTCGGGGTCCTCACCGCCCTCACCGGTGTTCGACTTGCCGCCGATCCGGTTCATCGCGATGGCCAGCGTCTCGTGCGCCTCCATGGAGATGGAGCCGTACGACATGGCGCCGGTCGCGAACCTCGGCAGGATCGACTCGATCGGCTCGACCTCGTCGATGTCGATCGGCTGGCGGTTGTGCCGGAACTTCAACAGGCCGCGCAGCGTCATCAGCCGCTCGGAGCTGTCGTTGACCCGGTCGGTGTACTGCTTGAACACGTCGTAGCGACGGTTGCGGGTGGCGTGCTGGAGCCGGAACACGGTCTCCGGGTCGAAGAGGTGCTCCTCGCCCTCGCGACGCCACTGGTAGTCGCCACCGATCTCCAGGCGACGGTGCGCCAGCGGGATACCGTCCTCCGGGTAGGCGCCGAGGTGACCCGCGGCGATCTGGAGATGGACCTGCTCCAGCCCGATGCCGCCGATCTTCGACGTGGTCCCGGTGAAGTAGCGGTCCACGAGTTCCTGGGACAGACCGACGGCCTCGAAGATCTGCGCACCGGTGTAGGACGCCACGGTGGAGACGCCCATCTTGGACATCACCTTGAGCACGCCCTTGCCGAGCGCCTTCGCCACGTTGGCGACGGCCTTCTGCGGCGGGACGGTCACGTACGTCTCGGTGCGGGCCAGGTCCTCCGCGGTCTCGAAGACCAGGTAGGGGTTGATGGCCGCGGCGCCGTAGCCGATGAGGGTGCTCACGTGGTGCACCTCACGGACGTCGCCGGCCTCGACCACGATGCCGACCTTCGTGCGGGTCTTCTCGCGGACCAGGTGGTGATGGATGGCCGCGGTGAAGAGCAGCGACGGGATCGGCGCCCACTCCTGCTTGGCGTGACGGTCGGACAGGACCAGGATCCGGGCCCCTCGGCGATCGCCGTCGAGGCCTCCTCGCACAGCTCCTCCAGCCGGCGCTCCAGCCCCTCGGTGCCCGACTCGATCGGGTAGAGGCCGCGCAGCACGTACGACTGGTAGCCGGGCAGGTTGCCGTCCTGGTTGATCCGGACGATCTGGGTCAGTTCGTCGTTGTTGAGGATCGGGAAGGGCAGGACGATCTGGCGGCAGGACGCCGGTCCCGGCTCGAGCAGGTTCTGCTCCGGGCCGATGCTGTTGAAGAGGCTGGTGACCAGTTCCTCACGGATGGCGTCCAGCGGCGGGTTGGTGACCTGCGCGAAGTGCTGGACGAAGTAATCGAACATCAGCTTCGGCCGCTGCGAGAGCACCGGGATGGGCGCGTCGGTGCCCATGGCCCCGATCGGCTCGGCTCCGGTGTTCGCCATCGGGGCGATGATCTTGCGCAGCTCCTCCTCGGTGTACCCGAAGACCTGCTGGCGGCGGGTGACCGAGGCGTGGGTGTGCACGATGTGCTCGCGGACGGGCAGCTCGGACAGGTTGATCCTGCCCTCCTGGAGCCACTCACCGTAGGGCGCCTGCTCGGCGAGCGCCTGCTTGATCTCCTCGTCCGGGACGATCCGGTGCTCCGCGAGGTCGGCGAGGAACATCTGGCCGGGCTTGAGCCGGCCCTTGGCGCGCAGGTCGTGGTCCGGGATGTCCAGCACGCCCGACTCGGACGCCAGGACGACCAGTCCGTCATTGGTGATCCAGTACCGCCCGGGGCGCAGGCCGTTGCGGTCGAGGACCGCGCCGATCTGGGTGCCGTCGGTGAACGTCATGCAGGCCGGGCCGTCCCACGGCTCCATCAGACAGGCGTGGTACGCGTAGAAGTCGCGCACCTCCTGGTCCATGTCGTGGTTGTTCTCCCAGGCCTCCGGGATCATCATCAGCACCGCGTGGGGCAGGCTGCGACCGGCCAGGTTGAGCAGCTCGACCACGGAGTCGAACGAGGCGGAGTCGGACGCCGTCGGCTCACAGATCGGGAAGAGCCGGTCCAGCGAACCGGGGATCTGCGAGGTCGCGAGCAGTGCCTCGCGGGCCCGCATCCAGTTCTTGTTGCCCCGGACGGTGTTGATCTCACCGTTGTGGGCGACCATCCGGAACGGATGGGCGAGCTCCCAGGCGGGGAAGGTGTTGGTGGAGAAGCGCGAGTGCACCACGGCCAGGGCGGAAGCCATCCGCTCGTCGTGCAGTTCGGGGAAGACCTCCTCCAGCTGCATCGTGGTGAGCATGCCCTTGTAGACGAGGGTCCGCGCGGACAGCGACGGGAAGTAGACCTTGGCCTCACGCTCGGCCCGCCGGCGCAGGCCGTAGACCATCCGGTCGACCTCCACTCCGGTGCGACCGTCCCCGGGGGTGACGACGAGGTGCTCGAAGTGCGGCATCACGTGCAGCGAGATGGGGCTGAGGGTGTCGGTGACGACGGGCACCGGGCGCCAACCGACGACGCGCAGGCCCTCCTCGGCGGCGATCTGTTCGATCTCGCGCCGAGCGGCGTTGCGACGCGGCTCCTTCGGCGGCAGGAACGCCATCCCGACGGCGTACGTGCCGGGGGCGGGCAGTTCGAAGTCGCAGACCTCGCGCAGGAAGTCGTCGGGAACCTGCAGCAGGATGCCCGCGCCGTCGCCGGCGGCTTCATCGGCTCCGGTGGCGCCGCGGTGGTCGAGGTTACGCAGGGCCTCGAGGCCCTGCTCGAGGATCCGGTGGGACGGTTCGCCGCTCAGGGTGGCCACGAAGGCCACACCACATGCATCGTGTTCGTACATCGGGTCATAGAGACCCTTGCCAACGATGCCCTCCCGAGCCTGGAGCGCACTGTCAGGAGCCATGTTCTTCCCCTCGGACAGGCCGCGTCGTCACCTCAGCGGTGAGAACGGGCGGTGAGACGGTGACCAGGTCAGCGGCGTGGGAGCCCCCGACCGGCGCGACCGTGCGGATATGGTGCCGCCGCCGGCTCCGTTGCACGACAGCAGTGTTCCAAGGACACATCATCGACCAACTAAACGAATGTGTAAATAGCGCTGTGGATCCTGTTACACAATCGACGGTCGTCGTAACACGGCTGTCATCTTTCGGGTCGTCCGTATGGCGACATGAGGCGAGCCCTTCGTGACCGAACGTACACCCACGCCGAAGCGACGCCCCCGATCAGCGCGGTGAGGGCCAGCACCCACGCGGCCCGGAGCACCCCGGACTCCTCGGGCAGCAGCAGGAAGAGGGCCAGCAGGAGCGCCCACTGGAACAGCCCGGCGGCGAGCAGTTGGCCGTGGCGCATCTCCTCGAGCACGGCGCTGACCATCACCGACCAGCCGACCGCCGTGAGGAGGGCGAGGAGCCCGTAGCCGACCCCGAAGCGCCAGGTGGTGCCGGTCAGCAGTCCCCACACCAGCCCGGTCCCCACGCCGCCACCGAGCCACCCGTGGGCAGCGCCCAGGGTCGGGCGGACGACGCCCCGCCAGGCGAGTTCCTGGGCGGCGGCCAGCGGGAGATAGGCCGCCGCCCTGGCAGCGAACGGGAGCCCCGCGTCCACATCGATCCGGGGGGCCGGCAGCCAGCCGAACATCAGGCAGAGCTGGTTCCAGACGACCATCATGGCGACGACCATCAGCACCAGGGCGACGCTGCGGCGGATGACCCGCGGGGTCACCCCGACATCGAAGCGGGTCCGCAGCCCGGGCAGGCGACGGCGGGTGAGCAGGACGAGTCCGACACCGAGCAGCGGCGCCAGGGTGGGGGCGTCGAGGCGACCCGCGTCGCGCAGCGACCACCCGACGAGCAGCCGGTCCGCCGCCACGACCAGGGCGATCGGCAGGGCCAGCACGGCGACGACCAGCCACGCCTGGGCAGGCGAGGTGGACTCCGCGGTGGCGGGAGCCGGGGTGGTGGGAGCCGGGGCGGCCGTCATGCCACCGGTTCCTCCTCCGGGACGGCGGCCCGGGGGTCGACCGACGTGGGGGTCTCGCGCACGGGGTGGCGTCGCAGGCTGACGATCAGGGCCACCACCGCGACCACGAAGACCACCAACGACACGTACTCGTTGATCCGCCAGGTGCCGACGTGGTTGGCGGTGTCGATCCGCAGGCCCTCGATCCAGAACCGGCCGAACGTGTACAGGGAGACATAGAGCCAGAAGACCTGACCATGTCCGAGCTGCAGCCGCCGGTCCAGGAGGACGAGGGTCGCGGCGACCACGAGGACCCAGATCAGCTCGTAGAGGAACGTGGGGTGGAAGGTGGCGTACTGCTCGTACCCGACCGGCCGGTGCGCCAGATCGATCTGCAGCCCCCAGGGCAGGGTCGTGGGACGCCCGAAGAGCTCCTGGTTGAACCAGTTGCCGAGCCGGCCCAAGCCCTGTGCCACGGCCACTGCGGGGCGAGGGAGTCGGCCATGGCGGCGAAGGACGCACCGCGGCGCCGGCAGACGATCCAGACGGCCAGTGCCCCGGCGGCCACCGCCCCCCAGATCCCCAAGCCACCGTTCCAGATGTAGAGCGCCTCGATCGGGTGGCGGCCCGGACCGAAGTACAACTGGTGGTCGGTGATCACGTGGTAGAGCCGGGCGCCGATGATGCCCACCGGCACCGCCAGCAGGATCGCCGTCTCCAGCGTGTCCTGGCTGCCGCCGCGGGCTTTCCAGCGCCGGGACGCAATGAACCACGCCAGCACGATGCCGGTGAGGATGCACAGGGCGTAGGCCCGGATGGGGATCACCAGGCCGGTCCCGGGAACCGGTAGCTCCCAGACCCCCTGGGGTGGGCTGGGGATCGACAAAGGGACCAGCGCCATCGGGTCGAGCGCAGGGGGGTCATCGGGCCGCCTTTCGGGTCATCGGGGCAGCGACACTCTAGCCACTCGCCATCCCGCTCTCAGCGGGCGCGGACGCCGCGAGCCAGATCGGAGGTGAGCGCCCGCAATGCGGTCAGGTCGTCCGGCCGGCCGGTGTCGTCGGCGTCGATGAGCGTACGGACGAGCGCCGAGCCGACGATGACGGCGTCGGCGTAGGCGCCGATCTCCGCCGCCTGGGCACCGTCCGAGACCCCCAGGCCGATGCCGACCCTGGTGTCGGGGCTGATCCGCCGGATCCGCTGGGTGAGGACGTGACCGGCCTCGGACGTGGTGTCCCGGGCACCGGTGACGCCCATCACCGCGGTGGCGTAGAGCCAGCCTCGCGCCGCGTCGGCGGTGAGCTTGATCCGGTCATCGGTCGATGACGGGGCGACCAGGTAGATCCGGTCGACACCATGGGCGTCGGTGGCCGGCGTCCACTCGTCGGCCTCGTCAGGGGTGAGGTCGGGGGTGATCACCCCGGCGCCGCCGGCGTTGGCGAAGTCGCGGGCGAACGCGTCGCACCCGTACTGCTCGATGAGGTTCCAGTAAGACATCACGCAGGGCGTGGCGCCGGCCGCGGCGACGGCCTCGGTCGCGGCGAGGACGTCACGGACCCGGACGCCCCGCTCCAGGGCACGGGTCGCGGCGCGTTGGATGGTCGCGCCGTCCATCATCGGGTCCGAGTACGGGATGCCGATCTCGACGATGTCGGCGCCCGGGCCGTCACCGGGATCGACCAGGGCGCGCATGGCGTCGAGCGAGCCGGGGACCGTCGGGTAACCGACCGGGAGGTAGCCGATGAAGACCGCCCGCTCCTCCGCCGCGGCGCGGTCGAAGATCGGGGTGCAGTTGCCTGGTGCGGTCATCTCACAGCTCCTCGGGGCGCGGTTCGGCGTGGGCGGCGCGGTCAGCCGGTAGTTCCACCGGATCACCACCCTGGGTGGCGTCGACCTCGCCCGTCAGGCCGAACCACCGGATGGCGGTCCGGACGTCCTTGTCGCCACGGCCCGACAGGGTGACCATGATCAGCGGCCGGGCGTCCGGGTCGGTCTGCGCCAGCCGACGGCCCAGGCGCATCGCGCCCGCGACGGCGTGGGCCGACTCGATGGCGGGCATCAGCCCCTCGGTCTGGGTCAGCAGGCGGAACGCCTCCATGGCCTCGGCGTCGGTGACGGGTTCGTACGTCGCCCGACCGGCGTCGTGCAGGTACGAGTGCTCCGGACCGACGCCCGGGTAGTCCAGGCCGGCCGAGATCGAGTGCGACTCGAGGGTCTGGCCGTCCTCGTCCTGCAGCAGATATGTACGGGTGCCGTGCAGCACGCCGACGGAGCCCCCGTTGATGGAGGCGGCGTGGCGGCCAGTCTCCACCCCGTCGCCCCCCGCCTCGTAGCCGTAGAGCGCGACGGAGGCGTCCGGGATGAAATCGGCGAAGGAGCCCAGCGCGTTGGACCCTCCGCCCACGCAGGCGCAGACGGCGTCGGGCAGCCGCCCGTACGTGTCGAGGAACTGCTGCCGGGCCTCGGTGGAGATCACCCGCTGGAACTCCCGGACGATCTTCGGGAAGGGGTGCGGGCCTGCCACGGTGCCGATCAGGTAGTGGGTCTCGTCGACGGTGGCGACCCACTCGCGCATGGCCTCGTTCATCGCGTCCTTGAGCGTCGCCGAGCCCGACTCGACGGCGATGACCTCGGCTCCCAGCAGCTGCATCCGGGCGACGTTGAGGGCCTGTCGGTCGGTGTCGACCTTGCCCATGTAGATGCGGCACTCCAGGCCCATCAGGGCGGCGGCCGTCGCGGTGGCGACGCCGTGCTGGCCGGCGCCGGTCTCGGCGATGACACGCTTCTTACCCATCCGACGTGTCAGCAACGCCTGGCCCAGGACGTTGTTGATCTTGTGGGAGCCGGTGTGGTTGAGGTCCTCGCGCTTGAAGACGATGCGGGCGTTGCCGCAGTGGACGGAGAAGCGCTTCGCCTCGGTGAGCGGGGTCGGGCGACCCGCGTAGTTGGCCCGCAGGTCGTTCAGCTCGGCCCCGAAGTCCGGGTCGACGAGGGCCTTCTCGTAGGCCTCCTCGAGCTCGGCGAGGGCGGCGTACAGTGCCTCGGGCACGAACTTGCCGCCGAGCCGGTCGAAGTGGCCGCGGGCGTCGGGCAGTTCCCGCCCGTCCCAGGGGCGCTGACCGGCGAGGTTGCGGTCCTGCTCGGGTGCGTTGTCAGCCACGATGGGCCTCCTTCATGGCGCGGACTCCGGCGACCGGGTCGCCGCCGGTGACGAGGGCCTGCCCGATCAGGGCGACGTCGGCGCCCGCCTCGGCGAAGACACGGACGTCGTCGGGGGTACGGACCCCGGACTCGGCGACCTTGACCACCTCGTCCGGCACCAGCGGCGCGAGACGGGCGAAGGTCGCCGTGTCCACCTCGAGGGTGTCCAGGTTGCGGTTGTTGATGCCGATGAGGGCGGCGCCCAGATCGAGGGCCCGGCGGACCTCGTCGGCGGTGTGGGTCTCGACGAGCGGCGTCAGGCCGAGGTCGAGCGCGGTGGCGTGCAGGCCGGCCAGCTCGCGGTCGGTCAGCGAGGCGACGATCAGCAGTGCCAGGTCGGCCCCGGCGGCGCGCGCCTCGTACAGCTGGTAGTCGTCGACGACGAAGTCCTTGCGCAGCACCGGGATGTCGACCCGGGCCCGGACGGCGACCAGGTCCGCCAGGGTGCCGCCGAACCGGCGCCGTTCGGTGAGGACGGAGATGGCGTCGGCCCCTCCGCGGGCGTAAGCCTCGGCGAGGGCGGCGGGATCGGCGATCTCGGCCAGGGCTCCGGCGGACGGGCTGGACCGCTTCACCTCGGCGATCACGGCGATCCCGGGAGCCCGGAAGGCCGGCAGCGGGTCACGGGCCGGCGGCAGCGCCTCGATGCGCCTCGCCAGCTCGTCCTGACCGGTGAGCGCGCGGCGCTCCTCCATGTCGGCGCGGGCCCCCGCGTTCAGCTCGTCGAGCACACCCATCCCGGCTCTCCCTTCGTCGCTCTGTCTGTTCTACCGCACCGCTCCAGGCGTCCCGCGCAATGGAACGCCCACGGACGACAAGGGCGCCCTGGACCGACGGTCCGGGCGCCCCGTGGCTGTCGTGAGGTCCTACACGTTGTCCAGGCCCATCCCCCGGAGCACGGCCCAGGCGATCCAGGCGATCAGGGCGATGACACCGGCGATGATCAGCAGGACCAGCTTCGGGGTCGGCACCATGGCGACCACACCGACGACGACGGCGACCATGAAGATGATGGAGAACGCGTACGCGGCCGGCGACTTGCCGTGGTGGTACTTCTCCTCGGGCGCGTGGCCGATCGCACTGTGACTCATCCTTGACTCTCCCTGTCCGGTGACGCTGCCTGCGGGGGTTCCTGCTGCGAGGAGGGTACCGCAGTTTCCCGGGTGGGGTCGACGCCCGCATCCAGTGCTTTCCACACAGCGGTCGCGTCGGTGAGATCGACCGCCACCGGGCCCCGTTCGAACCGGGCACGGCGCGTCTCCCAGCGGGGGGCGAACGCGACGACCAGCGCTCCGCCGAAGGCCACCAGCACCCCACCGGCGAGATAGGCCCAGGGCCACGGGGTGCCGGTCAGTGACCAGTCCGTCGACAGGCTGACGGAGCGCAGCGCCGAGGCGACGACGTCCGCGGCGGGGCGCGGGCGGGAGGCGCCCACGGCGATCATCCCGGCACCGGCGAGGAACAGGACGCCGCCGAGGATCTGCCGGCCGCGAGCCCCCAGGGTGAGGGAGAGGAGGAGCCCGGCGGCGGTGACGATGGCGAGGGCCTGGGTCAGGCTGCCGCTGGCAGCCGTCCCACTGATCGCGGCACTGCTGCCGGTGACGTCGGCGTGCCACCAGGGCTGGGCCGCGGTGGCGAAGGCCACCACCGTGCCGGCCAGCAGCGCACTGTAGGCGACGCCGCGCCAGCGAGCGGCGGTCATCCGGCCGCCCCGTCCAGTCCCCGCCAACTGTCGGCGGTCGCGATCGCCCGGACCACCGCCATCGCCTTGTTGCGGCACTCCTGGTTCTCGTTCGCCGGGACGGAGTCGGCGACGATCCCGGCGCCCGACTGCACGTACGCGACGCCGTCCTTCATCAGCGCCGTACGGATCGCGATCGCGACGTCGGCGTTGCCGGCGAAGTCGAAGTAGCCGATCACCCCTCCGTACACGCCCCGACGGCTGACCTCGAGCCCGTCGATGATCTCCATCGCCCGCACCTTCGGCGCGCCGGACAGCGTGCCGGCCGGGAAACAGGACAGGACAGCCTCGACGGCATCGACGTCGTCACGCAGGTGCCCGGTGACGCCGGCCTCGAGGTGCATCACGTGCGAGTAGCGCCGCACCTTCATGAACTCGATCACCGTGACGGTCCCGGGTTCGCTCACCCGGCCCAGGTCGTTGCGGCCGAGGTCGACGAGCATGACGTGCTCGGCCCGCTCCTTCTCATCGGCGAGGAGTTCCTGTTCCAGCGCGACGTCCTCAGCGGGCGTCCGCCCGCGCGGCCGGGTGCCGGCGATGGGATGGGTGACGGCGTCGCGGTCGGTCACCGTGACCAAGGCCTCGGGGCTCGACCCGACGATGTCGAAACCGTCGAGGCGGAGCAGGTACAGGTACGGGCTGGGGTTGATCCGGCGCAGCACCCGGTACACATCGAGCGGATCGGCCTGGGTGCGGATGTCGAAACGCTGGGAGACGACGACCTGGAAGGCCTCACCGGCCCGGATCTCCTCGACCGCTGACTCGACGGCCGCCTCGAACTCGGCCGGGGTCCGCTGTTCGACCACCGTGGGGGCGCTGCCCGTGTCGTCGACGGCCCGGACCAGCGGCTGCGTCGGTTCGGTGAGGCGGCGCGCCATCGTCTCGACCCGGGCGACGGCGTCCGCGTACGCCTCGTCGACCCGCTCGTCCGTCGCGTCGTAGTTGATGGCGTTGGCGATCAGCCAGAGCTCGCCTGTGCGGTGGTCCATCACCGCCAGATCGGTCGCCAGCATCATCACCAGCTCCGGCACCTTGAGGTCGTCGATGTTGTCGTCGGGGAGCACCTCGAGGCGGCGGACGATGTCGTAGCCGAGGTAGCCGACGAAACCGTTGACGAACGGCGGCAGCCCGTCGGGCCGTTCGGTGCGCAGGACCTGGAGGGACTCCCGCAGCACCGCGAGCGGATCCCCGCTGGTCGGCAGACCGACCGGCGGCGTGCCGGACCACTCCGCCCGGCCGTCCCGCTCGGTCAGCGTCGCGCCACTCCGCAGACCGATGATCGACCAGCGGGAGAACACGCCGTCCTCGGCGGACTCGAACAGGAAGGTGTGCGGCTCGTCACGGGCCAGGGCGGCATAGAGCCCGACGGGTGTCTCGGTGTCGGCCAGCACCTTCGTCCAGACCGGGATCACCCGGCTGGTCCGGGCCTGGTCGCGGAACTCCTCGCCACTGGGGACGATCGGCAGGGTCATCGGCTCTCCCCCAGCTCCAGGGTCCGGGTGTCGAAGCAGGAGGTCGTGCCGAGGTGACAGGCGGCACCCTCCTGCTCCACCTGCAGCAGGAGAGTGTCACCGTCGCAGTCCAGCTCGACCTTGCGGACCCACTGGCGGTGGCCGCTCTCCTCGCCCTTGACCCACATCCTGCCCCGGCTGCGCGACCAGTAGGTGCCCCGGTGCGTCGCCAGCGTCAGGGCCAGCGCCTCATCGTTCATCCAGGCCATCATCAGCACGCGGCCCGTGGTCGCGTCCTGGGCGATCGCGGGTACGAGGCCGTCCGGGGTCCGCTTCAGCAGCGCGGCCACATCCTCGGGAAGACTGGTCTGGTCAGGGTTGGGAGTCACCGTCCTATTGTGGCCCCTGCGTCAGCCGAGCTTGTCGAGGATGATCTCGCGGACGCGGCCGGCGTCGGCCTGCCCGCGCATCTCCTTCATCACCGCGCCGATCAGCGCACCGGCAGCCTGGACCCGACCCCCGCGGATCCTGTCCGCGACGTCGGGATTGGCCGCGATCGCCTTGTCCACGGCCGCGGCGAGGGCGCCGTCGTCCGAGACGACGGCCAGGCCGCGGGTGGCGACGACCTGCTCCGGCTCCCCTTCGCCGGCAAGGATCCCGTCGAACACCTGTCGGGCCAGCTTGTCGTTGATCGTGCCCGCCTCGACGAGGGCCTGGACGCCGGCGACCTGGGCGGGGGTGAT
Organism: Raineyella fluvialis; assembly: GCF_009646095.1. Lineage (NCBI taxonomy): Bacteria > Bacillati > Actinomycetota > Actinomycetes > Propionibacteriales > Propionibacteriaceae > Raineyella > Raineyella fluvialis. The sequence continues at coordinate 2,936,839 of NZ_CP045725.1, read as the reverse complement.
GCCGAGTTCGTCGAGGGTCGTACCGGCCTCGTTGGCACGCCGCGACAGTTCGGTGGTCCACCACTTGCGGGCAGCCTGGGCGCTTGCCCCGGCGGCGACGGTCGACTCGACGAGACCGAGGGCCCCGGCGTTGACGACGTCCCGCATCTCGAGGTCGCTGAAGCCCCACTCGGCCTGCAGCCGGTGTCGCTTCTTGGTGGGATCCTCCGGCAGGGTGGCTCGCAACTCCTCCACCCACTCGCGGCTGGGGGCGATCGGCACCAGGTCGGGCTCGGGGAAGTAGCGGTAGTCCTCCGCCTCCTCCTTGGACCGGCCGAAGGAGGTCTCACCCAGGTGCTCCAGCCAGTTGCGGGTGCACTGCTGGATGGTTCCGCCGTCCTGCAGCAGCGCCGCCTGGCGCTGGATCTCGTACGTCACGGCGCCCTCGATGGAGCGGAACGAGTTGATGTTCTTCGTCTCGGTCCGGGTGCCGAGCTTCTCCCGCCCCCACGGGCGCAGCGAGACGTTGGCGTCGCAGCGCAGGGAGCCCTCGTTCATCCGGACGTCGGACACCCCGAGCGCACGCATCAGGTCGCGGACGGTCTCCACGTAGCGACGGGCGACCTCGGGAGCCCGTGCCCCCGCGCCGATGATGGGTTTGGTGACGATCTCAATCAGCGGCACCCCGGCGCGGTTGTAGTCGAGCAGGGAGTAGTCGGCCCCGTGCAGCCGGCCGGTCTCGCCACCGAGGTGGGTCAGCTTGCCGGCGTCCTCCTCCATGTGAGCCCGTTCGATCTCGACCCGGAAGACCTCACCGTCGTCGAGCTCCACGTCGAGGTGACCGTCGTAGGCGATCGGCTCGTCGTACTGGCTGGTCTGGTAGTCCTTCGGCATGTCCGGGTAGAAGTAGTTCTTCCGCGACATCCGACACCACTCCGCGATCGAGCAGTTCAGCGCCAGGCCCATCCGGATCGCGGACTCGACCGCCTTGCCGTTGATCGCCGGCATGGACCCGGGCAGCCCGAGGCACACCGGGCAGGTGTGGGTGTTCGGCGGCGCGCCGAACTCGGCCGAGCAGCCGCAGAACATCTTCGAGGCGGTGTTGAGCTCGACGTGCACCTCCAGCCCCATCACCGGCTCGTACGCGGCCAGGGCCTCCTCGTAGGACAGGATCGGATCGCTCATCGGGTGACACCCTCGGTCATGGTCGTGGCGGGCGTGGTGGTGGGCAGGGCGGGGACCTTGCGGAGCAGCGGTCCGCCCCAGGTGGCGCTCAGCCGGCGTTCCAGGGCCGCGCCCACCCGATACAGGCGGTCGTCGGCCAGGTGGGGCGCCATCACGTGGAAGCCGAGCGGCAGCCCGTCGGTGGTGAGCCCGGACGGGAAGGACGCCGCGGCGTTGCCGGCGAGGTTCGTCGGGATCGTGCACAGGTCGTTGAGGTACATCGCCATCGGGTCGTCGACCCGCTCCCCCATCCGGAACGCCGGGGTGGGAGTGGTCGGCGAGACCAGCACGTCGGCCTGGGCGAACGCCGCCGCGAAATCCTGCTGGACCAGGGTGCGGACCTTCTGCGCGGAGCCGTAGTAGGCGTCGCGGTAGCCGGCCGAGAGGGCGTACGTGCCGATGATGATGCGGCGCTTCACCTCGGCTCCGAAACCGGCCTCGCGGGTCAGCGCCATCACCTGTTCGGTCGAGCGGGTGCCGTCGTCACCGACGCGCAGCCCGTAGCGCATCGCGTCGAAGCGGGCGAGGTTGGAGGACGCCTCGCTCGGCAGGATGAGGTAGTACGCCGCGAGGGCGTACTCGAAGTTCGGGCAGGAGACCTCGACGACCTCCGCGCCCAGGTCCGCGAGCATCTCGACGGTGGCGTGGAAGTTCGCCTCGACCTCGGGGGCGTAGCCCTCGCCACCGAGCTCCCTGACCACACCGATCCGCAGGCCGGTGACGTCGCCGCTGCGGGCCGCCCGGACCACCGGCGGCACCGGGGCGTCCAGCGAGGTCTGGTCCATCGGGTCGTAGCCGGCGATGACCTCGTGCAGCAGCGCGGTGTCGAGGACCGTACGACCGCACGGGCCGGGCTGGTCCAGGCTCGAGGCGAGCGCGATCTGGCCGAAGCGCGAGGTGCCGCCGTAGGTGGGCTTGATCCCGACCGTGCCGGTGAACCCGGCCGGCTGGCGGATCGATCCACCGGTGTCGGTGCCGATCGCCAGCGGGGCCTCGAAGGCCGCCAGCGCCGCGGCCGAGCCACCGCCCGAGCCGCCGGGCACGCGCGTCAGGTCCCACGGGTTGTACGTGGGGCCGTACGCCGAGTTCTCGGTGGACGACCCCATCGCGAACTCGTCCATGTTCGTCTTGCCGAGGATGACGATGCCGGCGTCGAGCAGTCGCTGGGTGACCGTGGCGTTGTACGGGGGCCGCCAGCCCTCGAGGATCCGCGACCCCGCGGTGGTCGGGACCCCGCGCTGGGCGAGCACGTCCTTCAGGGCCAGCGGGACACCGGCCAGCGGGCCGACGGTCTCCCCGGCGGCGATCCTGGCGTCGACGGCGGCGGCCTGCTCGAGGGCCCCCTGCTCGTCGACACTGAGGAATGCGTGGATGGTCGGGTCGACGGCGGCGATGCGGTCCAGGTGCGCCGTGGTGACCTCGACGCTCGACACCTCCCGTCGCGCGATCCGACCGGCCAGATCGGCCGCATCGGCCGTGATGAGCTCCGACATGCCTTCCATGCTCACTGCTCCTCCCCCAGGATCCGCGGGACCCGGAACCGGTCGTCCTGCCGGTCCGGGGCCATCGCCAGGACGTCCTCCACCGGCAACGAGGTCCGCACCTCGTCGACGCGGAAGACATTGGTCATCGGCACCGGGTGTGAGGTCGGCACGACGTCGTCGGTGGCCACGTCGGCAACCCGCGCGACGGCCTCCAGGATCACGTCCAACTGGGGGGCCAGATGGGCCAGCTCCTCCGTGGAGAGGTCGATGCGGGCCAGCTGTGCCAGCCGCGCGACCTCGTCTTGGCTCAACGCCACGGTGCAACTCCTTGGGTCCGGGGTGTCGTGTCCGGGGAGTCGTCCCCGGTCCGGCGCGGCCGCCGAGGGGCCGGCCGCACCCCTCATCCTAGGACCGAGCGCCGACACCCTACCGATGCGCCCGGAGACGGCTCCGGTCCACGACGATCCGGTTAACAGTGTGTGACACGTCGGCGGAAGGGGCGTCCCAATTGCCGTCCCGGCCGGTAGGGAGGGGACAATGACGGTGTGTTCCTGATGCGAGTGTCCATGCCCGACCGACCCGGCGCCCTCGGGGCCGTCGCTTCCGCCGTCGGCCTCGTCGGTTGCGACATCAAGGCGATCGAGATCGTGGAGAGCCTGGACGGCCACGGCATCGACGACTTCATGCTGGAGATCCCGACCGGCGTGCTGCCCGACACCGTGGTCAGCGCCTGCCAGGAGGTCAGCGGGGTCGAGGTGCTGTGGATCTCGCGGCACTACGACAGCGGGACTCTGCAAAGTGACCTCGAGACGCTGGAGCAGATGACCCGCGACCCCGAGCATGCCGCCGAGGTCCTGGTCGACAGCGCCCCGAGCGTCTTCCACTGTCAGTGGAGCGTCCTGGTCGACCGGGCGGACAGCCCGTCCATCTCGTACGCCACACCGATGGCACCTGACCTCGACGCCACTGTCCTGGCCAGCATCGGTGACCTCGGTGGCGCCGGGTCGGCGGAGATGCCCGCCGGCTGGGTGCCGGCGTGGAGCGACACGGCCCTGGCCTGGGCGCCGGTGGGCACCGAGCGCTCGATCCTCGTGGGCCGCACCGGGGGTCCCGTGTGGCTCGCCTCCGAGATCGCGCGACTGCGCCACCTCTCTGCACTGGCCAGCTGATCCGTGCCGGAGCTGCCGCACGGCCTCGGCTGGTTCGCCGGGTTCCTGGTGGCCGCGGTCTATGGGCTGGTCGGCGCCGTGGTGCCGGTGGCCAACGCCGAGGCGTACGCCCTCGCCGCCGGGGCGCTGCAACCGGCCGGCTCGGTGGCCGCGATCATCGGGCTGACACTCGGCCAGGGCATCGGGAAGATGCTGATGTTCTGGGGGATGCGACGAGGCAAGGACCTGCCGTTCTTCCATCCGCGTCCCGTCCGACCCCGATCCGGCGCCCGGGAGGCCGAGCTGGGGCTGCTGCGACGGTGGTGGTCCCGGACGATCCGGGTGTCACTGCGGCTCGTCGGCGATACGCGGGCCGGGCTGCCGCTTGTCTTCGTCGCGGCCATCGTGGGATTCCCGCCGCTCTACCCCGTGGTCCTCGTCGCGGGCGCGTCACCGATCCCGGCGTGGAGCTTCGGGCTGGTGATGTCGCTGGGGCGCGGCATCCGTTTCGCACTGCTGGCCTGGGGCGGCACGAGCCTGGCCGGCTGGCTGGGCTGAGTCGACTCGACGGGATCACGACTCGTCAGAAGAGCGCGCCCTTGCCGGTCATCATCCAGTAGAAGATCCACCACATCGCGACCACCGCCGCGAGGGCGACGACGAATCCCGCCACGACGACCGCCCGTTGGAGGCGCTTGCGTCGTGTGCTCGGGACCAGGGTCGGCCCCCACTCCCCCAGCCGGGGGCGCACCCGATCGGGGACACCGCCGTGGAGGTCAGGGTCGGAGAAGATGCGTCGTCGGGCCACGACGCCAGCCTAGGCGCCTCATTGGCGGAGTCGGATGGTGCCGTGGTTGGTGACGATGAAGTGTTGGCCGCGGGGGGTGTGCCAGTGCCATTGGCCGGGGACGGGTTGGGTGAGGTGGTAGCCGCCGTGGGTGCGGGCGCGGTGGGCGGTGCGGGAGAGGGGGCCGAGGTTGGGCAGGGCGGTCGGGCCGCCGCGGTCCCAGGGGATGGTGTGGTCGGCGTCGGCGCGGCGGGCGGTGAGGGTGCCGTAGGGGGCGACGTCGACGGGTTGGGTGAGGATGAGTTGTTCGCGCATCCGGTCGGGGACCTCGTAGGCGTCGACGGGCAGGGTGTCGGCGTGGTCGATGACGCGGGTGTAGCGGACCCGGCAGCCCTGGAGGAGGTGGGCCAGGCCGGTGGGGCCGAGGGGTCCGTGGTCCTCGACGCGGGCGAGGGTCGCGTCGGGGGTGGTGTGGACGTAGAGGTGGACCAGCGGGGTCTGGTCGGGGTGGTGGCCGCGGGCGAGCAGGCCCAGCGCGCGGGCGCGGCGGGTGTCGAGGTCGGTGGTGTCGCCGGTCTCGGCGAGGCGGGCGGCCATGACGGCCAGGGTCTGGTCGAGTTGGGCGGCGTCGGTGGTGTCGAGGATCGCGAACATGCCGGTGGCGGCGCCGCTGCCGGGGCGGGGGAAGAGGTCGACGCGGCGCCGGTCGCGGGCGGCGGCGTCCTTCTCGGCGGTGGCGGGGTCGGCGGCGGTGATCTCGCCGTCGAGGAGGCGTTGGGCGCGGGCCCAGGACAGGCCGGGCAGGACGTCACCGATCCGGTCGTCGATCCACAGGGCGGTGCTGGCGGGCAGGTGGTGGCAGCGGCGGGCGACGTGTTGGGCGCGCCAGACGGGTAGGCGGGCGTGGATCATCTGGTTCCACAGGCGGGGGTGGCGCCATTTCAGGTCCAGGGCGTCGCCGATCAGGAGTTTGGCCCGGTCGGGGGCGAGGGCGAGCGCGCCGCCGACCTCGAGGTGGAGGAACTCGGGCACCGCGGGGGTGCCGTCCCCGCCCAGGGGGAGGCGGCGTTCGCGCCCGACGGGCGGGGCGGCCTCGACGAGGTCGGCGACCAGGGCGAGGCGGCGGATGTCGGCGAAGCGGGCGAGGGCCTCGATCTCGGCGAGTTGGCCGATGTGGTCGCAGGGGTCCTCGGGCAGGCCGTAGCCGGCGGTGACCGCGATCGGGTCCCCATCGATGTCCCCGCCCAGGGTGACCATCACGCCGTCGGTGAGCAGGGTGGCACCCTCGGCCACCGGACGCGCCGGCGGCACGGTCGTCATCTCGGGCCAGTCCGGCAGGCCCGGCAGCGGTGGTGCGTTGCCCTCGTCCATGACCCCCACGCTAGAACAGGGGTCAGACACTCATCCGATCGTACGTACGACCGCGACGTCGCCGTCCTACTCGCCGAGCAGCGCCACCGCGGAGGGTCCCTCGTCCAGGAACCGCTGGAAGTCCTGCGCCGCCACGATCGGTCGGCCCAAGGCCCGGGCCTTGTCCGCCTTGGACCCGGCGCCCTCGCCCACCACCACGTAGTCGGTCTTCTTCGACACCGAGCCGGCGGCCTTGGCGCCGCGAACGACGATGGCTTCCTGGGCCTCGTCGCGGCTGTACCCCGGCATGGTCCCGGTGATGACCACCGTCAGTCCGGCCAACGTCTGGGGCACCTGTGGACCGGTCGGCGACGGCTGCCCGTACGTCCCCAGCACGCAGCCGGCGGCCTGCCATTTGCGCACGATGTCGACCCGCCAGTCGGTGTCGAACCAGTCGCGGATCGCGGCGGCGATGGAGGGCCCGATGCCCTCCACGGCGTCGAACTCCTCGTCCGTGGCGTCACGCAGCGCCTCGACGGTCGGGAACGCTGCGGCGATGTCCGGTGCGTTGCCCTTGCCGATGTGGCGGATCGACAACGCGACAAGGAACTTGGCCCAGGGCCGGGTCTTCGCGGTTTCCAGGTTCTCCAGCAACCGCTTGCCGTTCGCCGACAGCACCCGCTCCCCCGCCCCCTGGGCCCGTTCCTTGGCCTTGCTCGCGCGGGTGAAGAAGGACGTCCGCGCCAGGTCGTCGGCCGTCAGGTCGAAGAGGTCCCCCTCATCCTTGAGCAACCCGGCGGCGAGCAGGGCATCGGCGCCCTGCCACCCCAACACCTCGATGTCGAGGGCGTCGCGCGAGGCCAGGTGGAAGAGCCGCTCCCGCAGCTGCGCCGGGCAGGACCGCTGGTTGGGACAGCGGATGTCGGCATCCCCTTCCTTCTCGTACGCCAGGGCGGTGCCGCAGACCGGGCAGTGCGTGGGCATCACGAACGCCCGCTCGGTCCCGTCCCGGAGGTCGGCGACGGGACCGACCACCTCCGGGATCACGTCTCCGGCCTTGCGCAGCACCACGGTGTCGCCGATCAGCACACCCTTGCGGACCACCTCGGTGGCGTTGTGCAGCGTCGCCTGGGCGACGGTGGAGCCGGCGACCACCACCGGTTCCATCACCGCGTAGGGCGTGACGCGACCGGTGCGCCCGACGTTGACCCGGATGTCGAGCAGCTTCGTCGTCACCTCCTCCGGCGGGTACTTGTAGGCGATCGCCCAGCGGGGCGCCCGGGAGGTGAAACCGAGGCGGTCCTGCAGCGCACGTTCGTCGACCTTGACCACGGCGCCGTCGATCTCGTGGACGAAGTCGTGGCGACGCCCGGCGATCTCCTCGACGAACGCCCAGATCTCCTCCTTGGTGTCGACCACGCGGGAGTACTGGCTCACCGGCAGGCCGAAGTCCGCCAGCACCTCGTAGGCGTGGGACTGACGGGCCAGCTCGAGCCGGGTCCCCGGGTCATCGGAGGTGGCACCCCAGCCGTGCGACGTGAACCCCAACCGGCGCGAGGCCGTGACCTGCGGGTCCTTCTGCCGCAGCGATCCGGCCGCGCTGTTGCGGGGATTCGCGAACGGCGCCCGGCCGGCCGCGACGAGTTCCTCGTTGATCCGGGTGAACTGCTCCAGGCTCAGGTAGACCTCCCCACGCACCTCGAGCAGGGCCGGTACGGGGTGACCGGCACGGCTCACCAGGGTGTGCGGGATCGCTTCGATGCGCCGGACATTGGCCGTCACGTCCTCACCGACCCGGCCGTCACCTCGGGTGGCCGCCCGGACCAGGACACCGTTCTCGTAGACCAGGTCGACGGCCAGCCCGTCGATCTTCAGCTCGCAGACGAACGCCCCCTCCCCCGGGCGTCCCCCGAGCCGGTCGTACGTACGGTCGACCCAGGCGAACAACTCCTCCTGGTTGAAGACGTTGTCCAGGCTGGTCATCGGCTGCAGGTGCTGCACGGGTGCGAAGGTCGCCGATGGGGCGGCCCCCACCTGCTGGGTGGGCGAATCGGGAGTCCGCAGCTCCGGGAAACGCTCCTCGAGGCCCTCCAACTCACGCATCAGGGTGTCGAACTCGCCGTCGGAGACGGTCGGCGCGTCGAGCACGTAGTAGCGGTAACGGTGCTCGGTGATCTCGGTCGCCAGGGCGGCGTGTCGTTCCCGGGTCCGTTCATCGGCCCGGGCGGGCTCGACGGTGTCGGGGGCGGCGGGATCCGGGCGCTGTTCGGTCACGAGGCCCAATCTAGTGGGCCCCTACGACGTTTCAGCGGGACAACTCCTCGTCCACGATCCCCGCGGCAGATCCCAGCCGGCGCAGCAGTTGGGTGGCCGGGCGCTCGGTCCAGCCGGCCAGGCCGCAGGCGGGAGTGAGGACGACGCGGTCGGCGATGGCGGGTCCCAGTTCGAGCGGCCGCAGGACGCTCAGAGCCCGTCCGGCCAGCGCATCGGCGGTGGGCAGCGTGTCGACGGGCACCGTCCGGGCGACGCCGAGATGAAGGATCCGGCCACCTTCGAGCAGAGCGGCGATCGCGTCGAGGTCGGCCCTCGCGAGCTGGTCGACGTCCACACCGACACCGCCCACGCCGGCGGCCACCAGGTCGTCGATCCCCGGCCCGGGAGCGCAGGAATGCACCAGCGTCCGGGAGGGGTCGAGCCCGGCCGCCGCGAGTCGATCGACCAGCGGACGCAGGTGCCCGATGATCTCCTGGCTCCCCCAGGCCGGTAGCCGCCTCAGCCCCGAGGCGCTGCGGACACCGCCGGTGCGGATCGACCCCAGCATCGGTTCGTCCCACTGCAGGCTCACCTCCGCGCCCGGCACCCGGCGGGCGACGTCGGCGACGAGGTCGGCCGAGGCCTCGGCCAGCGCATCGCGCAGGTCTCGGGTGGCGCCAGGGTCGGCCAGCGCCGGCCCGCCCCGGGGCAGCTCCACCGCGGCGGCCAGCGTCAGTGGGCCGGTCAGCGTCAGCCGGAGCCCGCCCTCGAATCCCTGGGCCTGCTCCTCCAGCACGTCGAGATCATCACGCAGCAGGGCACGGGCCCGGCGCTGTGCCATCGAGCTTCCCTCGACCAGCCGCCAGCCCGTCGGCTGAAGGTCAGCACCGAGCACCGTCACCGCGCCCAGCGCGCGACCGATCATGTCGGCACCCGGTCCGCGGCCTGGCAGTTCCGGCACGTACGCGGCGCCGGGCAACTCGCCCAGCGTGAGCCGGACGGCGCCCGCCAGGTCGGTCCCCGGCCACGAACCGACCCCGCTGTGCCCGACGCTCACGCCGCGACCCTGCCCGCCGCGTCGATCGTGGCGGAGCCGACCACCCGGTCCCCGTCGTACAGGACGACGGCCTGACCGGGGGCGATGCCGTAGGCGGCCTCGCGCAGGGTGACGACAACCGAGCCCTCGTCGGCCCGCACGGAGCACTCGAGGTGCTCGCCGTGGGCGCGGACCTGGGCACGGGCGTCCCAGTCACCCAGCCGGGCCGGTCCGGCCCAGCTGGGCCGGACGGCGGTGATGGTGTCGACGGCGAGAGCCTCGTGCGGGCCCACGGTGACCCGGTTGTCGACCGGGCTGATGTCGAGGACGTAGCGCGGCCGCCCGTCCGTGGCCGGCATGCCGAGGTGGAGTCCGCGACGCTGGCCGACGGTGAAGCGATGTGCCCCTGATGGTGGCCGACCACGGTGCCGTCCTGCTCGACGATGTCACCGTCGGCGGTCCCCAGCTCCCGGTCGAGGAAGGCGCCGGTGTCGCCGTCGGGGATGAAGCAGATGTCGTGGGAGTCGGGCTTGCTGGCGACCGACAGGCCACGGCGCTGCGCCTCGGCGCGGACCTCCGTCTTGTACGAATCGCCCAGCGGGAACAGGCTGTGCGCGAGCTGGTCGGCGGTCAGCACGCCGAGGACGTACGACTGGTCCTTCGCCGGGTCGACGGCGCGGTGCAACTCGGGGCCGTGCGGACCGTCCAGCAGCCGGGCGTAGTGACCGGTGGCGACCGCGTCGAACCCCAGGGCCGTGCCACGGGCCAGCACGGCCGAGAACTTGATCGATTCGTTGCACCGCAGGCAAGGATTGGGCGTACGCCCGGCGCGGTACTCGGCCAGGAAATCCGCCACGACGTCGGCACGGAACTCCGCGGAGAGGTCCCAGACGTAGAACGGGATGCCGAGACGGTCCGCCGCGCGACGGGCATCGTGGGAGTCCTCCAGCGAGCAGCAGCCCCGGGCGCCGCTACGGAACGACTCGGGATTGCGGGACAGCGCCAGGTGGACGCCCGTGACGTCGTGCCCGGCATCGACCATGCGTGCCGCGGCCACTGCCGAGTCGACACCCCCGGACATCGCCGCCAGGACCTTCATCGCCGGTCTCCTTCCGTGCCGTCGCCGCGTCGTGCCCGACGATCGTAGCTCCCGGCCCCACGGGCGCGGCGCGCCCTGACGAGGGCGTCAGGCAGAGCCGCGAGCAGCCTGTCCACCTCCGCCTCACCGGTGGACGCGCCGAAGGAGAACCGCAGCGAGGACCTGGCCTCGTTCTCCGGCAGGCCCATCGCGAGCAGGACGTGACTGGTGCTGCTCACTCCGGCGGTGCAGGCCGACCCGACCGAGGCATCGATCCCGGCGGCGTCCAGCAGCAGGAGCAGGTCGTCGGCTTCGCAGCCGTCGAACGCGACGTTGAGGATCGCCGGACTCGCCTCAGCGGGCAGGTGCGGCCGGACTCCGGGAAGCCCGGCCAGGCCGGCCAGCAGGCGCGAGCGCAGCGCCTCCCACCGCGACATCCGCACGACCAGGTCCGCGGCAGCCTCCGTCGCTGCCGCCGCGAAGCCGACAGCCAGCAACGGGGCCAGGGTGCCGGAACGTACGCCCCGCTCCTGGCCACCCCGAAGACGATCGGAGCCGGCGAGACTCCGCGCCGCGCCAGGAGCGCCCCGATGCCCACCGGGCCGCCCACCTTGTGGGCCGAGAGTGAGGCGAGGTCGAGCCCGCTGGCGGCGAAGTCGAACGGCACGTGACCGAAAGCCTGGACAGCGTCGGAGTGCGACCACGCACGCACGGTCCGGCACGCCTCGACCAGCACCTCCACCGGCTGCAGGCCACCCGTCTCGTTGTTCACCCACATCAACGAGGCGACAGCGGTCGCGCGGCCCGGCCCGTCCGCCAGCGCCTCCCGCAGCACGTCGGGATCCACGATCCCGTCCGGACGGACCGGCAACCGGGCGACCTCGGCGCCGTCCCGCTCCAGAGCGGGCACCAGATCGTGCAGAGCGTGGTGCTCGATGGCACTGACGACCACGCGCGGACGACCCTCGGGCTCCCCCGGCCCGGCCGCCCGCCGCGCGATCCAGCCGCCGTGCACCGCCAGGTTGTCCGCCTCCGTGCCGCCCGAGGTGAAGATGACCTCGGTCGGATGGGCGCCGACAGCAGCGGCCAACTGTTCGCGGGCATCCTCGAGCACCCGCCGAGCAGCACGGCCGCTGGTGTGCAGGCTGGAGGCATTGCCCACCAGCTCCAGGTGGTGCGACATCGCCGCCGCCGCCGCGGCTGACAGGGGGCTCGTCGCGGCGTGATCGAGGTACGCCCGTGCCGCGTTCGTCGCTGGATGGATCCCGGAAATCACCTCTTTACGGTATCCTTGCCTGGCTTTTGCTCGGCCCCATTCCGTGGCAGTGCAGCACCGGGCAGGGGCCGTGCAGTCGCCCATTCGACCCCGAAGGACGTTCCATGAGTGGCGTCACGCTCACCGCCCCGATCGACTCCAGCGTGCTCGGCGCACGCTTGCTCGGCGGCGGTGCCCGATTCAGCCTCTGGGCGCCCCGTGCCACCCGGGTCGAGCTGGCTCTGGTGGCTCCTGACCGCTCCCAGAAGAACCACGACATGGAGATGAACGAGGACGGTGTGTGGACGGTCTTCGTCCAGGGCGTCCTCGCGGGCCAGCAGTACGGCTACCGGGTGCACGGCGCGTGGTCGCCGCAAACCGGCCAACGCTTCAATCCTGCCAAGCTGCTGCTGGACCCGTACGCCCGGGCGATCACCGGCGGCGTCGACTACTCCGGGCCTATCCTCGACCACACCGCGGAGTCGGACTTCATGCCCGACCCGATGGACTCCTTCGCCTCGGTGCCGCTGAGCGTCGTGGTCGCGGACTCGCCCGCCCCACCCCGATCGCCCGCCGCCGCACGCTGGCGGAGTCGGTCCTCTACGAGGCCCACGTCAAGGGCCTCACCCATCTGCACCCCGCGGTGCCGGAGCACCTGCGCGGCACGTACGCCGGCATCGCCTATCCGGCGGTGATCCAGCACCTGCTGGACATCGGCGTGACGGCGATCGAGCTGCTGCCGGTGCACCACTTCGTCTCCGAGCCCTTCATCATCGGCCGCGGACTGTCCAACTATTGGGGCTACAACACCCTGGGCTACTTCGCCCCGCACGCCGCGTACTGCTCGGTCGGCACGCGCGGCGAACAGGTGGCGGAGTTCAAGACCATGGTCAGCGCGTTGCACGAAGCGGGCATCGAGGTGATCCTCGACGTGGTCTACAACCACACCGGGGAGGGTGGCCACGAGGGGCCGACCCTGGCGTGGCGTGGCATCGACCACGGTGCCTACTACCGCCTGACCTCCGACATGCACAACGACTATGACGTGACCGGCTGCGGCAACTCCGTCGACACCTCCCAGGAGGGCGTGCTGCAGATGATCATGGATTCGTTGCGGTACTGGGTGACCGAGATGGGCGTGGACGGCTTCCGCTTCGACCTGGCCACCGAGCTGATCCGCAACGAGAAGCACTACGTCGTCCAGGACCACCCGTTCAAGAAGCAGATCGCCGCCGATCCGGTGCTGCGCGACATCAAGATGATCGCCGAGCCCTGGGACATGGGCCCGTACGGGTACCAGGTCGGCGCCTGGGGGTCGGGCTGGAGCGAGTGGAACGACCGGTTCCGGGGACACACCCGGGACTTCTGGCGCAACGCGGTGCACGGCGTCCAGGAGCTCGCGACCCGGCTCTCCGGCTCCGGTGAACTCTTCCAGCACTCCGGGCGCCAGCCCGCCGCCTCGGTCAACTTCGTCACCGCGCACGACGGTTTCACCATGCGTGACCTGGTGACGTACGACGTCAAGCACAACAACGCCAACGGCGAGGCGAACCGCGACGGTTCGGACGACAACCGGTCGTGGAACTGTGGCGTCGAGGGTGAGACCGACGACCCCGAGATCGTCTCATTGCGGCACCGTCAGGTGCGCAACATGATGGCCACTCTGCTGGTCGCCACCGGCGTGCCGATGATCACGGCGGGCGACGAGATCGGTCGTACGCAGCTGGGCAACAACAACGCCTACTGCCAGGACTCCCCGATTTCTTGGATCCACTGGGACACCGCCGAGGCCTGGGCCGATGTCCTGGAGGTGACCCGCGTGTTCACCCGGTTGCGGGCCGAGCACCCGGTCCTGCGGCCCCAGGACTGGCGCAACGGCGAGTACGTGATCGACGCCAAGGGCCGGGAGCTGGGCCGCAAGAACCTCGCCTGGTTCGGTGAGGAGGACGTCGAGATGGACAGCGAGGACTGGCGCGACGGCAGCCGCCGGACACTCGGCATGTACGTCTCTGACGCCACCGAGGCCTTCCTGGTCTGGACCCACGGCGGGGACGAACCCGTCGAGGTGCTGCTGCCCGGCGACCCCTGGGCCCTCGGCTACCGAGTGGTCGCCCACACCGGGCTCCCCGACGAGCTGCCCACCGCCAGGGTGCCCGCCGGCACCCGCCTCGAGTTGCCCGGCCGGACCGTCGCGGTCCTGCAGGCCGAGCTCCCGGACGAGGAGTCTGCCGCCCCGGCCCCGGTCGTCCCCACGGCCACGACCGTTCCGCCGGAGCCGACTGCGGGCAGCCAGACACCGCACGGTCCGCGACGCAAGTCGAGCCGCGCCCAGGTGTGACAACGGCTGAGCCTGACAACGCAGGAGGCCGGCACCCCTCGGGGTGTCGGCCTCCTGCGTGGCGAGGAGGGTCGGGTGGTCAGTCCGCCGACACGGTCGCCAGGCCCATCTCGGCGATGGTCGCCAGGCCTTCTCGGCTCGGGACGACACGACAGGTGACACCGACCGACCCGGCGGTCTCCAGACGGACGTCCGCGCCGTAGCGCACCCCGCCGTCGACGGCGTCGCCGGCGCGGGCCGGGTAGGTCACGATGTCGTGTATCTCGTCGTTGTCATCGACCCTGCCCATCACCATCTGCACCTCGACGTCATCGGGCGTCAGCTCACCGAGCCGGACGACCGCGTGCAGCGACACCTGCGAGCCGAGGGCGTGGGAAGCGGAATCGAGTCCTTCGACGCGGGAGACGCTGACCTGGGGCCAGGCGGTGCGGATCCGCTGCTTCCACGCCGCAGTCTCCTGCGCCGTGCGGCCCTCGGCCATCCGCGCAGACGACCGGGCGGTCGGCAGATACATCCGCTCGGTGTATTCACGCACCATCCGCGAGGCGAGGATCTTCGGGGTGAGGCCGGACATGATGTCGCGGATCATGGCGATCCAGGCCGTCGGCATCCCGTTGCTGTCCCGGGTGTAGAAACGGGGGACGATCTCGTTCTCGATGATCTCGTACAGGGCGGCCGCCTCCTGGGCGTCCCGCTGGTCAGCGTTGGCGAGGTTCTCGACCGAGGGGATCTCCCAGCCGAACTTCGGGTCGTACCACTCGTCCCACCAGCCGTCACGCACCGACAGGTTGGCGGCGCCGTTCATCGCCGCCTTCATCCCGGACGTGCCGCAGGCCTCCTGCGGGCGGAGGGGGTTGTTGATCCATACGTCGCATCCTGGGTAGAGCGGGCGAGCGAGCGACATGTCGTAGTCCGGCAGGAACACCAGGCGTTCCCGCACGTCGGCGGCGTCGGCGAAGCGCACCATCTCCTGGATCAGGCCCTTGCCGATGTTGTCGGCGGGGTGGGCCTTGCCGGCGATGACGATCTGGATCGGCCGCTCCGGGTGGTTGAGCAGGCGCTTGAGTCGCTCGGGGTCGCGCAGCATCAGGGTGAGACGTTTGTACGACGCCGCGCGGCGCGCGAAGCCGAAGGTGAGGATGTTCGGGTCCAGCGCCCGCTCGACCCATTCCGTGCTGCCGGACAGGCCCCGGGCCTTGGCTGACGCTGCCAGCCGCTCGCGGGCCATCCGGACCAGTCCGCCACGCATCTGCTGCTTGAGGGCCCAGATGGTGTTGTCGTCCACTCGATCGAGGCCGGACCAGTCGTACCCGTCGATCACGGTGTCGCTGTCGGAGGTGGGCGACTCGAGCAACTCGAGCAGCTCCGGATGGATCCAGGTCTTGTGGTGGACGCCGTTGGTGACCGACGTGATCGGCACCTCGGAGACGTCGAACGATGGCCACAGTCCCTGGAACATCCGCCGCGACACCGCCCCGTGGAGCTCCGACACACCGTTCGCGCGCTGACCGAGGCGGAAGCCGAGGACCGCCATGTTGAACACGCCGCGGTCACCGCCGACGTAGTCCTCGGTGCCGAAGGCCATGATCCGATCCAGCGGCAACGGGGCGAAGGTCCGGAACTGGTCGGCGACCAGGTCTCGAGGGAACCGGTCGATACCGGCCGGCACGGGAGTGTGGGTGGTGAAGAGGGAACCCGCCCGGGTGAGCTCGACCGCGGTGGCGAAGTCGATGCCGTCGTTCATGTACTCGCGGATGCGCTCGAGGCCGAGGAAACCGGCGTGGCCCTCGTTGGCGTGGTAGACGGTGGGCGCGGGGTCCCCGCTGATCCGGCAGTACTCACGCAGGGCCCGGACGCCACCGATGCCGAGGAGCACCTCCTGGGCCAACCGGTGGTCGACGCCACCGCCATAGAGGCGGTCGGTGACAGCCTTGGCGGCCTCGGAGTTGCCGTCGACGAGGGCGTCCAGCATGAGCAGCGGGACGCGGCCCACCTGGGCGACCCAGATCTGGGCCCGGTACTTCTCCTGGCGCAGCGGCACCTCCACGGTGACCGCCTCACCGTTCTCGGTCAGCAACGTGAGCGGGAGGTCGAACGGTGCCAGCAGCGGATAACGCTCCTGCTGCCAGCCCTGGGCATCGAGGTACTGACGGAAGTAGCCGTGCCGGTAGAGCAGGCCGACGCCGATGATCGGGATGCCGGAGTCCGAGGCCGCCTTGAGGTGGTCACCGGCCAGGATCCCCAGGCCGCCCGAGTACTGCGGGAGGACCTCGGAGACGCCGAACTCCGCGGAGAAGTAGGCGATCCGCTCAGGAGCTCCCGGGTGCTGCGCGGCGAAGTCCTGATACCAGCGATCCAGGGTCAGGTAGTCCGTGAGGTCCTGGTAGGCGTGGGCCACCTTGCGGGTGAAACGAGAGTCCTCGGCGAGCGCGGCGAGGCGCCGTGCGTCGATCCGCGACAGCAGCTTGCGCGGGTCCTGCCCGGTCGCCTCCCAGAGTGCCGGGTCCATCGCCCGGAAGAGCTCCTTGGTGGGTTCGTTCCAGTACCAGAGCAGGTTTCGCGCCAGTTCCTCGAGCGGCTGGAGCGGCTCGGGAAGTACCGGGTGAACGGTGAAACGTCGAATGGCTCGCACGACGCCACCCTAGCGAGGGGTCCGGCACGGGATCGAGGCGCGCGACCCTGGTAAAAGGACCACGACGACGCGGCGGTTTCGCGGCTTCCTCCTGTCCCCCGGACTCCTACCCCGCTAGGTTGGTCCCGTGACCCCTCAGCAGCGTTCCGACGAGTCAACCACCTCCACCCCGCCGGCCGTGGACACGACGTCCACGGACCTCACCGCCACGAGCAGGCCCGGCGTGGAGAACCCTGCCCTGGGAACTCCCGCCCCCGCGGCGAGCAAGGCAGCCACTACGCGCAAGGCGACGGCGAAGAAGTCGACCAGCAAGCGGACCACCGCCACGAAGGCGACCACCAGCAAGAAGGCGACCACCGGCAAGAAGGTGGCCGCACCCAGCACCGGCACCGACGCACCCGTGGCTGCCCCGGCGTCGCGTTTCGCCGCTCAGCACAGCCCGGAGGCGTACGCCGCCGACGTCCCGGCCCCGACGCACCCGCGGGCCGACGTGCCGGCCGTCGAGCCGGGGGCGGCCGCGATCGGCGCACGGCTCGGCCGGATCGGCGTCTCGGACGTGTCCCCGGTCCTCGAGGGCGGCGCGTACCCGGCGAAGGCCGTGGTCGGTGAGTCCTTCCCGGTGCGGGCGACCGTGTGGCGTGAGGGCCACGACGCCGTCCGGGCCTCCGTGATCGCGGTCGGACCCGACGGCCAGGAGTTGCGCACGGACATGCGGCCGTGGGGGACTCCGGGTCTGGACGGCTGGGAGGCCTGGGTCACCCTGCCGACGGAGGGCGCCTGGCGCTTCCGGGTCGAGGGCTGGGACGACCCCTGGGGCACCTGGCTGCACAACGCCGAGATCAAGCTGGCCAAGGGCATCGACGTCGACCTCGTCTGCGCCGAGGGGCAGCTGATCCTCGAGGGGGCCGCCCTGCGCGCCGAGCGGGCGTCGCGCCGCGGCGATGCCGCCATCCTCCGCGGCGCCGCGATCGCGCTGCTGGCGGAACGCCCCGCCGAGGAGCTCATCGAGCTGATCGGGAGCAGTGGCGTACGCCGAGCCATGCGGTCCCACGGTCCGCGCCTGCTCGTCTCGCCCTCCCCCGAGTACCCGGTCTGGGTCGATCGGGAACGCGCCCTGTTCTCCTCCTGGTACGAGTTCTTCCCCCGCTCCCAGGGCGCTTACCAGGATGCCGACGGCACCTGGCACTCAGGCACCTTCGCGGCGTCGGAGGAGCGGCTCGAGGACGCGGCGGCGATGGGCTTCGACGTCGTCTACCTGCCCCCGATCCACCCGGTCGGCACCGCGTTCCGCAAGGGCCGTAACAACACCCTCACACCCGAGCCGGGCGACCCCGGGTCGGTCTGGGCGGTGGGCGGCGAGGCCGGTGGCCACGACGCCATCCACCCCGATCTCGGCACCTTCGAGGACTTCGACCGGTTCGTGGCGAGGGCACGTGAGCTCGGCCTCGAGGTCGCTCTCGACCTTGCCCTCCAGGCCTCGCCCGACCACCCCTGGGTCAAGGAGCACCCGGAGTGGTTCACCGAGCGTGTCGACGGCACCATCGCCTACGCCGAGAACCCCCGAAGAAGTACCAGGACATCTACCCGATCAACTTCGACCGTGATCCGGAAGGGATCTACGCCGAGGTGCTGCGGATCGTCCGGCTGTGGATCTCCCACGGCGTGACGATCTTCCGGGTCGACAACCCGCACACCAAGCCGCTCAACTTCTGGGCCTGGCTCCTGGCCGAGGTCCGGCGGACCAATCCGGAGGTGATCTTCCTCGCCGAGGCCTTCACGCGCCCGGCCATGCTGCAGTCCCTCGGCCGGGTCGGCTTCCACCAGAGCTACACGTACTTCACCTGGCGCACCGAGCGCTGGGAGATCGAGGAGTACGTCAAGGAGTTGGCGTACGACACGGCGAGCTGGGTGCGTCCCAACTTCTTCGTCAACACGCCGGACATCCTGCACGCCTACCTGCAGTACGGCGGGCCGGCGGCGTTCACCGTGCGGGCCGTGCTGGCCGCCACCACCTCCCCGAGCTGGGGCATGTACTCCGGCTACGAGCTTTTCGAGCACGAGGCCGTACGCCCCGGTTCCGAGGAGTACCTGAACTCCGAGAAGTACGAGTACCGGCCCCGCGACTACCATCAGCAGCCCAACCTGAAGATGCTGATCGGCAAGCTCAACGGGGCACGTCGCCAGCACCCGGCACTGCAGCGACTGCGCAATGTCCATTTCCAGAACTCGGAGAACCCCCAGGTCATCGCGTACGTCAAGGAGACCGAGACCGCCGACGGGCGCGACGCCGTGATCGTCGCGGTGAACCTGGACTCGCAGCACACCCAGGAGTCCACGATCCACCTCGACATGGGGATCTTCGGGCTGGCGGAGGGTGACAAGCTCCGCGTCCGCGACGAGCTGACCGGCCAGGAATACGACTGGGGGGCTCACGACTTCGTCCGGTTGACGCCCCAGCAGCCGGCCCATGTGCTGGCGGTGATCTCGGCCGAACCGCAGCTGGACTGATAGGGAACGATGAAGGCGGCAGGTGACACGCAGTGGTTCCGCACTGCGGTGTTCTACGAGGTGATGATCCGCAATTTCTCTGATTCCGACGGTGACGGGATCGGAGATCTTGCGGGTCTCGCCGAGCGACTCGACTATCTGCAGTGGCTGGGGATCGACTGCCTCTGGCTGCCACCGTTCTTCCCGTCCCCGTTGGCGGACGGTGGCTACGACATCCAGGACTACCGCGACGTGATGTCGGAGCTCGGCTCGCTGGAGGATTTCCGGGGCTTCGTGGCGCAGGCCCACGAGCGCGGCATCCGGATCATCATCGACTTCGTGATGAACCACACCTCGGATCGCCATCCGTGGTTCCAGGAGTCCCGCCGCGACCCCGAGGGGCCGTACGGCGACTACTACGTCTGGCGGGACGAGCCCGACGAGTATCTCGACGCGCGGATCATCTTCCTCGACACCGAGGAGTCGAACTGGACCTATGACGAGGTCCGCGGCCAGTACTTCTGGCATCGCTTCTACGGCCACCAGCCTGACCTCAACTTCGAGAACCCCCGGGTGCTCGACGAGATGCTCTCAGCGCTGCGTTTCTGGGCGGACATGGGCATCGACGGTTTCCGTCTCGACGCCGTGCCCTACCTCGTCGAGAGCGACGGGACCAACTGCGAGAACCTGCCCGGCACGCACGACATCCTGAAGATCGTCCGCAAGGAACTGGACGACCACTACCCCGGGACCCTGCTGCTGTGTGAGGCGAACCAGTGGCCCCACGACGTCGTCGAGTACTTCGGCGACGGGGACGAATGCCAGATGGCCTTCCACTTCCCGGTGATGCCCAGGCTCTACATGGGCCTGCGGCGGGCCGACCGCACCTGCATCTCCGAGATCCTCGCGGACACGCCCGACATCCCCGACGGC
Source organism: Raineyella fluvialis (assembly GCF_009646095.1). NCBI lineage: Bacteria > Bacillati > Actinomycetota > Actinomycetes > Propionibacteriales > Propionibacteriaceae > Raineyella > Raineyella fluvialis. Next base: position 2,916,855 of record NZ_CP045725.1, on the reverse strand, counting down.
TGCCAATGGGGCACGTTCCTGCGCAACCACGACGAACTCACCCTCGAGATGGTGTCCGAGGAGGAGCGCGAGTACATGTGGGCGGAGTACGCACCCGATCCACGGATGCGCTGCAACCTCGGGATCCGCCGACGACTCGCCCCCCTCGTGGACGGCGACCATGCCCGGGTCCGCCTGTTGCACGCCCTTCTGCTCGCCCTGCCGGGATCCCCGTGTCTCTACTACGGCGACGAGATCGGGATGGGCGACAACATCTGGCTCCACGACCGCGACGGCGTACGGACGCCGATGCAGTGGCGGGATGCCTCGAGTGCCGGCTTCTCCTCGGCCGCCGAGCACGACCTCTACCTGCCGGTGATCGTCGACCCCGAGTACGACCGGTCGCTGGTGAACGTCGAGGCCCAGATGATGGATCCTGGCTCATTGCTCCAGTGGGTGCGCGCGATGTTGGTCATCCGCCGGGCCCACCCGGTATTCGGCACGGGTGACTTCACCGACCTCGGCGGGGAGAACACGGCGGTGTTCGCCTTTCTACGCCACGATGCCGACGAGACGATCCTCTGCCTCAACAACCTCTCGGCCGAGCCGCAGGAGGTTTCCTTGGACCTGTCCGCCTACCGAGGCAGGAGGCCGCGACGACTGGCCCGCGACGAGGTCCACCCTTCCATCGGCGACGAGCCGTACACGCTGCACCTTCCGGGTCACGGCTTCTCCTGGCTCGTGCTGGAAGAGGAGGCGACCATGGCCTCGCGGTCGAGCGGCCCGGACGCCACGGTGACGCCCGATCGCCGTACGGATGGGGAGTACACGCGGCATGATCGACTTCACGAGGTGCGGCTCCACGAGGAAGCGTCGAGGAGGTAGGACGTGGCCGAAGCGTTCGCTGAGCTCGCCACCCGGGTCTTCGCCACCGCGCGGTGGTTCGCCGGGAAGGGCCGACCGTTACAGGTGGTGCGGGTCATCCCCCTGCCGTGGTTCACCCATCCGGACGAACCGGGCACCGGTGGCCTTGTCGGCATTCGTCCGGTGCTGGTCGTCGTCGCCCACGACGACGTGGTGCCCCGGGCGACGGACACCTACCAGTTCCTGCTGGCGGTGCGCCGGCCAGGCGAGGCGCCCCCCGCGGGCTCGTACGGTTCCGTCCAGGACGCCGCGGTGACCGGGACGCGGGACCTTGCCGACGTCGCGGACGCCACCCGTGATCCCGAGGCGATGACCGCCGTGCTGGCAGCGCTCGCGGATCGACAGGACCCGCATCCGTCCGCCGAGGGCGCTGTCCACCACCATCTGGTGGTTCCGCTGCCCGACGCCGATCTCACCCCCCGGCCCTTCTCCGGGGAGCAGTCCAACACCTCGGTCTTCTACGGGCAGGCGCTGATCCTCAAGGTCTTCCGTCGACTCGAGATCGGTCGCAACCTCGACATCGCCGTGCACGAGGCTCTGGGTCACGAAGGGATCGGCGGTATCGCAACCCTCTACGGCTGGACCGAGGCACGGTGGAGCGACGGTGAGGACGTGCTCGGGGCCGACCTCGCCATGCTGACCGAATGTTTCCGCGACGCCCGCGACGGCTGGGGCCTGGCCCTCGAGGCCTGTGCGGCGGGACAGGACTTCTCCGCCGAGGCCGAAGCGCTCGGGCGTACGTTGCGGTCGGTCCACGAAGGCCTGGCGAGACGGTTCCCCCGCGACGTCCTCGACGGAGGTCCCCTCGCCGAGGTGATGATGGAGCGGCTCGACGCGGCCTGTGCCGCCGCCCCCGCCCTCGTCCCGTACGCCGACGCGCTGCGGGGGGTGTTCACCGCGCTCGAGGGTCACCCGGTGTCGGTGCAACACGTCCACGGCGACTTCCATCTCGGGCAGGTGCTGGCCACGTCCGACGGCTGGCGGGTGATCGACTTCGAGGGCGAGCCGCTGAAGTCCCTCGCCGAGCGGTGGGCGCCCGACTCCCCGTGGCGCGACGTCGCGGGCATGCTGCGCTCCTTCGACTACGCGGCGGCTTCCTCGCCCACCAGCAGCGCGACGCCACGCGCCACCGCCCAGTGGCGGCAACGATGCCGTACCGGTTTCCTGTCCGGCTACGGGGCATTCCCCCCGACGGCCTCGGATCTGGCAGTCTTACGCGCGTACGAAGCGGACAAAGCCGTCTATGAAGTCGTCTATGAGGTCCGCAACCGTCCCGACTGGGTGGGTATCCCACTCGGAGCGGTCGCTGTCATCGCCTCACCGTCGCCGGACACCAGCGACGGGCAGTCACCGATCCCTGAGGAGAAGTAGGACATGCACGATTACTTTGGAGGGCTGACAGGCTGGGACCTGGAGGGGTTCCACCAGGGCGGCGACACCGAATTGTGGCGTCGTCTGGGAGCCCACCTCTGCACCGTTGAGGATGATGAGCGCGGGACCCTGCACGGCACGCGGTTCGCGGTCTGGGCGCCCAACGCTCGCGAGGTGCATGTCATCGGTGACTGGAACCACTGGCAGGGCCAACCGATGAAGCTCATCCCGGGATCCGGCTGTTGGGGTATTTTCGTCGAGGGGATCGGTGAGGGAGCGCTCTACAAGTTCCGAATCCTCGGTGGTGACGGGCAGTGGCACGAGAAGGCCGACCCGATGGCCCGTAAGGCCGAGGGCCCGCCGAACACGGCCTCCATCGTCGCCGTGGACAACTACCCCTGGCACGACCAGGGCTGGATGGAGAGGCGCGCACAGACCGAGCTGTGGAAGTCGCCGATGAGCGTCTACGAGGTGCACCTCGGCTCGTGGAGGCCCGGCAAGACCTACCAGGAGCTCGCCGAGGACCTGGTCGAGTACGTCAAGTGGCAGGGCTACACCCACGTCGAGTTCATGCCGATCGCCCAGCACCCGTTCTCGGGCTCATGGGGCTACCAGGTCACCGGCTACTTCGCCCCGATGTCGAAGTACGGCAGCCCGGACGACCTGCGCTTCCTGATCGACCGGCTGCACCAGGCCGGCATCGGCGTGCTCGTGGACTGGGTGCCGGGGCACTTCCCCAAGGACGAGTGGGCATTGGGACGTTTCGACGGCACAGCGCTGTACGAGCACGCCGACCCGCGCCTCGGCGAACACCCGGACTGGGGTACGTACATCTTCAACTTCGGACGCAACGAGGTGAAGAGCTTCCTGGTCTCCAACGCGCTCTACTGGCTCAGCGAGTTCCACGTGGACGGCCTGCGGGTCGACGCCGTCGCCTCGATGCTCTATCTGGACTACTCCCGTGAGGACGGGCAGTGGATCCCCAACCAGTACGGCGGCAACGAGAACCTCGAGGCCATCGACTTCCTGCGCTACGTCAACCGGCACCTCTACGAGCGCCAGCCGGGCTGCGTGCTGATCGCCGAGGAGTCGACCTCGTTCCCCGGCATCACCAAGCCCGTCGACCAGGGGGGTCTGGGCTTCGGGTTCAAGTGGAACATGGGTTGGATGAACGACACCCTGCGCTACGTCGAGCATGAGCCGATCCATCGCCAGTACCACCACAACAACATGACCTTCGCGATGGTCTACCAGTACTCAGAGAACTTCGTCCTGCCCATCAGTCACGACGAGGTCGTGCACGGCAAGGGCTCGATGTTCGGCAAGATCCCGGGCGACGACTGGCAGAAGTTCGCGACCTTGCGCGCCTACTACGCGTTCATGTGGGCCCACCCGGGCAAGCAACTCCTGTTCCAGGGCTGCGAGATCGCACAACGTGGCGAGTTCAACGACAGGCAGGGCGTCGACTGGTTGGCGCAGCCGCACTGGGGCCATCACGGCGTCCAGGAGTTGGTCAAGGACCTGAACGCCATCTACAAGGCGACCCCGGCTCTCTGGGAGCTCGACCAGGACCCGTCCGGCTTCCGCTGGATCAATGCCGATGACGCCGCGGCGAACGTCTTCAGCTTCCTGCGCTTCGATGCCGACGGGAACGCCCTCGCGGCGGTGCTCAACTTCTCGCCGGTGCCGCACACCAACTACCGCATCGGGCTGCCGATGCCGGGCACCTGGAAGGAGGTCCTCAACACCGACGCTCCCGCCTACGACGGGACCGGTGAATGGGGCAACCTCGGCGAGGTACACACCGAGGAGATCTCCAACAACGGGCTGCGCCAGAGCGCCTCGGTCGTGGTGCCGCCCCTCGGTGCCGTCTGGTTCACCCACCAGGCCGAGAACGTCATCAAGGCCTGACGAAACCCGCGCCTGACGAAACCCCGCCAGACGAAAGCCACGAAGGCCGCCCATCCCCTCAGGGACGGGCGGCCTCCGTCATGGGCCGGGCCGGCTCAGAACAACGCGTTGGCCAGGTCCCGGCGGGCCTTGGTCACGGTCGGATCGGCGGGGTCCACCGTCTCGAACAGGTCCAGCAGCCGACGGCGCAACGGCTCGCGGTCGTCGCCGTAGGTGGTCCTGATCAGCCGGATGATGAGGTCGAAGGCTTCGGCGGCCCGGCCCTGCACCATCGCCAGGTCCGCGGCGGCCAGCACCGTCTCGGGATCGCGGGGCGCAGCGGCCAGCTGCGCGGTGACGGCTTCCGGGTCGACCTGCTCGGCGCGGGCCCACAGCCCGGCCTGCGCCTTGCCGATCCGGGCCTCGGAGTCGGCGGGGTTGGCCCGCAGCAACGCGTCGAAGGCCTCTTCGGCCGCGGCGAAGTCACCGCGACCCATCGCCTCGTCGGCCTCGCTGTAGCGGGCGTCGCGGGCCGGCACCTCCGCGGCGTCCTCGGCCACCACGATCGGCTCTGCCCGGCCGGCGACCCCGTTCGCCAGGGCGGCCTGCAGCAGCTGGTCGATCACCGAGGCGACATCGTCGTGCGGCAGCACCCCTTGGAAGAGCGGCACCGCCTGACCGGAGAGCAGGCCCATCACGGTCGGGACGGCCTGGATCTGGAGGGCGGCCGCGATCTGCGGATGTGCGTCGCAGTCGACCCGCGCCAGCAGCCACCGGCCCTCGGCGGCGTTGGCGAGTCCGGCCAGGTCCGCGGACAACTGGTCCGCACCCTGGGCCCGGGCGGATGTGAGTTCAAGGACGACCGGGTACTGCAGGGAGCGGCGGATGGTGGCTTCCAGCGTGGTTTCGTCGACCTCCACCACCCACGTGTTCCGGGTCCCACGGCGGCCCCCTGGGGCGGGGGTCTGCGGCGGCAGCGCGGACAGGTCGACGGCACCAGGTCGGTTGAAGGTGGGATTCGTCATCGCTTCGTGGTTCTCCTCGTCATCCGCCGCATGATTGGCCGTGTCCTCGGGCGTCGCGCCCTCGAGTCACCGGCGTCCCGCGATACGCCGGGTCGCCTGCCGGCCTAAGCCTACTAGGGGCATGATGAACCCATGGCTCACGAACGCGCTGGTCAGCCGGCTCTGCCGGAAGACCTCATCAATGTCGACGACGTCCTCTCCGCCTACGACACCATCGTTCCCGACCCGGAGAATCCCGATCAGCAGGTCGTCTTCGGGACCTCAGGTCACCGCGGATCGAGCCTCGACGGGGCGTTCAACGACGCCCACATCGCCGCCATCACCCAGGCGATCGTCGAGTACCGCACCGACCAGGGGTTCACCGGACCGCTCTACCTCGGCAAGGACACCCACGCCCTCTCGCTGCCCGCCTGGCGCACGGCGATCGAGGTCCTGGTGGCCAACGGGGTCGACGTTCGCGCCGAGCGCGAGGACGAGTACACCCCGACGCCGGCCCTGTCGCGCGCGATCGTGGTCCACAATCGGGACAAGGCGCAGTCCGCACCGCTTGCGGACGGCATCGTCGTCACCCCGTCGCACAACCCGCCGCGTGACGGCGGTTTCAAGTACAACCCGCCGCACGGCGGTCCGGCCGACACCGATGCGACCTCCGTCATCGCGGCCCGGGCGAACGCCCTGATCGCCGACCCGGCACCGATCAAGCGGATGCCGTACGAACAGGCCGCGCCTCAGGTGACCCGTTTCGACTACCGCACGCCGTACTGCCAGGACCTGGCCAACATCATCGATCTGGACGCCATCCGCAAGGCCGGCGTCCGCATCGGTGCCGACCCGATGGGCGGCGCCTCGGTGCAGTACTGGGAGTACATCGCCGAGAACCTCGGTCTCGACCTGACCGTCGTCAACCCCCGGGTCGACCCCACCTGGCGGTTCATGACACTGGACACCGACGGCAAGATCCGGATGGACTGCTCCTCGCCCAACGCGATGGCGTCCCTGATCGGCAACCGGGACCGGTACGACCTGTCCACCGGCAACGACGCGGATGCCGACCGGCACGGCATCGTCACCCCCGACGCCGGCCTGATGAACCCCAACGCGTACCTCTCCGTGGCCATCCAGTACCTCTACACGCATCGCCCCCAGTGGCCGGCTGACTGCGGGATCGGCAAGACGCTGGTGTCCTCGTCGATGATCGACCGGGTGGCGGAGGACATCGGGCGCACGCTGGTGGAGGTGCCCGTCGGGTTCAAGTGGTTCGTCCCCGGCCTGGGCGACGGCTCGGTGGGCTTCGGCGGCGAGGAATCCGCGGGCGCCTCCTTCCTGACCCTGGACGGCAGCACCTGGACCACCGACAAGGACGGCATCCTGCTCGACCTGCTCGCCAGCGAGATCCTCGCCGTCACCGGCCGGACCCCCTCCGAGCTGTACGCGGACCTGGTGGCGCGGCACGGGCAGCCCTTCTACGCTCGTACGGACGCCGACGCCACCCGCGAGCAGAAGGCCCGGCTCAAGGCCCTCAGCCCGGCCGACGTCACGGCGGACACCCTTGCCGGGGAGCCGATCACGGCCATCCTCACCGAGGCACCCGGCAACGGGGCAGCCATCGGGGGCCTCAAGGTGACCACGGCGCACGCGTGGTTCGCCGCCCGTCCCTCCGGCACCGAGGACAAGTACAAGATCTACGCCGAGTCCATGATCAGCGAGGAGCACCTGCGCCAGGTCCAGCAGGAGGCCCAGGCACTCGTCTCCGCGGTGCTGTCGGCCTGATCAGCCAGCCGTCCGGTGGCCGACCCCGAGGGGTCGGCCACCGGCGTCTTCCCACCGGGGTGTACTCCCGGTGAGTCGCCTCCGTCCGGGTCGCGTTCGTCCCTGCAGCCCCGTTCATGGTAGGAACGGACGCATGGTGCACATGCCCGGCGCGGGGCCTGTCGGGCCCGGTCGCCGCCGTGGCCTGCCGTCCCATGACCCGCTCCCCCGAACCTGGGGCGACCTCCACGCCCGACTGTGGTGGTACGCCGTCCGCAGGGCCGTCGACAGCGTCCTCCGGCTGCAGTGCGTCGACCTCGCCGCCGCCCTCACCTTCTATGCCGTGCTCGCCGTCGTCCCGGCGTTCATGGTCGTGGTCGACCTCGTCAGTTTCGTCGGCATGGACGAGCGCACGGTCGACCTCATCCTCTACGTGCTCTCGGCCGTCGCCCCGGGCGGGGTCGCGGTGGCCCTCGACGCACCCCTGCGCGGGTTCGCGCACTCCGGACTGCCCCCGCTGACCCTGGTGATCTTCGTGCTCTTCACGGTGACGACGGCGAGCCTGTATCTGGGAGCACTGGCCCGGATGCTCAACCGCGTCTACGAGGTGATGGAGGGCCGGCCGCTGCTGATCCTGCCGCCGATCCAGTACCTCACCACCCTGGCCCTCGCGATGGCCGCGGCCCTGATGGCCGTGCTGCTGATCGCCGGGCCCAGCGCGGTCGGGGTCGTCGGAGGCCTGCTGGGTATCCCGGACATGCTGCTGCACGTCTGGAACGCCCTACGGTGGCCGGCACTGGTGCTCGTGTCCCTGTTCGCGGCGACGATCGTCTATCGGACGGCGCCGAACGTCCGCCACGAGAGCACTCGCTGGATCGTTCCCGGCGCCGTCCTGGCCGTCGGCCTCGGCGCCGCCGCCTCATGGCTGCTCACGATCTACGCCGCACGGGCCTACGTCCGGCTCGACCTCAACTACGGCACCCTGTCCGGGATCATCGTGACGCTGATGTGGCTGTGGGTGTGCAACCTCGCCCTGGTCATCGGGGGGGTCCTCAACGCCGAACTGGCTCGGGCACGGCGACTCGCGGCGGGCCTGCCGGCGGAGGACGACCAACTCACCCCGCCGCTGGACACCCGCCGTTCATCCGCGTTCTCGGCGAGGCGGCGGAGCCTCGTCCTCGAGGGACGTCGGCATCGGCTCACCGGCCGACGCTGAGCGTCCGGGGGCGAGGGTGGATCAGGTGCCGTCGTCCTCGTCGGAGACCGCGACCTTGAAGTCCTTGCGGAGGCCGGAGCGCTGGATCACCCGCTGAATGGTGAGGTCGCGCTCGTCCGGGCGCCCGACGTAGCGGATGTCGCGCAGGCCCTGGTCCTGCGCCGCCGACTCGAAGGTGAAGTGGCCGTACCCGAGGATCCGTCCGAGCATCGGCTTGTGCACACTGATGTCCAGGATCCGCGACATCGGGACGGTCGCCAATTGCTGGTTGAACACCCCGTGGACCCGGAAGACCCGCATGTTCGTGATGACGAAACGGTCCATGAATTCCGACTGGATCCGGTACAGGCCGTACCCCACGGGGACGAGCCCGAGGGCCAGGAAGAACCACCAGAACTCCCCGACGAACGGGATCGAGAGGATGATGATCACCCCGAGCAGCACGTATGCCACCGGCTTCACCATCACCGCCCAATGGTGCATGACCTCATCGATGACGACCTCACCCTCGTCGGAGATGAGGTGGTCATCGATGTGCGGGTCGAGCACCCGATCCAGCAGCCCGCCCCCGCGCCTCCCAGGACCGCGCATCACCGGTCCCGATCAGCCGTGGGCCAGGGCCGTGAAGAACCTGCCGATGGAGCCGAACAGGCCGAAGAACCCGCGGACCGCGCCGGCGGCCCCCTCGGGATTGGTGAACAGGTAGAACACCGCGAATGCGATGACCAGGACCAGAAGGGCCTTCCTCACCCAACTCAGCACGCCGACCTCCGAACGGGACAAGGACATGGACCGTTCCTTTTCTACCGCAGGTCCCTGCCACCCTCTGCACGACGCGCCGGTGCGGTATAGAATCCCCCGTTTCACAGTTGCGGGAGGCTTCTCGACCGGCAACGTCACTGGTAACATTTTGATCAACGCACAGACGTGGCATCCGTGCATCGCCTGGAGTCCGTAAGAACGGGGGTGACATCATGACAATGACAGCACCGATCCGGCCACACGTCCGCTCGCGTCGTCCCGCGCCGCCACCCAGCGCGTGGGACCGTCTCGTAGAGCAGCGCCTTTCCTTCGAGGCCACACAGCAGGGCCTCCGCCTGACCAAGACCTGCGTCTCCACAGTCGCCGCACCGTACTTCCTGTACAACACGCGGACCAACCATCTCCTCCCGACCTCCGAGGGAGGAATGACGCTGGACCAGGTGGCCCGCTACCTGTTCCGCTGAGCCCGTCCCCCCAGCCGCCGCCCCGATCCCCCACACCGAGAGCGCGCTGCTTCGGCAGCCGACTCGGTGTGGTGTGCTGTTCGGGCCACTCAGAGATCCTCGAGGATCGCGTCCGCCGCGGCGTACGGGTCGGTCCGCCCGTCCCGCACCTCCGCCGCGATGGCATCGAAGTGCGCCTTCCCCTGACGCAGGAACCGCTGGCGTACATTACCGAGGGCCAGCGCCTCCACCTCGGCGCGCGCCCGGTCCAGGCGACGCGCCTGCCAGGCCTCGGTCTGCTGCGCATGCGCCCGATGCGCCTGGATCTGGTCCACCACCTCGGTGATCCCCTCCCCCTGGCTGGCCACCGTGCGCACGATCGGCGGCTTCCAGGCCTCGGGCCCCAGATTCGCCAACGCCACCATGTTGCGCAGTTCACGCACCAGAGCCTGGGTGCCGTCGCGATCCGCCTTGTTGACCACGAAGATGTCGGCGATCTCCAGGATCCCGGCCTTCGCCGCCTGGATCCCGTCACCCATGCCGGGAGCGTTCAGCACCAGGACCGTGTCCGCGGTCTGGGTGATCTCCACCTCGGACTGCCCCACTCCGACGGTCTCGACGATCACCGTGTCGAAGCCTGCGGTGTCGAAGACGCGTAGCGCCTGCGGTGCCGCCGCCGACAGTCCGCCGAGGTGCCCCCGGGTCGCCATCGACCGGATGTAGACGTCCGGGTCGAGGGAGTGCTTCTGCATCCGGATCCGGTCCCCCAGGACCGCGCCGCCGGAGAACGGTGACGATGGATCGACGGCCAGGACCCCGACCCGCTGACCTCGCGCCCGCAGCTCGGTGACGAGGGCGGAGGTGCTGGTCGACTTGCCCACCCCGGGCGAGCCCGTGATCCCGACGATGTGACAGTGTCCCGTGTCGGGGCCATGAGTTCCATCGCCTGACGCAGCGACGCGGAGTTGTTCTCGATCAGCGTGATGAGCCGTCCCAGTGCGCGCGGCTTGCGCTGGCGTGCTCCCTCGATGAGTTCCGGCACGGTGGGCTGGGTACGGGCCACGGGGGACGTCCTTCCGGTGTCGCGTACAGGGGCTGGCGGATCGTTCCCAGCCTAGTCCGCCAGCGTTCCTTGGGGCCGGGACCCCCCATGCCCCGGACACGTCCGGCTGTGGAAAGCTTGAGCCATGAGCGAGTCATCTGTTGTTTCCGACAACCAGGACATCTTCCTGTGCGTCGACCATGTCGGCTTCGCGGTGCCGGACATGGACGAGGCGATCAAGCTGCACACCGAGGTCTTCGGCTGGCACGTCATCTTCCGCGGCAAGAACGAGGAGCAGGGGGTCGAGGAGGTCATGCTCGGCACCAACCGCCACGACTTCACCGACCGTGACGCCGAGATCCAGTTGCTCGCTCCGCTGAGCGAGGAGTCCACCATCGGCAAGTGGTTGGCCAAGAACGGCGGCCGCGGCGGCATCCAGCAGGTCGCCTACCGCGTAGCGGACGTCGAGAAGGCCGCCGAGGTCCTCACCTCCCGCGGGGTCAAGATGCTCTACGACGCCCCGAAGCACGGGACGTACGGCTCTCGGATCAACTTCTGCCACCCGAAGAGCACCGGCGGCGTCCTCCTCGAACTCGTCGAGCGCCCGGCCGATCCCGAGGGCTTCCTGCCCATCGTCTGAGGCACCACGGCGGGCCTGTCGGTCCGCCCCCGACACACCGACGGACCACCGTGACCGTCCGGGATCACCCCGGCGCGCGCGGTGGTCCGTCGTTTTGTCCCCACGGCTGGGTAGCCTGGGACCAGTCGCCCACGAACGAATGGAGACGCAGTGGCATCGGACAACGAGGGACTCGACCTCTTCGACGAGACCGCCAGCGCTGTCGGGAGTTTCCCCACAGCCGCCTGGGGCGGCTACAACAAGGCGTCGGTGGACGAGTACCTCCACTCGCTGGAGGCGCAGATCTCGGACCTGAAGCGCGTCCAGCGCGACCTCCGCCGGACGGTGGACCAGCAGCGCTCCGAGATGGACAAGCCGGTCCAGATGGACTTCACCCGGCTGGGCACGCACACCACGCAGATCCTGTCGACCGCCGAAGCGCAGGCCCGCGAGATCATCGACCGGGCCAACTCCCAGGCGGAGCAGATGCTCGCGGAGACCCGTCAACAGGCCGCGGAGATCCGCAACAACGCTGAGCGGGACGCCGAGGACCTGAGGACCATGACGCTGGCCGAGGCCCGGGCGCTGCGCGAACGGTGGGACGGCGAGACCCACCAGATGCTCGCCGCCGCCCGGACCGAGGCGGATGCGCTGGTCGCCACCGCGCGCGAGCACTCAGAGGACGTGACCGGCCAGGCCGATGCGCAGGCGGAGCTGGTCCGCTCGACGGCGGAGGTGGAGGCCAAGGCGACCATCGCCGCAGCCGAGCGGGCCGCGAGCGAGATGCGTGACGCCACCGCCGCGCAAGCGCGGGCGACCATCGAGGAGGCCGAGGAACGAGCCCGTCGTACGGTCGCCGAGGCCGAGGAGAAGGCACGGGTGATGCTCGCCGACGCCCGCACTGAAGCGACGAAGCTGCGCGACGAGGCGCGCGCGGAGACGACCCTGCTGCAGAACTCGGCGCGCACGGAGGCGGCCCGGCTGCACGACGAGGTGACCGAGGAGGTCCGCCGGATCCGCACGGAACTGGCGGACGAGCGGGAGACCACCCTCGCGGCACTGATCCGGGAGAAGGAACGGGTCCAGGAGCAGACCTCGCGGATGCTGGCCGATGCCACCGCCCGACACGAGGCACTGATCGCCAACATCGCCGAGGAGACCGAACGCGCCCAGCGACTGCGCAGCGAGGCGATCGCCGAGGCCGAACAGACGAAGATCCTCGCCTCACGCGAGGGTCAGCAGCTGGTGAACCAGGCACACAAGGAGGCGGAAGCGGCCCATCAACTGGTGGCCGACCGCTGGTCGGAGCGCCAGAGCAGGCTGCGCCGGGACACCGACATGCTCACCCAGCGCAAGCACGCCATCCTCGCCCAGCTCTCGAACCTGTCGGCCCTTGCCGGGACGACGGCCGAGGACTTCCCGGACATGGAGTTCGGTGCGCTGGACGAGTTGGGCCGCGATCCGGTGGTCGACCTGCCCATGGACACCGATGAGACGGAAGTCGTGGAGGAGACGGTCGTCCTCGATCGCGCCGGGGCCGAGCGCCTCGCCGCAGAGGAGGAGGCCCCCACCCAGATCCGACGCGTGTCGCCGGCTCAGGGCTCAGGCGCCCCGAAGGGCGGGTCGCACGCTGAGTCCTGATCCGGTCCAGCCGGGTCAGAACAGCCGATCCTCCGAGTGGTCCAGCCCCCGCAGCGCGTCGTAGTCGACCGTCACACAGCTGATCCCCCGGTCCTCGGCGAGGACTCTCGCCTGCGGCTTGATCTGCTGGGCGGCGAAGACGCCGTGGACGCGACCCAGGCGCGGGTCGCGCCGCATCAGTTCGAGGTAGCGGGTGAGCTGCTCCACGCCGTCGATCTCGCCACGCCGCTTCACCTCGACCGCGACGTAGCCGCCGTCAGCGTCCTTGCAGAGCAGGTCGACCGGACCGATCGGAGTGGGGTACTCCCGCCGGACCAGCGACCAGCCCACCCCGAACGTCTCGGGATTCTCGGCGAGCAGGGCCTGCAGATGGGCCTCGACGCCATCCTTCTGCAGGCCCGGGTCGACGCCCAACTCGTGCTCGGTGTCATGGAGTACCTCGGCGATGGCGATCTGGAGCTTCGACGGCTCCTTGCCGGCCCCTCGTACGGTCCAGACCTCGGTGATCGCCGCGTCCAGGTCCTCGGTCACCGCCGCCTCGTCCGGCTCTGCCGCACGGACCGTCATCGAGCAGGGGGCACTCATCCAGTTCAGCGGCTTGTAGGCCCGGTCGTCGGCATGCACCGACACGGAGCCGTCCGCCTTGATCATGATCAGCCGGTTGGCCATCGGCAGATGGGCGGTCAGCGCCCCTGAGTAGTCGACCTGACAGCGAGCAATCACCAAACGCACCGCTTCACGCTACCTGACTATGCTGGGCCGAGACACCGGAGCGTGCTGAGGGGGACGGATGAAGAGGCGGCCGAGCAAGCACCTACGCGCCCCCCGGCCGCTCGGGACCAGCCATGCCCGCGGCGAGACCAAGACCGACGGGCACTGGGTGGTGCGTACGATGTCGGGGCAGAACGCGGTGAAGACATATGTCTGCCCGGGCTGCAACCATGAGATCCGGCCGGGCGTCCCCCATCTGGTGGTCTGGCCGCACGATCCCCGACCCGGGGCCGACAGCGCCGTGGCGCAGCGTCGGCACTGGCACACATCCTGCTGGAGCCGCCGCCCATGACCACTGTCCCCGACCTCTTCTCGATCACCTTCGGCACCGAGGGCCCGCTCGTCGTGTTCTGCCACGGCCTCCTCGGCCAGGGGCGCAATTTCGCCCAGATCGCCCGTCAGTTGGGGCTGCACGGAGCCTCCACGGTGCTGTTGGACATGCCCAACCATGGCCGGTCGCTGTGGACGGAGCACTTCGACTATCCCGAGGCCGCGGACATCGTCGCGCGCTGGCTGGTCGGGTCACCCGAGGTGGGAGGACGGCCCGTCACCCTGGTCGGCCACTCGATGGGCGGCAAGATCTCGATGCTGGTGGCGCTGCGCCACCCCGAGTTGGTCGAGAAGCTCGTCGTCGCGGACATGTCACCGGTCGTCTACCACGGGCACCGGCAGTTCGCGGACATCGTTGCGGCGATCGAGGCGCTCGACCTCGGACAGATCACTGACCGTCAGTCGGCCTCCGCCATGATGCGTCCGCTCCTGCCCGATCGCGGTCTGCGGGAGTGGGTGCTGCAGAACCTCGCCCGCGACGGCGACTCCTGGTACTGGCAGCCGAACATCCGGATGCTGGCGGCGGAGCTCAACAAGGTCCTCGGCTGGCCCGAGGAGGTGGAGGGCACCTGGGACGGTCCGACGCTGTGGATCAAGGGTGCCAACAGCGACTACGTCCTCCCGGAGTACGCGCCGGCCATGCGGCGGTACTTCCCCAACACGCTCCAGGTGACGATCAAGGATTCCGGCCACTGGGTGCACACCGAGCGGCGCGAGGTGTTCACCGCCGCCCTCGAGCGCTTCGTCCTGCGCCGAGACGTCAGCCCAGCCGCACGGCGGTGATAGCCGCGGCGTTGTTCGGCCGACCTGTGCCGTCGCCCCAGGACCCGTCCTGGCCCTCCGCCGCGATCCTGCCGATCACCGCGGTCGAGGCGTCGTCGAGGTGGCCGAAGACGGTGTAGGCCGGCGGAAGCCGCGAGTCCTGGTAGACGAGGAAGAACTGGGAACCGTTGGTGTCGGCACCGGCGTTGGCCATCGCCACGGTCCCGGCTGGATACGTCGTCCGAGGAGCGACCTCGTCCGCGAAGCGGTAACCGGGGCCCCCACCGCCGGTACCGGTCGGGTCGCCGCACTGCAGCATGAACAGCCCGTTGTCGGCGAGCCGGTGGCAGGACGTCCCGGTGTAGAAGCCCTGCCCGGCGAGGGACTCGACGCTGTTGATGGTGCACGGCGCTTCGGCCCGGTCCATCGTCACCGTCACGTTGCCCACGGCGAACGACAGTGTCATCGCGACCGTGCCCGAGGACGGCGCCGACGACGCGGGCGGATCCACCGGACGGGCCGGATCGCCGGCACGCACGTAACGACAGCCCACCGACGTCCCTGTCCCAGTGCCGCCGGCGGGGGTAGCCAAGCGGGTGGCGGAGGGCGCCGCCGTGGCCGCCCCGGTCGGCCCGCCGGATGCACCGGGTGCGCAGCCGGTCAGCAGCACCAGGCCGACCACCGTCGAGGCGACCGCCCCCCAGCCGGATCGTGCACCCATGTCTCCACCCTTCGCGCCGACCAGGCCTACGTCCTGACCGGAATCTACCGCGTGCCCGCCCACCGGCCGCGCCGCGGACCATCCTCTAGGCTGGCCCCATGGTCAACCTCAACCGGATCTACACCCGTACCGGTGACACCGGACGGACTCGGCTCTCCGACATGTCCTGGGCCGCCAAGACCGACCCCCGCGTCACGGCCTACGGGGATGTGGACGAGGCGAACTCGATCCTCGGCGTGGCCCTGGCCACCGACGGTATGCCCGACGAGGTGGTCTCGATCCTCCGGTTGATCCAGAACGAACTGTTCGACGTCGGCGCCGACCTGTCCAACCCGCTGTCGGACAATCCGCCCTATCCCCCGCTGCGGATCGAACAGGCCTCGATCGATCGGCTCGAAGCCTGGTGCGACGAGTTCACCGAGCAGTTGCCGACGCTCTCCTCCTTCATCCTCCCCGGCGGCGTCCCGGCGGCGGCGCACCTCCACCAGGCGCGGACCGTCACCCGGCGTGCCGAGCGGAGTGCCTGGGCGGCGATTGAGACGTACGGCACCCAGTCCGCGTCTGACGACGAGGCGATCGGCGGCGTCAACCCGCTGGCCGTGACCTACCTCAACCGCCTGTCCGACCTGCTGTTCATCCTGACCCGCGTCGTCAACGGGGAGGCCGGTGACATCCTCTGGGTCCCCGGTGGCGAGCGACTCCCCCAGGACCACCGAGGCCTGCGCCGACGGGCCCGCATCACGGCACAGCACAACGCCCTCGAGACCCCTGACGCGCCGGAGCGCTCCGAGGAGGAGTGAGGCCCCGTCAGGGGCGCTGCCGTCGCTCCGGGGGTGGGGGCATCTGCGGGCGGTGATGGCCCATCCCGGGCGGCGCCGCCTCCAGCCAACTCAGCACGGCGGTGACGGCGGGCGGGGCCATCGCCAGGTCCCATACCGCTGTCCCGCCGCCGATCTTGCGGCTGAGGGGCACGACCCGGTAGTCGGCGAACTCGGGGGCGATCTCGGTCCCGGTCAGGTCACGGCTGGGCAGCGCGATCGTGCGATCGCGGGGGAAGCGCAGACGCGGGGAGAACGACCACCCGAAATCCGGGTACCACCACAGCTCCTCCCCCTTGAAACGACCGACTCCGGGCACCCATCGGGTGCCCGGAGTCGCGGATTCCATGATCATGCTGCAGTCGAAGGCTCCTACTGTTCGTACCAGCCAGA
Organism: Raineyella fluvialis; assembly: GCF_009646095.1. Lineage (NCBI taxonomy): Bacteria > Bacillati > Actinomycetota > Actinomycetes > Propionibacteriales > Propionibacteriaceae > Raineyella > Raineyella fluvialis. The sequence continues at coordinate 2,900,399 of NZ_CP045725.1, read as the reverse complement.
TCCGACGCGCCACGATCAGGATGACAGGGATGGCCAGAACGACAAGTGCCACGATGCAGAACTTGAGGACGGCCAGATACATGGCCACATTCTACTGATGGGCGCCCCTCTGCAGAACCGCCGATCTGGTCCCCAGCACACGGCCGCGAACGCCCGAGGGCGGGACCACCCGAAGGTGGTCCCGCCCTCTGAGCGGTGACGGCCGGCTCGCCGCAGCTCGATCCGTCAGACTGCGAGCTCGGGGCTCGCCTGCCCGGTGTACTTCTCGGCGGCGCGCACCTGGGCGCGGGCGCGGTTGAAGTGCTGGCGGGTCTCCTCGTCGTCCGCCTCGTGTTCGAGGCGTTCGCGGGCCGCGACGTACTCCTGCTCGGCCTCGTGCTGGTCGATCTCGTGACCGAGCCTCGCGAAGGCGCTCAGCACGGAGACCCGGCCCTGGGCGACGGAGATGAATCCGCCGTCCACGGCCACGACCTCACGATTGCCCTCCAGGGTGAAGATCTCCACCGCGGACGGCTGCAGCAGCGCGACCAACGGGGAGTGACCCGGGAGGATACCGATGTCGCCCTCGACGGTGCGAGCGATGATGTTCACCGCTTCACCCGACCAGATGCTGCGCTCGGCCGAGACAACCTCGACGTGGAGGGTGCTCGTGGCCATGGCTCAGCCTTCCTTCTTCATCTTGTCCCAGGCGCGGTAGACGTCTTCGAGACCGCCCACGTTGAAGAACGCCTGCTCGGGGACGTGGTCGACCTCACCGTCGCAGATCATCCGGAAGGACTCCACGATCTCAGGCATCTCCACGGTCGAACCCGGCACGCCGGTGAACTTCTCACCGGTGTAGGTGTTCTGCGAGAGGAACTGCTGGATCCGCCGAGCGCGGTTGACGGTGATCTTGTCCTCTTCGGACAGCTCGTCGATACCGAGGATGGCGATGATGTCCTGCAGTTCCTTGTTGCGCTGGAGGATCTGCTTCACCCGGGTGGCCACGTCGTAGTGCGCCTGGCCCACGTACTGCGGGTCGAGGATGCGCGACGTCGAGGTCAGCGGGTCGACGGCCGGGTAGAGGCCACGCGACGCGATCGAGCGGCTGAGCTCGGTGGTGGCGTCGAGGTGGGCGAAGGTGGTCGCCGGGGCCGGGTCGGTGTAGTCGTCGGCCGGCACGTAGATGGCCTGCATCGACGTGATGGAGTGACCACGCGTGGAGGTGATGCGCTCCTGCAGGGCGCCCATCTCGTCGGCCAGGTTCGGCTGGTAGCCCACCGCGGACGGCATCCGGCCGAGCAGGGTCGACACCTCGGAACCGGCCTGGGTGAACCGGAAGATGTTGTCGATGAAGAGCAGCACGTCCTGGTTCTGGACGTCGCGGAAGTACTCCGCCATCGTCAGACCGGAGAGGGCGATGCGCAGACGCGTGCCCGGCGGCTCGTCCATCTGACCGAAGACCAGGGCGGTGTCCTTGAGGACGCCCGCCTCCTCCATCTCGAAGATGAGGTCGTTGCCCTCACGGGTCCGCTCCCCCACACCGGCGAACACCGAGGTGCCACCGAAGTTGTGGGCGATACGGAAGATCATCTCCTGGATCAGCACGGTCTTGCCCACACCCGCGCCACCGAAGAGGCCGATCTTGCCACCCTTGACGTAGGGGGTGAGCAGGTCGAGGACCTTGATGCCCGTGTAGAGCTGCTCGGTCTTGGACTCCAGCGCGTCGAACGACGGCGGCTCGCGGTGGATCGGCCAGCGCTCGGTCACCTCGAACGAGGCCGGGTCGACGTTCAGCACGTCGCCGGTCACGTTCCAGACCTTGCCCTTGGTCACCTCGCCCACCGGCACCGAGATCGGCGCACCGGTGTCGACGACCTCCTGGCCGCGGACGATGCCGTCGGTCGGCTTCAGTGCGATGGCGCGCACGGTGTTGTCACCGATGTGCAGCTCGACCTCGAGGGTCATCGTCTTCTTGTCGCCCATCACCTCGACCTCGAGGGTCAGTGCGTTGAGGATCCTGGGCATGGCGTCCGGCGGGAACTCGACGTCCACCACCGGGCCGATGACGCGCACGACGCGGCCGGTGGCGCCGGGCTTCACCTCGGCGTTCTGTTCAGCAATCGCAGTCATATTTCTCACTCACTCGCTCTCACGCGCTCTCGGACAGCGCGGCGGCGCCACCCACGATCTCGGTAATTTCCTGGGTGATCGCTGCCTGACGTGCCTGGTTGGCCTCTCGCGTCAGGTTTCGGATCAGTTCGTTGGCGTTGTCGGTCGCCGACTTCATGGCGGCCTGACGGGCGGCCAGCTCGGACGCCGCGGCCTGCATCAGCGCGAAGTACACGCGGTTGCCGATGTAGAGCGGCAGCAGGGTGTCGAGGACCTCCTCCGGGCTGGGCTCGAAGTCGAACGGGTTCTCGACCCGATCCTCCTGGAAGACCGGCGCGTGATGCAGCTCGCTCATCAGCGCCCCGCTCTCCGCGCGCTCGGCGGCCTCCTCCTCGGAGACGACCTCCAGCGGCAGCAGCCGGATGATCTGCGGGACCTGCTTCACCCGCGACACGAAGCGGGTGAAGACGAGGAAGATCTCGTCCACGCCCCCCTCCTCGGTCGGCGTCAGGAAGGCCTCCAACAGCCTCTGGGAGATCTCGTCGGCGTCCCGGTAGGAGGGGGAATCGGAGAATCCCTCCCAGGACTGCTTGATGTCCCGGCCCCGGAACTCGTAGAAGCCCACACCCTTCTTACCGGTGATGTAGACCTCCATCTCCCGATGGTGCTTGACGGTGAGGTAGTGCCGTACGGACTCCCCCGCCTTCAGGACGCTGGTCGAGTACCCGCCCGCAAGGCCACGGTCGGAGGTCACGAGCAGCACAGCGGACCGCTTCGGATGCTCCAGCTCGGTGAGGAGCGGATGATCCATGTCCGGGCGACTGGCCACGGCCTGCAGGGCGCGCGTCAGCTCCCGGGTGTACGGGTCGGCGGCCTCGGCGGCCTGCTGGGCCTTGCGGATCCGCGCCGCGGCGATGAGCTCCATCGCCCGGGTGATCTTCTTCGTGGTCTGGACGGACCTCGTCCGATCACGGAGTTCGCGAAGGGTAGCCACGTCAGGCCTTCTTCACGACGATCTGCTCGTGCTCCACGTCCTCGTCGCCGATCTTCCGAGGCTCGGGCTCGGTGCCCAGAGGCTTGCCCTCGCTCGTGCGGAACTCCTGACGGAAGGCGTCCAGGGCCTTCTCGAGGCCGGACTTGGTCTCGTCCTCGAGCTTGCCGCTGTCGCGGATGGTGGTGAGCAGCTCGGTGTTGCGGCCGAGGTACTCGAGGTACTCCTTCTCGAAGCGGAGCACATCGGCGACCGGGACCTCGTCCAGCTTGCCGGTGGTGCCGGCCCACACGGAGACGGCCTCCTGTTCCATGGGGTACGGCGAGTACTGCTTCTGGCGGAGCAGCTCGGTGAGGCGAGCGCCACGCTCCAGCTGACGCTTGGTGGCCTCGTCCAGGCTGGACGCAAACATCGCGAAGGCCTGCTGGTCGCGGTACTGGGCCAGGTCGATCTTCAGGGTGCCGGAGACACCCTTCATCGCCTTGGTCTGGGCGGCGCCGCCCACGCGGGACACCGAGATACCGACGTCGACGGCCGGGCGCTGGTTCGCGTTGAACAAGTCGGACTGGAGGAAGATCTGGCCGTCGGTGATCGAGATCACGTTGGTCGGGATGTAGGCCGACACGTCGTTGGCCTTGGTCTCGATGATCGGCAGGCCGGTCATCGAGCCACCACCCAGCGCGTCGGAGAGCTTGGCGCAGCGCTCCAGCAGGCGGGAGTGGAGGAAGAACACGTCACCGGGGTAGGCCTCGCGGCCCGGCGGACGACGCAGCAGCAGCGACATGGCCCGGTAGGCCTCGGCCTGCTTGGTCAGGTCGTCGAACACGATCAGGACGTGCTTGCCCTGGTACATCCAGTGCTGTCCGATGGCCGAACCGGCGTACGCGGCGATGTACTTGTAGCCGGCCGGGTCGGACGCCGGAGCGTTGACGATGGTGGTGTACTCCAGCGCGCCGGCCTGCTCCAGCACGCCGCGCACCTCGGCGACGGTCGAGCCCTTCTGGCCGATGGCGACGTAGATGCAGCGGACCTGCTTCTTGGGGTCGCCCGATTCCCAGTTGGACTTCTGGTTGATGATCGTGTCGATGGCAATGGCGGTCTTGCCGGTCTTACGGTCACCGATGATCAGCTGGCGCTGGCCGCGCCCGATGGGGGTCATCGAGTCGATGGCCTTGATACCGGTCTGCAGGGGCTCGCGGACCTCCTGGCGATCCATCACGCCGGCGGCCTGGATCTCGAGGGCACGACGGCCCTCGATGCCGGTGATCTCGCCGAGCCCGTCGATCGGGTTGCCCATCGCGTCGATCACGCGGCCGAGGTACCCCTCGCCGACCGGGACGGACAGCACGTCGCCGGTGCGACGGACGGTCTGGCCCTCGTCGATGCCCTCGGACGAACCGAGCACCACGACGCCGATCTCACGCGCCTCGAGGTTCTGGGCGATGCCGAGCGTGCCGTTCTCGAAGCGCAGCAGCTCGTTGGCCATCGCGGAGGGAAGGCCCTCCACCCGGGCGATGCCGTCGCCCGAGGTGACAACCGTGCCCACCTCTTCACGAGAGGAGGTCTCCGGAGTGAATTGCTGGACGTACTGGTCCAGTGCGTTCCGGATCTCCTCCGGACGAATAGTAAGTTCCGCCATCTTCTGCGTCCTTGTTCTCGTTGTCTGTGAGTGTCGTAGTTCAGGGCCGGTGTCACCCGGCGACCGGGTCGGGCTGCGCCGTCAGGAGAACAGCTTGCGGGCCTCGTCCAGCCGGGACGCCACAGTCCCGTCGATCACTTCGTCGCCGACCTCGACACGGACGCCCCCGAGGACCGAGCGGTCCTCGACGACGTGCATGCTGACCCCGCGACCCAGCTGCTTGTTCAGGGCGTTCTGGAGGCGAGCCGTCTGCTCGGCCGTCAACGGCCGCGCGACCCGCACAGTGGCGACGGCACGGCTGCGCTGGGCCGCCGCCAGGGCGAGGTAGCCGTCCATGGTGTTGGCGAAGGTGCGCTCCCGGGCGACCACCGCACGACGAGCGAGGACCGCCGTCGCCGGCGCCGCCTTACCGTCGAGCAGTCGGGCGACCACGACCTGTCGGTCGCTGAGCGGGCGCCGGCCGTCGGAGAGCGCATCGCGCAGCTCCGCCGACCCGGCCACGGTCCGATTCAGACGGAAGAGTTCCTCTTCCACCTGGTCCAGTTGACCCGCGACCTGTGCCTGGGCGAGAGCAGACCGGATCGCCTGGCGCTCGACGGCGGACACGAACGTCCCCGCCGTGCGCCAGCGCAGACCGGCGGCCGCTCGCAGGACGGCGACGGCCTCGGGCGAGACCTTGCCGTCGAGCAACCGGCCGACGAGCTGCTGACGAGCCTCCACCGGTGCTCCGGGATCGGTGACCGCACGCCGCAGGGCGGGGTCCGAACCGAACAGGTCGGCGATCGAGAACAACTCCTCGGCCAGGCCCGGGTGCACGTTCTGCGCATCCAGGGCCTGGTCCAGGCTGTTCAGCCGGGGCTCGTTGCGATCCGTCTGGGGGCTCATGCCTTCTCCGTCTCCGTCTGCGACTCCAGATCAGCCAGGAAGCGCTCGACCGTACGCCGGGCCCGCTCATCGTCGTCGAGGGACTCCCCGACGATCCGACCGGCGAGGGTGGTGGCGAGTCCACCCACCTCGTTACGGAGCTCACCCATGGCCTGCTTGCGCTCGGCCTCCATCTGCGCCTTGGTCGTCGCGATGATCCGCTCGCCCTCGGCGTTGGCCTGCTCACGCATCTCGGCGATGATCTGCGCGCCCTGGTTCTTGGCGTCCTCGCGGATGCGGGCCGCCTCGGTACGGGCCTCGGCGAGCTGGGCCTTGTACTCGGCCAGCGCCGCCTGCGCCTGTTCCTGGGCCTTCTCGGCCTTGTCCATGCCACCCTGGATGGCGGCGCGACGCTCCTCGTACATCTTCTCGAAAGCCGGCACCACCGCCTTCCACATCACCAGGAAGACCAGAACCATCAGGACGAACCCGACGATGATCTCCGCGGGGTGGGTGGGCAGGAGGGGGCCGAGGTTGAGTTCCTGCGGCACCATCGAAATCATCACTTAAGGACGAACGCCAGGGCGATGCCGATGATGGCGAGGGCCTCGACCACGGCGAAGCCGATGAACGCGGTGCTCATCATCGCGCCACGGGCCTCGGGCTGGCGGGCGGTGCCGTTGATCACGGAGGCGAAGATCCAGCCCACGCCGAGGGCCGGGCCGAGGGTGGCGAGGCCGTAGCCGAGCATGTTCATGCTGCCAGCGATTTCGAGAAGGGGCATTACTCGTTCCTTTCGGATGGTTCTTCTCAGGGATTTTTGGTTGCAGTGAGAAGAGAACTGTGGTGGGGAGGGAGCCCGCCCAGGCGTCAGTGCGCCTCGGCGAGGGACGAATGGATGTACTGGGCCGTCAGCACCGTGAAGATGTACGCCTGCAGGAAGCCGATGAACAGCTCGAGGAAGAGGATCGCGAAGCTGAACAACAGGGAGACGGCGCCCGACACGTTGTAGAACGGGTTGTGCGGGAAGGTCAGCAGGTAGGCGCCGCCGATCACGAACACCATCACGACCAGGTGGCCGGCGAACATGTTGGCGAAGAGACGCAAGCCGAGCGTGAGCGGCCGGGTGATGAAGTTCGACAGGAACTCCAGCGGGACGATGACCGGGTAGAGGTACACCGGGACGCCCTCGGGGATGAGCTGCATCTTCATGTAGTGGCCGAAGCCGTGCTTGCTGATGCCGGCACCGATGTAGATGAACCAGGACATGATCGCCAGGGCCCACGCGTACCCGATGTTGGAGAACGTCGGCAGCATGAACACGAAGGTCTCGCCGAACCAGTTGTTCACCACGAGGAAGCTGAACAGGCCCAGCAGGTAGGGCAGGTAGCGGCGGTACTCCGGGCCGAGGATGTCGCGGCCGACACCGTTGCGGATGAAGTCGTAGACGTACTCCCAGAAGAACTGCCCCTTGGTGGGGACCTTCTTCAGATTGCGGGACGCGAGGTACCACAGCACGATGACCAGCCCGGCGCCGATGATCGCCTGCCAGAACGGCTTGTTCATCCAGTCGACGCCGAAGGTGCAACCAGCGACCGCTTCCCCGCTGGCGACCTGGGGGCTGCCCTCACAGAAGAACCGGAAATCCTTCACGCCCGGGGTTTCAAATGCTCCGCCTTCCAGCGGGACAAGCGCTCCCACCAGAGCCGGCAGTGTCAACGGACCCACCGTTCCTCCTCAACTTCGATGTCGTACGTCATGGTCTCTTCCGGACTACTTCTTCGGCTTGTCGCCGGGATCGTGGTTGTACCGTTTGATGATCACGAACATGGCCAGCCCCAGACCGATGATGAGTCCGAGGGGCAGCAGGAACTCAGTGCCCAGGAACTTGTCGCCGAGCCAGCCGAGACCGCCGTAGAGAATGAGGCCCGAGGCGAGGTAGGACAGGATACGCATTCCCGTCTCCATCCCGGCGGGTTCACCGGGAGGTACCAACGAGGATTCGGGCTTGCCGGGCTTGTGGCGCCGGGTATCCACGTTGTCGACCTCCTCGTCCTTCAGCGCGTCTCGGACACTATCAGTTGCCATGTCGTAGAGTCACTCCCCGCTGCTCGGACGGCCGTCGGTGTAACCGAGGTCATACACGGGGATTCGCATCCGCGCGAAGGTGACCACCTCAGCCGTTGTCCAGAGCAGAACAGTGGCGATGATGCCCAGCGCGGTGGCGGTGCGGTCGAGCAGCGCGAGCCCGGACTTCTCGTACAGGGCGACGGCGCCGGCCAGCCCGGACACACGGATCCCGTACGAGGCCAGGGCAGCGACCAGGAGCGCGGCTCCCTCACGCTCGGCGTATCGGAGAACGACAGACTGGCCCAGGCTGAAGAAGAGGATGGCGATCACCGCGCCGACGGCGGCGGAGGCGGCACCCACTCCCCCGCGCAGGGCTCCGAAGACGATCGTCGATCCGAGCAGCCCGACGTGACCACCGACCATGCCGACGACGAGCAACCGGCGGGCCAGGAGGGTCGAGGCACCGGGGTGGGGACGACCGGATGGCGGCTCGACGGGGGACGCAGCTCCGTCCCCGACATGCTCATCCATCACCGTACTCATCCTGCGGTGCTTCCCACTCCCTTGGAGGCCCGTTGCGGAACCGTCCGGCATCCGCTTGTGAAACGTAGCACAAGGTGTCGATCACTGCTGCTCATGTGCCGCACGACGCCGAGAGGCGGCACGGAAGATCCGGGGTCCGGGCCCCAGTGTGATCACGACCACAGCGACGGCTGCCGCGATCCATGCCGCGATCACCCAGGTGCTCCGGGTGAGGCCGATCGTCATCACTCCGAAGGAGAGCAGAGCGGTCCACAGGTACATCACGGTGACGGCGCCGCGATGGGAATAGCCCCGCCGCAGCAACTGGTGGTGCAGGTGGCCCTTGTCGGCCACGAACCACCAGTTCCCCTGGTTCGCGCGCCGGATCCAGGCGAGGACCAGGTCGAGCAGCGGCAGCCCGAGGATCGCGATGGGCAGCACCAGCGGTAGGTAGGCCGGGAGCAGGTCCCCGCCGCCGGCCTCGAGCTTGGATGAGTCGAACTGCCCGGTGAGACTCACTGTCGAAATGGCCAGCAGGAACCCGAGCAACATCGAGCCCGAGTCACCCATGAACATCCTCGAGGGGTGCACGTTGTGAGGAAGGAAGCCCAGGCAGACCCCGACGATCGCCACCGAGACCACGCTCGCGGTGGTCGCGCGGACCAGGTCCTGTTCCACGGCAAGGATGTAGGAGTAGGTGAAGAACGCCGCCGCCCCGATCCCGACGACTCCCGCCGCCAAGCCGTCCAGCCCGTCGACGAAGTTCACTGCGTTGGTGCAGATCACGACGAAGAAGACCGTCAGCACGATGGAACTCGCCGTGCTCAACGAGATGATCCGGTTGGGCAGCGGGATCCACAGCATCCGCACGCCGGCCTGGACGACGATGCCCGCGGCCAACACCTGACCGGCGAACTTGGTGATGGCACTGATGTCCAGCAGGTCGTCCAGGACACCGACGGCGCACAGCACGGCGACCGCGACAAGAATCCAGGCGGCATCGTGCCGGACGATCTCGTGGCGCCCCAGGAACGGCAGGTTCATCGAGAGCAGGAAGGCGACCGCCACGCCGACCAGCATCGCGACACCCCCGAAGTAGGGGGTCGGGACGATATGGACGTCACGGGCGCGGACCTTCGCCACGGCTCCGAAGCGGATCGCCGTGCGCCGTGCCCAGCCGCTCAGCTGATAGGTGACCGCGGCGGCCACCAGCAGGACGAGGACGTACTCGCGCATTGTTAGGTGGTCCGGCGGTCCTCGGCCGCCGGCTCGCCGACCGGCGACGTCCCGGTGGTGTCTGACGGATCCCCGGCGGTGGCCTGCGCCGGCTCCGCGGTGGTCCGCTCGGCGGTGCCCGAGTCGGCGACCGGTGGTTCAACGGAACTCTGGGACGGCTCGACGGGTGCGAGCAGGCCGGGAAGGATCTCGCGCAACTGCTCCAGGGTGATGACGCCCTCGCGGACCACGCGCCCTTCCGGGTGGGCAGTGAAGTCGACGATGGTCGAGGGCACCGGTCCGGGAGTCGGTCCCCCGTCGAGATACAGCGACACGTCGAGGCCGAGCTGGTCGGCGGCCTCGGCGACGGTCGTCGCCGCGGGCTGCCCGGAGACATTGGCGCTGCTCACGGCCAACGGACCGGTGCGCCGCAGGACGGCGCGAGCGAGGTCGTTGTCGGGCACGCGCAGGGCGATGGTCCCGTGGGTGTCCCCGAGATCCATCCGCAGGCTCGACTGGGCCTTGCAGATGATCGTCAGCGGCCCGGGCCAGTAGGCCTCCACGAGACGGTTCGCCCCGATCGGGACGTCGACGGCCAACGCCGCCATGACGCCCTCGTCGCCGATCAGCACCGGCGGCGGCATGTCCCTGCCGCGGCGCTTGGCGGTCAGCAGGCGCTGGACGGCGTACGCGTCGAACGCGTCGGCACAGATGCCGTAGACCGTGTCCGTCGGCATCACCATCACCCGGCCCTCGGAGATGACCTCCTTGGCCGTGGCCAGGGCCGGCTCCAGGTCGCCCTGGGTGCAGTCGACGATCCGCGGCTGTGGGGCCGGCGGGACGACCGCCTCCCCGATGTCCTTGTTGTCCTGCGACATGTCGCTCACGCCCATCATCCTGCCACTGACGACCGCGTCGCCGACACGTACCGCGGTCGCCCGGACAAGTCCGGATGATCCACGACGTCGCGCCAGGCGGCGCCGGAGAAGATCGCCGGAGCGGACTCGCCGTGGGTGTCGTCGTGCTCGCAGACCAGCAGACCGCCCGCCCGCAGCAGTCTGCGAGCGGTCCGTTCGACGGCCCGGATGGCGTCGAGACCGTCCTCACCCGAGAAGACGGCCAGGGCGGGATCGTGGCCTGAGACCTCGCGCGGGAGCGTTGCGCGAGCGGGCAGTGGGACGTACGGCGGGTTGACCACGACGACGTCGACCGTGCCGTCCCACTCGGGGAGGGCATCCACGAGGTCACCTTCCCGCACCTCGACGCCGCTGCCCGCCAGGTTCTGCCGGGCCCATCCAGCCGCTACCGGATCGATCTCCACGGCCACCAGCTCACAGCCGGGCACCTCGTCCGCCAGCGCGGCGCTGATCGCCCCGGAACCTGCGCAGAGCTCGACGACCCTGGGCCGACGCCCGGCAGCAACCACCGCCCGAGCGGCCTCGATCGCCGCCCCAGCCACCGATTCCGTCTCGGGTCGCGGCACGAACACACCGGGACCGACGGCCACACGGATGCCGCGGAACCACGCCTCGCCGGTGAGGTGCTGGAGCGGTACACCGGCGGCCCGGCGGGACAGGAGTTGCTCGTAACGGTCGACCTCGTCCGGATCCGGAGGATCGACCAGCACGAGGTCGCCGGGCCGACGTCCCAGGACGTGGGCGAGCAGCAGTCTGGCATCGACGTCCGGGGAGGCCACCCGGCCGCGGAGCCGATCGGCACCCCGTCGAGCCAGGACCGTCGCTCGCAGGGGGCTCGAGCCCTCGGCGGGGTTCATGATGCCGCCGAACGCAGCCGTTCGGCGGTGTCGGCGGCCTGCAGGGCCTCGATCACCGGACCGAGGTCACCATTGAGCACCTGGTCCAGATTGTGCGCCTTGTAGCCGATCCGGTGATCGGCGATCCGGTTCTCGGGGAAGTTGTAGGTCCGCACCCGCTCCGAGCGGTCGACCGTCCGTACCTGCGACCGACGTGCCTGCGAGGCCTCGGCAGCCGCATCCTCCTCGGCGCGAGCGACGAGGCGACCACGCAGGATGCGCAACGCCTGCTCCTTGTTCTGCAACTGCGACCGCTCGTTCTGGCAGGTGACGACGATGCCGCTGGGCAGGTGGGTGATCCGCACTGCCGAATCGGTCGTGTTGACGCCCTGGCCGCCCTTGCCGCTGGAGCGGTACACGTCGATCCGCAAGTCGTCCGGATCGATCTCGATGGCGTCGTCGTCCTCGACGTCGGGCATCACCAGCACCCCGGCCGCCGAGGTGTGGATCCGGCCCTGGGACTCCGTCACCGGGACCCGTTGGACACGGTGCACGCCTCCCTCGAACTTCAGCGTGCCGTACGGCATGAGGTCGGGATCGCCCGCGGCAGGGGCCTTCACGGCGAACGTGATGGACTTGAAGCCACCGAGGTCCGTGTCCTGGGAGTCGAGGACTTCGATCTTCCATCCGCGGCCCTCGGCGAACCGCCGGTACATGCCGAAGAGATCCCCGCGAACAGGGCGGACTCCTCGCCGCCCTCACCGGACTTGATCTCCACGATGGCGTCCAGCGGGTCGTTCGGGTCGCGTGGGGCCAGCAGCGTCGTCAGCCGCGCATCGAGCTCGTCGAGTCGCTGCTGCAGTGCCTCCGCCTCCGCCTCGAAGCCGCTGTCCTCCTCGGCGAGCTCAACCGCCGCAGCCAGGTCATCGGTCACCCGGTCACGTTCGTCGGCCACCCGCACCACGGGGCCGAGCTCGGCGTAGCGCCGGCCGAGCCGACGCATCGCCCGCTGATCCGCCAGCACCGCTGAGTCGGCCATCCGGACCTCTACCTCCCGGTACTCCTCGCGCAACGGCGTCACGGCGGCCAGCAGCGACTGCAGGCGTTCGGTGGGCTCGGACATCGGAACCTCCTGGGGCGGGCGAGGGCTCGTGGCGGGGCTGACTGCGGGAATGACGAACGCCGGGGCGCAGCGTCGCTGCACCCCGGCGTTGCCGGAGGACTACTTGCCCTTCTTGAAGCTGCCGTAGCGCTTCTCGAACTTGGCGACGCGGCCACCGGTGTCGAGGATCTTCTGCTTGCCCGTGTAGAAGGGGTGGCAGGCCGAGCAGACGTCGGCGCGGATCTGGCCGCCGGGGGCGGTCGAACGAGTCGTGAACGTGTTGCCACAGGTGCAGACAACCGTCGTCTCGTGGTAGTCGGGGTGGATCCCCTGCTTCATGTCCTTCTCCTTGTCGTGTGGTGGCGCCGGGTCGTCCGATCAGGGTGGAGGGCCCTGCGGGCGTGAACCGGACCAAGGGACAACTATGCCCCAAACGTCGCACGTGCGCCAATTGTTCCCCACCGGAATGGCTCCCCGATGGGAGCCGCTTCCGAGGCGATCGATCAGAAGCCGTCCCGGTTGGGCGTGCTCTTGGAGATCTGGATCAGGAACTCGGCGTTCGATTGCGTCTTCTTCATCTGCTTGAGCAGCATCTCGAGCGCCTGCTGACCCTCCATGTTGGACAGCACCCGGCGCAGCTTCCACATGATCGCCAGCTCGTGGGTGCCCAGCAGCAGCTCCTCGCGCCGGGTCCCCGACTGCACCACGTCGATCGCCGGGAAGATCCGCTTCTCGGCGTACTCGCGGCGCAGCCGCAGCTCCATGTTGCCGGTGCCCTTGAACTCCTCGAAGATCACCTCGTCCATCTTCGAGCCGGTCTCGACCAGAGCCGTGGCGAGAATGGTCAGCGAACCGCCGTTCTCGATGTTGCGGGCCGCGCCGAAGAACTTCTTCGGCGGGTAGAGGGCGGCGGAGTCGACACCGCCGGACAGGATCCGCCCTGAGGCGGGGGCTGCCAGGTTGTAGGCCCGGCCCAGCCTTGTGATGCCGTCGAGGAGGACGACGACATCACGGCCGAGCTCGACCAGGCGCTTGGCCCGCTCGATGGCCAGTTCCGCGACGGTGGTGTGATCATCAGCCGGCCGGTCGAAGGTCGACGAGATGACTTCGCCGGTGACCGTACGCTCGAAGTCGGTGACCTCCTCCGGTCGCTCGTCGACGAGCACGACCATCAGGTGCACCTCAGGGTTGTTGCGGGCGATCGCGTTGGCGATCGATTGCATCACGAAGGTCTTGCCGGCCTTCGGCGGGGAGACGATCAGGCCACGCTGTCCCTTGCCGACCGGGGAGACGAGGTCGATGATCCGGCCCGTCATGTTCGCCGGGTCCGATTCGAGCCGCAGTTGCTCGTCGGGGTAGAGCGGCGTGAGCTTGTTGAACTCCGGGCGCTCCTTCATCGCCGCCGGCTCGGTGCCGTTGATGGAGTCGATCCGGACCAGGGGGTTGAACTTCGCCTTGTGCTCGCCCTCCCGGGGCTGTCGAAGTGCGCCAGTGACGACGTCGCCCTTGCGCAGCCCGTACTTCTTCACCATGCCGAGCGAGACGTACGCGTCGTCCGAGCCGGGCAGATACCCGGAGGTGCGGACGAAGGCATAGCTGTCGAGGACGTCGAGGACACCGGCCACCGGGGTCAGCACATCGCCCTCGGACACGGTGGGCTCGTTCTCGTAGCGATCGATCCCGGTGGCGCGGCCGCCGGCACCGGGAGTGCGGCGGCTCTGGCGGTCCCGGCCTCGTCTCCGACGGCTCCGCCGGCCCGTACCGTCGCCGGTGTCACCGCCCTGCCGGTCCTGCCGGTCCTGGCGACCCGCCTCACGGTCCTGCCGGTCCTGGCGATCCTGGCGACCGGTGCCCTCACGGTCCTGCCGGTCCTGCCGGTCCTGGCGGCCGGTGCCCTCACGATCCTGGCGATCCTGCCGGCCCGCGCCTGCCTCGCGATCCTGCCGGACACCGTCGCGACCCTCGCGCTGCCTGGCCGGACGTTCCCCGCGCTGACGCTCGCCGTCACCCTGGTCAGCACCCTGCGAACGGTCATCAGAGCCCCCACGGGACTGTTCCCCAGTCCGGCCGGCATCACGCTCACGTGTGCTCGACGCCCGCTCGCGCCTCGAAGTGGCCTCGGTCTCGCTGCGGTCGCTCGGCTGCTGGGCCGGCGTGAGAGCCGGCTGCTCGGCGCGGTCGCGACCGCCCTCGGGGGCGTCGGCCCCGGCGCGGTCCTCGGATGCCGACACCTTCACGGGCGCCCCCTGGGCGCGTCGGCTCCCCCGTCCGCTCGGCGGGTTGGCGCCCTGGGCGCCGGCGCCGGCGGACTGCCCCGCCTGGGCGGTCCGAATCGCGGCGATCAGGTCCGCCTTGCGCATCCCGGAGGTCCCCTTGACCCCCAGGCCGCCGGCCATCTGACGCAACTCGGGCAGCACCTTGGCCTCGAGGCCACCGGAGGCGCGCTTCGACGCCTGCTTCGGGGCGTTGTCCACCGCAGTCGTCGCATTCGACGTTTCGGTCACGGGATTCCTTTCGGGGACCGGGACTCACTACGGACGTCACACCGGTCCTGGGCCATCGACGGCCCTTTGGTTCGGATTTCGCGACGCGATCCTCCAGGAATGCCCATCCGGGAATGACATCCAGGGGTCAGGAACCGCGCCACGCACGCCCACCACCGAACGATCGCGAGCGATCGTGACGTTTCCCCACAGTCTCAGACGAGGAATGCTTCGATCACGAAATGCTCTGACCATGATGATCCGGGCGCTGTGCGTCGCCAGAAGGGCGATGCGCTGGACACAGCCTAGCACCGGAATCCCAAACCGTACACGGCCGCACGAGAGTGACGGTCAGTTCTCCGAGATCGACACGATGTGCGCCGGCCCCCCGACGTGCAGCAGCCGCCGGTCGAACCCCTTGAACGGGGTGCGCGCGAGTTCGTCGAGCATCTCCTCGGTCCCGAGGACGATGACGGTCGGCCCGGCGCCCGAGATGATCGCCGCATGACCCCCCGCCCGCAGCTGGGCGACCAGAGCAGCCGACTCCGGCATCAGCTCGGCCCGGTAGCGCTGGTGCAACCAGTCCTCGGTGGCGTCGAGCAGGAGGTCGGGACGCTGGGCCAACGCATGGACCAGCAGTGCTGCCCGGCCGGTGTTCGCCGTCGCGTCCGCGTGACTGACCTGGGCCGGTAGGGCCTCCCGGGCCCGGCGCGTCGGGACCGCGCGATGCGGGATGTAGGCCAGCGCCCGCAGATCGCCGGACAAGGGGGCGGAGATCGCCCGGCCGGCGTCGGCGGTCCCCCACGCGATCGCCAGGCCACCGAGAATCACCGCGGCCACGTTGTCCGCGTGGCCCTCCAGCCGGGTGCCGATCCGCTCCATCCACTTGCGGTCGGGCTGGGAGGCGGGATGGGCGTACGCCCATGCGAGCAACAGTCCGGCGGTGATGGCGGCGGAGGAGGAACCCAACCCCCGGCCGTGCGGGATCGAGTTGTGGGCGGTGAGCCGCAGCCCCCTGGGGGGCGTCACGCCGAGGGACTCCAGGCCGGTGAGGAACGTCGAGACGATCAGGTGCGACGCGTCCCGCGGGACGTCCTCGGCCCCTTCGCCGGTGACGTCGACGTCGATGCCGGCCGGCTGCGTGGTGAGGGTGACGTCGTCGAACCAGTCGAGGGCCATGCCCATGCAGTCGAACCCGGGACCGAGATTGGCCGAGGAAGCGGGGACGCGGACGACGATCTGCACCTCAGCGCCCCTCGACCCGCATCAGGCTGGACACCTCGTACACCTCGGGGATGGCGACCAGTTCGTCGACGGTCGCCTCGACATCGGCATTCCGCGCGGTGTGCGTCCCGAGCACCAGGCGGGCGGTGCCGCTGGCGTCCTCCTGGCGCATCGTCATGATCGAGACGTTGTGGTCGGCGAGGACCTTGGCGACCTTCGCCAGTACGCCGACGGTGTCCTCCACCTCGAGCGCGATGTGGAACCGGGTGATCACGTCCCCGATCGGAGCGACCTCGAGTTCCTGGTAGACCGCCGAGCGAGGCCCCAGGCCCCGACCACACGATGCCGGGCCACGGTGACCAGGTCACCCAGGACCGCCGACGAGGTCGGCGCACCGCCGGCGCCCTGACCGTAGAACATCAGTTGCCCCGCGGCCTCACTCTCCACGAACACCGCGTTGAACGCCCCACCGACGGAGGCGAGGGGATGGTGGGCCGGCAGCATCGCCGGATGGACCCGGGCCGAGACGCGCCGGCCACCGTCGGGCTGCTGCTCCAGTTCACAGATCGCCAGCATCTTCACGACCATGCCGAGCGATTCCGCGGCGGCGATGTCGGCCCGGGACACGTCGGTGATGCCCTCGCGGTGGACGTCGCCCAGGCTGACCCGGGAATGGAACGCCAGGGTGGCGAGGATCGCCGCTTTGGCGGCAGCGTCGTAGCCCTCGACGTCGGCGGTGGGATCGGCCTCGGCGTAGCCGAGGGCTTGCGCCTCGCTCAGGGTCTCGGCGAAGCCGGCCCCGGCGGTGTGCATCTTGTCCAGGATGAAGTTCGTCGTGCCGTTGACGATGCCCATCACCCGGGTGACCTGGTCACCGACGAGGGATTCCCGCATCGGGCGGACGATCGGGATGGCGCCGGCGACGGCCGCCTCGTAGTAGAGGTCGGTCCCGTGGGCATCGGCGGCGGCCACCAGGGTCGGGCCGTCCTCTGCGAGCAGCGCCTTGTTCGCCGTCACGACCGACTTGCCGCTGGTCAGGGCCTGCAGGATCCAGGCGCGGGCGGGTTCGATGCCGCCGACCACCTCGACGACGAGGTCGACGTCATCGCGAGCGATCAGGGCAGGGGCGTCGGTGGTGAACAACTCGGCCGGCAGTCCGGGCCGCTCACGGTCCGCGCGCCGGACGGCGATGCCGACGAGACGCAGTGGCGCCCCGGCACGTGCGGCCAGGTCGTCCGCATGCTCGAGCAGCTGGCGCGCCACCTGCGAGCCGACCACGCCACAGCCGAGCAGCGCCACGCCCAGCGGGCGCCCGACCGGTTCATTCATCTGTCAACCTCACTGTGGTTCATCGGGAACGGCATGGTGCTTCGGATCGGTGTGCTCCGCCGGATCGGCGCGGAATCGTCCCGGCTCACCGTATCCGGTCGTCTCACGGTACCGGGTCGTACCCGAGGTCGAGCGCCAGCAGGTCGTCGATGGTCTCCCGCCTGACCAGGGTGTGCAGGACACCGTCGCGCACCGCCACCACGGGCGGACGCGGCACCATGTTGTAGTTGGAGGCCATCGCCCGGCTGTAGGCGCCGGACCCCGGCACCGCGACCAGGTCACCGGGGGCGATGTCAGCGGGCATGAACTCGTCGCGGACGAGGATGTCGCCGCCCTCGCAGTGCTTACCGACGATGCGCGACAGCACGGCCCCGGCGGACGAGGCGCGCCCGGCCAGTGTCGCCGAGTACTCCGCCCCGTAGAGGGCAGGGCGGATGTTGTCGCTCATCCCACCGTCGACCGAGATGTAGGTACGGGTGGCTCCTCCGTCCAGGACGACCTGCTTGACCGTCCCGACGCGGTAGAGCGCCATCGTCGTCGGTCCGACGATGGCCCGGCCGGGCTCGATCGACATGCGCGGGACCTGGACGGACAGGTCATGGGCCTGCTCCTCGACGATGGCCCGCAGCGCGGCGGCCAGCCGCTCGGGTGTCTCCGGCTGGTCCAGGGAGGTGTAGGCGATCCCGAAGCCGCCGCCGAGGTCCATCTCCGGCAGCTCACGATCGAACTCCCGCGCCACCTCGGCATGCAGCATCATGATCCGGCGCGCGGCGACCTCGAACCCGTACGTCTCGAAGATCTGTGAGCCGATGTGCGAGTGGATGCCGATGAGGTCCAGGTGCGGATCGGCCTCGCAGGCGCGCAGCGCCTCCTTGGCCTGCCCGGAGGCGATGGAGAAGCCGAACTTCTGGTCCTCGTGCGCCGTCGCGATGTACTCGTGGGTGTGTGCCTCCACCCCGGTCGTCACCCGCACCATCACCCGCGCCCGCACGTCGCGGTCCGCGGCCAGGCGGCCGATCCGGCGGATCTCGTCGAACGAATCGACGATGATCCGGCCGACCCCCGCATCGAGGGCCATGGCGATCTCGGCCTCCGACTTGTTGTTGCCGTGCAAGCCGATCCGCTCCCCCGGCACACCACCGCGCAGGGCGACGGTCAACTCTCCGCCGGTGCTGCAGTCGACGAACAGCCCGTCGGCGACCGCCCAGCCCGCCACCGCGGTGGTGAGGAAGGACTTGCCCGCGTAGTAGACGTCCCAGCCCGCGAAGGCCTCCACGAATCCCCGCGCCCGCTGGTGGAAGTCGACCTCGTCGAGCACGTACACCGGCGTGCCGCACCGAGCGGCGATATCGGTGACGGGCAGCCCGCCGACCGCCAGGACCCCGTCGGGACCCCGCTCCACCGTCGCGCTCCACAAGGCCGGCAGGAGGGCATTGACGTCCTCGGGAAGCCGGAGCCACTGGGGCCCGGGGGCGATGGTGTCGGCGTGGATGGAGCCCGCGACGTGCATGTGCGTCATGGGGTCTACTCTGCCAGCGACACGCCGCAGGAAGCACTTTTTCACGCTGGACGGACGCTCGACCGGCTTGCCTGGTCGAAGGTGGGTCTGCGGTGGTGCTACAGTTTCCGGGTTGCCACAGCCGGGCGGATGCCGGGCAGGGTGACGGGCCCCCATAGCTCAGGGGATAGAGCACCGCCCTCCGGAGGCGGGAGCGTAGGTTCGAATCCTACTGGGGGCGCCAACGGGAAGGCCCGGTCGATCTGCTGTCGACCGGGCCTTCGTCGTCCCGGCGCCCTCACCGTCAGGTGGGAGCGAACAGGTAGCCTTGCCTACCGTGACTCCAGCCGAGACCGCGACCACCGCCCACCGCCCCTTGGTCGAGCCTGCTGTCGCGGCCGGGCTGCTCTGGGTGGGATCGCGACTGACGATGCTCGCCCTGTTCTTCAGCGTCGAGCTCACCGTCTGGTGGGACGTCTACTACTACTTCACCAAGGTGACCAACCTGCCGCAGGCCGGCCTGTCCGGAACGCTCCTGGAGTACCCCACCCCGGTCGTCTGGCTGCTGCAACTGCCGTTCCTCCTCGGCGGGGGCGACCAGACTGCGTACGTAGCGGTGTTCATGGTGATGATGGGGCTGCTCGACGCCGGCCTGACCGTCTGGCTGTGGCGTCGCGGAGCGGGATCGCACGCCGCCGCCTACTACTGGATGGTCTTCACCTTCCTGGTCGGCCCGCTGCTCTACACCCGGTTCGACCTGATCCCCTCGGTCCTCGCCGCGGCGGCGCTGTTGCTGGCCGTCCGGATCCCTGCCGTCTCCGGCGGCCTCGTCGCGATCGGTGCCGCGATCAAGCTGTGGCCGGCCCTGCTCGTCGCCGGCCTTATCGGCGACCGGCGCCGCCGACCGGCGCTCTGGGTGGGTTTCGGCGTCACCGGTGTCGCCCTGGTGGCAGCCAGCCTCCTGCTCGGGGGCTGGGACCGGTTGATCTCCCCGCTGGCATGGCAAGGGCAACGCGGACTCCAGATCGAGTCGGTCTGGGCCACCCCGGCGATGGTGAACGTGCTCGCGCATCCGGCCCGCTACGTCATCCAGATCTCGCAGTACCAGGCCTACGAGGTCTTCGGCCCAGGGGTGGCGTCGATGCTGACCGTGGCCTCCGTCGCCACCCTCGTGGGAGGTCTCGCCATCCTGGCCCTGGGCGCCCGTGCCTGGGTCTCGCGCGGCTACGACGTCCACACCGGAGCGCTGGTGATGACCGCGGTGGTCGCCGTGATGATCATCACGAACAAGACCTTCAGTCCCCAGTACCTGGTGTGGCTCGGGGGCCCGCTGGCGGTGCTGGTGCTGACGCGCGGGGATCGGCCTCGGGGGTCGGACCGCAGCCTGCTGGTTCTCGGTCTGGTGCTCGCCCTGCTGACCCAGTTGATCTACCCGGGCTTCTACGGCTGGATCACCGAAGCGGGACCGGGCACCGGACGCACCCTGATGACCCTCGTGCTGGCACTGCGCAACATCGGCATGCTGGCCTTCACGGTGGTGGCCTTCGGGCGTGCCTGGTCGGCCCTCGGATCGACGGCCGGCCGGCCGGCGCCCGGGGAACACGCCGAGCTGTCCGACGGCGCCTGATGACCACCTCCGTCCCGCACACCGTCACCCACCACAGCCCACAGAGTGCCGACGGTAACCTCCCCTCCGTGACGCGATCCGAATCACCCACCCCCGGCCGTTTCCCGGCACTCGGGTCCGGCCCAGGCACGGCCCTGCTGTGGGCCGGTTCGCGTCTGGCCCTGATCGTGATGCTGTACGCGCAGCCGAAGGTCTGGTCCGACGTGGGTTACTACTTCGCGAACGTCGACGCGTTGCGCCAGACCTGGCTCGCCCGCACGTTGGTCGAGTACCCGACCCCGGTGGTGTGGCTGCTGCGGGTGCCCCACATGGTGAGCGGCAGCGACCCGGCGGTCTACCTCGCCGCGTTCGTGACGCTGATGGTGCTCTTCGACGCTGTGCTGACCGGGTGGCTGTGGGCCCGCGGACGAGACGTACGATCTTCGGCCGCCGTCTACTGGATGCTCTTCAGTTTCCTGATCGGCCCGTTGATCTTCTCGCGCTTCGACCTTGTCACCGCGGTCTTCGCCGGTGGCGCGCTGCTGCTGGTGTCCCGCTTCCCCGCCGTGTCCGGAGCCCTCGTCGCCGCCGGGGCCGCCCTCAAGCTCTGGCCCGCCCTGCTGATCACGGCGCTGTGGGGGGAACGTCGGCGGCGGCTGGCCACCTGGGTCGGCTTCGCCCTCACCGGACTGACACTGCTCGTGGCGAGCCTGCTGAAGGGCGGCCTCGCGCGGCTCCTGTCACCGCTGGCCTGGCAGAGCGGGCGGGGCCTGCAGATCGAGTCGGTGCTGGCGACCCCGGCCATGCTCAACCTCGCGCTGCGTCCCGGGCACGACGAGATCCACTTCTCCGATTACAAGGCCTTCGAGATCTTCGGAGCGGGCGTCCCCACGATGCTCATGGTGGCCTCGGCCGCCACCGTCGCCGGCGGTCTGGCCATCCTCGCCCTCGGCACCCGGGCCTGGCTGTCGCGAGGCCACGATCTGCGCAGCGCGGCTCTGATCATGGTCGCCGTGGTGGGCATCATGATTGTGACGAACAAGACACTCAGCCCCCAGTACGTCATCTGGCTGGGCGCCCCGCTGGCGGTCCTGACACTCGTCGGCGGCGGCCACCGCACCGGCGACCGATGGCTGCTCGGGCTCGGGCTGGTCCTCGCCCTGTGCACCCAGGTCATCTTCCCGTTCACCTACAAGTGGATCGTCGACGTGGGACCGGGCGTCGGGCGGACCCTGGCGACCCTGCTGCTGACCGTGCGTAACGCCGGCCTGGTGGGCTTCACCGTGCTCGCATACGTCCTCGCCTGGTCATCGTTGGGCCGTCCCCACCCCTCGCCCGAACCATTGGACGCCAGCACCGTCACGGCCT
Source organism: Raineyella fluvialis (assembly GCF_009646095.1). Lineage (NCBI taxonomy): Bacteria > Bacillati > Actinomycetota > Actinomycetes > Propionibacteriales > Propionibacteriaceae > Raineyella > Raineyella fluvialis. The sequence goes on along the minus strand of NZ_CP045725.1, from coordinate 2,878,644 downwards.
CCTGACCCGGCACCACGGCGCTCCTTTCCACCGTGCGGCACGTCGTCGTGGGCCTGTCCCCTCACAGTGCACACCACATGGCGGAGTGGTCACTTTCGGCTACGATCGGCAGAGGCATCGCCGGGTCCGTCCGGGATGCCGGATGTGGGACACATCGCAGTGGACTGGTCGCCTGACCTCCCCGCAGCGAGCACTCGTTCACGCGCCGTCCCATGAAGTGACCGAATCGCGACGGAAGAAGGCGACCGTGGCCCCCGCGCCCGAACCACAGACCACCACCAGCTCCACAGCTTTCGGAGCCAACGACTGGCTCATCGAGGAGATGCTCGACCGCTTCAAGGCCGACCCTGCGTCGGTCGACGCGAGCTGGCAGGCGTTCTTCACCCAGCGAGGTGACGGCAAGGCTGCGGCCCCCGCCGCCCAGCCCGCTCGACAGGCGCCCGCCGCGCCGGCAGCGCCTGCCACCGCGCCGTCGACCCCGGCCGCGGCCTCGGATCCGACCGTGACCTCGGCCGCCGCCGCGCCGAAGTCCTCCCGGGTGGAGCGTCCCAACCAGGTGCGGTCCGGTCCGCGCCCGGTCCGCGCCGGTCAGGACTCCGGCGTGCCGGCCGATCCGCCGAACCCGTCGCTGCGCCCCGACGCCGGCTCCGACGAGCCCGTCCGTACGGTGATGAAGGGTGCGCCGATGCGCACCGCGAAGAACATGGACCTCTCCCTGAGCGTGCCGACGGCCACATCGGTGCGCACTGTCCCGATGAAGCTCCTGATCGACCAGCGCTCGATGATCAACAACCACCTGCGTCGGGCCCGCGGCGGCAAGATCAGCTTCACCCACGTCATCGCGTACGCCCTGGTGCAGGCGGTCAAGGCCGTCCCGGCGATGAACAACGCCTATGACGTCACCGGCGGCAAGCCGACCCTGGTGGAGAACCCGCACGTCAACCTCGGCCTGGCGATCGACCTGCCGAAGCCCGACGGCACTCGTCAGCTGCTGGTGCCGAACATCAAGGCCGCCGAGACGCTCTCCTTCGCCCAGTTCTGGTCCGCGTACGAGGAACTGGTCCAGAAGGGCCGCGCCAACAAGCTCACGGTCGACGACTTCGCCGGCACGACGGTCTCGCTCACCAACCCGGGCCCGATGGGCACCCACCACTCCGTGCCGCGCCTGATGAACGGCCAGTCGGCGATCATCGGCATGGGATCCATCGCCTACCCGCCGGAGTTCGAGGGATCCGACCCCGAGCGCCTCGAGGAGATGGGCGTCGGCAAGATCTGCACCCTCACCTCTACCTACGACCACCGGGTCATCCAGGGCGCGCAGTCCGGCGAGTTCCTCAACCGGCTGCATGACCTGCTGCTCGGCGGGGACGACTTCTACGAGCAGATCTTCGCCTCGCTGCGCATCCCGTACGCCCCTACAAGTGGACGGCGGACAAGGGGCACCAGCACGAGGACGCGATCTCCAAGCAGACGCGGGTGATGGACCTGATCAACGCGTACCGGGTCTCCGGGCACTTCCTGGCCGACATCGATCCGCTGGAGTACCACCAGCGTTCGTTCCCCGACCTGGAGCTGGAGTCGCACGGCCTGTCGATCTGGGACCTGGATCGCTCCTTCGCGGTCGGCGGCCTCGGCCCGGACCAGAAGCGTTTCATGAAGCTGCGCGACATCATCATCACGATGCGCGACGCCTACTCCCGCTCCGTCGGCATCGAGTACATGCACCTGCAGTCGCCGGCCCAGCGTCGCTGGATCCAGGATCGGGTGGAGCGGCGCTACACCCAGATCCCCAGCGAAGAGCACCTGCGGATCCTCGACAAGCTGAACGAGGCCGAGCTCTTCGAGACCTTCCTCCAGACGAAGTACGTCGGTCAGAAGCGGTTCTCCCTGGAAGGTGGCGAGTCGACCATCGTCGCCCTGGACGAGATCTGCGACCAGGCGGCCCAGGACGGTCTGGACGAGGTCGCCATCGGCATGCCGCACCGCGGTCGTCTCAACGTGCTGACCAACATCGTCGGCAAGTCGTACGGCTCGGTCTTCCGCGAGTTCGACGGCAACCTCGACCCCCGCTCCGTGCAGGGCTCGGGCGACGTCAAGTACCACCTCGGCGCCGAGGGCACCTTCACCGCGATGGACGGCTCGACCATCCGCGCCTCCGTGGCCGCCAACCCGTCGCACCTGGAGGCCGTCGATCCGGTCCTCGAGGGCATCGCCCGCGCGAAGCAGGACATGCTCGACCGGAGCTACGAGTTCCCGGTGCTGCCGGTGCTGCTGCATGGCGACGCCTCGTTCGCGGGTCAGGGCGTCATCGCCGAGACCTTCCAGATGTCGCAGCTGCGCGGCTTCCGGACCGGTGGCACGATCCACGTGATCGTGAACAACCAGATCGGCTTCACCACCTCGCCCGACTCCAGCCGCTCGACCTTCTACTCCTCGGGCATGGCCAAGGGCTACGACGTGCCGATCATCCACGTCAACGGTGACGACCCCGAGGCCGTGGTCCGGGCGTCCCGCTTCGCCTACGAGTTCCGCCGCGAGTTCAACAAGGATGTCGTGGTCGACATCGTCTGCTACCGCCGTCGCGGGCACAACGAGGGCGACGACCCGAGCTTCACCCAGCCGACGATGTACCGGATGATCGAGAACAAGCGCTCGGCGCGCAAGCTCTACGCCGAGTCCCTGATCGGCCGCGGTCTGATCTCGATCGAGGACGCCGAAGCGGTCATGGACCGGTTCCACGAGCGTCTCGAGAGCGTGTTCCGCGAGGTCCGTGAGGACAAGGGCACCGACACCGCCTACACCACCACCCCGGACTACCCGGAGAAGTCGGAGTTCGTCCAGGGCACCGCCGTCAGCCCCGAGGTGCTCAAGCGGATGGCCGATGCGTACGTCGACTACCCCGAAGGCTTCACGCCGCACCGCAAGGTCCGCCCCCAGCTGGAGCGGCGCGCGGCCGCGATCATGCAGGGCCCGATCGATTGGGCCACGGCCGAACTGCTCGCCATCGGCTCGGTGCTGATGGAGGGACGTACGGTCCGGATGACCGGTCAGGACACCCGCCGCGGCACCTTCTCGCAGCGCTTCGCCGCGGTGATCGACGCGGAGAACGGCGACGCCTGGGTGCCGCTCAAGCACCTCACCGAGGACCAGGGCAAGTTCCACGTCTTCAACTCACTGCTCAGCGAGTACGCCGTGATGGGCTTCGAGTACGGCTACTCGGTCGCCCGGCCCGACGCCCTGGTGATGTGGGAGGCCCAGTTCGGCGACTTCGCCGACGGTGGCCAGATCATCTCGGACGAGTTCATCGCCTCGGGCAACACCAAGTGGGGCCAGAAGTCCGGCGTGGTGCTGCTGCTGCCGCACGGCTACGAGGGCCAGGGGGCCGACCACTCCTCCGCACGGATCGAGCGGTGGCTGCAGATGTGCGCGGAGGACAACCTGGCCGTGTGTCAGCCCTCGACCCCGGCGAACTACTTCCATCTGCTGCGCCAGCACGCCCTCGTCGGCTGGCACCGTCCGCTGATCATCCCGACGCCGAAGTCGATGCTGCGCAACAAGCTCGCGACGTCGATGCCGGAGGACTTCACCAGCGGCAAGTGGGAGCACGCCCTGAGCGACCCCACGATCACCGACCCGTCGCAGGTCGAGCAGATCATCATCTGCTCCGGCAAGGTCCGCTGGGAACTGGTCCACGCCCGTGAGCAGAAGGGGCTGAACGGCAAGGTCGCGATCGTGACGCTGGAGCGGCTGTACCCGTTGTCCACCGAGGCGCTGCTCGAGGTCCTGGCGCCGTACCGCCACGTGTCGGACATCCGCTGGGTCCAGGACGAGCCGGCCAACCAGGGCCCCTGGCCGTTCCTGCACTACGCGATGCTGCCCGACCTGATCGCCAAGGACCCGAGCCGCGACTGGAGCGCGGTCCCGGCGATCTCTCGCCCGGCTTCGGCCACCACGGCGGTCGGCAGCAAGAAGCGCCACGACGTGGAGGAGCAGGCCCTGATGGACGCCGCCTTCGCACCGCGGGGCTGAGTCCGGTGTACTTCACCGATCGCGGGATCGAGGAGCTCGAGGCGCGCCGCGGGGAGGAGGAGATCTCCTTCGCGTGGCTCGCCGAGCAGTTCCGGTTCTTCGTCGACCTGCACCCGGAGTTCGAGACTCCGGTGGAGAGGCTGGCCACCTGGCTGGCACGCCTCGACGACGAAGGCGATGACGGGGTCAGCGAGGACTGACAGACGACTGGAGGGTCCGTTCCCGCGGGAACGGACCCTCCAGTCGTCTACGAGCTTGTATCGCCGGGCTCAGGACCTCTCGGGTCGCGGGCCGACGAGGTAGCGGGTGGACGCGGGGAACAGCACCAGGACCATCACACCCAAGGACGTGAGCCCCAGCGCGACCGCGGCCCAGGTCGTGTCCCCGCCGCGAAGGCTCCACGCCGTGGGGACCTGGATGAGCTGAGCCGCGAGCACCGGCCCGCGTGCCACCGCGCGGCCACCCAGCAGGGCGTACGCACCCCATCCGAGGGCCAGCCCCCACGCCACCAGCACGAGTGGCTCCGCCGCCATGCCCGAGACGATCCGGGCCGCGACGAGCTGCCCCAGCTCGTACAGACCGAAACCGGCGAAGCCGAGGGTCTGGATGCCCACCAGCGCGGCGGCGATCCGCAGCGGGACGGGGGCACGACGGAGAGTGGCAAGGGGTGACGTCACCGCACCAGCGTAGGCCCTGCACGCCACTGCGCCGAGCACGAGTTAGTGATTGTGGTCACAAGCTATGGTTGAATGCTCAGGAATCTCCTAGACTATCCCACGGTTTTTTCCCGGAGCCACCGGGGAACGGATGCTACCGGGTACGTCTCGATGAGGGTCTTGTGTCGCCCGGGTTTCATTGCGAAGCTTGGGGCTGTATCCGGTTCACAGATCAGGGAGTAGGAAAACGGTATGGATTGGCGCCACGAGGCTGCCTGCTTGGACGAAGATCCTGAGTTGTTCTTCCCCATCGGCAATACCGGGCCCGCACTCCTCCAGATCGAGGAAGCGAAAAAGGTCTGTCAGCGCTGCACCGTCCGCGAGGAGTGCCTCGCCTGGGCCCTCGAGGCCGGTCAGGACCACGGAGTCTGGGGCGGGATGAGCGAGGACGAGCGCCGGGCCTTCAAGCGACGCAAAGCCCGTTCGCGGGTGCGCACCGCCTGACACGTGTGACGAAGCCTGGGCCCCAAGGGTCCGGGCTTCGACGCGTTCCCCCGGTCAGTCCTTCCACTCCCCTTCGGGGGCAGGGACCCTCACCATGGCCTGGACCCCACCCTCGGGGCGATTGCTCAACGCGAACGTCCCGTGCATGTCGGCCACCAGGGTCGCCACGATCCCGAGCCCCAGGCTCGTCGTCCTTGCCAGGTCGAACTCCTCCGGCAGTCCGCGCCCCGCGTCCAGCACGCGCACCACGAGTTCCCCGTCGTCGCGGACGGGCACGACCCGGACTTCCCCGGCCGCTCCCCCGAGGCCGTGCTCCACGGCGTTCTGGCACAGCTCGGTCACCACCAGGGAGAGGTTCGTGGCGATGACCGGGGAGACCTTGCCGAAGGTCCCCTCTCGCCGGACCCGAGCCGGGGCTCCCGTGGTGGTCGCCACGTCACCCACCATCGCGAGGACCCGATCAGCGACGTCATCGAAAGCGACGTCCTCGTCGAAGGAGTGGGCCAGGACCTCGTGCACCGCGGCGATCGACGCGACCCGCGACATCGCCTCTCCCAGGGCCTGCTTGGCCTCCGGGGAGCTGACGCGGCGGGCCTGCATGCGCAGCAGGGCGGACACCGTCTGCAGGTTGTTCTTGACCCGGTGATGGATCTCGCGGATCGTCGCGTCCTTGGTGATCAGCTGCTGGTCGAGGCGATGGATCTGGGTGATGTCGCGAAGCAGCACACAGGCGCCGGCGGAGGCTCCGTCGGCGTCGTGCAGCGGCGTGAACCGGAACCGGAGAGCAACGCTCTCCACGGTGACCTCTCGCTCGACCGCCTCGTGGCCGGTGATGAGCCGTCGCAACTCGTCCTCCCCGCCGAGCTCCTCGCGGAAGCTGAACGGCGTGGCGGTGACGATGTCGCCCAGGTGGCCCGACCGACGGTAGGCCGACACCGCGTTAGGGGTGGCGTAGCGGTACTCCCCCTCGGGTCCTATCCACATCAGGCCGTCGCCGACCCGGGGCGAGCGGGTCGGGTGTGACTTGGTGCCGGGCAGCGGGAACTCGCCGCGGAGCAGCATGTCCCGCAGGACCTCGGCGATGGCGATGTAGGCGTCCTCGAGGGCTCCGTTGGCCCGTACGCCCATCTGGTTGGTGTGCTGCTCGACGACGGCGATGACCTTCCCGTCATACTCGAGCGGGACCGCGTGCATGTCCACCGGGATACCCGTGGCCAGCTTGTTGTCGCTGGTCTCGCAGCTCGTCGCGGACCAGTAAGCCTGCAGTGCCAGCGAATCGGGGTCGTACCGGACGGCGTCACCGACGACGTCGTCAAGCAGCGCCGTGGGGCCGGTGGTGGGCCGGATCTGCGCGACCGCCCACATCTGGTTCGGATCGCGGTCCGGGACCCACAGGATCAGGTCGGAGAACGACAGGTCGGCGAGCAGGTGCCACTCGTTCACCAGTGAACGCAACCACTCCGCGGCCCTGGGATCCAGATCGGTGTGCGTCGCCAGGAGGGTTGACATCTGTGGCATGGGCACAGCCTACGCGTCCGCCACGGCCGGCCTGCCCACTCCCGCCCCGGATACGGACCGCCCAGCGGACCGCACACCCCGCGGCGGGACGGATTTGCCGACAGGGGGGTGGAACGTGCGAAAATGACGTGTTGATCTGTATCGACCAATGCCATCGCACAACAATGGGAGGCCCCTATGGGTAAGACCGGCCGCAAGCGCCGCGCGCGTCGCAAGAAGGGCGCGAACCACGGCAAGCGCCCCAACGCCTGAGTGCCAGGCCCACGCCTGGCCGACAGGCCTGAGGACTGCACCAGCCCCCGGTGATCGTGAGATCCGGGGGCTGGTTCGTCGTTCGGCTGATCGCCGAAGGGTTGCTCGTCGGTCGGCTCACTGCCGGGGGGATGACCCCGACTGTCCCCAGTAGGTCGCCCGGACGACCGTACCGGTCACGGTGGTACGACGGACCAGGGCGCCGGAGCTGTCCCGCTGGGTGGTCGAGACCGTCGTCCGCGTGGCGTTGATCGTCACCGCCCCGTCGACCGGGGCGCCGCACTGGGCGATCACGGCAGCCCAGACCCGTTGACGCAGGCCCGAGGGTGCCACCGTCGCGTCGGCGCAGCTGCGGTGCAGCAGCCCTTTGATGGTCTGCTGGATGCGGAACACCTGGTCGCAGTCGGGGCATTCCAGCAGGTGAGCCTGGACGGCGTCAGCTACCTCGCCGTCCAGTTCCTCGTCGAGGAAGGCACAGATCAGTTCCCTGCTCCCCCGGCAGTCCATCGTGGTCATGATTCTTCCTCCCGGGAGCGGCCCAGGCCCCGCTCGTGGGCATAGTCCGCCAACAGGTCGCGCAGCTGCTTGCGCCCGCGGTTGATCCGGCTCATCACGGTGCCGATCGGGGTCCCCATGATCTCGGCGATCTCCTTGTAGGAGAAGCCCTCGACGTCCGCGAGGTAGATGGCCAGCCGCCGCTCCGGATTCAGCTGCGCCAGCGCGTCACTGACGTCGCCGTCCGGGATCAGTTCCAGTGCCTCTGTCTCGGCGGACTTCAGGCCCGTCGAATCGTGGTCGGCGGCCCGGGCGATCTGCCAGTCCTCGACGTCTTCCCCGCCGCTGATCTGCGGGCGCCGCTGCTGACGGCGGTAGGTGTTGATGTAGCTGTTGGTGAGGATGCGGTAGAGCCACGCCTTCAGGTTGGTCCCGGGCCGGAACTGGTGGAACGACGCGAAGGCCTTGGCGTACGCATCCTGCACCACGTCCTCAGCATCCGCGGCGTTGCGGGTCATCCGCAGCGCGGCGCCGTACAACTGGTCCAAGTATGGCATCGCTTCGCGTTCGAACCGCGCGGCCCGCTCCTCGACGGTCTCGGTCGCCAGATCGACCTCGGACCGGCTTGAGGACTCGACGATGTCACGCCCGGACGGATCCGCGGCGGACGCCTCGTCGGCGGTGTCGTCGGTATGCGGCTCGCTCATCGGATCCGAGCCTAGCCGCATCGGGAGCCCGGCGGCCGGAAGACTCCACGACACCGGTTGTTCGAGAAGGGCTGTGCTCACGCCTTCTGCAACGATCCCGGTGGTGGGTCTATTCCCTCCCGCCGGAGATTCGCCGACGGGTCAGGACGGCTCGTCCCGTACGGCTTCGATCAGGTCGGGCCCGTTGTTGCGGACGGCGTTCACCCGGTCACTCACCACGCGCGGCACCAGCCGCGGCGGTGGGATCGAGGCGAGGAGACCTCTCACGTCGGCCTCGGACGTCGTCGCCGGGTCGAGCCAGTCCCGCTGCAGGTCGGACGGGACGATCAGCGGCGTCCGGTCATGGATGTGCCCGAGGGCATCCGAGGCAGCCGTGGTGATGATGGTGACCGTACGGAGCCACTTGGCCGGGTGGTCCTCCGGGAGTGCCGGGTCTGGCCAGTTCTCGAACAGCGCGGCGAACGCGAGCGTACGGTCGCTGTCCCCGTGCAGGAAGGTGGGGAGCTTGCGTCCGCCCGGAAGCTTCTGCCACTCGTAGTACCCCTCGGCCGGGAGCAGTCCCCGCCGCTGGGCCGCGGCCTTGCGGAACGACGGCTTCTCGGTCACCGTCTCCATCCTTGCGTTGATCAGCCGCGCCGCACCCCGGGTGTCCTTGGCCCAGGAGGGCACCAGTCCCCAGCGGGCAGCGACGAGCCGCCGCCTTGTCGCGCTCGCTCCGGCGACGAGCCGCTCCACGACCAGGGGAACGGGATCGGTGGGGGCGACGTTCCAGGACGGGCCCGGCAGCCCGTCGCCCACCTCCACGATCTCGAACTCCTCGACGAGCTCGTCCACCCCGGCCGTCGCCGCATATCTCCCGCACATGCGGCCACGGTAACCGCGCGCCACGGTTGGCCTCCAGAGGCTGAGGCAGTAAGAATGAGACATGGCTCTTTCGCGCGCGGTTGCCCGGACGATGCTCGCCGGCGTCTTCATCTCCCAAGGCGTCAAGGGCGTCACCGACCCAGGTTCCACCACTGCCCAGGGTGCGATGCTCCGGGATCGGGTCGCTCCATTCCTGCGTCGAGTGGCGCCCGAACCGATCGCGTCACACCTGCCCGAGGACGCGATCACCTGGGCGAGGATCCGCGGCGCTGCCGAGGTGGCGGCCGGCATCGGACTGTCCACCGGGCTCGGTCGCCGGTGGGGGGCGCTCACGCTGGCCGCCTTCACGGTGCAGGACCTGATCACGGCCGGCGGTGGCCGCAAGGCCCTGAAGGACCCCGACCTGCTGACCAGGATCGCGCTGACCGGAGGCGTCCTGCTGGCCGCCCAGGACACCGAGGGCCGCCCGAGCCTGGGCTACCGGTCCCGGGTCGCCCGTGGGCACCTGGAGGCCAAGGGCCGCAAGGCCCGCAAGTCCGTCCGGAAGGCCGAGCGGCGCCTCGAGGGAGCCGCCAAGGACACCGGCAAGCGTATCCGGACCGTCGCGACGGAGACGAAGAGCGGCCTTGCAGCCTGAATCCATGGATGCTCACGCCCTGACCCCGAGGGATTCTGGGCGGCCCCGAAGCTGCGTCATGCCTTGGACCTCGAGGTGGTCATCCCCGGATCGAAGTCCGCGACGGCGCGGGCCCTCGTGGTCGCCGCACTCTCCGACGGACCGTCCACGATCACCGGCGGCCTCGACGCTCGCGACACGCAGTTGATGCGCGACGCGCTGCGGGCCCTCGGCGTACGGATCCACACCAGCTTCCTCTACGGGTCGACCAGCGGTGAAGCCTTCGGGACGCCCGGATCCGACGGGGCCCAGCCCCTCGCCGCCGGGGTGTGGCGCGTCCTCCCCCCTGCGCGGTTCGTCAGCTCGGGTGACATCGACTGCGGCCTCGCCGGCACGGTCGCTCGCTTCGTGCTCCCGATCACGGCGATGGCCGAGGGGCGGACGTACGTCCACGGCGACCAGGCCATGTCCGCGCGGCCGATCCGGCCGTTGCTCGATGCCCTCATCGACCTGGGTGCGGGGATCCCTGACGGCGCCTTCGGCATCCCCCTCACCGTCACCGGTCGCCCCGACCTTCCAGGCGGGCCGGTGATCATTGACTCCAGCGCCTCCAGTCAGTTCGTCTCCGGTTTGCTGCTGAGCGGCTCACGGTTCCGCCACGGCCTCGACCTGCGGCACGTCGGCCCGACACTGCCGTCACTGCCGCACATCCAGATGACGATCGACATCCTGCGCGAGCACGGCGTGCGGATCGAGGAGCCGGAGCCGGCCCACTGGGTCGTCGCGCCCGGCCCGGTCCGGGCCGGCGACATCGCGATCGAACCGGACCTCTCGACGGCCGCGCCGTTCCTCGCGGCCGCCGTGGTCACCGACGGCACGGTCAGGATCCCGCACTGGCCGCTGGAGACCAACCAGCCGGGTGCCCTGCTCCTGCCGCTGCTGGAACAGCTCGGCGCCCGGGTCCATCTGGAGCCTGGTCCCGCGGGTCGGACGGGCACGCTGTCCGTGACCGGGCCGGGCCACTGGGACCTCGACGGCTTCGACGTCGACCTCGCGGACGCCAGTGAACTCACCCCGGTGGTCGCGGCCCTCGGGGTGCTTACCCAGGGCCCCAGCCGGATCCGCGGCGTCGGACACATCCGCGGCCACGAGACCGACCGGCTCGCCGCTCTGGAGGCCAACTTCCGGTCGATGGGCGCCGATGTCGAGCAGACCGAGGACGGCTTGGTCTTCCGCCCGGCGGTGCTGCACGGCGGCCCGTGGGGCGCGTACGCCGACCATCGTCTCGCCCAGGCCGGTGCGCTGCTCGGCCTGGTGGTGTCCGGGGTGATGATCGACGACATCGGCTGCACGTCCAAGACGATGCCGAGCTTCCCCTCCGCCTGGTGGTCGCTGGCGACCGGGACCGGCCGGTGAGCCCCCGCTACGGGATCCAGTCCGACGACCACGCCGGCTTCGACCGGCCGGGGCGGCGCAGCCGTCCCCGCACCAAGGACAGGCCGGACTACTCGGTCAAGCCGATCGGCCGGGTCATCGGCATCGACCGGGGGCGGTTCGCCTGCATCGTCGAGGGCGGTGAGGACCGGGTGGTGGCCACCAAGGCGCGGGTCCTCGGCCGCAAGGGGGTCATCGTCGGTGACCGGGTGTACCTCGACGGCGACGTGTCGGGCGAGGCCGGCACCCTGGCCAGGATCGTCGACGTGGTCGAGCGGAGCAGCGTGCTGCGCCGCACGGCCGACGACGACGATCCGTACGAACGTCCCATCGTCGCCAACGCGGACCAGCTCGTCATCGTCACTGCCCTGGCCGATCCCCCACCCCGGACCGGCATGATCGACCGCATCCTGGTCGCGGGCTTCGACGCCGGCCTCGAGCCGCTGCTGTGCCTGACCAAGGCCGACCTGGCCTCCCCCGACGAGTTGCGGGCGGCGTACGAACCGCTGGGTGTCCGGGTCGTGGTGATCGACCCCGAGGCGTCCCTGGCACCGCTGCAGGCGGAACTGGCCGGCCACACGAGCGTGCTGGTCGGGCACTCGGGAGTGGGCAAGTCCACCCTGGTCAACCGGCTCATCCCGCAGGCCGAGCGGCAGACCGGCCACGTCAACGCCGTCACCGGCCGGGGCCGGCACACCTCGACGTCGGCCGTGGCCCTGGAACTGCCCGATCGGGCAGGTTGGGTGATCGACACGCCGGGCGTCCGTTCCTTCGGCCTGTCCCACGTCCACCCCGCGTCGATCATCGAGGCCTTCCCGGACCTGGCCGAGCACACCTCGGACTGCCCCCGTGGATGTACCCACGAGGCCGGGGCGCCCGGCTGCGGCCTCGACACCGCGGTCGCTGCCGGTGCGGTGGCCGAGGCGCGGGTGGCGTCGTACCGGCGCATGCTGGCTCATCGCCACGACCGCGGCTGATCGGCCGATACGCTGGGCCCATGAGTGAGACGCCCGCCCCCGCTTTTCCCGTCAACGACGATCTGGGGGTGGCGCTGCTGCTCGCCGACGCGGCGGACAAGATCTCCCTGGGGCGGTTCCAGGCGCTCGACCTGGCCGTCTCCACCAAGCCCGATCTCACTCCGGTCACTGATGCGGACCTCGCGGTGGAGGACGCCCTGCGGGAACTGCTCGCCGGTCTGCGTCCCGACGACGCGGTGCACGGGGAGGAGCGGGCCGACACCGGTGAGGCCCGGCGCCGCTGGATCATCGACCCGATCGACGGCACCAAGAACTTCGTCCGGGGCGTCCCGGTCTGGGCCACGCTGATCGCCCTGATGGACGGCCCGCAGGTCGTCACCGCGGCGGTCAGCGCCCCGCCTTGGGTCGGCGCTGGTGGGCATCGCGCGGGGAGGGTGCCTGGACCCGCGTCCTCGGCCGGCACACGGCCTCCTGCCGCGTCTCTGCGGTGGGTGAACTGGCGGACGCGTCGTTGTCGTTCTCCTCGTTGTCCGGCTGGTTCGACATCGAGCGGGGCACGAGCTTCGTGGAGCTCGCCCGGGAGATCTGGCGCGTACGCGGATTCGGCGATTTCTGGTCGTACATGCTCGTGGCGGAGGGTTCGGTCGACATCGCCGCGGAACCCGACCTCGAGTTGCACGACATGGCCGCCTGCAGCCTGATCGTCACCGAGGCCGGTGGCCGGTTCACCAACCTGGACGGACAGGACGGCCCCGTGGGTCGCAGCGCCGTCGCTTCCAACGGTCTGCTCCACGGGGCCGTGCTGTCGCGGCTGGGCCGCTGAGCGGTCCTCAGCCGATCGTCGCCAGGCGGATCGTCTCCGGCATCTCGAGCAGCGCGTCGATCAGGTCGCGATCCAGCGGGGCGAGGGTGTCGGTCACCACGTAGCCGAGCTCACGGCGGGTGGACAGCTGCTGGCGCTCGATGTTGACGCCGTGTTCGCCGAGCACGCCGTTGACCTTGGCGAGCACACCCGGCACGTTCCTGTGCAGGTGCAGCAGCCGCGCCTGGCCGACGTGGCTGTCGACGTGCAGCTCGGGCATGTTCACCGACATGTTGGTCGACCCGGAGCGTACGTAGTCGAGCAGCTTGCCCGAGACGAAGTGCCCGATGTCCTCCTGCGCCTCCTGGGTGGATCCCCCGATGTGCGGGGTGAGGATGACGTTCGGGATGCCCTGGAGCACTGAGGAGAACGCCTCGTCGTTGGTCTTCGGCTCCGTGGGGTAGACGTCGACGGCGGCGCCGGCGATGTGGCCCGACAACAGATTCTCGCGCAGCGCGTCGAGGTCGACCACGAAGCCGCGGCACAGGTTCAGGAACAGCGCCCGCTCGCGCATCATGGCGAACTCTTCCGCGCCGAACAGGTTGGTGTTCTCCTCCCGTCCGTCGACGTGGAGGCTGATCACCTCGGCGGTCTCGAGCAACTGCTGGAGCGAGGAACACTTGTGCGCGTTGCCGAGGGCGAGCCGGTCCACGACGTCGTAGAAGTAGACCTGCATGCCCATTGCCTCGGCGATGACCGACAGCTGCGAGCCGATGTTGCCGTAGCCGACGATCCCGAGCTTGCGACCTCGGATCTCGTGGCTGCCCTTCGCCGACTTGTTCCACACGCCACGGTGCAGTTCCTCGCTGCGGTCGGTGAGGTGGCGGGCCATCGCGATGATCTCGGCGAGGGCCAGCTCGACGACCGAGCGGGTGTTCGAGTAGGGCGCATTGAACACGGCGGTGGCGGTGTCAGTGGCGGCCTGCAGGTCGATCTGGTTCGTCCCGATGCAGAACGCACCGATGGCCATCAGGTCGGGACGGGCCTCGAGGACGCGTCGGGTCACCTGGGTCTTGGAACGGATTCCGAGCACATCGACGCCGTCCAGGGCGGCGATCAACTCGTCCTCGTCCATCGCCCCCTTCTCGAGCTGCACGTCCATACCGAACGCCTCGAGAGCCTGGACCGCTGACTGGTGGATGTTCTCCAGAAGAAGTGCCTTCACGATCAAGGAGTCTAGGAGCGTCTGCCCGCGGAGACGACCCCCAGGCCATATCAGGAACGCATCACCCCTGGAATCCCGCCTGGTCGGGCAACCGAGGGATCGCCGCCAGCAGCTCCTGCGTGTACGGATGGCGCGGCGCGGTCCAGATCTGCTCGGCCGGCCCGGCCTCGACGACGCTCCCGTTCTGCATCACGGCGACGCGGTCGCAGAGATGGCGCACCACCCCGAGGTCATGGCTGACGAAGACCAGGGTCAGGCCCTCGGCGGCCACCAGGTCCACGATCAGGTTGAGTACCTGGGCACGGACCGAGACGTCGAGGGCGGAGACCGGCTCGTCGGCGATCAGCACCTCGGGATGTGGCGCCAGCGCCCGTGCCAAGGCGATGCGCTGGCGCTGGCCACCGCTGAACTCGTGCGGGAATCTGGTGGCGTCGTCCGGGTCCAGGCCCACCTGCCGCATCACCTCGGCGAGTCTGGCCCGCCGGTCGACGGGCACGCTGTCGCGGCCACGGACGAGGCGGGACCGCAGAGGCTCGGTGATGCTCGACCCGACCGTCATCCGGGGGTCGAGAGAGGTGCGCGGGTCCTGGAACACGAGTTGGACCGAGGCCCGCAGGAAGCCGAGCCGCCGTTCGGACCGGCCGGCCAGCTCGGTTCCCCTGAAGGTGATGCTGCCGCTGGTCGGCCTGTCGAGGGCCGCCATCATCCGGACCAGGGTCGACTTGCCCGACCCGGACTCACCGACGATCCCCAGGCGTTCGCCGCGCCGGACCTCCAGCGTCACGTGGTCCACCGCGGGTCGGGCAGCATTCCCGTACCGCCGGACGACGTCGGACAGGCGGTAGAGCGCCTCCTCGGTCATCGCGTCACCTCCTCGCTCATGCGGCGCCCCCGGCCGCCCCGCCACCGCCGCGCAGTGGGCCCAGTCGTCGGGGACGAGGGTCAGGCCGTCGACGCCAGCGGCACGGTCGAAGTGGTCGGCGACCGTGGGAAGCCGACTGCCCGGGGTGGCCCGGTCGAGGCGGCCGGTCGCCACCAGGCCCCTGGTGTAGGGATGCCACGGATCGGCCAGGACCTCGAGCAAGGGCCCGGCCTCGACCACGTGACCGTCGATCATCACCATCACCACCTCGGCCAACTGTGCCAGCACGGCCAGGTCGTGGGTGATGAAGAGCGTGGCGGCCGCCTGCTCGGAGAAGTGGCGGTCCAGCACCCCGAGGACCGCTGCCTGCGCGGTGACGTCGAGCGCGGTGGTCGGCTCGTCGCAGATCGTCAGCACGGGCCGGTTGACCAGGGCCATCGCGATCAGCACGCGTTGACGCTGGCCGCCGGAGAGTTGGTGCGGGAAGCTGTCGGCGATCCGCTCCACGTCCGGCAGAGCGACCTCGCGCAGCATCTCGAGGACCCTGGCCCGCGTGCCGATGCCGGTGCGGTGGCCGTGCAGCAGGACGAGCTCGCCGAGCTGGCGGCCCACCTTCATCGTCGGGTCGAGCGCCGTCATCGGCTCCTGGAAGACCATGCTGTAGGCATCCCCGCGCAATCGGGACAGGCGCCGATCGCTCGCGGTGGTGACCTCGACCGTCGCTCCGCCGGCCCGGGGGTCCACCAGCCGGATGCTCCCACTGACGTTCGCGGTCTCGGGCAGGAGTCCGAGCAGCGCCAGCCCTGTGACGGACTTCCCGGAACCGGATTCCCCGATGAGACCGACGCGCTGTCCGGGGGCGATGCTGAACGAGAGTCCGTGCACCGCCTCGCGCCGTCGGCGACCGAAGGCGATCCTCAGGTCCTGGACCCGGACGAGGGCCTGGGTCATCGGACGCTCTCCCGCAGTCTCGGGTCGAGCAGGTCGCGCAGGCCGTCCCCGAGCAGGTTGAAGCCGAGCACCGCCAGACCGATCGCCAGGCCCGGCCAGACCGCCAACATCGGGGCGGTGTAGAGGTAGGCCTGCGCCTCGTTCAGCATCCGTCCCCAGGTCGGTGTCGGCAGTGGCGTCGACAGGCCGAGGTAGCTGAGGGCCGCCTCGGAGAGGATGGACAGTCCAAAGGCCATCGAGGCCTGGACCGCCACCACGGGTGTGATGTTGGGCAGTACGTGGCGGGCCGCGATGCCGCCGGTGCGGATGCCTGCTCCCCGGGCCGCGGTGACGAAGTCGGCCACGGCGACCTGCAGCGTGGCGGCCCGTGCGACCCGGACGAACGGCGGGATGTTGGCCACCCCGATGGCGACCATCGCCGTGCCGGTGGACCCGCCGAAGACAGCGGCCAGCAGGATGGCGAGCAGCATCGCCGGGAAGGCGTACAGGATGTCGTTGGCGCGCATGACCAGATCCGACATCCATTCACCGCGCCGGTCACCGGTCCGCGTGCCCGAGGCGGCGACCATCCCGGCGACGATCCCGAGAGGGACGCCGACGACGGCGGCGATGGCCACCGCCACGACGCCGACGGCGACGGCGATCCGCGCTCCGACCATGATCCGCGACGCGATGTCGATGCCGTAGCCGTCGGTGCCCAGCCAATGCTGCGGCCCGGGCGCGAGCAGCCGGGCCTCGGGGACGACGGCGAGCGGATCGTAGGGGGTGGCGACGGTCGACACGAGGGCCACCACGAGGGTCGCGAGGACCAGGACGATGCCGGTGACGAGGGAGGCGCGTTTCATCTGCGGACCCTCCGCTCGCTGCGCAGCCGCGGATCCAGTAGCGCGTACGACAGGTCCACCAACGCGTTGATCGCCAGGACGGCGACGACCAGCAGCAGGACGATCCCCTGCACCACCATCAGGTCCCGTTGGGCCACCGCGTCCAGGAGCAGTCGACCCAGACCCGGAAGGGCGAAGACCGACTCGATGATGATGGCGCCCGCGAGGAGCGTCGCGAGCTGCAGACCGATCACGGTCACCACCGACAGGGACATGTTCCGCAGTCCGTGCCGCAGCAGAGCCGGCACCGTACGCCAGCCCCCGGCCCGCGCCGTGCGGTAGTAGTCCTCCTTGAGCACTTCGATCGTCGCCGACCGTACGTAGCGGGTGAGCACGGATGCCTGGACGAGGGCCAGGGCGCTCACCGGCAGGACGAGATGAACTGCCCAAGTCCCCACGCCGGACGCGAGCGGGACGTAGCCGTTCGCCGGCAGCCACCCCAACTGGACGGCGAAGACGAGGGTCGCCAGGATGCCGAGCCAGAAGCCGGGCACCGCCAGGCCGGCCTGGGAGAGCGCGGAGACGGCGAAGCCGTCGGCGTGCCGGCGTCGCACGGCCGCCCACATGCCGGCCGGCACGGCGAGCAGGATGGCGACGAACATGGCCAGGCCGACGAGCCACACCGTCACGCCGAGCCGCGGCAGGACCTGCACCACCACCGGCTCGCCCGTCAGGTAGGACCGGCCCAGGTCACCGTGCAGCAGGCCGCCGAGCCAGACCAGGTAGCGCACCGGCCAGGGGCGGTCGAGGCCGAAGTCCTGTTCCAGCCGGGCCACTGCTTCCGGGGTCGCCTGCACCCGAGGACGACCTGCGCGACGTTGCCGGGCAGGGCCGAGGCGACCCAGAACACCAGGAACGACGCGGCGAGGACACTGGCGAAGAAGACCACCAGCCGCCGGACCAACCGGAGCGGGAGGGTGGGCACCCTTCCGGATGGCATCGCTCAGCTCCCCACCGAAGCCCTCGTCACGTCGAAGCTCAAGGACGTGGCGTTGGCGTTGAGTCCGCTCACCTTGGGACTGGTGACGACGAGGTTCGGCAGCAGGAACAGCCAGTCGGCGGCCGCGTCGTCGGACAGCAGCTTCGCCGCGGCACGCTGGTCGTCGATGTACTCCTGTGCGGAGCCGGCGTCGGCGGCCGCCATCAGCGCCTGGAACTGTGGGTTGTCGTAGTGCCAGTAGTAGTTCGGGTCGGCGAAGTTGACCATGTCACGAGGCTCGACATGCGCCACGATCGTCATGTCGTAGTCGCTCTGGCGCATCACCACGTCGATCCAGCGCGCCGGGAACTCCAGCTCGTCGATCACGACGCTGACCCCGACTGCTGCCAACTGGCTCTGGATGAACTGGCCGGCCCCCTTGGCGTACGCCAGGGTGGGCAACCGCAGCCGCAGGCTCAGCCCCTTCTCGAAGCCGGCCTCCTTGAGCAGCTCCTTGGCCTTGGCCGGATCGTACGGGTAGGCGCCCGACAGGTCCTCGTACCACGGGTCGGTCGGCGGCACCATCGACCCGATCAGGGTCCCCTTGCCGTTCCAGACCGAAGCGAGCAGGGCTTTGCGGTCAATGGCGTACGAGATCGCCTGCCGGACACGCTTGTCCTTGAGCGCGGTGGCGCGGTTGTTCATGCCGAGCACCACCTCCCCGTTGGTGGTGCCCTGCAGGACGGTGTACTTCGAGGGATCGGAGAACCTGTCGAGGGCCTGCGGCGCCTGGACGTTGGAGATCACGTTGATGTCACCGGAGAGCAGCGCGGCGTTCATCGCGTTGGCATCGGTGAAGTAGCGGAAGGTCACCGTGTCGGGGCGGGCGTGGGTGCCCCAGTACTTCTCATTGCGCGCCAGCGCGATCTGGGAGCCCTTGGTCCAGGAGGTGAAGACGTAGGGGCCGGAACCGGCCGGTGAGGTGGCGAAGTCGGCGCCCGACTTCGAGTCGAAGATGATCCCGGCGGTCGAGCTCATGTTCCAGAGCCAGCTGTTCGAGGGGCGCTTCAGCGTGACAACGGCGGTGTGGTCGTCCTGGGCGGTGACGGTGTCGACCACCGACATCTGGGTCTTCAGGACGCTGCTGGTCTGGGCGCTGAGGATGCGCTCGATGCTCCACTTGACGTCGGCGGCCGTCAGCGGGCGGCCCGACGCGAAGGCCGCTCCCGGCTCGAGGTGGAAGGTGTAGGTCTTCCGGTCGGGACTGACCGTCCATTCCTTCGCCAGCAGGCCGTGGAGCTGGCCCTGACCGTCCACCTTCACCAGGGTCTCGTACACGTTGTACAGGAGCACCTGGGGATGGCTGCGGCGTTGTTCATCGTCGGGTCGAGTGTCGGCGGCTCGGCCGTCGCGCCGATGACCAGGACGTTGGCGGGGGCCCGGCTGGTCGAGCCCGCCCCTCCCCCGCCGGCACAGCCGGCCAGCAGAAGTGCCAGGCCTGCCACCAGTGCGACGACGATCCTCGGTCGATGACAGATGCTCACGGGCACATCCTCCCACGGCCACCGGGATCGGCCAGTCACCTGGCCGCACCGGTCCGTCCTCAGGTCACCGATCCCGGCACGAGGTCGGCGTAGGCGGGCCATTGACCAGCCCCGGTGGCTGCCAGCAGCGCGACGAGGCACGCTTCCTCGACGACGCCCGCGGCAGCGCTCAGCAGTCCGTCGAAGATCCCGAGGGCCTCAGGGGATGGTCCACGGTGCCCGACGCCAAGCAGAAGATCGTGTCACCGTCGATCATCCGATGCACCGGACGGACCGCCCGAGCCAAGCCGTCGTGGGCCACCTGGGCCACCTTGGTGGCTTGGGCCTTGTCCAGCGGGGCATCGGTCAGCACGGCCGCGATGGTCGTGTTGAGCGGCAAGGACGGGACCCGGGCCATCGCCGCCGCGATCGCCTCCCGCTCGGCGGCGCTGGGAGCAGGCAGGACGCCGAGACTGTCCGCCCAGGGCCGGCCGGTGCGGTCGTCGACCGCCGGCCCCGACGCGTTGAGCACCAGCGCGACACCGACTCGGAAGGGCCCCGCCCTACGCTCCGCGTAGCCGAAGCCGCCCCGCAGGCCGGCGCAGAGAGCCCCGGTCCCGGCGCCGACCGACCCGACCGGTGGCCGGTCGTCGGGTCCGTGGTCCGCGGCGAGCGCGGCCTCCAGGGCACGCCGGCCGAAGGCCTCGTCGGGGCGGTTCACCAGGTCTCCCCCGCGCCCCAGGTCGAAGATCACAGCGGCCGGCACGATCGGCACGACCGCGTCCGCTCCGGCCACCCATGGCGTCGGGACCTCGAACCCGACCCCGCGTTCCTCCAGGCCCCGCATCACCCCGTCGGCCGCGGCCAGTCCGAAGGCGCTGCCGCCGGTGAGGACGGTGGCGTTGACCCGGTGGACCATCGCCATCGGATCCAGCGAGTCGGTCTCGCGGGTGCCCGGGCCCCCACCACGCACGTCGACCCCGCCGACCGCGCCGTCGAGGGCGAGGACCACGGTCGTCCCCGTGAGCCAGCCCTCGCCACGGGCCTGGTGGTGGCCGATGGAGAACCCGTCGATCATGGCCTTCACGGTAGTGCGCCCAGCGCCGATTTGCCTCGAGGGCCGAGCACGTCTAGAGTTCTATCTCGTTGCCGACGCGGGGTGGAGCAGCTCGGTAGCTCGCTGGGCTCATAACCCAGAGGTCGCAGGTTCAAATCCTGTCCCCGCCACCAATCCGGGCTCGGGTCCCCTTCGGGGATCCGAGCCCGGTCACGTTCCCGGCAGACAGGGGAATTTGCCGCCGCTCCGCGCATGCGTGCGGGTCATGTGGTGTGATGACGGTTATGGCCCGCCCCTCCGTCCGCCTCGACTACCCCGTCCATGAGCGACGGCTGGACAACGGGCTGCGGGTCGTGGTGAATCCGGACCACAGCACCCCGACTGTGGCCGTCAACCTCTGGTACAACGTCGGTTCACGCCACGAGTTGCGGCACCGGACGGGATTCGCCCATCTCTTCGAACATCTGATGTTCCAGGGTTCGGGCCACGTCGAGTCGGGGCAGCACATCGCCATCCTCGAGGCGGCCGGCGCGACCGCGAACGCGACCACCTCCTTCGACCGGACGAACTACTACGAGAGCGGCCCCGCCGGCGTCCTCGACCTGGCCCTGTGGCTCGAGGCGGACCGGATGGGCACGCTCCTCTCGGCGCTCGACCGGACCAACCTCGACAATCAGCGCGACGTCGTCAAGGAGGAGAAGCGCCAACGCTACGACAACGTGCCCTACGGCGACGCCTACCAGCACCTGCTGGCACTGTCCTTCCCGGAACGGCACCCCTATTCCCACCCGACCATCGGCTCGATGGAGGACCTCGACGCCGCCACCCTCGACGACGTGCGGATCTTCTTCCAGGCGCACTACATGCCGGGCAACGCCGTCCTGTCGATCGTCGGCGACGTCACTCCCGACGAGGCCTGGCGCAAGGCCGAGCACTACTTCTCTCCCATCGCTGCGCGGGTCCTCGGCGAGCGGCGCTACGCAGGCCCACTGCCCCCGCTCAGCGGCCTGCCCCGGGTCGACCTGGCGGAACCCGTACCGGCCGACGCCGTCTACCTGGCCTGGCGACTGCCCGCCCTGGACACCCCGGCGTACGACGCTGTCGGGCTGGCCCTCGACGTCCTCGGCGACGGGCAGACCTCTCGCCTGCACCAGGCCCTGGTCCGGGACCGTGGCCTCGCCGAGTCGGCCGGCACCGGGACGGTCGGCCTGATTGACGGGACCTCACTCGGCGTCGTCGTCGCCCGGGCCCGGGAGGACACCACCGCCCAGCAACTCGAGGAGGCGGCCCGGGAGGTGCTCGCCGACTACCTCGCCACGGGACCCACATCGGAGGAACTGGCCCGCGCCCGAGCGCAACACGAACTGACGGCATTGCAGGACCTGGCCTCGTCGACGAACCGGGCGGACCTGTTGTCCGCCTACGCCACCCTCCGCAACGACCCGACTCTCGTCAATCGCCGCCTGCACGAGGTCCTGGCGCTGTCCGACCAGGAGATCGCCGACTGCGGGCCCGAGCACCTCGGTCCGGCACACCACGCGACGGTCGCCTACCACTCGACCCTGCGAGGGAGCACCTCATGAGCTTCGACTTCCTCCGGCTCCCGCCGAGACCGCGGCCCGCACCGACGCCGCCCCCGGCCTGGCCCGCACCACTGCCCTCGGACCACCGGCTCACCAACGGACTGCGCGTCGTCGTCCATCACCTGCCCGGCCAGCACGTCGTCTCCGGCGCGCTGGTCGTCGAACTGCCACTGGCCGCTGAGCCACGGGAGCTGGAGGGTGTCGCGACGATCGGGGCCCGCTGCCTGGACGAGGGCACCGACCGCCATCCGGGGGCCTCGTTCGCCGAGGAGTTGGCCCGGGAGGGGCGGTGTTGTCCCTGTCCGTCGCCCAGGCCGGCCTGCGGATCCATCTGGACGTCCCCATCACCCACCTCGACCGGGCCCTCGCGCTGTTCGCGGAGGCGGTCGTGTGCCCGACCCTGGCCGACGAGGACGTGGAACGGCACGTGGCGCTGCGACTGGCGGAGATCGACCAGGTGCTGTCACGCCCGGCGTCCTTCACCTCGCTGCTGCTGCGATCCGTGGTCTTCGACGACCAGAGCCGTGCGCAACGGCCGACGGGTGGCGCCCGGAAGACCCTGGCACGGATCCACCCCGACGATGTCCGCGCCTTCCATACCGCCCACGTCGACCCGGCCCGCAGCACGCTCGTCCTCGGGGCGACTTCGGTGGCGCTGATCCGTTGCCGATGGTCGAGGCCGCCTTCGGGAGCTGGGGCGGCAGCGGCCTGCCTCCCACCGCGGAGAGGGCACCCGGCCCCGGTCGGCCGGAAGTGGTGCTGGCCGATCGCCCCGGCTCGGTGCAGGCGGATGTGGCCCTGGGCGGCCCGGCCCCGGATCGCACCGACCCTCGCTGGGCAGACCTGCGGGTGGCCACCCATGCGGTCGGCGGGGCCTTCTGGAGCCGTCTCAACCGGGTCCTGCGGGAGGAACGCGGCTTCACCTACGGCATCTCGATGGGACTGTTGCCGTTCCGCACCGGTGGGGCGTACTCCGTGACCTCGAGCTTCCGCACCGAAGTCGCCGCCCGGGCAGTGGCCGAGGCCCGGGACCTGATGTCATTGCGCGGAGCGCCCCTGACCACGGAGGAGGTGACGGACGCCGTGGCCTATTCGGTGGGCCTGCTGCCGCTGCGCTACGCCACCGCCCGCGGCGTGGTGGAGCAGACGGCCTCGAACGTCCTGTACGGCCTCCCGCTGGGCTACGTCAACGAACACCTCGCGCGCCTGCGCCGGGTCACGCCGGACTCGGCCACCCGCTCCTACACCGAGGTGGTGGAACCGGCCACCATGAGCATCGTGGTGGCCGGCGACGCTGACGCCCTCACCGGACCACTGGCCGCGGCCGGCGTGGTGCCGGACCGGGTGGTCCGGCCTGAGGACGTCGTCGGCTGACCCCGCCGAGCCGGCCGGGCGGATGGAGACTAGCCGCCCAGTGCCTGCCGCATCCTGGCCACCGCCGCCTGGGCCTCCTGGGTCTTCTTCTGGTAGGTCCCGAGGTCACCGGCCTTCAGCGCCTTGTCGGCGTCGGTGAACGCCTGCTGGGCTTCCGCCACGGCCTTCTGGAGGCCCGCCTGGTCGACGGGCGCCGTCGAGGTCGAGGGTGGCGTCGTGGACGGCGAGGTGCCCGGCGAGGTGGGCTGGGCGGCCCCTCCGGTCTCCCCGGTGGTCGCACCCGCGTCACCGGCGAACACCTGGTCGAGCGACTGCTGCAGGGTGGTGCCGATACCCACCGAGTTGCCGAACCGCGACATCACGAAGGTCAGGGCCGGGTAGGCCCCGGTGGCCCCCTGACGCTCCGTGTAGACGGGCTGGACGTAGAGCAGACCGCCGCCGACCGGGAGGGTCAGCAGGTTGCCGTAGGCCGCGCTCGCGGCGCCCTGGTTGAGATACGGGCGCAAGCGGGTGGCCACCTGCTCGTTCGTCGTCATCGCATTGAACGTCTGCCCCGGCCCGTCGATCTGGGTCTGGTCCGACATCCGCAGGATGCGAATCTGGCCGTAGTGGGGGCTGGCCGCGTCGGCGTTCACGGCCATGTACGAGGCGAGGTTCGACCGGGCGTTCGGCACGTAGACCGAGGTCAGGCTGAAGATCGGGTCCTGGTCACCCGGCCACTTCACCGACAGGTAGTACGGCTTCTCCTTGTTGCTCTGACCGAGCACCGGATCGTCCGGGATCTGCCACAGGTCGGTCCGCTGGTACCACTGGTGCGGATCGGTCATGTGGTAGCGGGCGAGCACCTCGCGCTGCACCTGGAAGAGGTCCTCCGGGTAGCGCAGGTGGTTGAGCAGCTCCGACGAGATCTCCTCCCGGCTCTTGACGAGCCCCGGGTACGTCTTGCTCCAGGTCTGCAGGATGGGATCGCTGGTGTCCCAGGCGTACAGGTCGACCGTGCCGTCGTAGGCGTCGACCACCGCCTTGACGGAGTTGCGCATGTAGTTGATCGACCGCCCCGTCGCGCCGAGGCCGGTGTCGGTCGCTCGCTGGGCCGACACCGCGGAGTCGAGGTTGACACGCTGGGCATTGGGGTAGGTGTTCGAGGTGGTGTAGCCGTCGACGATCCAGACCAGGCGCCCCTTGACGATCGCCGGGTAGATGTTGGAGTCCACCGTCAGCCAGGGCGCGGCAGCCTTCACCCGCTCCGAGGGAGTGCGGTTGTAGATGATCCTCGAGTCGCTGTTCACCCGGTCGGACAACAGGATGTTGGCGTCGGCGAACCGGATGGCGTACAGCGCCCGGGTGAGGAAGTTGCCGATCCCTACGCCGCCCTTGCCGTCGTACGTGAACATCTTGGAGCCACCGCTCTGGTCTCCGCCTCCGGGCGTGTCCAGCTCGACCGGCCCCGACCCCGCTGGCGCCCCCACGATCGAGAAGTTGGTGAAGAGTTGGCCGAAGTACACCCGGGACTGCTGCTCGCCCAGGGCCCCGGTCGGGGGGATGTCCTTCTCGATCCAGTCGGGCTGGCCCTCGGTCTGGCGGCGGTTGCCGTAGGCCGCGACCATGCCGTATCCGTGGGTGTAGACCGTGTGGATGTTGTTCCAGCTCTTCGAGTCCAGCCCGGTGAGGTCGATCTCTCGGGCCGCCACCACGACATCGCTCTCCTGGCCGTTGATGGTGTAACGGTCCACGTCGAGGGTCTTCGGGAACTGGTAGAAGCCACGCACCTGCTGGAACTGCTCGTACGCTGGCGCGACCACCTTGGGATCGATCAGCCGGATGCCGGGCAGTGCCTCGGCGTCCGCGCGCAGCTGGCCCGGCGAGGTCTTGGTGACCGCGGTGTAGTCCTGGACCCCGACGTCGGACACGCCGTAGGCCGCGCGGGTCGCCGCGATGTGCCGCTCGATGTAGGGCTTCTCCTTGTCCGGTTCGTCCGGGTTGACCGAGAAGGCCTGGACGACCGCCGGGTAGATGAGGCCGAGGATGAGCCCGGAGAGGACGAGCAGGACGATCGAGGCGACCGGGATCCGCCAGCGGCGCAGTGCCGCGTTGGCGAAGAAGAGCAACGCGCAGACCAGGGTGATCGCGGCCAGGATCAGCTGCGCCGTCGTGCGGACGTGGTCATCGGTGTATCCGATGCCGGTCAGCAACTGGCTCGAGGCGACCTGCAATCCGTACCGCTCGAAGATCCGCAGCACGGCGTACACCACCAGGATCACACCGATCACGATCGACAGGTGCACCTGGGCGCCCGCCGAGGACCGCGCGCCCCGTTCAAGACGCAACGCGCCGGACAGGTAGTGGATCACCAGGGCGACCAGGCCACTGAGGACAAGGCACGTGATCAGGAAGGTGAGCGCCATCTTCCAGAACGGGTAGGAGAAGACAAAGAACCCCGGGTCGAGCCCGAAGCCTGCCTCGTTACCCCCGAACGGTGTCCGATGCAGCCAGGCGAGCACGGTGTCGACGTTCCCCGAGATCCCGAATCCCCCGAAGAACCCCAGGATCACGCCGAACACGTACAGCACCACCCGGAACCGGCCGCTGAACAACACATGCCGGTAGCTCTCCAGCAGGCTGCTGTGGGCCGTCGGCCGGGTCCGCGGACGCAGCCGCAGGGCGACCAGGCCGTTGCCGATGACCAACCCGCTCATGATGAGGAACCCGAGGGCGAACAGCACGCCCTCGGTGAGCAACCGGGTGGTGAACACCGCGGAGTACCCCAGGGCGCGGTACCACAGGAAGTCGGTCCAGACGTTGGCCGTCACCGCGAGCAGCACGAGCAGTACCGCCATCGCGACCAGGGTGATCAGCAGCGGGTGCGGCTTGCGCCGGGGTCGGGCCGGAGAGGCGGTGCTCACGTGACACTTCCTTGTTCGCGGGCGGGACGAGAAACGGGGGGAACGGGATCCGGGGACGGCCGGGGACGGTCGAGGTGCGGCGCCCCCATCCTACGGGGAAGGAGGCAACGGCCCCCGGCTCAGCGCAGGGTGCGGCTGAGAAGCTCCGAGAGCCCAGGAGCCAGGTCGCGTCCCCCGAGCAGATCGCCGGGATCGCTGGCGAGCCGGGCAAGGCTCTGCTGCTGTCCGGACCGCAGCACTCCGGCCACCACCCGGATGTCCTGACGGCGCGGATGCTCAGCGACGTAGCGGGCCGCCTCCTCGGGGT
This sequence comes from Raineyella fluvialis, assembly GCF_009646095.1. NCBI lineage: Bacteria > Bacillati > Actinomycetota > Actinomycetes > Propionibacteriales > Propionibacteriaceae > Raineyella > Raineyella fluvialis. Next base: position 2,852,202 of record NZ_CP045725.1, on the reverse strand, counting down.
CCTCGGGGATGTCGGCCTCGGCATCGGAGGGCAGGAAGGCCCGCTCGATCGCCAGCGCGCACCCCTCCACGGTGTCGGGCCAGGCGATCTCCTGCAGCGCCTGCACGACGTCCTCCCCGGCATGCCAGGTGTCCTGCTCGATCGAGCTGAGCGCGTCGGCGGGCCGGTGCTCGGCATCCAGGGCGTCGGCGAGGTGGGGCTCCGCGGCGACGAGATCGGCCGTACGGACCAGGGCGAACAACCGGGCCGGCTGGTCCCAGCCGAGGGTGGAGACATGACGCTCGATCTCCATCAGGGCGGCCACCAGGGCGTCGGCGGCGTCGTCGGTGTCGCGGGGCGGTTCGGGCTGGCTCATCAGGTCCTCCTCGGGACGTCAGGAGCAGTGGGGTAGGTCGGCGGTCGGCGTGTCCGGCCGCGACAGGATGTCGATCGCCTGCTGGAGGGTGTCCACCGGCACCAGGGGCATATCCGTGTGCAGACCGACCGTCTCGTCGCAGTTGCCGGCCGGGATCAGGAACAGCGCGGCCCCGGCCGATCGGGCACCGGCCACCTTGGAGGGCAGACCGCCGATCGATCCGACCCTGCCGTCCGCATCGATGGTCCCCGTCGCCGCGATGACGCGGCCGCCGGTGAGGTCCCCGGTCGTCAGGCGGTCATGGATGGCGAGGGCGAACACCAGCCCGGCGCTCGGTCCGCCGATGCCGGGGTCGATACCGAAGGTGACCGTGCCGGGATGCTCGTACCCCACGCCGACGCTGGCCCCGATCATCGGGCGGGTCGGGGCGCCGGAGGCGGCGACGGTAGGAACGGTGACCTCCTGCTCGGTCCCCGCCCTCCGGACGCCGAGGCGGACGGTGTCGCCCACGTGATGGGCCCTGATCCGCGCGGTGAGGTCCGCCGGTGCCGTGACGGGCGCCCCATCGATCCGGGTGATCGTGTCACCGGGTTCGAGACGACCGTCGGCCGGCGATCCGTTGGTGACCCCGACGACCTGCGTCACCTCGGTGACCGTGACCCCCGCGCTGCGCAGCCCCGCCGCGACGGCCGACTGCTGCGCGGTGTCCATCATCCTGGTGCCCTCGGTGGTGCTCTGCTGATCGGTGGTGCCGGGCGCATAGACAGCGGCTCGCGGCAGGACCTCACGCCACGGCAACCACTCGGCCGCCAGGGCGGCCGGCAGGGTGATCCGGGAATCCGCCCGGGTCACCGCGACAGTGGTCAGCCGCAGCTGGCCCCGCGTCGGGTGGGTCGCCAGACCGGAGATGGAGATGGCCTCCCCCTGCCCGGAGGCCGCGGGACCGAGTACGTCGGCCGTACGACCCGGGCTCCAGGTCACGTACGGCACCGGCACCAGCGCCAGCACCATGGCCAGCACCACGAAGGTCGCGGCCGCGGCAGCCGTCGTCGTCGGGGTCCCGCCGAACACGCGGCGCAGCCGAGCGGCGGCACGACCGGGAAGAGACCGCCGCCGGTGGCGCGGCCCGGTCTCCCGCGGATTCACAGACCGACCCAGCCGGTCACACCGTCGTCGAAGGCCTGGCGTTTCCAGATGGGCACCTCGGTCTTGATCCGGTCGATCAGGACCTGACACGCCTCCAACGCGGGGGCGCGGTGGGCGGCGCCGACAGCGACGGTGACCGCGACGTCACCCACGCCAAGCCGGCCGACCCGATGCTCGGCCCGCGCCACCAGGGCGTCGTACGCCTCGGCGACCTCGGCGACCAGAGCGGCCAGGGTGGCCTCGGCACTGGGATGGGCGGAGTACTCCAGCCAGCTCACGGTCGAGGCGGGACCGGCCGGATCGTGGTCGCGGACCAGCCCGACGAACATCCCGACCCCGCCGACCGCGGGGTCGGCGACGGCACGCAGGAGATCGTCAACCGCCAGCGTCTCGGCGGTCACGCAGGCACTCGTCCGGAGCATGCGTACGACTGTACCGAACACCGCAGGGCCCATCCGGACGCGCTTGGCCCGATGCGGTTCAATGGACGCAAGTCAGGATGTCCCACGAGCAGGAGTGACAGATGGCCGACGATCCTCGCCCCGACGAGAACGACCCGGACGAGGGCAAGCCGCAGGAGAACGCCTTCGAGGAGTTGCTCCGCCAGTTGGGCCTTTCCGGTGCCACCGGACCAGGCGGCACGCCCGATCTCGCGGCGCTGATGCAGCAGCTCCAGCAGGCCTTCGGGCAGATGTTCGCCGCCGGCTCCGCCGGGCCCACCGCTGGCTACAGCGGCTTCGCGAATCCTGCCGGAGGCGCCGGGTCGCTGGTGCAGCCCGGTCAGGTCGACTGGCGTCAGGTGAGCACCATCGCCCGCCGGATCTGCGCCGAGCGTGGGTCGGATCCTGCCCCGACGCGGGAACAGCGGGAGAGCGTCACCGAGGCGGCCCGGATCGCCGAGGGGTGGCTGGACCGATCGACGATCTTCCCCGCCACTGAGCAGGCGCCGAAGGTGTGGAGCAGGTCGGAATGGATCACCTCGACCCTGCCCGTCTGGGAGCGGATCATCGCCCCGGTCGCGACCAGCTTCGCCGATGCGCTGGCCGATGCCCTCCTTCGGTCCTCCGGCGAGGACCAGCCGGCCGAGCTGGCCCAGATGGCCGGGATGCTGCAGCCGATGCTGCGCACCAGTGGGGCGATGATGTACGGCCAGAAGGTGGGCGAAGCGCTCGGTCGGCTCGCGTCCGAGGTGCTGGGCCTCACCGATATCGGCCTGCCGCTCGGGGAGGACGGGGCCGTCGTGCTGCTGCCGACCAACGTGGCCGCGTTCTCGGAAGGTCTCGACCGGTCCCCCACCGACATCCAGGTCTACCTGGCCCTGCGCGAGGCCGCCCGCCAGCGCCTGTTCGCGGCGGCACCCTGGCTGCGGCCCCAGCTGCTGTCGCTGTTCGAGCAGTACGCGGCGGGCATCCGCATCGACATGTCGGCCATGGAGGACATGTACCGCGATCTCGACCCCGCCTCGATGGGTCTCGAAGCGCTCCAGGAGGCCTTCGAGAAGCTCCAGGGCAGCCTCTTCGAACCCGTACGCACCCCTGAGCAGCAGGCCGTCCTCGAACGGCTGGAGACCCTGCTGGCGTTGATCGAGGGCTGGGTCGACGACACCGTCACGCAGGCCACCGGCCGATGGATGCCGACGGCGCCCGCACTGGCGGAGACGATGCGCCGGCGCCGGGCCACCGGCGGCCCGGCGGAGGAGGCGCTGAACACCCTCGTCGGCCTGGAACTGCGCCCGCGCAGGATGCGCGACGCGGCCAATCTGTGGGCCGCGCTGAGGGAGGCCCGCGACATGGAAGGTCGCGACAGGATCTGGAGCCACCCGGACAACCTGCCGACGGCAGCGGGGCTCGACGACCCGCTGGGGTTCGTCGCCGGCGAGGTCGACGCCAACGCCCCGCAGACCGTCCAGCAGCCCGAGGCGTACGACATCGATGCCGAGCTCGAGCGGCTGTTCAACGAAGCCGACCGGCAGCGGCGGACGGAGGGCGGTACGGACGACGACGAGGGCCCCGGGCACGAGTGAATCCGTCCGCTCCGGGCGGGCACCCGTGCCGCCAGGCGGGACACAAGGTGTCGACCTGGTGAACGACGCCCGACCGAGCGGTGGCCAGTCGTCGTCCACACGTTGACCACAATCCATCCACAAGGTTGTCCACAGCCGTGGACAACAGGGGTGGCAGTCGTCCCGGGGCCTGGTCGTCCCGACGACATCGTCACCTGGCCCGGAGGTCCCGCCTTGACGAAGCCGGACACCGCCCCCTAGATTGGCGTCAGAAGGCCCTCCGTGGTCGGTGCGTTCGCAGGGGAAGGCGAACACCATCGATAGCGTGAGGGCCTTCTGCCTGCCACCTCCCCAGCCCTGCGCGATGTGGTCCGAGCTGTTGTCCGGAACCGCGGGGTGTTGTCCGTTCCCTTGTCAGGGTGGAAACCCTCGCCGCTCCGGGCCATCGTGGTGGGCATGAACGACAGTGTCGCGGGACGCCTCGCGTCGGGAGCCCACCCGCGTCTGCTGACCGGCCTGCCCGTCCTCGAACTGCGGGATGGCACGGTGCAGATCGGCTGCGACGCGGATCGTGGGCTGAGGTTCGGAGCCGGTCCGACCGGGCTGGGCCGGATGCTGGCGGATCTGACCGGCGAGTACTCCCTCGACGACCTCACGGTCCGGTGGAATGTCACGCCGGGGCTTGTGGACAACCTGGTGACAACTCTCGCGCGCGCCGGCCTGCTCGCTGTGGACGACCCACAGGAAGGTCCACTGGGCGGAACGCGAGTGGCGCGCGTCGTCGCCGACACTCTCCTGGTTCCCGGACTCGTCGCGGGACTCCTCGAGGCTGGGGTGGGGATGGTCCAGGTCGTCGCCCCCGGCGGGTATCAGGACCTCGGCCCGGGTCACGATCGGGTGCACTGTGTCGACATGCTCGACCGTCGGCCGCTTCCCGCCGGGACGCCGACGGTGGTCGCCTCCGGCTGCCTGGAACCGGACCCTGCCCTCATCGAGGCCCTGATGCGCGCCGACGATCCGCATGTCGTCCTGCGCCCCCGGCCGGAGGGCGTGCTGGTGGGCCCGTTCGTCGTGCCGGGGCGAACATCCTGCCTGACCTGCGGCGACCTGACCCGCGCAGCTCGGGACGCCTCATGGGTGGAGCAGCGGGCCGCCATGATCTCGTCGCCCGCTCCGTATCCGCCAGCCCTGCGCGAGTGGGCCACGTCCATGGTGATGGCCCAACTGTCCTGCTGGGGGCGAGGCGGCCTGCCGGATCTCGCCGACCGGACTGTGGAGATGGACACCCGAGCGTGGCGCCAGACCTGGCGGGCCTGGCGACCGCACCCGTCGTGTGGTTGTTGCTGGGCTCCGGCCGGCAGTCCCAGCGGGAGCCGGCACGCTCAGACCGCGTCGGTACCGGCGAGGGTCCCCTCCTCGTCGACGAGGCCGGGATCCGCACAGATCCTCAGCACGGCCTCTCCGTAGCGCTCGACCTTCGCCGCGCCGATCCCGTTCACATTCCGTAGCGCCCGCTCATCGCTCGGGCGGGCCTCGGCGAGCGCCAGCAGGGTCGCGTCGGTGAACACCACGTACGCCGGGATGCTGCGCAGCTTGGCTTCCGTGCGCCGCCACCGCCGCAGCGCGTCGGCCGTCGGCTCGTCGTAGTCCACCGGGCAGTCGCGATGATGGGACATCTTGCGTTCGGCGGCGTCACGCAGCGGCTGTCCGCAGACCCGGCAGGTGGCACTCAGTGCCGTCCTGCGACGAGCCGCGCTGCCCGCACCGGAGGCTGTGACCCGCCCGGCGGGGACACCGTCGGGGATGATTCCGTCCAGGAATCGTGAGGGCCGTCGCCGGCCGTTCGTCCCCGACCGCGCCCGCGACCAGGAGATCCGTAGGTGCTCCCGAGCCCTGGTGACGCCGACGTAGAGCAACCGGCGCTCTTCGTCCACCTGGTCGCGGGACTTCGCGAGGACGAACGGCACCGACCCCTCATGGACACCGGAGAGCGCGACGGCATCCCACTCCAGGCCCTTGGCCGCGTGGAAGGTCGAGAGCGTGACGCCGTGGGCGATCGGCGCGTGGTCAGCCGCCGCCCGCGACTCGAGGACCTCTGCGACGTCGGCCAGGCTGGACCCGGGCCGCTCGGCGAGAACATCATCGACCAGGTCGATGAGCGCGGCCAGGGACTCCCACTTCTCCCGACGGGAGCCCGCGCCGGACGGTGCCGTCGCGCGCCAGCCGAGCGGCTCCAGCAGCGCCTTGGCCTGGTCGAGGGCGCCGACACCGTCGGCCTGGCCGGTCCGTGCCTGGGCACGGAGCAGGCCGATGGCCTGTTTCACCTCGGCGCGGTCATAGAAGCGCTCCGCCCCCCGCACCAGGTACGGGATGCCCGCCGCGTCGAGAGCCTGCTCCAACTGGGGGGACTGGGCATTGATCCGGAAGAGCACCGCCATCTCGCGGTAGTCGACCCCCTGCCCTGCCAGACCGGCCAACCAGGCGGCGATCCCGGCAGCCTCCTCGGCCTCGTCCGAGGCCTCCGACCAGAGCGGCGCCGGGCCGGCCGGCCGCTGGGCGACCAGCGCCTGCGGGCCGGCGTGTCCGATCACCTGGTTGGCGACCCTCACCACTTCAGGTGTCGAGCGGTAGTCGCGGACCAGTCGGACCACCGCCGCACCCGGATAGCGCCGGGTGAAACCCGTCAGGTAGTCGGCGCGCGCACCGGCGAAGGAATGGATGGTCTGAGCAGGGTCGCCCACCACACAGATGTCCTCGGAATCACCCCGCCACAGGGAGAGCAGCGCCTCCTGCAGCGGCGACACGTCCTGATACTCGTCCACCACCAGGTGGCGGTACGTGCGGCGGACCTCCTCGGCGACCTCGGGGCGCTCGGCGAGCATGGCCGCACAGCAGAGCAGGATGTCCTCGAAGTCGATCACCCCGTGATCGGCCTTCAGCCGCTCGTAGCCGGCGAACACCCGGGCGATCGTCTCCGGCTCCAGCCCGGACACCTCCCGGCCAGTCCGCCGCGCCACCGCCGGATAGGAGTCGGCGTCGGCATTGGAGACCTTGGCCCAGCCGATTTCGCCGAGCAGGTCGCGCACCATGCCCTGGTCAGTCTCCAGCCGCAGCCGACGGGCGGCCTCAACCACCAGCCCGTAGCGGTTGTCGGCCAGCGGGGGCAGCGGGCGCCTGTACGCCTTGGGCCAGAAGTACTGTGCCTGGCGCAGGGCCGCGGAATGGAACGTCCGCGCCTGTACGCCCCGGGCGCCCAACTCCTGGAGCCGGCCACGCATCTCGCCCGCCGCCCGCGTGGTGAACGTCACCGCGAGGACTCGGGAGGGACGAACGCCCCGACGGCGCAGCCGTACGCGATCCGATGCGTGATCGCCCGGGTCTTGCCCGTGCCGGCGCCGGCGATGACCACGACCGGCCCCGCCAGGCTGGTCGCCACCGCGCGCTGCTCGGGATCCAAGTGGTCGAGGAGGGATTCGGCCGTGGATCGAGCGGGGACGGGGTGGTGGGCATGTCCCACACTGTAGGTCGCCCGAGTGACATCGCCCCTCCCCGGCCGCCCACGCCGTCGGCCTTCCGGTGTCAGTGCCCTCCTCTACAGTGGTGGCCATCATGACGAACCCCACGCCCAGCGGCCGCCTCATCGTCCATGTGGCGGCGGACGTCGAGCTGCTGGCCGACGCGCTGGCGGCGACGATGGCGCAACCCCCGGCCGATGTGTTCGACCCCTTGCTGGTCACCTGCGAGGGTCCGGGGACCCAGCGCTGGTTGGCCCATCGGCTCACCCGCACGCTGGGGATCAGCGCGGGCATCGCCATGCCTCCGTTGGCGTCCTGGCTTCATCAGCTGACCGGGCGTGCCGCCGGTGTCGATCAGCAGACCGACCCGTGGCGGCTCGGTCCCCTGGGCTGGCATGTGGCCGCGCTGCTCGAGCAGGACGAGCGATGGGCGGGGACGCCACTTGGGGCCTGGCGTGCGGCTCAGGGCCCAGCGGGCGGCACCGTGTGGCTCGGCCGGCACGTGGCCGAGGTGTTCCACGACTACGCTCGTCGCCGTCCGGCGCTGCTCCGGGCCTGGAGCCTGGGCGACGACAGCGGCGTACCGGATGAACTCGCCTGGCAACCACCCCTGTGGCGGGCGTTGCTCGCACGCCCCGGGATCCGGACCGTCCCCGACCCGGTGACACGGGTGGGCCTCGCCCTCGACGATCTGGAGACCCCCGGCGGGGCCCTCGAGGCCGACGTGCCAGCGACGGTGAACGTCTGGGCGCCCGGCTGGCTCACCGAGACCGACGTGCGGCTCCTCGACGCGCTGTCCCGGCGTCGCCGGGTCGCGGTGTGGCTGCCCGGGGCGGCCGAGCAGTCCGCCCATCCCCTGTCACTCTCGCTCGACCGGGAGTCCGAGGCGACCCTGGCCGCCCTGCTGGAGGCGGGGGCCGCACTGACCACTCATCCGAGACTCGGGCCAGTGACTGCCGCGCCGGCCCGGGTGACGCTGCTGGACCGGCTTCGCGACGACCTGGATCGGGGCGAACCGGGTCCGGGCGCACCGTTCGATCCGGGTGACACGAGCATCTCCCTGCACGCCTGCCATGGGCGCGATCGTCAGGCGGAGGTGCTCCGCGACGTCCTGTGCGGACTGCTCGACGACGACCCGACCCTGCAGCCGCGTGACGTCCTCGTCGCCTGCGCCGACCCGGCGATGATGCCCCTCCTCGAGGCTGCCTTCGCCGGCGCGGCCCCGGAACGGCCCGGAGGCCACCCCGCCCGGTCGATCCCCGTACGCTTCGCCGACCCCGACCGCCGCGAGCACAACGAGCTGCTCACCTGCCTGGTGGACGCCCTGAGCATGGGGCGCGGCCGGGCCGGTGCCACGGAACTCGAGGCCTTCCTGGGCGCCGATCCCGTCGCCCGGCAATTCGGCCTCGACGAGGACGACCTCACCCGCGCGCACGACCTGATCACGGCCGCCGGCGTGCGCTGGGGCATGAACGCGGCGCACCGCGACCGATTCGGCCTGGGCGGGGTCGGCGCGAACACCTGGCTGAGCGGCCTGAATCGGATGCTGGTCGGGATCGCGATGACCGAGGAAGGGTCACATGCCGTCCGCAGCGGCCTCCCGCTCGATGACGTCGGCTCCTCCGATATCGAGGTGGTGGGGGCGGTCGCCGAGGTGATGGCCCGGCTGATCCGGCTCGCCCGAGCCGCTGAACTGCCGCATCCCGCCTCCGAGTGGGGGGAAATCTGCCGCGAGGCCATCGGGCAACTGATGGCCCCTGCCCCGGACCGCGGCTGGCAATTGGACCATGCCTGGGGCGTCCTCGCCGAGGTCGCCGAGGGCGCTTCCGCCGATGCCCCCGACCTCACCCTCGACGACCTGCTGGAGCTGCTCGATGAGGCCCTGCGGGGCCGGCTGCCCCGCTCGGCCTTCCGTTCCGGCGCCATGACGGTCTGTTCCCTGACCCCCGCCCGCCACGTCCCGTTCAGGGTCGTCTGCCTCGTCGGCCTCGACGACGGAACGGTGCCCCGCCCGGAGCGCGCCGACGGCGACAATCTCCTCGACCTCGCGCCGGACCCCGGGGCGCCCGGCCCACGTCACCGCGATCGTCAGGTCTTCCTCGACCTCATCCGAGCGGCCCGGCAGCACCTCGTGCTCACCTGGACCGGGGCCGATCCCCACACCGGCGAGTCCCGGCCGCCCACCGTGGTCGTCAGCGAATTGCTCGACACGTTGCGGCCGATGGTGCAGCTGCCGGACGCTCGCCCGGTCGAGGATGCGTTGCTGGCCCGCCACCCCCTGCAGCCGTACGCGCCCCTGTCGTTCGGCGATCCTGCCGACGCCCCGTTCCGGGCGTCGGCACTGTCCGGGTTCGACGCGGCGGCCGCCGCCGGCGCCGCGGCGTCGGTCGCGGCGGTACCGGGCCCCCGTCGCCTCCCCGAGGACGTGCCCCTCGCCCGCCGGCTGGAGGTGCCCCCGTGGAGCTGGGACGGCGGGGTGGTGCCGCTGCCGGACGTGGTGGACGTCCTCGCGCATCCGGCGCGGGGGTTCCTGCGGCGCAGGGCGGGCTTCACCATCTGGCACGACGAGGATCTCCCTGCCGACGCGGTTCCCCTGGGGCTCGACGGACTGGGTGTCTGGGGCGCCGGTTCCCGTGTCCTCGAGGCGACCCTGCGGGGTGACGGACTGGACGAGGCCCTGCGGGCAGAGTTCCTCCGCGGCACACTGCCTCCCGGCGCCGCCGGTACCGGCATCCTCGACCGGGTCCGGCACACGGTGGAGCAGGTCCTGCGGGAGTCGTCGGCGTTGCGCGCCGAAGCGCCGTCGACCCGCCACCTGCGGGTGCCGCTGCCGGACGGCCTGATGCTGAGTGCCGACGTGACGACGCGGGGCTCGGCCTTGGTCCAGGTGTCGTACGGCCGGGTCCGGGCCCGCCATCGTCTGACCGCCTGGTTCGACCTGCTCGCCCTGGCCGCCTCCGGCACGGTCGAACGCCCGCGAGCACACCTCGTCGGGCGGGGTGACCTGGTCTCGATGGACGCGCCCGAACCGGACGTGGCCCGGTTCCTGCTCGACCGGTGGGTGCGGGTGGCGACGATCGGGCTCAGCACTCCCCTGCCGCTGCCTCTGAAGACCGGGGTGGCTCTGGCGGCCGGCGTACGCCCGGGGACGAGGGGCGCGGAGCTGTGGGGTCACCGCGCCCTGCGCCAGGCCTGGGACGAGGACCGCGACGAGAACTGGGAGCTGCTGTGGGGATCGGACCTGCAGTCCCTGGTCACCACGCCCCGCCCCCGCTACTGACGGCGATCGGCGACGAGGCGGACTGGATCGCCGATCTGGCCAGAGGGCTGTGGTCACCCATCGACGAGGCGGAGCGGCAACGATGAGCACCATCCCCCTGCACGCCGAGGTCTCCCCCGCGCTCGACCTGGCCGCGCCCCTGCCGAGCGGCACGACGCTGCTCGAGGCGAGCGCCGGCACGGGCAAGACCCACACCATCGCCTCCCTCGTCGTCCTCTCCGTCGCCCGCGGGACGCCTTTGCGCTCGATGCTGCTGATCACGTTCACGCGCAAGGCTGCACGTGAACTGCGTACCCGGGTCCGGGCCCGGCTGGCCGAGGCACTCCAGATGCTCAGTGCTCCTCCCACGCCGGACGAGGAACCGGTGTGGCAGGCCCTGCGAGCAGGTCTGCCGCGGACGACCCAGCACCGCCTGCGTGAGGCGCTCACCGATTTCGACGCCGCGACCATCGCGACGATCCACGAGTTCGCCGGGACGATGCTCGACCGGCTCGGCCTGCTCTCGGGCCACCGGCGGGACGCCGTCCTGCTGCCCGACCACCACGCCATCACCGCGGAGGTCTGCGACGACCTCTTCCTGGCGCGCTTCGGCAGCCTCGCGCGCCCGCCGTTCGAACCACAAGTGGCGAGGCTTCTCGCCGCGACCGCGGTGGGAACGCCCGCCGCGCCGATCGTGCCGGATCCGACCGATGACGACCTGACGAGGGCCCGGGTCGACTTCGCCGTCCGGGCCCGCCAGGAGGTCGACCGCCGGCTGAGGGACCGGGGCCTCTACACGTACGACGACCTGATCGGGCGCCTCGCCTCCGCCCTGCGGCACCCGGCGACGGCCGCAGCAACGGCGAAGCGGCTGCGGGACGCCTTCGGGGTGGTGATGGTCGACGAGTTCCAGGACACCGATCCCCGCCAGTGGGAGATCCTCCGGACGGCCTTCCACGGCCACAGCGACCTGTTCCTCATCGGCGACCCCAAACAGGCCATCTACGGCTTCCGCGGCGGGGACGTACAAACCTACCTGGCTGCCGCCCGGGAGGCGGACCGTCGCCTGACCCTGGCCACCAACTGGCGCTCCGACGAGACCGTCGTCCGAGCCATCGACTCCGTCCTGGGCCGCACGGCCCTCGGCGATCCCGGCATCACCCTCGGCGAGGTCCGGGCCAAGCACGCCGGCTCACGGCTCCGGGATCCGGTCGGGACCCCGTGCCCGGGACTGGAGCTGCGCCGGGTCACCCGCCCCTACACCAGCATCAGCGCGCAGCGGGAGCGGATCCGGCGCGACGCCGTGGCCGTGGTGGCCCGCCTGCTGAGCGATGGCACCACCCTCGAGGAAGGCGACGTGACCCGCCCGCTACGTCCTCGCGACATCGCCGTGCTCGTACGGTTCAACCACGCCGCCACCCGGATGGCCCGCGCCCTGATCGCCGCTGGCATCCCGGCGGTGGTCAACGGGGCGGACAGCGTCCTGCGGTCGCCGTCGGCCACCGCGTGGCGCGAGCTGCTCGCCACCCTGCTCGACCCCCAGCCCAGCGCGGTCCACCGGCTCGCGCTCGGCCCTTTCGTCGGCTGGGGGCTCGACGAGCTGATCCGCGCTGACGAGGACGACCGGGCCAGCCTGTTCATCCGGGTCCGCTCCTGGGGGCGGCTGTGGACGGAGCACGGTGTCGCAGCTGTGCTCGACGCCGCCCTCGACGAGGCTGACCTCGCCGGCCGATCCATCACCCGCACCGGCTCGGAGCGGGAGATCACCGACCTTCGTCATCTGGGCCAACTGCTCCATGAGGCGGAGACCGGCGGTCACCTCGCTCCGCGACGGCTCCTCACCTGGCTCGACGAGGCCATCGCCGTCGCGAGCCGTACGGGCGACGATGCCCAGGCCCTGCGCCTGGAGACGGAGGCGGAGGCCGTTCAGGTCATCACGGTGCACTCCGCCAAGGGGCTGGAGTTCCCGATCGTCCTCCTGCCCGACATGACCGACCAGAAGCCGGCCCAGGACGACGCCGTTCCTGAGGCCTTCACCGTGCACGACCGCGCCGGGGACCGGCTCGTCGACGTCGGCGGGCGTCGGGATGCGTCCTCGCGGGCCCGCCACCGCCTCGCCCTGGAGGAGAGCGCCGGGGAGCAGTTGCGTGTCCTGTACGTCGCGATGACCCGGGCTGCCTCCCAGATCATCGCCTGGTGGGCCCCGCACCAGGGGTATGCCCCTGCCTCACCGTTGCAGCGGGTGCTCTTCGGTGACCGGGGCGGCGACGGCACGCTGCCGCGCACGGTGCCCGTCGCGCCGGACCAGGATCCTCCCGCCCTGCCGGGAGTCGCCCTCGCGTACGTGGCCGACGAGGCCGAGCCCGTCGAGCCGCCGGCGCTACCCGTCGCGCTGCCAGCGCCGCACCTGCGACGGTTCGACCGCCCGCTCGACACCACCTGGCGACGCACCTCCTACACCGGCCTGACCGCCTCACTCCACGACGGATCGCACGGGGCGGCCGGCACCGGTGATGGCCGTCCCGATGACGAGCCGGCGGTCGACGACACCACCGCACCGGCCCTGGCAGAGGGCGGTGCCGAGGCGCCCGTCGAGCGGCAGCTCTCGCCCTGGGGTCCGCTCCCGACCGGCGCCCGCTTCGGGACGCTCGTCCATGCCGTTCTCGAGTCCTGGGACCCCGCCGGTCCACCGTTCGACGCCCTCGTCGACAGCGTCGCCGCCGCGTCACCTCTGGAAGGGCTCGATCACCGGGTCCTGGCGGCCAGTCTCGACGGTGCGGTGCGCACTCCTCTGGGAGCCGACCTGGCCGAGCTGGCGCTGGCCGACATCGCCCTCACCGACCGCCTCAGTGAGCTCGACTTCGAGCTGCCCCTCGGGGGTGGCGACCAGCCCGGTGCGCCGGCCCTGCTCGCCGACATCGCGGACGCCCTCGACCGGCACCTTTCCCCCGAGGACCCACTGGCCGCGTACGCTGAGCGGCTGCGGCAACCGGGACTGGGTGACCAGACACTGCGCGGATTCCTCACCGGTAGCATCGATGCCGTGCTGCGGGTCGGTGGGAGGGACCCCCGGTTCGTGGTGGTGGACTACAAGACGAACTGGCTCGGCGGCCCGCCGTCGGACGGCACGCTCCCGCTGGCGGCGTACGCCCCCTCGGCTCTGGCCGGCGCGATGATGACCGCCCACTACCCCCTGCAGGCCCTGCTCTACTCGGTCGCCCTGCACCGTTTCCTCTCCTGGCGGCTACCCGCCTACCGTCCGGAGGACCATCTGGGCGGCATCCGTTACCTCTTCCTGCGGGGGATGACAGGGCCCGCCACACCGACCGAGGAGGGCGTGCCGTACGGCGTCTTCGCCTGGCGACCGCCGGCCGCCCTGATCGTGGAGATCAGCCGAATGGTCACCGAGGGAAGGACACGACCATGACGAGCGTGATCGGGACCGGCCTGGTCGCCGCCTTCGACGCGGCGGGTGTCCTCGGTTTCGCCGACGTCCAGGTCGCCCAGCAGTTGGCCTTCCTCGGCGGGGCCAGCGATCCGCGGATCCCGCTCGCGATCGCCTTGGCCGTCCGGGCCGTCCGCGCAGGCTCGGTGTGCGTCGACCTGGCCACTGTGCGGCAGGCCGTCTTCGAGAGCGACGAGAGCGCCGTCGATGTCTCGGCCCTCGACTGGCCCGATCTTGAGGGATGGCTGTCCACCCTGCGAGATTGCCCCTTGGTGAGTGTCGGCGCCGACGGTCCGCCCGGTCGCCCGCTCCGGCTGGTCGGCACCCTGCTGTACCTCGATCGGTACTGGCGCGACGAGCAACTCGTCCGGGCCGACGTCGAGATCCGTCGCAGCACGCCGATGTCCGGTGTGGACCTGGACCGGGACCGGGTGGTGGGCGTGCTGCGTTCCGTCTTCCCGAGGGTCGAGGGACCGGCCGCGCTCGCACCCGGCGAGCCGGACCACCAGCTCGCGGCCGCCGCCACGACCGTCGCCACCCGACTCTGCGTGTTGCAGGGCGGTCCGGGCACCGGCAAGACGTCGACCGTCGCCCGCATCCTCGTGGTGCTGGCGACCCTGGAGCCCGACCTCCACATCGGGCTGGCCGCCCCGACGGGCAAGGCGGCGGCTCGGATGGGGGAGGCCGTCAAGGATGCCCTCGCCGCTCTGGAACCCACCGCCCCCGGAGCCGCCGATCCCGCCGTCGTGGCCCGGCTCGGACGTCTGCAGGCCACGACCGTGCACGGTCTGCTCGGCTGGCGGCGCGACAGCACGACGCGCTTCGCCCATGACCGTACGCGGCCGCTGCCGTACGACCTGATCGTGGTGGACGAGATGTCGATGGTGTCACTGTCGTTGATGGCCCGGCTACTCGAGGCGACCCGGCCGGATGCGCGGCTGCTGCTGGTGGGTGATCCCGACCAGCTCGCCTCAGTGGAGGCGGGAGCGGTGTTCTCCGACATCGGCGCCCTGGTGCGGGCCCAGGATCAGACTCTGCCGGCCTCCACTGCGACCCACCGAATGCTGGATGACCTCATCGCCCCCGTCGACCGGCCGGCCGTGGCCAAGCCCGGATTGGTACGCCTCACCCACACCTGGCGGTTCCAGGGCCGCATCGCCGACCTCGCGATGGCGATCCGGGACGGCGACACCGGTCGCGTGGACGCCCTGATCGATGCTCTGGGGCCTGAGGACAACGTGTCCTTCACCCCCGTTTCCCGAGGCCCGGCAGATCAGGCGTACGACTCGTTGCGGCAGCGGGTCGAGGCGTGGGGCACCGCCCTGGAGGAACGAGCCGAGGCCGGAGATGCCCACGGTGCCCTCGAGGTGCTCGACCGGCACCGGCTGCTGTGCGCCCACCGGCGAGGACCTGCCGGCGTAGCGACGTGGAACCGCATCGCCCGCGCCTGGCTCGGGCGCAGCGGGGAGGAGCCGATGGCTCTCGGAGAGCCGCTCCTCGTCACCCGCCGGGACAAGGCCCTGCAGGTGTACAACGGCGATGTGGGAGCCGTCGTCCGCACCGGCGCAGGCCGACGGCTCGCCCTCGCGGACCTGCACCAGCGCAGCGTACGGTTCCTCGCGCCGGTGCAGCTGACCGGGCTGGTCCCGATGTACGCCAGCACCATCCACAAGGCGCAGGGCAGCCAGTTCCAGGAGGTGTCGGTGATCCTCCCTGATCGGGGATCGGCGCTGCTCACGCGGGAACTGCTCTACACGGCGATCACCAGGGCGTCACAAGGCGTGCACCTCTACGGCACCCGGGACGCGCTACGCGAGGCGGTCTCCCGCCGGGCCAACCGCGCATCCGGACTGGCCGATCGCCAGCGCTGACGAACGCCCGCGGGTCAGAGCCCACCCCACTCCGAGCCAGGAACCGGCCCCAGGGGTCCGCCGCCGTCCTCGCCCAGCCAGTCCTCGATCAGGCGCCGGCCGATCGAGGACTGGGGCGGCAGGACGAGGGTGCCGTCCGCCTGGCCAGCCCGGACGGCAGCCCGGCTATACCAGCGACCCCAAGCCAGCTCGTCGGCGTCGACAATGATCTCCCTGGAAGTGGCGCGAGCCCGGAAACCCAACATCAGCGAACGGGGATAGGGCCAGGGTTGGCTGCCGATGTAGCGCAGCTCTCCCAGCCGTACGCCTGATTCCTCGAGGATCTCGCGATGGATGGCCTGTTCCAGCGATTCACCTGTCTCGACGAAGCCTGCGAGCACCGACACACGGCCGGGGGCCAAGCGGTCTGGTGGGCGAGCAGGATCTCGTCGTCGCCGTTGGTGACGGCGACGATCACCGCGGGGTCCGTCCGCGGCCAACTGTCCCGCCCGCACTCGGGACAGTGCCGCATCAGGCCGGCACGCCGGGGCTCGGTCAGGGCTCCGCAGGCGCTGCAGCGCGGTTCGATCCGGTGCCAGTTGGCCAGGGCGGTCGCGCTGAAGGCCACGTCGGACTGGGTCGCGGTGAGGCGGTGTCCGATCTCGCGCACCGTAGCCGTGTCACCCGCGACCGTGTCCACCACCTGGCAGAAGATCGGCTCCCCGTCGGCGAGTCCCAGCAGGTGGGTCGTCATCGGGTCCAGCTCGCCGGCGGCCGG
Organism: Raineyella fluvialis; assembly: GCF_009646095.1. Taxonomy (NCBI): domain Bacteria; kingdom Bacillati; phylum Actinomycetota; class Actinomycetes; order Propionibacteriales; family Propionibacteriaceae; genus Raineyella; species Raineyella fluvialis. The sequence goes on along the minus strand of NZ_CP045725.1, from coordinate 2,835,852 downwards.
TGCGTAGCGCAACGTCGCGTCGGAGGCGACGGGCAGTCGCCCGCCGGGGCCGACCGGGAGGACCCGGGCCGTCGGTGAGTGCCACTGTTCATGCAGCCAGGCTGCGTCGTCGCGGTGCTCCTCCACGCGGTCCAACGTGCTGTCAGACGACCAGTCCATCACGGCGCCAGACTAGTCCCGCCCAGGGACGCCGTGAGCCGGGACACGTGGGCGACCAGCTCCTCGGCGCCAGGCAGGTCCACGACCGGGTCCCACCGGTCGCGACGGACGTAGTAGAAGCCGGCGGCCACCCGCTCCACGTCGACACCGTACGTCCGGGCGGCCGCCAGCCGGTACAGCGCAAGCTGCAGCGGATCGGCCGTCCCGCCGCGGTGGGTCTTCCAGTCCACCACCAGGTAGTCGGAGCCCGATCCGGGGGGCTGACGGTAGACGGCGTCGATCCGCCCACGGACGAGTCTGCCGCCCAGCGACAGGGCGAACGGCACCTCAAGGGCGAGCGGCTGCCGATCGGAGAACCGTCCCGCGTCGAACGCGCGGCGCAGTCCCTCGAGTTCGGCCAGCATCTCTTCATCGGCGGCCGAGCGATGGACCGGTCCGACCGCGATGCCCGCCTCGTCCTCGAAGTGGACGTCAAGGGTGCCCTGGTGACGGAACCTCTCCTCCACCCAGGCATGGAACATGGTGCCCAGCGTGGCCCGGCGCGAGGGCTGCACGGGCATCGGGCGGCGCACCTCGTCACGCAGCACGTCGGGATCGGCCACCCCCCGGACGATCTCGGTGACCGACAGGCGCCCGGGCAGGTCAGCGTCGACGGGTGTTCGTCGGGCCCGGGCGCGGGCGAGCAACCGCTCGCCATCGGTCCGCCACCGCGAAGCTCGCTCGGCGACGTCGGCGTCCGGTGCCAGGACCGGCCGCCCGCCGGCCGCGAACACCGTCCGCCAACGGTCCACCTGAGCGGCCAGCTCGACACTCATCGGGTCGGCGATGCTCTCCACCCGGGCAGAGGCGGCCCGCTCGTCCCCCTCCGTGTACGGGTTGACCTCTTCGGCGGGTTCGTCCTCCTTGAGGTCGAGCACGGTCCGGGCCGCGCGGAGGAACGGCGACTCCGACCGCTCGCGGATGGTGTCGGGGTGCCAGCGATGCCCGGACACATGCAACCGGTGCCGCGCGCGCGACACGGCCACGTATCCGAGTCGCTTCTCCCCGTCGCGGGCCAGGTCCTTCAGCTCGGCCCGCATCTGCGCCAGCCCCTGTCGGGACACTTCGCCAAGCGCGGGCAAGCCGGCCGCGTCGCCGCGAAGCTCGAAGGGCAGGACCTGCGCGGCACGGGTCCAGTCGTCCGGGTCCGGCGACCCTGGGAACACCCCGTCGACCGTGGCCGGCAGGAGGACCACGTCCCACTCCAGACCCTTGGACGCGTGCACGGTGAGCAGGGTGACGGCATCGCGGGCCGTCGGCGGGGCCTGTTCCATGCCCCGGCCCACCCTGATTTCGGCATCGAACCAGGCGAGCAGACCCCCCAGCCCGACCGAGGGCCGACGTGCCCCGTACTCCTCGACGGCTTCGATCAGCGCGTCCAGCTGCCGGGCACCGTCGGGGCCGCGCTCGGCGAGGAGCTCGGGGACGATCCCACTGACCCGGATCACCCGCGCCACGAGGTCCCCGACGGGCTCGTCGAGGTGGCTGCGGAGGCGGGTGAACTCCCCCGACAGGGCCAGCAGTCGCTCGCGTGCGGCGACGGACAAGCCATCCGGCCCCGGGTCGTCGACGGCGTCCAGCAGGCACGGATCACCCCCCTCCCCCGCGAGGTGGGCAGCCCGACGCGCGACGGCGTCCAGATCGCGGGCGCCGAGCCGCCACCGTGGACCAGACAGCACGGCCACCGCCGCCCGGTTGTCCGTCACGTCGTGCACCAGCCGCAGGACGGCGATGACCTGGGCACACTCTGGCAGTTCCAGCAGGCCGCCCAGCCCCACCAGGACCGCAGGGATGCCCGCGTCCTCCAGCACTCGGTGCAGGACACCGAGGTCGGCCCGGCGCCGCCCCAGGACGGCGATGTCAGCCCAGCTCACACCCCGGTCGTGCTCGGCCAGGAGCGTGCGGACAACGTGGCGCTGCTCGTCGTCCCAGCTGCGGGCCCGGTGGGCGGTGACCTCCCCGGGCCCGGCCTGCGCCGGTCCGACGAGCGACTCGGGGCAGGCCGGGCCGCCGGCGGCGCGCAACGGGGCGGAGACCAGGTTCGCGACGTCCAGGATGGCGGTGCCCGACCGGCGGTTGGTCCGCAGCGTGAACCGGTGGGCAGGTGTCCCGTCCGCAGCGCGGAAGACCTCCGGGAAGGCAGCGATCGTCCCGACGGCTGCACCTCGCCACTCGTAGATGGCCTGCAAGGGATCGCCGACAGCGGTGACGGGAAACCCTCGCCCCGATGCCGGCTCCGGGCCCGAGAAGAGGCCCGCCAGCATCGCCGTCTGGGCCGCGGAAGTGTCCTGGTACTCGTCGAGCAGCACGACCCGGAACTCCTCGCGGAGCTGACGTCCGACGCCCGGGACCTCCGCCGCGAGCCGGGCCGCGAGGGCCGTCCGGTCAGCGAACTCGACGACACCGTCGCGTGCCTTCGCCGCCCACAGGGCGCTGACGAAGCCCAGGAGCTCCTGGCGTGCCTCGAGAACACCGAGGGCGTCGGTGACGTCCTTGTACGGCTTGCCGCGATACAGCGGCGCCTCCTCCAGCTCCGCCCGGAACGCCCGGGACTGCTCGGCCAGCTGCGCCGCGGTGACTCCATTGGCGAGCATCTGACCGCTCAGCGCGACCACCCGTTCCACGACGGTGGCCACCGACAGTCCCGACAGCGCGGGCGCCGACGTCGCCCCCGCGGCGACGACCCGATCGGCGAGGGCGTAGAGCTCCGCGGAGTCGACGAGCCGCAGGTCGCCCTCGACCCCCAAGCGGGGGCCGTGCTCCGTGCAGAGCATGCCGGCGAAGGCGTCGTACGTGGCGACCGTCGGGGCCCCGGACATCTCCGTATCGCCGAGCAGCCCGGCGGCCTCCAGCGACGTCGAGATCCGGGCGGCGAGCTCACGCGCCGCCTTGCGGGTGAAGGTCAGCCCCAACACCTGCTCAGGGCGGACGAGCCCGGAGGCCACCAGCCAGACGACACGAGCGGCCATCACCGTGGTCTTGCCGGTGCCGGCACCGGCGATGATGACGCCTGGCGCCAGCGGGGCGGTGATCGCCGCCAACTGCTCGGTCGAGAAGGGGATACCGACGAGTTCAGCCAGCGTGCTGTCATCGATGAGCGTCATCGGCGGGCTCCCCTCGGCGGGCAATCGGTGGCGAACGGGCATCCGCGGCAATGCGATCCCCGGCGTGCCACGAAGTCCTCGTCCCGCACGATCCGGGCTGCCTCCGCGACGGCGGCCGAAGCCCAGTCCGGTGCGGACCCGACATCGATGCCGTCCGGCACGGGCACATCGTCGAGGGACGGCTGGACGAGCGTCGCGGCCCGGGCCGCCCCCTCGCCGGCGTCCAGGTAGACGGCGAGCGCCTTGCCCGGCCGGTGGACAGCGGCACCGATCAGCTCGTCGAAGGCGCCGGCGCGGACCGCCAACTGGTAGACGCCCAGCTGCCCCAGTGTCTGCACCTGGCCAGCCGTCGCCTTCCTCCCCGTCTTGTAGTCGACCACGACGAGAGTGTCATCGACCAGCTCCAGCCGATCGACAACTCCGCGGAGCGTGACGGTCTCCGGGCGACCATCGGGCAGCTCAACGGTCAAGTCGCAGCGGAACGGCACCTCGACCCCCACGAGCTGGTCCCTGGGGCGATCGGCGTCCCAGCCGCTCCAGGCCTGCACCATGCTCCAGGCACGCTCGCGCCTCGCGTCCTGACGCCAGGCCGGTCCAGCCGGGAGGGCCGCCCAGGCTTCATCGAAGGCCGCGCGCAGCCCCTCAGGTCCGACCTCCCCGGCGCTCGCCCGCCGCGCCAGCTCATGGATCAGGGTGCCCACCGCCGTCGCCTCGGAACCCCCTGGGTCGCCCCCGCCCGCCGTTCCAGGAACCATTGGCGCGGACACCGCCGCAGCGCGTCGACGCCGCTGGGTGACAGGACGATCGGGGCGTCAGGGCCCACCAGGGGGGCGGATCGATGAGTTGTCTCCCGGACCGCCCACCACGTGCGGGGCGCCGCGCCGGGCAGGTCGTCGGCGAGCCGGGCGAGGGCGATCGCCGCCTGCTCGCGGAGCAAAGGACTCGCGGCCGGATCGGTGCCCACGGTCCGCAGTTCGCCGATGAGCGACGCGGCGCTCGGCACCGGCTCAGCGACTGGATCGTACGAGATCGGCTCGAGCCCCAACTCCCGGACGAACCGTGACGGCGGACCGGCCTCTCCCCCGGCTTCGTCGACGGCGCTGACCACGAGTTCGTCGCGGGCCCGCGAGCAGGCCAGATGGAACAGCCGCCGTTCCTCGGCCAGAACCTCGCCAGCAGTGGTGGGAGGCGTCGCCCCCTCGGGGCCCAGACGGTCGGCGCCCAGCAGCGAACGGCTGCGCCGAACCGCCGGCCACCGTCCCTCCTGGACTCCCGCGACCACCACCAGCTGCCACTCCCGCCCACCACAGCGATGGGGCGTGACGACCTCGACGACGTCGGGCTGGAGCCGGCGCGTCATCCGTGCATCGGCCGCGATCTCCTGATGGCGGACCTCCTCGACGAGGTCTGCGGCGGCGGCACTGCCCCGACGCGTGCCGCTACGACCGGCCAGGTCGAACAGGGCCACCACCGCGTCCAGGTCGCGATCGGCCCGCTGGGCCTCGCTGCCACCACCGAGCGCGGCCGCCCGGAGGCGCTGCGGCCAGTCTGTGGCCGACCAGGCCGCCCACAGCACCTCCTCCGCGCTGCCACCCGCCGCGATCGCCTCCCGGGTCGCCTCGACGGCCCCTGGACGGCGTCCAGCCGCCGCCGGACGCGAGCCAGACCGCCCTCCGCGCGATCCCGGTCCGATGCGCCGAGGAACTTCCGGTGGCGTCGCAGCTCCATCGGGTCCACCCCGCCCAACGGGCTGAGCGCGAGCCTGTCCAACTCCTCCGCTCCGACTTCGTCGGGACCGAGAGCGGTCTCCAGCACCTCCAGCAGCACCCGTACCGCCGGCTCGTCCACCAGCGGGGTGTCGTCGGGGACGGCGATCGGGACGCCCGCCCGGCCCAGGCGGCGGCGGAGCAGTGCCTCCTCCGGTCCGCGGGAACGGACGACGACAGCCATCCGGTGCCAAGCGATGCCGCGCTCCGCGTGGGCGGCGAGCAGCGTCGCGGCGACCGCCGTCGCCTCCTCACGAGCATCGGCGCAGAGCACGAGCCGGGCCGCCCCATCCCGGACCCGACCGGGCCGAGGGGCGCGCCAGTCGGGCAGCCCGAAAGGTCGAGCCATCGCGGCGGTGAGACCGTGCACGGACCGGGAGACGACGGGGGCCCCGCGATGATCGGTGCCCAGGACGTGCACCGCGGCGGGCTCACCACCCGGACCGGCATGGTCGGTGCCGAAGCGGGCGACGACGCCGCCGTCGGCGCCACGGAACGAGTAGACCGCACGGTCAGGATCGGCCGTCACCACCAGCCCCGCACTGGAGGAGGGAGGCACCAGATCACGCAACAGCGCGGCGTGTGCCGGCACCGCGTCCTGCAGGTCGTCGACCAGGACGTGGTCCCATCGTGACCGCAACGGGTCACCCGAGCGCGGGTCGGCGAGCATGATCCTCACTCGGTGCACCAGTTCGTCGTAGTCCAGGACGCGCTCGGCGTCGAGGACGTCGAGGTACTCCTCGAAGAGGTGGGCGGCACGGACCCAGGCCGGTCTTCCGTCCTGCTCCCCGAAGTCGGCCACATCGGCGGGGTCCAGGCCCAGCTGCCGGGCTCGTGCCACCAGGTCGCGCAACTCGCGGGTGAAGACGCGGGTGCCGACCGCCTCACGCAGGTCCTCCGGCCACGGCTCGGCGGATCCCTCGAGGACTTCACGTAGCCGCAGCTCCTGCTCGGGCGCGGTCAGTACGCGCCACGGGTCGGTGCGATGCGCCTCGGCCCACAGCGCGTGGCACAGGCCATGGACACTGAGGACCGGCACGGCGGCAGCGACCTCTCCCAGGCGGCCGGCGATCCGCTCGGCGAGCGTTCGGGTCGCCCCACGCGAGAACGTGAGCACCAGGACACACTCGGGCGGGACGCCGCGGTGGCGGACGAGGGAGACGGCACTCTCGACCAGGGCCGTCGTCTTGCCGGTGCCGCTCGCCCCCAGCACCAGCAGCGGTCCGCGCTCGTGGTCCACCACGACCTGCTGGTCGACGTCAAGGACCGGGCCGGCGTCGAGGAGTCGTACGCCGCCCAGCCGCCGGTCCTCCGCGGCGACCTGCTCCGCGAGGGCGATCGAGGATGCGCCTGCCGTTCCGTCCATGCGATTCATCCCACCAGAGCCCACAGACAATTCCCGGGAGGCGGCTCCCGGCGTGTGCCCGTCAGCCACGCGCCGGTCTCCGCCGTCAGCGAACGAGTGTCGTCCCGGCCGCACGGGCGTGGCAGGGTGGAGGCCTACGACATCCGTAACAGGGAGGCACAGCGGTGGAGATCAAGATCGGCGTGAAGAATCTTGCCCGTGAGGTCGTCGTCGACCTCGACCAGACAGCGGAGGCGTTCAAGGCGACGTTCGAGAAGGCCCTCGCCGACGGCACGGTCCTCTCCCTCACGGACACGCACGGTCGCCAGGTGATCATCCCCGCCGACGCCGTCGCCTACGTGGAGATCGGGCAGCCCAACGCGCGACCCGTGGGCTTCGGCAGTCTGTGACGGACCGCGCTTTTCGGGGCGCGCCCGGGAACTGGGTTAGACTGGTCGGGTGACGAGCCCCTCATCGGGGCGCCACCGTACCTCCCGGGCGTGCCGAGCCGAAGAGCGCGTCCAAGCAGGGTGCCGCACCGTCGTGCGCAGCGCCCGAGACTGCAAAGGCCAGAGCCCTGTCAGACAACACCACCACGTTCACGGACCTGGGGGTCGACGCCGCTTTCGGTGACGCCCTCGCCGAGCACGGCATCGTGCATCCCTTCCCGATCCAGGAGATGGCGATCCCGATCGCTCTCCAGGGCACCGACCTGATCGGACAGGCCCGCACCGGAACGGGCAAGACCCTCGCGTTCGGTCTTCCCCTGCTGCAACGCATCGATCTGCCGACCGACACCGACGAGGGCCACGGCACCAGCCCGCAGGCCCTCGTGATCGCTCCCACCCGCGAACTCGCCAACCAGGTCGGCAAGGACCTGGTCACCGCATCGGCCAAGACGACCGCGCGGATCCTCACCGTCTACGGCGGTACGCCGTACGAACCCCAGCTCGAGGCCCTCGCCGCCGGGATCGACGTGGTCGTCGGCACCCCTGGACGGCTGCTCGACCTCGCCAACCGTCGCGCCCTCGACCTGTCCCGCGTCCGCATCGCCGTCCTCGACGAGGCCGACGAAATGCTCGACCTGGGGTTCCTTCCCGATGTGGAGCGGCTGATGGCGAAGACGGCGAAGAACCGTCAGACGCTGATGTTCTCCGCGACGATGCCCGCCCCGATCGTCGCCCTCGCCCGCGCTCACCTGCATGCCCCGGTCAACATCCGCGCCGAGCACCAGGAGGACGTGCAGACCGTCCCCGCCACCCGACAGTTCATCTACCAGGCCCATCCGCTGGACAAGCCCGAGGTCATCGCGCGCATCCTCCAGGCGAAGGACCGCGACCGGGTGATGATCTTCTGCCGCACCAAGCGTGGGGCCCAGCGGCTGGCCGACGACCTGTGCGAGCGTGGGTTCTCCGCCGCCGCCATCCACGGCGATCGCACCCAGGCGGCGCGGGAACAGGCCCTGCGCCGGTTCCGCGAGGGGCGGATCGACGTCCTGGTGGCCACCGATGTCGCGGCCCGCGGGATTGACGTCACCGGCGTCACCCACGTGATCAACTACGAGTGCCCGGAGGACTCCAGCACCTACGTCCACCGGATCGGCCGGACCGGGCGCGCCGGCGCCGAGGGCGTCGCCGTGACGCTGGTCGACTGGGCCGACCTGACGCGATGGAAGGTGATCAACAAGACCCTCGGCCTCGACCTGCCCGAGCCCCAGGAGACGTACTCGACCTCGGAGCACCTGTTCACGGAACTCGGCATCGACCCCGCGGCCACCAGCCAGGTCGGGCCGCCGAAGCCCACCAGTGGTGCGGCCGGGCACAAGGGTGGCAAGACGACCGCCGCCCCGGTGACCGGCGCACGCCACGCGGGACACCGCTCCCCGACCCGCTCCGCTGCTCCCCGGCACACGCGCACCGAAGGCCGGCCCGAGAGCACCCGGGCCACCGTCGACACCCCAGCGACCCCGGCGGACACCGCCACCGGCGAGGCCGTGGCGCCCCGCCGGCGGCGCCGACGCCGGATCCGTCGCGAGGGTGGGGGCGCCGAGTCGTCCCCCGCCCCCGCGGAGTGAGGACGGGATGACCGAGGGCCGCTCCTGGCCGATCGAGGCTGCCGTCGTCGACCTGGACGACGGCACATCCTTGGCGCTGCACACCTGCACGCCCGATGACGAGCGCGGTGTCGTCGTGCTCGTCCATGGGATCTTCGGATCCAAGGAGGACTTCGACACGGTGCTGCCGGCCCTCGCCGAGGAGGGCTTCACCGGGTGCGCGCTCGACCTGCGCGGCTGCTTCGAGTCCACCTCGCCCGGACCGTTCTCCTTGGAGGTCTTCGCCGAGGACGTCATCGCCCTGGTCGCCGAGATCGGCTCCGACATCCCGGTCCATCTGGTCGGGCAGGGCTTCGGTGGCCTGGTCGCCGAGGAGGCGGCCCTGCTCGAGCCGCACTTCTGGGACTCCGTCACCCTCGTCAGCTCCGGTCCGGGCGGCCTGGGCCGCACCCGACCGCTCCGCTTCGTCGAGGATGCGCTGGACGCCGAGCGTCCACTGGTGGATATCCACCGGGAGTTCCTCGAGATCCTCGGTCTCACCGAGGAACATCCCTCGACCTTCATCACCGAGCGGCTCTCGGCGACCGATCCCCGGGCGGTCGCGGCGATGATCGATGCGGCGGAGAACACCCCGGACCGCTCGGCCGCGCTCTGTGCGACCGGGATCGACTTCCATGTCGTGTACGGCGAGTACGCCGACTCGTGGCCCGTCCCCGCCCAGGTGGCGATGGCGCGCAAGTTCGGCGCCGACCCCGTCGTCCTGAAGGGCTGTTCCGACCATCCCGCGGAGGATCGTCCGGAGGCGACGGCCCGGGCCCTGGTGCAGAACTTCCTCGAGCTCGACTGATCGAGCCAGCGGCGGCTCAGCCGCCCATCAGTTCGCGCAGGCGGGCGTAGGACGCCGGATCCGTGACCTCGCAGCCCAGTGGATTGCGGGTCTTGCCGGTGCCGTGATAGTCGCTGGAACCGGTGATCAGGGCGCCGCGTGAGGTCGCGAGATCGCGCAACACCCGTCGCTCCTCCGGATCGTGCTCGACATGGTCGACCTCCCAGCCGGCCGCGCCCGCCTCCAGCAGCGCCACGAGCACCTCGAGCGGCAGCACCCGCTTCGAGTCGCGCCCCCACGGATGAGCGAGGACCGGCACCGCTCCGGCCGCCCGGAGCAACCGGACCCCCTCGAACACATCGGGCGCGTAACGATCGACGTACGCGGGCCCTCCCTCCGCCAGGTACTTCGCGAACGCCTCGTCACGATCCGCCACGTAGCCGGCCGCGACGAGGGCATCGGCCACATGCGGACGCCCGACCGAGGGGGTGTCGCGTGCCTGCCTCGCCACCTCCGCCTCGGTCAGCGGCATCCCCAATGCCGCCAGGCGGCGCAGGATGGCCGGGATCCGCCCGGTCCGTCCCGCCCGGATGCGGGCCGTCTCGCTGACCAGCCCAGGGTCGCCCGGGTCGCCGCCGTAGCCCAGCAGGTGGACCGAGTGACCGTGGTGCTCGCAGGACAGCTCCACGCCGCGGACGAACCCCAGTCCGATCGCTGCCGCGGCCCCCTCGGCTTCGTCCAGTCCGTCCCAGGTGTCGTGGTCGGTGAGTGCCACCACGGCCAGCCCGGCCGCAGCCGCGGCCCGGACGAGAGCCGCCGGTGCCTCCGTCCCGTCGGACCGGGACGAGTGCGTGTGCAGGTCGATGCCTCCCCGGACGCTCATGGAAGCCATCGTACGGGGATGGCACCATGGATCCCATGCAGATCTCCGCCATCGCACAGTTCCCCGCCGACCCGGCCCGCGTCTTTGCGATGCAGACCGATCGGGCCTTCCTCGAGGAGGTCTGCCGCTCCGGCGGTGCGGTGGCGTACGAGGTCGAGGCCGACGGCAACCGGACCCGGATGTCGCGGAGCATGCCGGCGCCCGATCTCGCCAAGAAGTTCGTCGGCGAGACCATCACCGTCGTCGAGACGTACGTGTGGGGAGAGCCCTCCGACGACGGCACCCGCACCGCTGACCTGACCGTCGACGTGCCCGGCACCCCGGGGAGCATGAACGGCGCCGCGGTGCTGTCCCCCACTGCCCTCGGCAGCCAGATCGAGGTGTCCGGCGACCTGGTGGTGCGGATCCCTCTCGTCGGCAGGAAGCTCGAGCAGGCCGCGGCCCCCGCCCTGACCGCCGGCATCGAGGTGCAGGAAACAGTCGCCCGGGGCTACCTGGCCTGAGCCGTCGCTACGCTTCAGCCGAGCAGCGCGTCCAGTTCATCAGGGGCGTACCAGAGCAGGTCGTGCTCGTCGAGCAGGGTCGCCGACTCCCGGGCGAAGGCCTCCGGATCGGCCAGCGCAGCCCGCGCCGCACGCACGACCGGCAGCGCCGCCTCCTCGTCGACGAACAGGGCACTGACCTGTGACCATTCGACCCCGGAGACGGTGACCCGGCCGGATCCCGCCTCGTCGGCGGACACGATCTGGTCCGGCCGCACCCGCACCGCCACGACGAACCGGGGCCCGTCGGGGGAGGCGGCCAGACTCCTCATCGCGGCATCCGTGAGGGCCCAGAAGTCGGCCTCCTCCGCGTCGTCCGGCACGTCGAGGTCCAGCTCGCGGGCCCGGGCGTACGCCACGTCCACGCTGATCCCCTCGGCCTGCTCCAGGCGTCCGCTGCGCCGGAACTCCTGCGCGCCCCCGGGCGCCGAGGGCAGGTACACGGTCCTGGTACGTACGCTCGCCATGGCTGTCAGGCTAGTGCCTTCCGGCGAGCGGTGCCGGGCGCCCCGCCCGGTGGCAGGAGCGGCGCGGTGTTGTCCCGGTGTCGAACTGTCCACAGATGTGTTGTCCGGGACTGCCGCTCGCTGCCCGGTACCGGCACTGTGGAGACGTGCTCACACTGCTGCTGCCCGAGACCCGACCGCCGCAACTCGACCTCCTGGCCCCTTCGGCGCCGGAGTGCCCGCAGGCCGGCCTGTTCGACACGCTCCCGACGACCCTCCCGAGCCCGAGGGTCGGCAGTGCCCGCGCCCGGATGCTGGCCGGCGCGGGTGAGGCGTGCACGGCCGCCCTGATCGACGTCCTGGCTGGGCGCCGCGCTCCGCACCAGCTGGCCCGGTGGACCACCGAGGAGGTCATGGCGGATCTGGTGCTGCTCGCCCGGGCCACCCGCCGCCATCCGGTGCGGACGGGATCACCATATGTGCAGGTGGTGGCGGACCACGCCGCCGAGATCGTCGTCCCCTGTCGGCCGGCGCGCGGCGACTGGGCCCCGCTGCGGGTCCTCACCGCCCGGGTCGAGCCGTACGCCGACCGGTGGCACTGCTGTCACCTCGGCTGGATCGCCGGCCCGCCCCGCCGTCCGGGAGCCGGATGAGGCCGCTGCTAGGACTTCTTGCCGTGGCAGTACTTGAACTTCTTCCCCGAGCCGCACGGGCACGGGTCGTTGCGGCCAACCCCTGCGTAGGGGTCCTCGACGGACGCCGTCCGCCCCCGCACCGTCGCCCGTGACTCGTTCACCTGCTTGGCCTTGCCGTCCTCGTCCGGGGCCGAGTACGCCAACGGGGCCTCCGGGTGCTCCTCGAGACCAGCGGCCGAGAACCGCGGTGCCGCCAGCGGCGCCGTCCCGGACTCCCGCGGCTGGCCCGCCGCCGCGCCGACGGTGATCGCCCGTCCCTCCTCGTCGCGGACGATGCCGACACGCGGCTGGTCGGGCAGGGAAACCTCGAGGTTGAAGAGGTAGCCGACGACCTCCTCCATGAAGGCGTCCATCATCGCGGTGAACAACTCCGCGCCCTCGCGTTGGTACTCCACCAGCGGATCGCGCTGCGCCATCGCGCGCAGGCCGATGCCCTCGCGCAGGTAGTCCATCTCGTAGAGGTGCTCGCGCCACTTGCGGTCCAGCACGGTGAGCAGCACGCGGCGCTCCAGCTCGCGCATCGTTTCCGCGCCGAGCTGCGCCTCCCGGGCGTCGTACGCCTCCCGGGCGTCGGCCTGGAAGTCCTCGACGAGCTCGGCGGGAGTGAGGTTGACGCCGCGGTAGTCCTCCAGCGGGAGGGTGACCGGGTAGAGCGTGCGCATCTGTGCCCAGAGCGCGTCCAGGTCCCAGTCCTCCGCGAAGCCTGTCGCGGTGGCCGCCAGCACGTAGCCCTCGACCACCTCGTCGGTCGCCGCGCGCAGGCGCTCCGAGACGTCCTCGCCCTCGAGCACCTTGCGCCGGTCGCCGTAGATGGCGTGGCGCTGCCGGTTCATCACATCGTCGTAGCGCAGGACGTTCTTGCGCATCTCGAAGTTCTGCGACTCGACCTGTTCCTGGGCCTGCTGGATCGACTTCGAGACACGCTTGTTCTCGATCGGCTGGTCGTCGGGGATCTTCAGTGCCTGCATCACCCAGTCCACGATGTCGGACTTGAACAGACGCATCAGGTCGTCCTCGAGGGACAGGTAGAACCGGGACTCACCCGGGTCGCCCTGGCGCCCCGAACGTCCGCGCAGCTGGTTGTCGATACGCCGCGACTCGTGACGCTCCGACCCCAGCACGTACAGACCGCCCAGGTCGACGACCTCTTCGTGCTCGACCTTCGACTGCCCCTCGAACTTCCTCAGCATCGCCGGGTAGGCGGCCTCGTACTCCTCGGAGTTCTCCAGCGGGTCGACGCCACGGTCCTGCAGGGCCTTGTCGGCGAGGAACTCGGAGTTGCCCCGAGGATGATGTCGGTACCACGGCCGGCCATGTTGGTCGCGACGGTGACGGCACCCTTGCGGCCCGCCTCGGCGACGATCGCAGCCTCACGCTCGTGGTTCTTGGCGTTCAGCACCTCGTGGGGCACGCCGACATGCTTCAGGAGTGCCGACAGCACCTCCGACTTGGCGACGGAGGCGGTGCCGATGAGGACCGGCTGCCCCTTCTCGTGGCGCTCGACGACGTCGGTGACGATCGCCGCGAACTTGGCCTGCTCGGTGCGATAGATCAGGTCCTTCTGGTCGAGGCGGACCAGCGGCTTGTTCGTCGCGATCGGCAGCACCGACAGACCGTAGATCTTCTGGAACTCGGACTCCTCGGTCTTCGCCGTGCCCGTCATCCCGGCAAGCTTGTCGTACATCCGGAAGTAGTTCTGCAGGGTGATCGTCGCCAGCGTCTGGTACTCGTCGCGGACCTCGACGTGCTCCTTCGCCTCGATCGCCTGGTGCAGGCCCTCGTTGTAGCGCCGGCCCGGCAGCGTACGGCCGGTGTGCTCGTCGACGATCAGGACCTCGCCGTTGAGCACGACGTAGTCCTTGTCCTTCTTGAACAGTTCCTTGGCCCGGATGGCGTTGTTCAGGTACGAGATGAGCGGGGTGTTGGCCGACTCGTAGAGGTTGTCGATGCCGAGTTCGTCCTCGACCCGGTCGATACCGGGCTCGAGGATCGCGACGGTGCGCTTCTTCTCGTCGACCTCGTAGTCACGGTCGACCTTCAGCTTGCGCGCGGTGAGCGCCGCGAAGACCGGGTACCACTGCCGGTTCTCCTCGGCGGGGCCGGAGATGATCAGCGGCGTGCGGGCCTCGTCGACCAGGATCGAGTCCACCTCGTCGACGATGGCGAAGTGGTGACCGCGCTGGACGCAGGCGTCCAGGGTCAGCGCCATGTTGTCGCGCAGGTAGTCGAAGCCGAACTCGTTGTTGGTGCCGTAGGTGATGTCACAGCCGTACGCCCGGCGCCGGTCGTCGGGATCCATGTTGGCCAGGATCGTGCCGACGGACAGCCCCAGCCACTGGTGCACCCGGCCCATCCACTCGGCGTCGCGGCGGGCCAGGTAGTCGTTCACGGTGACCACGTGGACGCCCTCACCGGTGAGGGCGTTGAGGTAGACCGGAAGGGTCGAGACGAGGGTCTTGCCCTCGCCGGTCTTCATCTCGGCGATGTTGCCCCAGTGCAGCGCGGCGCCACCCTGGATCTGTACGTCGTAGTGGCGCTTGTCCATCACCCGCTTGGCGGCCTCACGAACGGTCGCGAAGGCCTCCGGCATCAGCGAATCGAGCGACTCACCGTTGTCCAGGCGCTGGCGGAAGTCGTTGGTCTGGCCCCGCAGCTCGTCGTCGTCCATCGCGACGAAGTCCGGCTCGATCAGGTTGACCCGCTCCGAGACGGTCTTGAGCCGGCGAAGGAGGCGGCCTTCACCCATGTGCAGGATCGTGTCCAGGACTGCCACGCCAATCAGCTCTTTCTCACGGTGACGATGGGGTACGTCCACCTCACAGCGGACGTACCCCATCGTAGGGGGTCGGCGGACATCCGCCGACTGGCCGTCAGGGGCGGTCGAACCGATAGACGCGCCCGGTCACCACGGAGGGCACGATCACCATCACGTCGGGCTTGTCGCCCTCGATCCAGGGGTGGACGCCGCTGGCGGCCGTGCGGGCCTCCTCGCCCTCCAGTTCGGTGGCGAAACCCCGGACGACGACGCTGACGCTCTCGTGCTCGTCGATCCGGTCGACCTCGTACGCCACGGTGCCCTGCTCGTCGAGGGCGACCAGCTTCGAGCCCTGGCCGGTCTCGAAGATGATCTGGCCCTCCCGTACGGCGTGGTTGATCGGGACGATGTTGACCTCGCCGTCGAGCACGTACGCCAGCCGGCCGATCTGCTGCTCGGCCAGGACCTCCCAGCACGCCTCGGGGGTCAACTCCTCCATGCGCTCGCGCTCCATCGGTACTCCTTCGTGTCGTGGGCGGTGCGGGTCGCGGTGGGGACCGGGCACTCGCGTTGCCCCGGCTTCCTCCACGTCCCGAGCGTACAAGCATCGACCGACACCAGGGGCGTCACCCCGCCTGCACGACCTCCGGATCGAGCAGCGCCGCCTGCTCCAGGACGCAGGCGACCAGGGCGGTGTCGGAGCCCAGGCCCGGTGCCAGGGTGTCCAGCACCTTCGGCACGACCGCGTCCAGCGGGCCCGAGGTCGCCGCTTCCAGCGCCGGCCCGGCGAGTCGGTCGGCCACCGGCGCACCGAGCCCTCGCAGGTGCAGGGTCCACGCGGCCAGGGCGGTGGCGCAACCGCGGGGCACCCGGCCGGCGGCCCGCTCCTCGCGGATGGTGGGGAGGGTACGGACGACGAGCTTGGTCGATCCGTCGTGGGCGATCTGGGCGAGGTTGTGGCGTATGTTCGGGTTCTCGAACCGCTCCACCAGCGCCTGGCGGTAGGCGACGTTCTCCTCCTGCGGGAGGACGAGGTGGCGGCTCGCCTCCGCCCAGAACAGCTCGACCCAGCCCCGGCAGACCGGGTCCTTGATCGCCTGCTCGACGGTCTCGTGTCCACGGATCGATCCGGCGTAGGCGAGCAGCGAGTGTGAACCGTTGAGCAACCACAGTTTGCGCTGCTCGTACGGCTCGACGTCGTCGACCATCCGCGCACCCGCAGTCTCCCATCGCGGGCGGCCCGCCGGGAACCGCCCGGCGACGACCCACTCATGGAACGGCTCGGTCGGCACCGGGGAGGCGTCCACCCAACCGCACAGCTCCTCCACCCGCGCTGCCAGGGCGGGCGTGGTGGCAGGCGTGATCCGATCGACCATCGAGGTCGCGAAGTCGACGGTCGCGGCAATCCAGGCGGCGAGCTCGGGGTCCACCGCCTCGGCGAAGTCGATCACGACCTGCCGGGCCGCCTCACCGTTGGCGGGCAGATTGTCGCAGGACAGGATGGTGATCGCCCCTGCCCCGGCGGCCCGGCGGGCGGCCAGGCCCATGGCGATCCGCGCCGGCGCGGACACGACGGCGGCCCGCGGGTCGCTCCCCGCGGTCGCGATGTCGTCGGTGACGACGTCCTGGCTGGTGTCGAGTCGCCCGTCGGGGCCGCGCAGGTAGCCCTGTTCGGTCACCGTGATGGTGACCACCGCGACCTTCGGGTCGGCGAAGGCGGTCAGCAGCGCCTCGTGGTCGGCGGCGGGGTGCACCTCCGCCAGACAACCGATCACCTCGGGGTGATCCCCGTCGGCGCCCTGGGTGACCAGGGTGTAGAGGCCGTCCTGCGGGGCCAGGGCGTCGGAGATGCGGGGGCTGTTGCCGGTGAAGCCGGCATAGCCCCAGTCGGCTGCGTCCTCGGCGTGGGCGGTGTACCAGGCCTGGTGGGCGCGGTGGAAGTTGCCGATACCGAGATGGATCATCCGTACCGGCGGGGCCGGCGGCATGCCGGGCAGGGAGCGGCTGAGGCGGGGCGAGGTGTTCACAGCTTGAAGGCCTTTCGGGGGCAGGTGACAACGGTGTCGTACATGCCGCCGAGGGCCTCGTCCTCGGTCAGCCGATGGGTGGCCACCAGCCGAGCGAGGTACCCGGCGTCGAGACGGCGATTCATGTCATGGCGGGCGGGGATCGAGCAGAAGGCCCGGGTGTCGTCGATGAAGCCGGAGGTCTTCAGCAGGCCCGCGGAGATGGTGACGTTCTCCCGGAACCGGGCGATCGTCTCGGGGGCGTCGATGAACCACCAGGGTGCCCCCACGTAGACGGAACGGTAGTAGCCCGCGAGCGGTCCGAGTTCCCGGTTGTAGACGGTTTCGTCCATCGTGAAGACGACGAAGGTGAAGTTCGGATGGTTGCCGTAGCGCTGCAGCAGGGGCTGCAGGGCCCGGGTGAACTCCACGGCGTGCGGGATGTCCCCGCCGACGTCGGCCCCGTACGTCCCGAAGGCCTCCGGATCGTGATTGCGGGCGACGGCCGGGTGGATGGTCATCGTCAGGCCGTCCTCGCAGGCCATCCGGGCCTGTTCGGTGACCATGTGCCGGCGCAGCGCCGTGCACTCGGCGGCCGTCGCGGTGCCGGCCCGCGCGGCGAGGTAGATCCGCTCGGCCTCCTGCTGCGCCAGCACCTCGGTGCCTGCGTCGGCGTGACTGTGGTCGGTCGACGTCGCGCCATGGGCCTTGAAGTACGCTCGCCGCTCCTCCATGGCGGCCACCCAGCCCGGCCAGGTGGCGGTGTCCACGCCCGAGATCTCTCCCAACCGGTCGACGTCGGCGTTCCAGTCCGGCCGGGCCGGTTCGAGGTAGCGGTCGGGACGGAAGGCGGGCAGCACCCGGCCCTCCCAGGTCGGGTCGTCGATCAACCGCTGATGCCAGTGGAGGTCGTCACACGGGTCGTCGGTGGTAGCCATCACCTCGATGCCGAACCGGCGGTACAGCGACCGGACCGAGTAGTCCGGGGTCGGCAGCGCGGCCGCGATCTCGTCGTAGATCCTGTCCGCCGTCGCGGCGGAGGGTGCGACGGTGATGCCGAAGACCTCCGCGAAGGTGTGTTCGAACCAGTACCTCACCGGCGTCCCGCGGAAGACGTGCCAGTTGGCGCAGAGCGCCCGGAAGGCCTCACGCCGCTGGTCGGCGCCGAAGTCCTGCTGGTTGACGCCCAGGGTCGACAGCTCGACGCCGTGGGCGTGCAGCAGCCGGTTGACGTAGTGGTCCGGCGTGATGAGCAACGACGTCGGGTCGTCGAAGTGGATGTCGTCGGCGATCCAGCTCGGCGGCACGTGCCCGTGGGGCGAGATGATCGGCAGGTCCTGCACCGAGGCGTACAGCCGGCGCGCGATGTCCCGGACGCCGGGCTCGGGGGGAAGGAGGCGGTCGGGATGCAGTTCCAGCGCTGGCTCAGACATGACTTCCATGCTCCCGACAGCCTTGTGCAGCGGCAACGGGTTGCCGGGTGTTGCCCCTCTTCGGGCGGGTTGACGCGATCTGCTTGTGCACCGTCTGCGGTTGGTGGAACGTTGGTGCCATGACCGCTTCCCAGATCGTGGACGACGCGTACGGCACGTACGCCGGGGACCCCAGCAAGGCCGCCTTCCTCGGCGGCGCCGACCAGGTGCTCACCGCCGAGCAGGTGGAGTCCTTCGTCTTCGAGGCGATCTCCGCTCTGGACGTGGACGGCAAGGACGTCTGCCTCATCGTCCCGGACGGTACCCGCACCTGCCCGCTGCCGATGCTGCTGAAGCCCGCGCACCGGGCTCTGCAGGGCCGGGTGAAGTCGATGAAGGCGGTCATCGCGCTCGGCACCCATCAGGCCATGGACGAGAAGCACATCGCCAGGTTCTTCGGCTTCCGGCCGGGGCACGCCGACGAGGTGTATCCGGGTCTGGAGATCCTCAACCACGAGCACCACGACCCGACCCAGATCGTCAACCTCGGCACCGTCCCCGCCGAACGGGTGACCGAGCTCTCCGGCGGGCGGCTGCACGACGTCCCGATGAAGGTCGAGCTCAACCGGCATGCCGCCGAGGCGGACGTCGACATCGTCATCGGTCCGATCTTCCCCCACGAGGTGGTGGGGGTCTCGGGCGGCAACAAGTACTTCTTCCCGGGGCTGTCGGTCCACGAGGTGATCGACGTGTCCCACTGGGTCGGCGCCCTGATCGGCACCCACGCGATGATCGGCACCCGCCCCGTGAGCCCGGTCCGGGCGCTGATCAACGAGGCGTGCCAGCTCATCCCGGCGCAGCGCTATGCCCTGTGCTTCGTCGTCAAGTCCAACTCCGAGGTGCTGCACGCGGTGTCCTTCGGCGGCTGCGAGGACTCCTGGGCCGCCTGCGCGGACGTCACGGTGCAGACCCACGTCGTGTACAAGGAGAAGGCGTACGGCACCGTCATCTCAGTGATGCCGGAGAAGTACGAGGACATCTGGACCGCCGCGAAGGGCTTCTACAAGCTCGAGCCGATCGTCGCAGACGGTGGCCTGCTGGTCATCTACGCCCCGCACATCACCGAGATCGCGGTGATGCACCCCGGGCTGAAGGACATCGGCTACCACACCATCGACTACTTCGTGAAGCAGTGGGACCGGTTCAAGGACCATTCCTGGGGCGAGCTGGCCCACTCCACGCACCTGCGCGGCCCCGGATCGTACGACGCCGAGACGGGTGTGGAGACCGACCGGGTGCGGGTGGCGCTGGCGACGGGGATCCCGCGCGAGGTGGTCGAATCGGTCGCCCTGGAGTACATCGATCCGGCCACCCTGGACCTGGCGAAGCTGGCGGAGGACCCCGACACGTTCGTCGAACCGCACGCCGGCGAGGTGCTCTACCGCCTGGAGTCGGAGCGCCCCGGGGTGTGAGCCGCGCCGGGCTGGCGTCCGGGAGCCGGCCCGGTCGACTCCCGGACCATCAGCCGGACCGGGAGCAACACCGGGTCGCCCGTCTCGGCCACGTGTCGGCGCTGGCGTAACAGGTGGTTCACGGCGGTCGCCCCGAGCGTGACCTGGGGAGCGGCCATGGTGGTGAGCCGCGGCCGGATCAGCGACGCGTCGGAGATGTTGTCGAAGCCGATCACGCTGACGTCCCTCGGCACCTCGACCCCGCTGAGGGCGAGCTGGCGCATGAACCCGATCGCCATCAGGTCGTTGTAGGCGAGCACCGCTCCCGTCCGGTGCTGCAACCAGTCCTGGGCCGCCGCGGCGCCGCCCTTGATCGAGGGGACGTACGGGCCCGCTCGGCGCACCCGGATGTCGAGCTCCAACCCGGCCTCCAGCAGCCCACGCCAGCGGATGCCGTCCGACCAGGAGTTCTCCGGGCCGGCCAGGTAGGCGATGGACCGGTGCCCCAGACCACCGAGGTACTCCGCGGCACGCTTCACCGCGCGCAGGTTGTCGCTGCTCACCGACGTCACCTGGCCGACCTGCCGGTTCAGCACCACCAAGGGGGTCTGCTTCGCCAGCCGGCGGATGTCGACGTCGGGGAGCCGCGAGGCACCGAGGATCACCCCGTCGACGAGCGGCATCAGCCGTTCGAGCAGCTCCGACTCCAGCCGCTCACTCTCCTGGGTCTCCACGAGCACCAGCGAGTAGTCCAGCTCCCGGGCCGTCCGCTCCGCACCGCGGATCATGCCGAGGTAGACGGGATTGGCGATGTCGGCCACGACCAGGCCGAGCATCTTTGTCACCCGCTCGGGCAACGTACGACTGATGGCCTTGGTGTGGTAGCCCAGCTCGGCCGCCACTTTGCGGATCCGCTCGGCGGTGTCGAAACTCACCCGGCCCGGCCGGGACAGGGCCCGTGAGACGGTGGACGGCGAGACGCCGGCCTCCCGTGCGACGTCGTAGATCGTGGGGATGCCGGGGATCGCATCGGTGGAGGGGTCGTCTCCGGGCACCGCCATGGTGCGTCACCTCCGTCGCCGCTGAGGAGTTTCGGGTCAGTGCCAGACTAATGGCGTCCTGCGGTCCGCGGGGTCCCAAGCGCCCGTTGGGCACCGGACCCGGGCGGGAACACCTGGCAACAAGCACCCGCACCTCCTCATGGATGAGCCATCATCGAGGCAGGAGTCGCAGCCGACCTTGCGGCCCCGGGACCGGACGCAGGCCGAACACCCTGCCGGAACGCACACGAAAGGCAGCTCCACATGAGCGAACTCGCAAGCATCGGCGTCGTCGGGATGGCGGTGATGGGTTCCAACCTCGCTCGCAACTTCGCGAGCCACGGTCACCGAGTCGCCATCTTCAACCGCAGCTACGAGAAGACCGAGAAGGTCATGGCCGAGCACGGCGAGGAGGGCGGCTTCATCGCCGCCCGGACGCCGGAGGAGCTCGTCGCCAGCCTCGAGAAGCCGCGCCGGATCATGATGATGGTGAAGGCCGGTGCCGCGACCGATGCGACGATCGAGACCTTCGTCCCTCTGCTGGAGGACGGCGACATCCTCATCGACGGCGGCAACGCGTACTACAAGGACACCCAGCGCCGCGAGGTGGCGCTCCGCGACAAGGGGATCCACTTCGTCGGCGTCGGCGTGTCGGGCGGCGAGGAGGGTGCCCTCCACGGACCCTCGATCATGCCGGGCGGCTCGGCCCACTCCTACGAGTTCCTCGGCCCGCTGCTGGAGGACATCTCCGCCAAGTTCAACGGTGAGCCGTGCTGCACCTACATCGGCACCGACGGCGCCGGCCACTTCGTCAAGATGGTGCACAACGGCATCGAGTACTCCGACATGCAGGGCATCGGCGAGGCCTTCAGCCTACTGCGCGCCGCCGGACTGAGCGTCCCGGAGATCTCCGACATCTTCCGCGAGTGGAACACCGGTGAACTCGACTCCTACCTGATCGAGATCACCTCCGAGGTGCTCGACCAGGTCGACGCCAAGACGGGCAAGCCACTGATCGACGTCGTCGTCGACGCCGCCGGCCAGAAGGGCACCGGTACCTGGACCGCCCAGATCGCGCTGGAGCTCAGCGTGGACCTGAACGCGATCGCCGAGTCGGTGTTCGCCCGTTCCGTGTCCTCCTCCCCCGACCTGCGCGCGGCGCTGCAGCCGCTGCTCCAGGGGCCGGACCAGACGATCGCGGTCGAGGACCGCGCGGCCTTCGTCGAGGATGTGCGCCAGGCGCTGTGGGCCTCGAAGGTGGTGGCCTACTCCCAGGGCCTCGACCTGATCCGCGTCGGCGCCAAGGAGTACGGCTGGGAGATCGACGTGGCCGCGGTCGCCAAGATCTGGCGCGCGGGCTGCATCATCCGCGCGAAGCTGCTCGACCGCATCTCCAACGAGTACGCGGCCAACAGCCTGACCAACCTGCTCGAGGCCCCCTCGCTGGTCGAGGACATGGGCAACGTCCAAGCCGGCTGGCGTCGTACGCTCGGGCAGGCCATCGCCGCGGGTGTTCCCACCCCGGTGTTCTCCGCCGCCCTCGCCTACTACGACAGCGCCCGCTCTCCGCGCCTGCCCGCGTTCCTGATCCAGGGGCAGCGGGACTTCTTCGGCGCCCACACCTACCGGCGGGTCGATGAGGAGGGCACCTTCCACATCGAGTGGTCGGGCGACCGTTCGGAGTCCAAGGTCGACTGATCATCGAAGGGGATGAGGAAGGGGGCCGGTCCACCACGGACCGGCCCCCTTCGTCACGCGATCAGGACGAGATGGTCGACGTCAGCCGACCCTCTCCTCCTCGGTCACCTCACCGTCCAGGCGCAGCACGCCATAGCTGTACCCCTTGCGGCGGTAGACGACGCTGGGCACCCCTGCATCCGCGTCCTGGAAGAGGAAGAAATCGTGGCCGACCAGCTCCATCTGGTCGAGGGCCTGGGCCAGGGTCATCGGGGTCTTGGGGTGCGACTTCTCGCGCACGACCAGCGGGCCTTCGCCGGTGACCTCGATACCGGCCACGTTGCGGGTCTCGTCCTCGCCCACCTCATCGGACGAGGTGAGGGTCAGCTCGGGCAGCTCCATGGCGGCCTCGTACAGCGCGGTGGGACGCCGCCGGCCGTGGTGCACCTTGCGGCGGTCGGACGCGCGGCGCAGCTGGGCCCGCAGCCGGTCCATCGCCAGCTCGAAGGAGGCGAACTTGTCGGGATCCGCGGCTTCCGATCGGACGACGGGGCCTTTGGAGAGGAGGGTGATCTCGGTGCGGTAGGTCTGGTTGGGCTGCTTCTCGGTCCCATAGGAAGAGAGCTGTACGTCGACGCGGATCACGCGATCCCTGAGCCGCTCGATCTTCCCGATCTTGTCCAGCACGTGCAGCCTGTAGTCCTCGGGACCTTCGTGTGCCGGCCAGTGACGTTGACGTCCATGGCAACCTCCAGTCTCTGCAACGGCCGACCGCCCGTCGGCTGACGGGCTCCGTATCGGCCATGACATGCGAAAAAGCACCGCGTCCCCCTCGCCGTGCGGCAGGACCGCGGGGGTCCTGCCTGCCGGAATCATTGGGGAACCGGTGCCATGCACCTACGGTACTCGCGCCCCTGAGTCCTCACCAGCCCGTTGCCGCAAGTCACACCGACCGTCACCTGCTCGTCAGATCCCTGTGACAAAGGCCCTGCTCGAGGGGTCCGACATCGGATCGACACATGGGGTCGTACTCCTCATCCGGCCGTAACACTGCCGCAGGACCGCGGAAACAGACGGCCTGTTCACTGATGGCCATGAACACTCCCATCGATACCGGCGACACCGCCTGGGTACTGATCAGTGCCGCGCTGGTGTTGCTGATGACGACACCCGCCCTCGCCCTCTTCTACGGCGGCATGAGCCGCACGAAGAACACGCTGAACATGATGATGATGTCGTTCTCCGCCCTCGCCGGGGTCGGAGTGCTGTGGGTGCTCTTCGGGTACTCGGCATCATTCGGCAACTCGCTGGGGGCCTGGGGCTCCTCGGCAATCCCCTCGAAGCCGCCGGGCTGCACAGCCTGATGGACAAGGGTGCCGTGGCAGGCACCGTCCCAGCCCTGGCCTTCGTCGCGTTCCAGGCGGCCTTCGCCGTCATCGCCGTCGCGCTGATCTCCGGATCGGTCGCCGATCGGATGAAGTTCAGCGCGTGGATCGTGTTCAGCCTGATCTGGGCCACCGTCGTCTACTTCCCCGTCGCCCACTGGGTCTTCGCGTTCAGCTCCTCCGACGGCAGCGTCGTCGGCGGCTGGATCGCCAACCAGCTCAAGGCCATCGACTTCGCGGGTGGCACCGCGATCCACATCAACGCGGGTGCGGCCGGTCTGGCCCTCGCGCTCGTCCTCGGCAAGCGTCAGGGCTTCGGCAAGACCCCGATCCGCCCGGGCAACCTTGTCTCCGTGATGCTCGGCGCCGCCCTGCTGTTCGTCGGCTGGTTCGGTTTCAACGCCGGGTCCGCCCTGGGCGCCAACTGGATCGCCGCCACCGCGTTCGTCAACACCCTGTCCGCCACGGCCGCCGCCGTCATCGGCTGGCTGCTCGTGGAACGTATCCGTGACGGGCACGCCACCACGCTGGGCGCCGCCTCCGGTATGGTGGCCGGTCTGGTCGGCATCACGCCCGCCGCCCACTCGGTCTCCCCGATGGGCGCCCTGCTCCTCGGGGTCGTCGTCGGCGCCCTCTGCGCGCTGGCCGTCCCGCTGAAGTTCCGCCTCGGCTACGACGACGCCCTCGACGTCGTCGGTGTCCACCTCGTCGGTGGCTTCGCCGGCACGATCCTGATCGGCCTGCTGGCCGACCCCAGCTCCCCCGCAGGAGTCGCCGGTCTGTTCTACGGCGGCGGCTTCGACCAGCTCGGCCGTCAGTTCATCGGGGCGATCTCGGTCCTCGCCTTCTCGTTCGTCCTCTCCCTCGTGATCGCGCTGGCGATCAAGAAGACCATGGGGATCCGTGTCGATGAGGAGACCGAACGGGTCGGCCTCGATATCGTGACCCATGCTGAGCAGGCGTACGACTTCACTGCCCCGGCCGGCGGCTCCCCCATGCACGTCGGTCACGTCTCCAGCACCGGTATCACCACCAAGGAGCACCTGTCATGAAGCTCGTCACCGCCATCATCAAGCCCCACCGCCTCGACCCCGTCAAGGAGGCCCTGATCGCCCTGGGCGTCTCCGGGATGACCGTCTCGGAGGTCGCGGGGTACGGACGCCAGCGCGGCCACAGCGAGGTCTACCGCGGCGCGGAGTACACCGTGGACTTCGTCCCGAAGATCCGCCTCGAGGTCGTGATCGAGGACGCCGACGTCGATCGGGTCGTCCAGACGATCGTCACCGAGGCCGACACCGGCAAGATCGGGGACGGCAAGATCTGGACCACCCCCGTGGAGGACGTGGTCCGGGTCCGCACCGGTGAACGCGGCGTCGACGCCTTGTGATCCGACACCTCGTGATCTGACCCGCTTCGGATCTGACATGGCTGACACCTCCACCATCCGCTCCGAGCGACTCGGTCTCGCCGGCGCCCCGCGACCTTCGGGCCGGGGCGCCGGCGCCTTGTTCCGGGCCCACATCACGGCCCTGACCGAGGAGTGGCTGCGGGACCTGTGGATCGCCGCCACGACCGGCAACGCCGAGCCCCTGACGCCCGGGCCAGGGATCGCGCTGGCCTGCTCCGGCAGCCTGGCCCGGCGGGAATCAGGGCCGCTGAGCGACCTGGACCTGGAACTTCTCCTCGACAACCGCTGCACCCTGCGGCGCGACGAGGTCGCCCGGATCGCCGAGCGCCTCTGGTATCCCATCTGGGACAGCAAGCTGGGCATGGACCACACCGTGCGCACAATCGACGAATCACGCTCCGCGGCACGCAAGGACCTAGCCACCGCCGCCTCCGCCCTGGATGTCCGCTGCATCGCCGGGGACGACCGGGTGGTGAGCACGCTACGTGGGATCCTGGCGGCGGACTGGCGCACGGATGCCCGCAAGCGACTGCCCGAACTCGAGGAGTCGATCCGGGCCCGGCACGCCCGCAACGGCGATCTCGACCAGACCCTCGACCCCGATCTCAAGGAGGGCAACGGAGGGCTACGGGACATGACGGTGCTACGGGCGCTCGCCGCCTCGTGGCTGGCCGACTATGCCCATGACCGGGCCGAAGTCGCCCACCACGTGCTGCTCGACACCCGCGACGCCCTCCAGGTGGTGACCGGCCGGGCCCGCAACGAACTCGTCCTCCAGGAGCACGACGCGGTCGCCGCCCAGCTCGGCCTGGACACCGACGAGATGCTGCGACGGGTCTCGGCCAGCGGCCATACGGTGGCCCACGAGCTCCAGGCGACCCTGCGCCGCGCCCTCCAGGCCCGGGCTCCTCGCCGCGGGATCCCCCGGCGCAAGCCCGAGCTGCGGATGCTCGGCGACGGCTGCTACGTCCACGAGGGTGAGGTGGTGCTGGGGAAGGGTGCTGATCAGGAGGATCCGCTGCTCCCCCTGATCCTGGCCCAGCACGCCGCGACCGAGGACCTGCCCATCTCCGACATCACCGCCCGCAACCTCGCCGCCCACACGCCGGACCTGGCCGTCCCGTGGCCGGCTCCCGCCCTCGCGTCGTTCGTCGCGCTGCTCGGCACCGGGGAGCCCCTGCTCGCCGTCTGGGACGCCCTGGACGACGCCGGCCTGATCAGCCGCTGGATCCCCGCCTGGGACGCCATCCGCTCCCGCCACCAGCGCAACAGCGTCCACCGCTGGACGGTGGACCGCCACATCCTGGAGTGCGTCGTCCTCGCCGCCGGGATGACCGCACGGGTGCGACGACCTGACATCCTGCTGCTGGCGGCACTCTTCCACGACATCGGCAAGATCGCCGGGGCACGGGACCACAGCACCACCGGAGCGGTCATCACCGAGGACGCTCTCGCCCGCCTGGGCGCCGCCCCCGACACCGCGGACGCCGTCGTGGCGCTCGTCCGTGACCACCTCGCCCTGGCCGCGCTCGCCTCGCGGGAGGACCCGGAGGACCCCACAGCCATCGCCCGGCTCTGCGCGATCGTGCACGAGGATCCGGAGCGGCTGGAGGAGCTGGCCGCCCTGACCGAGGCCGATGCCCGGGCGACCGGTCCGGGCGTGTGGACCACCTGGCGGGCCGAGCGGGCCCACCAGTTCGTCACGGCGGCCCGCTGGAGGCTCGCGCAGTCGGCTCGCTGACCGGTCGCCGTCGCGGCGTGGCGGCTACCGTCGCCGCTCCGAGGACGCGGATCCCCTCTGCCCGGAGCACGCCGCCGAACTCGGCCATGGTGGCTCCACTGGTGATGACGTCGTCGACGGGCACGGCGACCGAACCGGTGGCCATGGTCACAGCCTGGGGCCGCACGACGAGACTGCCACGCAGGTTCGCCGTCCGCTCCTGCGCGTCGAGCCCCGCCTGGTCTGCCGTCGCCCCGCGCATCCGCACCAGCCCTTGTACGGTCACCGGGAGGCCGGTGCCCTCACGGACCAGGGTCGCTGCCCGCGCGGCCAGGCGGGCGGTGACATCGCTGCCCCTGCGCAGCACGGCGGCGCGACGGGAAGGCGCGGGGACAAGAACGACCGGACCGGGCTCCCAGATGCCGTCCTCGGCGCACCGATGCAACAGGGTGACCACCGCCAGCGCGAGCCGGCTGCCCAGGAGGTCGGCCAGCCCCCACGCCGATGCCTCCTTGTAGCGGTGGATGAGGCCGCGCATCGGCCCCGTATAGGGCGCGGACGACACCGTCATCGGCAGTCCCGGCGGAGTCGGGCGGGGCCGTACGATTCGGGGGCCGTACGCCTCCAGCCAGCGAAGGCAGCCGTCGCACACCAAGGGGCCGCCGCGCCCGCAGCCGGCGCAGGTGCGACCGAGCAGCAGGTCGGCGGCCGCCTGCGACAGCCCGATCCGATCTCGCCCCGCGAGGACATCCATGGGCTTCAAGGTGAGTCGGACGCGTGCCGGCTGGGCGCAGGAGCGGGAGGGCTGTGCAGGGTCGTCACCGACCGGGCCGCGCTGTGGACAGCGAGCCGACGTTCGAGGATCGATCAGCCCGGGTACACCGCCGCCGTCATCGTGCTCGACAGGTGTGGCCAGGTGAAGGAGTCCTCGTACCGCCAGGCCCCTCCCTGTTCACCGACGACGACCATCCGGGTGCTCTCCGGGTTCGGCAAGGTGGCGATGGACTTGGCCTGCCAGCCGTCGGGTTGCCCGATCTGCTGGACGGCGACGGTGCTCAGGTCGACGCGGTAGGGGCTCGGTTGGGTGCTCTCCTGGCTCGCCCCAAGCACGGCGAGACCGGTCGGGCCGATCCAGCCCACGTCACTGATCGAGGTCAGTTGGGCCTGACCGCTCGTGGCCAGTGGGATGACCTCCAGCCCCTCGACCCGCAGCGCGGCGGTGTGCCGGTCCACGCGGGCCAGGGCCAACGTGGTGTGGCCGTCGCGCTCGATCACCACGGCCATCCGCACACCGTCGGGGGCGAGGCGGAAGTTGGTGATGTGTTCACCGGCTAGTGGGCCGGCGTCCACCTCGCGCAATTGGTCCCCTTGGGCGATCTGGAGCTTCTGGTGACCCGGCTCGCCCGAGACCAGCCACAGTTCGCCCGTGCGCGCGTACTGCGGCCGCAGCAGGCGGCTGAACCCGGTGAAGGTGGCCGTGGTGGTGCCGGCGGAGAGATTGAGGGTGGTGACCTTGGTGCCCGAGGCGGTGACGACCGCCGCACTGTCGCCCGACGAGGTCACGGCGAGGCTGTCGGGGACGACGCCACCTTGGCCGAAAGGTCCGGGGACGGGGACAACGGTGCTGGTCTGCTCGCTCTGGTCGACCCGGGCGACCCGGTGATCGACGATGGCGAAGAGCCGGGAGTCCAGCGTGGGCACCGGGGACAGGCCTGGCAGCGCCCTCACCGGGACGACCCCGTTCTGCCCGGCGAGATCGCCCAGGGCGTACGCCGCCCCGTTGTGCAGCACCCTGATCCCTGTCACCGTCGGGAACTGGGCCAGCGTCCACGTGAGCTGGCCGGCGAGCAGCCGGCGCTGCTGCATGTCGAGCGTCTCGATCGGGCCGCCGAGGTTGACCGTGGCGAGACCGTTCGCGTCGGCGGTGACGTCATCGAGGAGTGTGGCTCCGCCGGGGACGGCGCTGCTCACGGCGGGGGCGATCCAATCGCCCGGCCCGGACAGCAGCGCCCGCACCAGGGTGGAGGGGGTCAGCCGCCGCTGTGCCATCGACACCGGGTCCGGGACGAGGTACTGGCCACCCGGTTCGGGCCAGTAGAGGTTCGGATGCTGGAAGAAGTTGTCGAAGATGAACTGTGACACCAGCAGGCCTTGCGGCGGAGAGGTGATGCGCCACTGCCCGTCGGTGCCACGCTGGAGGCCGAAGTCGGTGGTGAGCTGCTGCTTGACCGGGGAGAAGCTGCCCCTGGCGTCGACCTGGCCGGTGACCGGGGCGCTGAGCGTGACCCTGCCGTCGGACTCCGTCACGGCATGCCCGTCGGCATACACGGTGACCCCCGACATCGGCTGCCAACTGTTGCGTACCGACGGCGCCAGATAGAGCCGGGCCGTCGCATAGTTGGGCTCGTACGCCGCCATCGCCTGCAGGAAGCCGTCCACCACCGCTCGGGGCGAACTGTTGGCGGCGGGCGGCTGGGCGGCGATCTCGACCTTCGAGGTCGCTCGGGTGCTGGACTGGGCCCCCGGGACGATGGGCCCGCTGGTGGGCATGGACACGCAGGCGCCGAGCAGCAGCACCGTGGCCAGGGCCGCGAGGGTACGGGCGGATCGCTGTGCGCGCGATGGCCTGGATGACGTCATTCCTGGACCTCCCCACTCACCGTCGGCGCCCCCTCCAACTCGGCTGCGTGCTGCCGCGCAGCCGCCTCGGCCTGGGCGAGGAGGAAATCCCGGGGGACGATCGGCAACGGCGACACCTCCACCAGACCGCCGGGCCGGCGGGGTACCGTCAGTCGGAATTGGGTCCCCTGCCCGGGGCGGCCCCAGGCGTTCAGCGTGCCGCCGTGAAGGCGGGCGTCCTCCATCGAGATGGCCAGCCCGAGCCCTGACCCGCCGACCGTCCGGGCCCGGGACGGATCCGCCCGCCAGAAGCGGTGGAAGACCATCCGCGCCTGATCGGCGGCGAATCCGACACCATGATCGCGTACGGTGATGGCGACCGAGCGGTCGTCGCCCACCACGGTGATCTCGATCGGCTTCGACTCGCCGTGCTCGATGGCGTTGGTGATCAGATTGCGCAGGATTCGCTGGATGCGACGCGGGTCGACCTCGGCGTACGCGGGCTCCTCGGCGTGGACCACGATCGGGGTGGACTTGCTCTCCGCGAACGGCCGCTGGGCCTCCACCTCCGCCAGGACGATGCCGACCAGGTCCGCCTTGGTGGCGTTGAGCACCGCCGCACCGGCATCGAAGCGGGAGATCTCCAGCAGGTCGTCCAGCAGCGACGCGAAACGGTCCAGCTCATCGTGCAGCAACTCCGTGGACCGCCGGGTCGCGGGGTCGAACTCGTCACGCGCCTCATAGATGAAGTCCCCCGCCATCCGCACCGTCGTCAGCGGCGTGCGCAGCTCATGGGACACGTCGGCGACGAACTGCTGCTGCACCTGGGAAAGGTTCTCCAGCTGACTGATCCGGGTCTGCAGCTCGGAGGCCATGTTGTTCATCGAGGTCGCGAGGCGAGCAACGTCGTCGGAGCCACGTACCGGCATCCGGTCGGCCATGTTGCCCGACGCAAGCGCCTCGGCGGCTTCCCGGGCCGCCCGGACGGGGATGACCACCTGACGCGCGACGAACGCGGAGACCAGACCCAGTGCGACGAGCAGGATCACCCAGGTGGTGATCACCGCGCTCCGCAGCACCTGAAGCGTCTGCATCTCCTGGGTCTGCGGGAAGACGAGGTAGACGGGGAACCGACCGGCCCCCGCCGCGTTGAGCGCGGATCCCACCGCGAAGCCGGGCTCCGTATGGCCGTCCTCGTAGACGATGAGAGTGGGCGAGGCCCACACCCCGCTGTTCCGCGAGACCTTGTCCGCCAGAGCCGCCGGAACCGACTGGGCCTGCATGCCGCCGGACCGGAAGCTCGACACGGGTCCCTGGACCAGCACGTGGTACTGCCCGCTGACCGTGCCCCTGTTGTCGAGGTCGATGGTGACCTTGCTGAGGATCTCGTTGAGGTTGCCTGCCGCCAGGTCACTGGTCAGCATCTGCGTCTGCGCGGTGTCGAAGGCGACCTCGGCCTCCGCCAGGGCGGCGCGGTGTTTGCCCTGGACGACCCCGTCACTTGCCTGCTGCATCAGCAGGAATCCGGCCGCCACCAGGACCGCCATGGAGGCCAGTACGGTGCTGGTGACCACTCGCATCGGCAGTGATCCGCGCCAGACGTCCAGTGGATGGCGCAGGAAGCGGCGGAGCGCCTGGCCGAACCATCGCAACGCCGTGGCCACGCGGGTGACGTGCCAGCGGGTCATCGCTTCAGTCGTTCCCCTCGCCCGCCACGCCGGCCTTGTAACCGACGCCTCGGACGGTGAGAACGATCAAGGGGTGTTCCGGGTCCTTCTCGATCTTGGACCGGAGCCGCTGCACGTGGACGTTGACCAGTCGGGTGTCCGCGGCGTGGCGGTAGCCCCAGACCTGCTCGAGCAGCACCTCGCGGCTGAAGACCTGCCGCGGCTTGCGGGCGAGGGCCAGCAGCAGGTCGAACTCGAGGGGCGTGAGTGAGATCTCCGTGGTGCCGCGTCGCACCGTGTGCGACTCGACGCTGATCTCCAGGTCGCCGATCGTCAGCGTCTCGGCGGTGGGTTCGCTGGGCAGCCGGCGCAGCCGGGTCCGGACCCGGGCGATGAGTTCCTTGGCCTTGAACGGCTTGGCGATGTAGTCGTCCGCGCCCGCCTCCAGTCCGGCGACCACATCGGTGGTGTCGGACTTCGCCGTGAGCATCACCACCGGCACGTCGGACTCCGCGCGGATCTCCCGGCAGATCTCGACACCATCCTTGCCGGGCAGCATCACGTCGAGGAGGACAAGGTCGGGCTGGACCTCGCGCAGAGTGTTCATGGCCTCATCACCGCGGCCGACCCAACTGGTGGCGAACCCCTCCTGCTGGAGTACGAGCTGCAACATCTCCGCCAGCGCCGCGTCGTCGTCGACCACCAGGATCGTCGCCCGCGACACCGCAGGCCGGGCTCCGTACGCCACAGTTGGTACTCCTTGTCCTCCGCCGGGTGGCACCATCCTAAGCGCAAGCCATGGCTCCTCCCCGGACCGATCAGTTGAGGTGCGGAACGTCGGTCCAGGTGGCGTACACGGCGAGGTCACCACCCTGCCGGTGCAGCACCTCGCGCCACAGCGTCCACGGGGACTGACCGAAGACGTCGGTGTAGGTCGCGGGCACCACGTACCACAGGCCGCGGCCGATCTCGGTCTCCAACTGCCACGGAGACCAGCCCGCGTAGCCGGCGAAGATCCGGATGTCGTCGTACGTTCCGGAGACGAGTTCCACCGGTGTGTCCAGGTGCAGCAGCCCGATCCGGCCGACCACGGACCGCCACCCGGGCGGCTCCTCCTCGGGATCCTTCACACTGGCCAGGCAGACGGCGCCCTCCGGGAGCACCGGCCCCCCTTGGTAGAGGACGCGGGGCGTGCTGACCACGTCGACCCAGTCGGGAAGCACCCGCTCCAGGGAGAGGTCCGCCCGCTTGTTGAGCACGACGCCCAGGGCGCCGTCGTCGTCGGCGTCGACGAGGAAGATCACGGACTGCTCGAAGACGCCGCCGTCGCGCACATCGACGGTCGACACCAACAAGTCACCGCGTCGCGGTCGACGTACCTCCACCGGACCATTGTGGCCTGCGTCAGGAAACGTTGGCCGCTTCTTCCAGTTGCTCGGCGATCTGCACGTAGAACTCCCGGACGGGACCTGACCCCAGCACCGGGCCCCCGGCGAGCAGACCGTCGGTGCCGAGCAGTACCGCGCCCGGCGTGCCGTGGATCCCGAGCGTACGGCCGACCTCGCCGGCGGGGTCGACCAGTGCGGTTTCGACCCAGGCCGGCGCGCCCGGCAGGTCGAGGGCACCCGCGGAGACCACGACGCGGATGCCGAGCGGCAGCTCCCGGGCCCGCCAGCGGGGCAGGTCCCGGGCGATCCCCGCACACGAACCGCAACCCGGCGACAGGAAGAGCAGCAGCTGGGCACCGGTCGCGACCAAGGACCGCAACGGCACAGCATGACCGTCGGGGTCCTGCACCATCACGTCGGGGATCTCCTCGCGCTCGTAGTCCTCGAGTTCCTCGTCGTCGTCCGCCACGTCGGCGACCGCCATCGGCTCGGGCTCCGCTGCCCCGGTGGGACCGGAGGCCGTCGCCAGCACCGCGACGGCGACGGCCAGTGCAGCCCCAGCAGCCAGCCCCAGACGGCCAGGGAACCGAGACGACCGATCACCGAGCCACCGAGGGCGGCATCGACGAGGGCGATGACGGCAGCGACGACGAGCAGGATGTTGCGGGCCAGGGTGCGCCCGGAGACCGGGGCCGTGTCCTCGGCACCGAAACAGCCGCAGGACACCGGGCCGGGGGCCCGGACGGCGATGATCACCAGGACGAGATAGGCGAGCACGAGGACGGCGCCACCCAGCACGGCGAGAAGGTTCCAGGGCGTTGGCAGGAGCACGATCCCCAGGCCGAGCACCAGCTCGGCGACCGGATGCCAGCGCCGCACGAACCCCGACCCGATCCACGCAGGGAGGCCGGCCCCTTCGAAGGCGGTCTGGCCGGCATCGGGATGGCGCCACTTCCCGACGGCTGCCACCACCAACGTGACGGCGACGACGAGCGGAGCGAGGACCAGGAAGTCGGGCACGGCGCGATTCTATGTGCGGCCCGCCGGACAGCAAGAAACGGGTGTCCCGCCGAGGCGGGACACCCGTTCGTCAACAAGGGTGGTGGAGATGCGGGGAATCGAACCCCGGTCCATGAAAGGCAGCTCAGACATTCTCCGGGCGCAGCTGGCTAGACGTTCTGCTCGGCTCCCACCCTCACGCCAGCAAGTGGTGGACGAGCCCAGTCACAGTAAATGTCCCCGTTCACGCCCTGTGACGCGAGATGACGGGTAAGTCTCCTTGATGAGGCCAGATCCCGGGTCGGAAACACTCCCGGGCTGACCCTTCGATCACTGCTCAGGCAGCGAGAGCGAAGTCAGTGCGCTTGTTGTTGGCACTTATTGGTTTCCAGGGGTCGTTAACGAGTTGACCCTGGCTCCTCGGCCCGCTTCTCCTGGGACAACTCTCCCATGTCGAAACCGATCATCCCCTGTTGAGTTGTGCTCCCGTGCGCCGCACCCTGAGGTGAGGACGAGCCACGCGAGACATCCATCATAACGCACGCCGGCGTGTCCTCATTCCCGGCTGCCCCGGCAGGATCTGGGGGTCACCGACCGAGAGCCCGGGGCGCCGGCTTCGACAGGACCCGGATCGGCGAGATCTTCATCAGCGGGTTCTCCCAGGGCTCGCCCGCCGCGGCCTTGGCGCCGCCGACGATCATCAGCAGGAACCAGGCGAGGGCCGAGACGCCCGCGATGATTCCCAGCGGTGACCAGATCTCCGAGAGAATGCCGCCGGCGATCATGCCGCCGGTGCTGAGGAGGGTGAAGTCGAAGGCGCTGGCGGCCTGCCGCTTCGCCTCCGATCCCATCGGCGCCACGAGGTAGCCGATCAGGGGGCCGAAGATCCAGGTGAACAGCGCCGAGAAGTAGCTGAACGCCGCGATCCCGCGCCCGGCGGAGTCGCGTGCCTGGGCGCTGACCAGCGGCGCGTACGCGGGATGGGTCCCCAGTGCCTGGGCGGTGGGCGACGGCTGCACGAGTCCGTAGAAGGCGAGGTTGAGATCCTTGCGGGTGCGGGCCGCGAAGACCTGGTCGAGCCGTTGGTCGAGCTCGATCTCGGTCAGCCGGCCATCGGCGTACGCACGCTGCAGCCAGTCGACGGCGCGGTCACGCTGCTCGTCGGAGACGAGGAGGTTGAGACTGGGGTGTTCGTACGCCGAGGTCATGCCCCCACGATGCCACCGGCGGCCGGTCGACCCAATGGGGTGCAGCCCTGAACCCCTCCCTGACCTTGCTCAGGGAGCGCTCACCACGACCCACCCCCGCCGCCACCGCCGCCACCACCGACGAAGCCGCCGCCCCCACCGAACGCCGATCCTCCGCTGCCGAAGCCGGTGTCGCCACTGGAGACGGTCGGCACCGGCGCGACGGTCGTGGCGACGGCGTCGGTGAAGCCGATCCAGGAGAAGTCGGGCAGGTAGAACGGCCCGACGTACCACAGCGGGTGCACCTCGGGCAGCCGCCCGGCCGCCACCAGGTCCTGGCAGATCCTGGCCCAGCGGTCGGCGAGGTCGAAGCTGATCGCCCAGGGCAAGTAGCGCGAGAAGATGTCCTCGCCCTCCTCGAAGCGGATCTGGTCGGCCTCCGCGGTCGCCAGGTACTCGCGGAAGCCCTCGACCTGGTCGGTGAGCGCCCGGCCGACCGGGCTGCGCTGGCCGCGGCTGAGCCTGCTGCGCACGACCAGGGCCACGATCACGACGGGCAGCAGGGGCACCAGGAACAGCAGTCTGGCGGTCCCACCGGCCGAGCCCAGGAAGGCACCACCCACGGCCAGAATGAGCCAGCCGCGCCCGAAACCGCCGCCGCGCCGGGCGCCATGGCCCCCGGGCAGGTGCACGAACCAGCCGCGCTCACCGACCTCGCGGCGCACGACCGCCACCATCATGTCGTGGGCCGCCGTCATTCCCCCGGGCTCACCCAGGTCGACGGTGGCGCCCGGCCCGTAGCCGGCGAACAGCGACTGCAGCAAGGCGCGCTCATGGGGGCCGATGCCCTGCTCGCGTCGACGAGGGTGATCCGGTAGCCGCTCGCGGCCTCCCCCGACACGGTGAGGGCGCCGCGGACGGCGAGGTCGATCAGTGTCGCGGCCGTCTCTCGCGTGTCGAGCCTGCCGTCGAGCAGGTAGCCCGCTTCGGCGACGGAGACGGAGGGAGGGGCGAACGCCACCGGGATCGTCAGCTCACGGGGAGAGGCCCCGACATTTCCCTCCACCCCGGTGGGCGGCAACACCCCCGGCGGGAGGTCGAGGAAGCGCCGGTCCCGGCGGGAGCGGACGATGCGGGCCCCGACGAACGCCGAGAGGGCGGCGACCAGCACGGTGAGGCCGCCCGCAGCAGCCAGGCCACGGTTGCGCTCCGCGGTGGCGCTCGGCACCAGATGGGGCTGGTTGTCGGAGACCAGCCCGGAGCGGATCTGGGCGGACACGGTCAGGCCCTGGCCTGGGGCCAGCGTGGACTGGCCGGCATGCACGACCCCCGCGTCGAGGCTCAGCCGGTCGCACGGCGTGGTGCTCCGGGTCGAGCCTGCGAAGCACGCCTTGTCGGTCGCCCCGCCCGGAACGGTGACCGACACCGCGATGTTGTTCACCGTCGCGGTCCATCCGGTCCCGATCGCGTCCCAGAAGAACTCGTCGTAGGCCTGCTGGTGCCGCATCCCCCCGGTGATCGTGTAGTCCAGTTCGTAGCTGGCCGTGGCCGAGCTGATCGTACGGTTCGCGTCGCCGACCCGGATGAGCAGGTCCTGGCGGCGGGGATCCGAGGACGAGGTGAGGGTGGACGTGGTGACGGTCGCGGGCGCGTCCGGGCTGCTCACCCTGATGTCGCTGTAGGTGTAGGCGATGTCGTGGGCGGTGTCGTCCTTCTCCGGCTCGCGGGTCACCAGTTGGCGCTGGATGCCATGGCGTCCGGAGGAGCTGCCGAAGCGGTAGACGAGCTTCTCGGTGACCGCCACCGTGCCGTCCTCGTGGACGACGTAGTCCAGCGAGTAGGAGTCGATCTGGTCACCGGCGGCGCGGGCCGGGGTGGCGAACGCACCCGGAACGACGACGGCCAGCACCGCCATCAGCGCGACGACCAGGCCGATCGGCCGGGTCATCAGCACTCGGCGCGGTCCGGGGGTGCTCATCGGCGGCCCTTCTGACGGGCGGCCAGTGCACGGTCGGTCTCGCGGCGGGCATCGCGCTCGGCCAGCGCCTGCCGCTTGTCATACTCGCGCTTGCCCGTCGCGACGCCGATCTCGACCTTGGCGTAACCGTCCTTGAAGTAGATCTTCAGCGGCACCAAGGTGCTCCCGGAGCCTCCGAGGTCACGCTCGATCCGGTCGATCTCCTTGCGGTTGAGCAGCAGCTTGCGGGTGCGCCGGGCGGAGTGATTGGTCCAGGTGCCGTGGCTGTACTCCGGGATGGTGGCCTGGCGCAGCCACACCTCGCCGTCATCCACGGTCGCGAAGGAGTCGACGAGCGAGGCGTGGCCGTTGCGGAGCGACTTGACCTCTGTGCCCTGCAGCACGATCCCCGCCTCGTAGGTCTGGTGGATCGTGTAATCGTGGCGCGCCTTCTTGTTCTGCGCCACCAGTTTCGTCCCCGTCTCCTTCACCATGGCCCCATCATCCCAGAACCGCCAAGCGACGCCGGGAGACGGGGCTGAGGATCAGAGAACCGTCGCAGGGTTCACCATCTGGCCGTTGCGCCACACCATGAAATGCAGGTGGCACCCGGTGGCGTAGCCGGTCGCCCCCACGTACCCGATCACCTGGCCCTGGTTGACCCACTGACCCACCGATACCGCGTAACTCGACAGGTGGTTGTACGAGGTGACAGTGCGGGCGCCGCCGAGCGAGCCGTGGTCGAGGAAGAGCCGGTTGCCGTACCCGGCGTTGTAGTAGCGCTGGGTCACCCTGCCGGCGGCCGCCGCCCGGATCGGCGTTCCACAGCCGGCGCCGAAGTCGGTACCGTCGTGGAGCTTGTACACCCCGGTGATGGGGTGGACGCGCATGCCGTACGGCGACGTGATGGGCGCGCCGGGGATCGGCGACGCCAGCCCGGCTGACGAGACGCGATTGCTCGACGTGGCTGAGGAGCTGCTCGACTTGCTGCCCGCGGTGGCCGTGGCGCCCGAGCCGCCGCTCGAGTTGCTCTTCGCGGCGGCGGCCGCAGCGGCGGCGGCCTGGGCCGCGGCCGCCTCACGGGCCTTGCGGTCCGCCTCGGCCTGCGCCTCGGCGGCCTTGCGGGCGGCCTCGTCCCGGGCGGCGATATCGGCGTTGACCTTGTCCCGCTCGCTCGAGAGGTCCTGGTAGGCCTTCGTGTCCTGGGCCACCTCGGACTGGGCGGCAGCCTGGGCGGACTGGTTCTTCTGCACCGCAGCGGCCAGCGCCGACTGCTGATCGGTCTGGGTCGCCATCAGCGCGTTCAGCGAGACCACGACCTGGGCGGCAGCGGCCCTGTCGGCGGCGACCTTCGCCGTCGCGGCGGCCTGGGCCGCCTCGGCGGCCTCCAACTGGGCCTGGAGCTGGTTGAGCCGCTCGAGCTGGGCCGAGCTGGTCTCCATCATCGTGGTCGACAGTTGGATCCGGGTCTGCAAGCCCGCGACGGACCCCTGCTGGACCAGGACCGCGACGCCCATCAGGTTGTGCTGCTGCTGGACCTGATCGCGCGCGATCTCGCCGATCGTCGAGCGCTGCGCGTCGATGGCCAGGTGGCCGGCCTCGACGGCGCCCGTCGCCTCGTCCAATGCCGCCTGCGAGGAGCGCAGCTCACCGGCGAGCCTGGCGTCCTCCGCCTTGGCAGCGCTCACCTTGTCCTGCGTCGCGGCGAGTGCCGCCTGCGCCGCGGCGAGCTCGCCCTGCGAGGCCTTCAGCTTGGCGAGGGCATCCTCGAGCGCCTTGCTCGATTCGCCGAGGGCATCGTTGGCGTCGCCCAGTTGTGTGGTCAGTTGCTGTTTGCGGTCGTCGAGCTGGTCGGCCGAGGCGGGGATCGCGTACCCCAGACCCAGGGCCGCGACCAGGCCGGCCGCCGCCAAACGGCGGCCCCATCCCCGGACCCGTGAAGGCGTGGTCACTGTCTGTCCCCTGTCCTCGACGCGCGGGTGCCCCATCACACGCGCAGATACTTGGTGGTTGCTATCAATGTGGGAATGATAGAGAGCAGAATCGCGACAATGGCAAGTCCCGCGACCGCAATTGCCGTTTCTGACCAGCCGATCCAGGGCAAAGTCTGGATCGAGACTTCAGCTTTTCGGATGATGAGCGAATAGACGCCGGCCACCAGAGTCCCGCCCGCGAAGAGGGCTCCGACGACCCCCGCGATGAGCGTCTCGAGGACGAATGGCAGGGTGATGTAGGTATTGGAGGCACCGACCAGGCGCATGATGGCGATCTCGCGGCGCCGGGCGAAGATCGCCAGTCGGATGGTGTTGCCGATCTGCAGTGCCGCGGCCAGCAACAGCAGTCCGCTGGTGCCCAGGGCAAGATATTGCGCGGTCCGGAGCCATTGGAAGAGCGGGTCGAAGATCTCCCGAAGATCCTGCACCGCCTGGACTCCCGGCATTCCCGCCACCGAGGTCACGACGCTGCGGTACTGCTCGGGATCGACCAACTTCACCCGGAACGATTCCTGCATCTGGTCCACCGTGAGTGTCCCCTTGAGCGGACTCTCCTGATAGCTGGCGGCGAAATCGTCGTACGCCTGCTGTTTCGACTCGTGGTAGACCTCCTTCACCTCCGGGTCGGAGCGAAGGGTCCGCTCGAGGGTGGCGATCTGCTGAGGCGTCGCGTCCTGGCCGGGGGTGCAATTGCTGCCCGTCGTGTCCTTGGTGCACAGGAAGATCGAGATCTCGACCTTGTCGTACCAGCGCCCCTTCATCAGTTGGATCTGCTGCGCGGCGAGCAGGCTGCCGCCGAACAGGGTCAGCGAGACCCACATGGTCACGATGATCGCGACCATCATCGAGGCATTGTTCCGGACCCCCGAGAAGGTCTCCGACAGCGTATGGCGGAATCGCATCCCCACCCTCCTCAGGCCTGGTATCCGTAGGTGCCCTTGCCCTGGTCACGGACCAGGTCACCGTCGTCGAGCTCGATGACCCGCTTGCGCAGCTGGTCGACGATGGTGGAGTCATGGGTGGCCATCACCACGGTCGTCCCGAGCCGGTTGATCCGGTCGAGGACCTTCATGATGCCGACGCTCGTGGTCGGGTCGAGATTGCCGGTGGGCTCATCGGCGATGAGGATCTTCGGTCGGTTCACCACGGCGCGGGCGATGGCCACCCGCTGCTGTTCCCCGCCGGAGAGTTCGTCGGTCAGCCGGTCCTGCTTGTCGGCCAGTCCGACCATCTCGAGCGACGCGGGCACGAGGGTGCGGATGTCACGGCGTGAGTAGCCGGTCACCTGCAGGGCGAACGCCACGTTCTCGCGGACGGTCTTGCCCGGCAGAAGACGGAAGTCCTGGAAGACCGTTCCGATCTGGCGGCGCAGTTTGGGCACGCGCCAGGCGGGCAGCCCGGAGGTGTCCCTGCCGTCGACGAGGACGGCACCGCGCGTCGGCCGTAGCTCCCGCAGGACGAGCCGGACGAAGGTGGACTTCCCGGAGCCGGAGCGGCCGACCAGGAAGACGAACTCGCCGGTGTCGATGTCGAGGGTGACGTTCCTCAGGGCAGCGCGCGTCTGCCCCGGGTACTTCTTGCTGACGTTGTCAAAACGAATCATGGCAGGCGGGCCGGCTGGAGGACAGGGGGAAGGGTGGCCCGCGCCGAGTCTAAGCCGGGCACGCCGCCCTTTCCCGGCAACCAGAATCGCCGGGCGCGTCACGCCGTCGGCGGTCAGGCGGTGAGCTGCTCCTGCTGCTTGCGCCACCGGATCCCGGCGTCGATGAAGTCGTCGATGTCACCGTCGAAGACGCCGTCCGGGTTGCCGACCTCGAAGTCGGTGCGCAGGTCCTTCACCATCTGGTAGGGGTGGAGGACGTAGGAGCGCATCTGGGAGCCCCAGGAGTTGCCGCCGTCGCTCTTCAGCGCGTTCATCTCGGCTTCGCGGTCCTTGCGCGCCTTCTCCAGCAGCCGGGCCTGCAGCACCCGCAGGGCCGCCGCCTTGTT
Source organism: Raineyella fluvialis (assembly GCF_009646095.1). Classification (NCBI taxonomy): domain Bacteria; kingdom Bacillati; phylum Actinomycetota; class Actinomycetes; order Propionibacteriales; family Propionibacteriaceae; genus Raineyella; species Raineyella fluvialis. Next base: position 2,795,340 of record NZ_CP045725.1, on the reverse strand, counting down.
CTGGATCTGGGACTTCTCGTTCTGGCAGGAGACGACCAGGCCGGTGGGCAGGTGGGTGATCCGGACCGCCGAGTCGGTCGTGTTGACCGACTGGCCACCCGGGCCCGAGGAGCGGAAGACGTCCACGCGGATGTCCTGCTCCGGGATGTCGATGTGGTCGGTCTCCTCCACCACCGGCAACACCTCCACGCCGGCGAAGGAGGTCTGGCGGCGCCCTTGGTTGTCGAACGGGGAGATGCGGACCAGCCGGTGGGTGCCCTGCTCGACCGAGAGGGTGCCGTACGCGTACGGCGCCTTCACCTGGAAGGTGGCGGACTTGATGCCGGCTTCTTCGGCGTACGAGATGTCGTAGACCTCGGTCGAGTAGGCGTGCCGCTCACACCAGCGCAGGTACATCCGCATCAGCATCTCGGCGAAGTCCGCTGCATCGACGCCACCGGCCTCGGAACGGATGGTCACGACCGCATCCCGCTCGTCGTACTCCCCCGACAGCAGGGTGCGCACCTCGAGCGCGTCGAGGGTCTCGCGCAGGGCGTCGGCCTCCTTCTGGGCGTCGTCCAGGACCGAGGCGTCGTTCTCCTCCTCGGCCAGTTCGACCATCACCGAGAGGTCCTCGAGGCGCTGGCGCAGACCGCTGAGGCGCTTCACCTCGGCCTGCAATGCCGACAGGCGGGACGTGACCCGCTGAGCGTTCTCCTGGTCGTTCCACAGGTCGGGGCCGAGACCTGCTCCTCGAGCTCGGCGATCTCGCCTCGCATGGCGGCCGGGTCGGACACCGCTTCGATCTGCCCGAGGGCACGCTCGAGGTCGGCGATGGTCTCGTTGATGTCTGCGGCTGCCACGAACGTGAAGTCTATAACGCCGCCACGACTCCCGCCGTCGGCGAGCCGGCCCCATGAGAAGCTGACCCCATGACGACTCACATCGTGACCATGGGGGCGGGGGCTTCTCCACATCGCCCACCGGTGCAGCAACGAAGCTGGACAAGTACGTGGTGGACCTTGCGGGCAAGCCGAATCCGGTGGTCTGCTTCCTCCCCACGGCGTCGGCCGACGACCCGCGCTACATCAACAGGTTCCTCACGGCGTACGGCGCCCTCGGCATTCGCCCGATCGTCGCCACGCTCTGGCATGACGCGGCTCGCTCGGTGTCGCGCCTGGAGGAGGCCGACGTGGTGGTGGTCGGTGGCGGGCTGACCGTGAACCTGCTCGCACTCTGGGAGGCCCACGGGGTGTCCGCCCGATTGCGTCGGATGATCGAGTCGGATCGCGATGTCGTCATCGCGGGCTACGCCGCCGGCGGCGGTGCCTTCTACGAGGGGTCCACCACGGATTCGTTCGGCCCCATCCTGGCCTGGAAGGGTGGCCTTGGCGTGCTGCCCGGATCCTTCTGCTCGCACTACCACTCCGAGGGCGACCGCGCCCCGATCTTCGCCGAGGCGATCGGCGAGGGCAGCCTGCCCAGCGGTTACGGCGTCGACGACGGTGCGGCGATCCACTGGGTCGGCGGCAAGCCGAAGGCCTTCCTGGCCGAGGACACCGAGGCCAAGGTCTACCGGGTGGAGGGCACCGAGGAGCCCACCTCCTCCGGCGTCTACATCAACGGCGAGCGGATGCGCGTCCTCTGACCCTCCTGTCACACTGAACGGCCGGCGACGGGCCTTGGAGGTCCGCCACCGGCCGTTCGCGACTCACTCGGTGAGGCCCAGACCATCCAGGAACGCCGCCACGTCCGCGAGTTCCTCACCGATGATGGCGTGGCCCAGTCCGGGGTAGACCCGGACCGTCGGGGTGGTGTGGCCCTCGGCCCAGGCCGCGGTCCGTTCGAACGCCTCGAGCGGGATGATGCCCCGGTCCTCCTCCCCCCGTCCGAAGAACAGCGGGGGCCTGCGCTCCGCCAGCCGGTCGTCACCGGGCATCGGCTCGGGCGCCACGAAGCCGGACATCACGACCCCACCCGGGAAGGCCTCCGGACGGTGACGGAGCAGTTCGGTGACCATCATCCCGCCCTGGGAGAACCCGACCGGAACGATCGGCTGGCCCTGCGTGGCCGCGTCGAGCCAGGCCAACAATCCGGCCACGGCAGCCTCCACCGGGCCCCGCTCCGGGCGCCCCGGGACGCTGATCGGGAACCAGGCCGCTCCACCTCCGTCGGTGTCGTACGGCCCGCGCAAGGACACCCAGTCCCAGCCGGCGCCCAGGTGCGGGACGATCCCGGGCAGGTCGTTCTCGTTCGACCCGAAGCCGTGCAGCAGCAGAAGCAGGGGCCGCCCGTCAGGACCCTCGGAGCGGGGGGCGACGGCAGTGCGGATCGGGGCGATATCGGGCCATTCGGTGGTCATGACCTCCATGGTGACGCACCCGACCACCGGGACGGCTCCGCTGAGAAAGGCCCGTCACCTGGTCGTCGCGAAGAGCACCTCCCGGCGTGACGACGTACCGAAGGCCACCCCTTGGGCGGCGCTCTTGGCGCGCATCGGTTCCGTCGCCTCCCAGGCCTTCTCCAACGACTCGGAGTCCTTCCAGACGGTGCCCGTCATCCCTTCCCCGGTGGTCCGGTCGACGAGCTGCTGGACTCCCAGGAATCCGGGCAACTGCTTGAGCCTCGGCACGACCCGGTCACGGAAGTCTGCCATTGCGCTGTCGAAGTTGGCCGCCTCCACGTTGCCCGGCGTCAGCATGAGCATCGCCCCCGGAGCGGGCCCGCCATTGAGTTCGGAGAAGACGACCTCGTACATACGGGGTTCGTCGAGGGCCTGGCCACCCAGAGCCGACAGGGCTTCGGAGCGCGCGGCGAGCGTCGTGCCGAGGCTGGCCCGGAAATCGTCCTCGGTCTCCCACACGCTCATGGCACCCAGGATCCCGGCCTCATGGTCGTAGCTGCTCGAGAACATGACGAACCCCCGTTGGTCATTGAGCTTGTCGACGACCGAGCGGATCTGCGTGACGATGTCGTCCCTGTCGAAAGGAACCTTCTGATTGGACACTCTGGCGTACATGGTTGCCTCGCTGAACGCGGTGACCTGAGGACAGCGATGGCTGCCTTCGGCAGAGTGGCGTGGGAGACGACCCCACGGCCCACCCGTACTCGTGTGATCTCCGTCACTCATCATAAGCCCACCCGGACGGACCCGCCTGAGCGCGAACGAAACACGAGGAGGCAGGCAGCACTCGCGGCAATGGTGGGCGCAGAGGGACTTGAACCCCCGACATCCTGCTTGTAAGGCAGGCGCTCTGACCAACTGAGCTATGCGCCCCGATTCGTACACCCCGATGGGCAAGCAGAAACTATAACCGCAATCACTGCGGGAAATGGTAGTGGACGGCGGACAGGTGTTCGCCGATGTCGCGTATCGACGGCAAGTCCCCCTCCTTGTTCCAGACCAGTGTGCCGTCCGGCCCGAGCAGGAACGACTGCCGACGGTCACAGCCCAACCTGTCGTCGAACGCACCGTAGGCACGCCCGATGGACCCGTGCGGCCAGTGGTCGGAGACCAGGCTGAACCCCAGCCCCAACTGCCGGTCGAGCTCGCGCAGGGCGAACGTGGTGTCCGTCGACACGGCCACGATCCGGCAGCCGGCCGCGTCGAACAGATACGCCATGTCGCGGAGGTTCTCCAGCTCGTCACGACAGACGGAGCTGAAGGCGAAGGCGAAGAAGAACAGCAGCACCGGGCGACCGCGCCACGCACTCAGATCGAAATCATCCCCGCGCTGGTCAAAGCCGTGGAACTCCGGGACCACCCGCCCGACCACGGGGACGGCGGCAGCATCAGCGCCGGCTGCCCCGCGGACGCACGAGCTTGCTGGCACTCCAGTCGCCCGAGATGCTGGTGGTGGTGGACGTCTGGGCGAGCCCTGACGTCAGCGCCGCCTCGGCGATGTCGGCGGGATCGACGTGCCCGTCCCGACCGACCTTCGGGGTCAGCAGCCAGATCACCCCATCGTTCTTGAGGTCCGTCAACGCGTCGACGAGACCGTCGGCGATGTCGCCGTCACTGTCCCGCCACCACAACAACACGACATCGACCGCCTCGACGGCGTCCTCGACGAGTTCGCCGTCAACGGCGTCCTCGATCGCGATGCGTAACGTGTCGTCCACGTCCTCATCCCAGCCCAGCTCCTGAACGAGCTGGCCGGCGGCAAGGCCCAGACGGCCTGCGGCGTCGCTGGCCACGGAGGTTTCCCCTTTCATTGGTACGTCAAAGTGGCACACACGAAGTGTGGACACCACCTTGCCAGACCCCAGGCCCGACGTCACGCCCACACCTCCGCGACTTCCCCGTCCCCAAGGCCGTCCCACGGCCCGAAGTGGACCACTAGGCTGGGGAGGCACGCCGAACGTACGCTGTGGCTGATCGCACAAGGATCGACATTTCAGGACGACGACCAAGGTCGGCATGAACGGATAGGACGATGCATGGCCAATCCCGGTGACCGCCCGGCGCCCAGCGCCAAGGGCCTCCCCAGCCAGCTCCCCGATGTGGACCCCGAAGAAACAGAGGAATGGATCTCCTCCTTCGACGGGCTCCTCGAGCAGAAGGGTCCCCACCGAGCTCGCTACATCATGCTTGAGCTCCTCGCCCGCGCGCGGCAGCGCCAGGTGGGACTGCCCTCGCTCCGGTCCACGGACTACATCAACACGATCAGCACGGCCGACGAGCCGCTGTTCCCGGGAGATGAGGAGACCGAGCGCGAGATCCGTCGGGCCCTGCGCTGGAACGCCGCCGTGATGGTGTCCAAGGCGAACCGCAAGGGCCTCGAGGTCGGCGGCCACATCGCCACCTACCAGAGCGCCGCCAGCCTCTACGAGGTGGGCTTCAACCACTTCTTCCGCGGCAAGGACCACCCCGGAGGTGGCGACCAGATCTACTTCCAGGGCCACGCCTCGCCCGGTATGTACTCCCGCGCCTTCCTCGAGGGCCGACTGACCGAGTACGACCTGGACGGGTTCCGCCAGGAGGTCTCGCGCGGGCCGCACAACGGGCTGTCGTCCTACCCGCACCCGCGCCTGATGCCGGAGTTCTGGGAGTTCCCCACGGTGTCGATGGGCATCGGCCCGCTGAACGCGATCTACCAGGCCCGGTTCAACCGCTACCTGCACAACCGCGGCATCAAGGACACCTCGCAGCAGCACGTCTGGGCCTTCCTCGGCGACGGTGAGATGGGCGAGCCCGAGTCCCTCGGCGCCATCGGCCGCGCGGCCCGCGAGGAGCTCGACAACCTCACCTTCGTCATCAACTGCAACCTGCAGCAGCTCGACGGGCCGGTCGACGGCAACGGCAAGGTCATCCAGGACCTGGAGTCCTTCTTCCGCGGGGCAGGCTGGAACGTCATCAAGGTCCTCTGGTCGCGCGACTGGGACCCGCTGCTGGCGGCGGACCACGACGGCTCGCTGCTGCACAAGATGAACAGCACTCCGGACGGCCAGTTCCAGACCTACTCGATCGCGGACGGCTCCTACATCCGGGAGAAGTTCTTCGACACCCCCACCCTGAAGCGGATGGTCGAGGGCTACTCCGACCGGCAGCTGCAGCGCCTCGGCCGCGGTGGCCACGACTACCGCAAGGTCTACGCGGCGTACAAGGCGGCCATGGAGCACGTCGGCCAGCCGACCGTGATCCTGGCCCAGACGGTGAAGGGCTGGACGATCGACGCCCTCGAGGCGAAGAACGCCACGCACCAGATGAAGAAGCTCACCTCGGCCGACCTCAAGGCGTTCCGCGACCGGCTGCACCTGCCGATCCCGGACTCTGCCCTCGAGGACGCCTACCACCCGCCGTACTTCAAGCCGGCGGATGACTCCCCGGCGATGCAGTACATGCGCGAGCGCCGCGCCGCGCTCGGTGGCGCCGTTCCCGAGCGTCGGGTGAAGCCGCGCGCCCTCAAACTGCCGGGCGACAGCGTCTACAAGGAGCTGATGGCGCCGGGCAACCCGAAGGCCAAGGTCGCCACCACGCAGGCGTTCGTCCGGCTGCTGCGTGACCTGATGCGCGATGCGGAGATCGGCAAGCGGATCGTCCCGATCGCCCCGGACGAGTTCCGGACCTTCGGCATGGACTCGATGTTCCCGACGGCCAAGCTGTACGACCCGAAGGGCCAGACCTACGAGTCGGTCGACCGCAAGCTGCTGCTGGCCTGGAAGTCCTCGCCCGCGGGTCAGTTGCTGCACGAGGGCATCTCCGAGGCCGGCGGTCTGGGCTCGTTCACCGCGGCGGGCAGCGCGTACGCCACGCACGGCGAGCCGATGATCCCGGTGTTCATCTTCTACTCGATGTTCGGCTTCCAGCGCGTGGGCGACTTCATCTGGGCGGCCAGTGACCAGATGGCGCGCGGCTTCCTGCTCGGCGCCACCGCCGGCCGCACGACCCTGACGGGCGAGGGCCTGCAGCACGCCGACGGGCACTCCCCGCTGATCGCGTCGACGAACCCGGCGGTCGTCCACTACGACCCCGCGTTCGCCTTCGAGTTGGCCCTCATCGTCCAGGACGGGCTGCGCCGGATGTACGGGCACGACGACCCGAAGCATCCGGACGGCGAGAACGTCATCTACTACCTGACGGTCTACAACGAGCCGGTGCAGCAGCCCGGCCCCGAGGAGAACCTCGACGTCGAGGGGTGCTCAAGGGCCTACACCTGTTCCGGCCCGCCGAGGACCACGGTTATGCCCGGGTACGCCTGCTCGCCTCCGGCGTGTCGGTCCCCCAGGCCCTCGAAGCCCAGCGGATCCTCGCCGAGGAGTGGCACGTCGACGCGGACGTCTGGTCGGTGACCTCGTGGAACGAACTGAACCGCGACGCCATCGAGTGCGCCAAGTGGAACCTCGGCCACCCGGCGTCCGAACGACGGGTCCCGTACGTCACGCAGAAGCTGTCGACGACCACCGGCCCGGTGGTCGCGGTCAGCGACTACATGCGGGCCGTCCAGGAGCAGATCCGGCCGTACGTCCCGGGGCCGTTCACCTCGCTCGGCGCGGACGGTTTCGGCTTCGCCGACACCCGTGCCGCCGCGCGCCGCTACTTCCAGATCGACGCCCAGTCGATGGTGGTCGCGGCCCTGGAGGCACTGGAGGCACAGGGCTCCTACCGCGCCGGTGCCGCCGCCGAGGCGTTCACGACGTACGGCATCGACGACCCGACCGCGGTGGCGCACGTCGCCCAGGAAGGCGCCGGCGCCTGACCATGGCCCTGACCTGGATCCAGCTCCCCTCGACCCGTTCCCGCGCCTCGATCGCCCGCCGTTTGCGGCAGGTGGCGGCCAAGATGACGACCGCCGCCATCGCGGAGGTGGATGCGCGCTACGAGTGGTTCGGACGACTCAGTCCGGAGCACCGGGCCTCGGTGACCCTCGTCGCCCGTGCGGGCGTCGACGGCTTCATCAACTGGTTCGGCGAGGGGGCTCGGCCCGGGTCCAGATCTTCGACCGGGCACCGCGGGAGCTGTCCCGCCACGTGACCCTGAAGCAGACGGTCGACCTGACCCGCAGCGTCATCGACACGGTCGACGCCCAGATCGACGAACTGATGCCGCGAGCCGATCGCCCCTACCTGCATGCCGCGCTCAACGAGTACAGCCGGGACGTCGCTTTCGCCGCCGCCGAGGTCTACGCGGCGGCGGCGGAGGTGCGGGGCGCCTGGGATATCCGCCAGGAGGCGACCGTCGTCGATGCGGTCATGCGCGGGGAGGTCGACGACTCCGTGATGTCACGGGTGGCCACCCTCGGGTGGCGCTCCACCGCGGGAGCGCTGGTGATGGTCGGCTCCGCCCCGGGCGCCGAGGCGGAGGGCAAGATCGAGGACACCCGCAGGATGGCGCGCACCCGCGGGCTGGACTGCCTGGCCGCGGTGCACAGCGACCGTCTGGTCGTGGTGCTGGGTGGGGATCGCCTGGCCCCTGACGCCGACCCGCTACCGATCGTCGCCCCCTTGGCCGACCGCTTCGGCGACGGGCCGGTGGTGGTCGGGCCCCGGGTGGACCAGCTGTCCCTGGCCAGTGGGAGCGCCCGGGCCGCACTGTCCGGACTGCGCGCCGCCCCTGGCTGGCCGGCCGCCCCCCGTCCGGTCCACGCCGACGACCTGCTGCCCGAGCGGGCGCTGTCCGGAGACGGGCACGCCCGCCGGGCCCTGGCCCGGGACGTGTACGGGCCGCTGGTGGAGTCGGGCGGCGGCCTGTTGGAGACCCTCACCTGCTTCCTGGACGAGGGCCTGTCGATCGAGGCCTCGGCACGAGCGCTCTTCGTCCATGCCAACACGGTCCGCTACCGGCTCAAGCGGATCCACGAGGTGACCGGATATTCACCCACCGACCCGCGCGACTCGTACACGCTGAGGCTGGCCCTCACCCTGGGTCGCCTGTTCGGGGACCACGTCGGTTGACCCCTGCAGCCCCCGCCATGGCGGGCCCTTGTGGGATTCCGACAAACTTGGGACGTCCGATTTCGTCTGCCGCGCCTGCCGCATCCGTGGCCCCGAGGCGGGAGAGTGGAAGCGTGCTCGCAGTCGTCGCGCCGGGACAAGGCGCTCAGAAACCAGGATTCCTCGAACCGTGGCTGGCGGACCCCGCTTTCGCCGATCGCCTGAACTGGCTGTCTGCGGTCGGCGGCCTGGATCTCGAGTACTACGGGACGAAGGCCGACGAGGACACCATTCGCGACACCGCGATCGCCCAGCCGCTGTTGGTCGCCGCCGGCCTGGCATCCGCCCCGTCCCTGTTCTCCTCCCCGAGGACCTGCGTGGGGTCGGCGTCGTCGCCGGCCATTCCGTCGGCGAAATCACGGCCGCCGCGTTCGTCGGGGTGCTGTCGGCTGAGCAGGCGATGGTCTTCGTCCGCGAGCGCGGCAAGGGGATGGCAGAGGCCTCGGCCGTACGCCCGACCTCGATGGCAGCCGTCATCGGCGGCAAGGAGGAGGAGGTCCTGGCCGCCATCGCGGCCGCGGGACTCACCCCGGCCAACCACAACGGTTCCGGCCAGATCGTCGCCGCCGGCACGATGGAGGAACTCGAGGCGCTCAAGGAGAACCTCCCGCAGCGCACCCGGTTCATCCCGCTGAGCGTGGCCGGCGCCTTCCACACCGTGCACATGGCCCCGGCGACCGCGCGCCTCGAGCGCCTGTCCCGGGCGATCGCGACGCACGCACCCCGCACGAAGCTGCTGCAGAACCGTGACGGTCAGGTCGTCGAGTCCGGCACCGACATGCTCCAGCGCCTGGTCGGTCAGGTCGAGGCACCCGTCCGCTGGGACCTGTGCATGGAGTCCCTGCGCACTCTGGGTGTGACCGGCCTTCTCGAGCTGCCGCCGGCCGGCACCCTGACCGGGATCGCCAAGCGCAACCTCAAGGGTGTCGAGGTCTTCGCCCTGAACACGCCCGACGAACTGCCCGCAGCCCGCGAGTTCGTCGCCCGGCACGCCACCCAGTCCACCGAGAACGCCGACGCCACGGAGGTCACCCGATGAGCCAGTCCCGCCACCCGATCAAGGCGTCCGTAGGGTCGCCGTACGCCCGGATCTACGGGATGTCCGGCTACTCCCCCTCACGGATCGTCACGAACGAGGAGGTCTGCACCTGGATCGAGTCCTCCGACGAGTGGATCCGCACCCGGTCCGGCATCACCGAGCGGCACTGGGCGACCGGTGAGGAGACCGTCGAGTACATGGCGGCCGAGGCCGCCAAGAAGGCCATCGAGCGCTCCGGCGTCCCGGTGGAGGAGCTCGGCGCGATCATCGTCTCCACCGTCGGCTGGTTCACCCAGACCCCCAGCCTCGCCTGTGTCATCGCCGGCGACCTGGGCAGCAAGGCCGCGGCGTACGACATCTCCGCCGCCTGCGCCGGCTACTCGTACGCCCTGGCCCAGGCCGATGCGTTGGTGCGTTCCGGCGCGGCGAAGTACGTGCTGGCGATCGGCGTCGAGCGACTCTCCGACCTGACCGACCAGAACGATCGCTCCACCGCCTTCATCTTCGGTGACGGCGCCGGCGCGGCCGTCGTCGGCCCCTCCGACGAGCCGGGCATCGGCCCGGTCGTCTGGGGTTCCGACGCCGAGCAGGGCGACCTCATCCAGCAGGTGCCGCACTGGCCCCAGGCCGTCGCCGAGGGCAAGCATCCCGTCCTGGTGATGAACGGCAACCCGGTCTTCAAGTGGGCCGCGTTCACCGTCTGCCACTACGCCGAGCAGGCGCTGGCCGCCGCCGGGCTGGCCCCCGAGGACCTCGACGTCTTCGTGCCGCACCAGGCCAACGACCGGATCACCCAGGCGATGGTCCGCACGCTGAAGCTGCCGGAGTCCGTGCTGGTGTCGCACAACATCGCGCACACCGGCAACTCGTCGGCCGCCTCGATCCCGATGGCGATCGAGGCCCTGTACGAGGACGGTCAGGTGCACTCGGGTGAGACGTGCCTGATCATCGGTTTCGGCGCCGGACTGGTCTACTCGGGCCAGGTCATCGTCCTCCCCTGATACCTTCCAACCTGACCAAGCCACCCATCACAAGGAGACAAGTATGGCTACCACCGAAGAGATCACCGCTGCCATGGGCGAGATCGTGAACGAGGTCGCGGGCATCCCCGTCGAGGACGTCCAGCTGGACAAGTCGTTCACCGACGACCTGGACATCGACTCGCTGTCGATGGTCGAGATCATCTACGCCGCCGAGGAGAAGTTCGGCGTCTCGATCCCCGACGAGGAGTCGAAGAACCTCAAGACCGTCGGCGACGCCGTCGCCTACATCGAGCGCGCCTCCAACTGACGCACGCACCCGGCGTGGGGCCGGCTGCCGGTCGGTCCCACGCCTGCAGAACACTTTCGCGATCCTAGGAGCCTGAACCATGTCCTCCACCGTTGTCGTCACCGGGTTCGGTGCCACGACCCCTCTGGGCGGCGACGCCGCCACCTCGTGGGCCAATGTCGTCAAGGGCACCTCGGGTGTCCACGCGCTGTCGTACGACTGGGCGCAGGACCTGTCGACCCGGATCGCCGCGGAGGCCGCCGTCGACCCCGCCACCCTGATCGACCGGGTCGAGGCCCGCAAGATGGATCGCTCCACCCAGCTCGGCACCGTCGCCGCCCTCGAGGCCTGGCGGCATGCCGGCTTCGGGCTGGACGACGAGAACACCCTCGACCCCACCCGCCTGGCCGTGTCCGTCGGTACCGGCATCGGCGGTCTGCACACCCTGCTGGGTCAGTGGGACGTGCAGAAGGACAAGGGCGCCCGCCGGGTCAGCCCGTTCACCATCCCCAAGCTGATGGCCAACGCGCCGGCCGCGACGATCGGCCTGCGGCTGCGCGCCCGCGCCGGCATCCACACCCCGGTCTCCGCGTGCGCCTCCGGCAACGAGGCGATCGCCCAGGGCCTGGACATCATCCGGCTGGGCCGGGCCGACGTCGTCGTCGCCGGTGGCGCCGAGGGCGTCATCCACCCGCTGCCGGTCGCCGCGTTCGGCCAGATGCAGGCGCTGTCGCGCCGCAACGACGAGCCTGAGAAGGCCTCCCGCCCCTGGGACAAGAACCGCGACGGCTTCGTCCTCGGTGAGGGTGCCGCGGTGCTCGTGCTGGAGTCGCTGGAGCATGCCATCGCCCGCGGCGCCACCATCTACGCCACCCTCGCCGGGGCTGGCATCAGCTCCGACGCGTACGACATGGTGGCCCCTGACCCCGACGGCTTCGGCCAGTCGGAGGCGGTCCGCCTCGCCGTGCTGGACGCCGGTCTGCAGCCGAGCGACGTCAAGCACGTCAACGCCCACGCGACCTCCACCCCGGCCGGCGACGTCACCGAGGTGAACTCGGTGCGCCGCGCCCTCGGCGACGCCACCGACGAGGTCATCTTCACCGGCACGAAGTCGCAGACCGGCCACCTGCTGGGTGCTGCCGGTGCGATGGAATCGATGTTCACCGTGCTGGCGCTGAAGAACCGCCTCGTCCCCCCGACGATCAACCTCGAGGATCCCGAGGACGGTCTGGGGATCGACATCGCCACGACCGCTCGCGAGCTGCCCCAGGGCGACATCGCGGCGATCAACAACTCGTTCGGTTTCGGCGGCCACAACGTCGCTCTGACGTTCACCAGCGCCAACATCACCGACTGATCGACTGATCTCGGCTGATCGACTGCTGAGACCACCGCCCTCCCGCGGACCACGTACGGTCCACGGGAGGGCGGTGTCGGTCGTGGTCTGCGACGGGCCTAGCGCTAGACCGCGCGATGCAGCCAGCGCACCGGCGCACCCTCGCCCGCCCAGCGGAACACCTCCAGTTCGGCATCCCACGGCTCGCCGAGCAGATCGAGCAGGGCCGTCTGGGGGTTGTCCTGGGTCATCGCCCAGCGGACCCGTTCCTCGGGCAGCACGATGTCGCCACTGTGGCCCACCTGGCCACGGAACAGCCCCAGCCGGGGCGTCCACATCCACCGCTGCCCGTCACTGACCGAGGTGGGTTCCTCGGTCAGCTCGAACCGCAGGTGGTCCCATCCGCGCAGCGCGGACGTCACCTTGGCGCCGAGCCCCACGGGCCCGACCCAGGAGTGCTCGCACCGGTGCAGGCCCGGCTCGGCGGGCTGTGAGCACCACTCGAAGTGGACGGGTACGCCGAAGGCCCCGCCGACCGCCCACTCGAGGTGTGGACGCAGAGCCGCCGGTGCGGAGTGGACGTACAGGACGCCCCTGGTGTTCGTCATGTTCGTTCCTCCCTGGTACGAGATACGCCTTCCCCAGCAACCTCGTGTCCACGTCGGAACAGTGCCCATTCTTGCCGAACGGGGGTCAGTGCGCCAGTCGGCCCGGTTCCGGGTGGACCGGCCTGGGCCCGAAGATCGCCCGGCCGAGGCGTACGCAGGTGGAACCATGCCTGATGGCCGCCTCGAAGTCGCCCGACATCCCCATCGACAGCTCGTCGTAGCTGCCCGCTGCGCGGTCGGTCTGTCGCAGGCGCTCCTGCAGCCGCCGCATCACCCGGAAGCAGGCCTCCACCTGGGCGAGGTCCTCGGAGCGCACCGCCACCGTCATCAGGCCCCTGACGCGCAGGGAGTCGAACGCCGCCAGCTCCTGCGCCAGGGCCGGAGCCTCCTCGGGGCCACTCCCGCCTTCTGCGGCTCACCCGAGGAGTTGACCTCGATCAGGACGTCCAGCCCGCGGCCCTCGGCCTGCAGCCGGCGGTCGAGCTCGCGGGCGAGCCGCAACGAGTCGAGTGCCTGGAACTCCGCCGCGAAACGGGCGACGTCGCGCGCCTTGTTCGTCTGGAGGTGGCCGATGACCGCCCACTCGACTCCGGGCCAGTCCTTGCTGCCCTCCCACTTGCCGAGGGCCTCCTGGACACGGTTCTCCCCCATCCGGCGGTAACCGGCGTCGTACGCCTCGCGGATCAGCTCCAGTCCGCGGGTCTTGCTCACCGGCAGCAGGCGGACCTCGCCCGGATCCCTCCCCGCGGCACGGCAGGCGGCGTCGATCCGCGCCCGGACCGCCACGAGATTGCCGCGTACGTCCGGCGCCGGACCGTCTGTCGTGGGACCCTCTGCCATGGCACGCACCCTACTCACGGCCAGCGGGCGGCGAGCGACACCACCCCGAGGGACGCCAGCAGGGCGAAGGCCGCGGCGACACCGACGTAGCGGTTGGAGACGTCGACGGGGACAGCCACCTTGCCGACCGACGAACCGATGTCGCGGTAGACCTCCTTGAGCTGATTGGCGGTGGTGGCTCGATAGGCCTTGCCTCCGGAGATCCGGGCGACCGTGGCGAGCTCGTTGTAGTCGACGGGAACGGGCTGGCGACTGCCCTCGATCATGATCGAGCCGCCGAGGGTGCCGTACGCGATGCTGTAGATGGGCACCGACTGGCTGCGGGCCTGCTGCGCGGCCTCCGCCGCGGGGCGCCCGATCGTGGTGAACCCGTCGGAGAGCAGCACGATCCGCGCGGGAGGCGGGTCGTTCGGGTGCTCGGGGTCGGGCGGGACCTGGTTCAGCGCGCTCAGGGCGGTGTAGATCCCCTCGCCGATCGCGGTGGAGGGCTGCAGGCGCAGGCCGTCGATGGCCGAGGTCACCACCCCGCGGTCCTGGGTCGGGGGGACGACGACCGTCGCGGTGCCGGCGAAGGACACCAGGGCCACGTTGAACTTCGGCGGGAGGGAGCGGACGAAGTCCATGGCCGCCTCCTTGGAGGCTCCCAGCCGGGTGGGCGTGACGTCGTCGGCCTGCATCGACAACGACACGTCGATCGCGACCACGATCGTCGCCCTCTCGCGGGGCTGCAGGACGTCCTGCTTGGGCCGGGCGAAAGCCACGGTCAGGGCGACCAGGCTCAGCGCGGCGAGGATGACCGCCAGGTGCACCTGCCAGGACCGTTCGACGCGTACGGCGGCCAGCAGCGGGTCGTGGGCCCCTCGGCCGCGGGCAGCCAGACCGGAGACCACGAGGTGCACGAGGAGCAGCAGCGGCACGAGGAGCAGCCACCACAGGCGCCCCGGGGAGAGGAACTGGATCATCGGGATCATCGGACTCATCGGCGTCGGGCCCCCAGGGTGATGGCCGCCAGGGTGGCGAGCACGGCGGCGATCATGGCGTAGCCGGCGAACGTCGAGCTGACGTCGGTGGACTTCTTCTCCATCCCCACGTCCGAACGGATGTTGCGGTACACCCGGTCGAGGCCCCGGGTGGAGTCCGCACTGAAGGTCTGGCCCCCGGTGATCCGGGAGACCTCCGCCAGGACCGCCGGGTCGGGCGGCACCGACTCCCGCTTGCCGTCGACGTCCACGTAGCCGTTCTCGGTGCCGAAGGCGATGGTGTGCACCGGCACCTTGGCCTCGGCCGCCTTCTGGGCACCCTGGACCGCGCTGGTCCCCGCGGTGTTGTCGCCGTCCGAGAGCAGCACGATCGCCCCGGGCGCGAGCTGACCGGGATGGGCCGGGTCCCGCGGGCCTGTTCCAGCGCGCGCAATCCGGCCAGGATCGCATCGCCGATGGCGGTGGACTCCTGGGGCTTCAGCCCGGCGAGGGCCCGGGTGATGGCCGCGTGGTCGAGCGTGGGCGGCACGACGACCGACGGATTGCCCGACAGCGTGACGAGTGCGACGTTGTAGGCCGGTGGGATGTCCCCGACGAAGGTGGTGGCGGCGCTGACGGCGGCGGCCAGCCGGGTCGGTGTCACGTCCTTGGCCTCCATGGACAGTGACACGTCCATCACCAGGACGACGGTGGCCCGCTCCCGGGGCACGTTGGCGAGCGTGGTGGGCTGGGCCCAGCCGGCGATGGCCGCGGTGAGTGCCAGCAGTGACAGGGCGACCGCCAGGTGGCGCCGCCACTGCGAGCGGCGGCCGCCGACCAGATCAAGCAGGGCGGTCGTGGTGAGACGTACGCCACGCCGGCCCGGCCGGTGGGAGGCCCAGACGTAGAGGCCGACGATCGCCGGCACGAGCAGCAGGAAGAGCAGCCGCCAGGGCTGGTCGAAGGCGAGCTCGCGCCAGAACTCGGCCAGTCCCTTCATCAGACGCCCCCGCACATCAGGCGCCCGGCAATCATCGTGCCACCCCGCGCGGTGGCCGGTGCAGGAAGCCGGCCGTGCGCCGGTACCCGAGGACGAACCTCGCGATCTCGGAGACCCAGTCACCGTCCGTACGCAGCAGCAGGTGACCGACGCCTGCTCGGCGCAGGGCGAGGCGGGTGCGTTCCCGCTGCCGTGCTGCGGCGGCATCCATGGCCCGTCGCAACCGGGCGTCACCCGTGTTGACGTAGCGCTGGAACGAGGTCTCGGGCGAGCGGACGAGGATGTCGCCGAGGTCGGGGAACTCCACCTCCCGGCGGTCGATCACCTCGACGGCGATCACCTGGTTGCGCACCGAGAGGCGTCGCAACGCGCGCTCCCACGGCGGGGGTACGTCGGGGTCCACCTCAGTGTCACCTGGGGTGAGGAAGTCCGAGACGATGATCCGCAGCCCACGCCGCCGCTGGGCCCGGCCGAGGTCATCGATGGCGTCCGCGAGGGGCAGCCCCGGGTCGGTGGCGTCGGGGACGATGGGTTCCTCGAGGAGCGAGCGCAACAGCCCGTACAGGGCCGTCCGGCCGGATCGGGCCGGGACGAGGCGAACACCCTCGGGACGCATCACCATGCCGCCGAACCGGTCGCCCATCCGCTGCGAGAGGAACCCGAAGGTGGCGAGGGCGGCGATGCCGAGGTCGCGTTTGGTGATGCCGGCGGTGCCCCAGTTCATCGATGGGGTCATGTCGAGCAGCGCCCACACCTCGAGCTCGCGATCGGCGATGGTGTCACGGACTTGGGTGACCTGGGTGCGGGCCGTCACGGGCCAGTCGATCTTGCGGACGTCGTCCTCGCCCGGACGGTAGGGCCGCGCGTCGTTGGGGTCGCTGCCCGGTCCGGGCAGCACGCCGAGGTGGTCGCCCTGGAGGTACCCCTCGAGGCGCCGTACGACGGTGAGTTCGAGCCGGCGCAGAGCCGCCTCCGGCGCGAGCCGATCGAGCGGCAGCGTCGGGTGGTCCGGGGGGCGGACCAGGGAGGAGGCGGCATCGTCAGCCATGGAAGCTCGGCTGCTCCTCCCAGACCGGAGTGGGCGCCGGCACCATCGCCACCACCCGGTCGATGACCTCCGCCGGGTCGACGTTGTCAGCCACGGCGTCGAAACCCAACTGGAGCCGGTGGGACATCACGTCGCGGGCCACGGCCTGGACGTCGGTCGGCAGGACGTAGTCACGACCGTGGATGAGGGCGAGGGCGCGGGCGGCTCCGACCAGCCCGAGGGTGGCGCGTGGCGAGCAGCCGATGGAGATGACGTCGGCGAGGTCGGGCAGTCCGAAGTCCGCCGGCGACCGCGTGGCAAGGACCAGCCGGACGATGTACTCGGCGACCAGCTGGTGGACGAAGACGTGGCTGGTCCGCTGCTGGAGTTCGAGCACCGAGGCGTTGTCGAGCACCGGCCGGGCCACCGGCACGTCGACGCTCATCCGGCGCAGGATCTCGAACTCCTCGTCGCCGTGGGGGTAGGGGACGTCCACCTTCAGCAGGAACCGGTCGCGCTGGGCCTCGGGCAGGGGGTAGACGCCCTCGGACTCGATCGGGTTCTGGGTCGCGATGACGATGTAGGGGCTCGGGGCGGGGAACGTCGTCCCGCCGATGGAGACCTGCCGCTCCCCCATCACCTCCAGCATCGCCGACTGCACCTTGGCCGGCGCCCGGTTGATCTCGTCGGCGAGCAGGAAGTTCACGAAGATCGGGCCGAGCTCGACGTCGAATCCCTCCTCGGAGGGCTTGTAGATGCGGGTGCCGACAATGTCGGAGGGGACCAGGTCGGGTGTGAACTGGACCCGGGCGAAGTCGCCGCCGACGACGGTGGCGAAGGTCCTCACCGCCAGCGTCTTGGCCGTACCCGGCACCCCCTCGAGGAGACAGTGGCCACGGGCGAGGAGAGCGACCATCAGCCGCTCCACCATGTGCTCCTGGCCGACGATGACCCGCCGCACCTGCGTCAGGGCCTCGTCGACCAGTCGGGCCGCCTCCTGGTTGTCCACCTCTGCCTCCCGTCGTCCGGTGCGGACCATCCTCGCAGACCGCACGTCCATCATCGGCCACCGCGCAAGCAGACCGCCGGGCTTGGCAGGGTGTGGTGAGATGGGGACGATGACCACTGACGCCGCCCCCGAGCCGCTCGCCCGGCCCCTCCGTCCTGAGGATCCGCCTCGAGTCGGCGGGTTCTGGTTGGATGCGCGCCTGGCGGACGAGGCTTCCGGGGTGGCGTACGCCGCCCATGAGTACCGCGACCATGAGCGGTCCGGCGGGCGGGAGGTAGGCGAGGGGCAGGACGGCGGGCCGCGCGAGGTGGTGCTGGTCCTGCTGTCCCGGGGGGCAGCGGCCGAGCGGGTGGCGCGCGACCGCTTCACCGGTCGGGTGGACCGTCTGCACGTCGATCTTGTCGTGGCCCGCGGCGGGCATGGCCAGGACAGCGGTCGCCTCACGTCGAGGTTGCGTCCTTCGGCCGCACCGGTCGCCGATGCCGAGCCCGAAGCCCCCTGGGTGGCGCTGGCCGCCGGCCAGTTACCGCTCGCCGAGTCGATCCTGGCCGACGTCGGCCTCGCTCTGCCCTCGGTGACGCCTCCGCCGGCCGGGCCCGACTATCGGCTGCCCTGGGCCGACGACACCACACCCGGACGTACATCCCAGTGGCCGCTGCCCTGGCCCGGACGCCATGACCGGGCGGGATGGGTGACGCTCTTCGTCTCCTGGCTGCTGATGGTGCTGCTGACCGCTCTTGCGATAGCGATCGCCATCCTGCTGTTCCGCCACGAGCCCCCGCAGTCCCCTCCGCCCCCGCAACCGCAGTCGGCCTCGGCATCGCCGTCCCCCTCCCCGTCGTCGGCGTCCGCGACACCCTCACCCTCACCGTCACCACGCTCGGCATCACCCTCGGCATCGCCGACCGCCTCCGCGTCCGGCATCCCTGAAAGGTCGAAGCTGTGATTCCCCGCCTCATCGCCACCGATCTGGACGGCACCTTCCTCCATCCC
Source organism: Raineyella fluvialis (assembly GCF_009646095.1). Classification (NCBI taxonomy): domain Bacteria; kingdom Bacillati; phylum Actinomycetota; class Actinomycetes; order Propionibacteriales; family Propionibacteriaceae; genus Raineyella; species Raineyella fluvialis. The sequence goes on along the minus strand of NZ_CP045725.1, from coordinate 2,776,848 downwards.
GACGGGGTCGTCTCCCAGACCAACGCGCGCGCCGTCCGGGCAGCCCTGGACGAGGGCGTGCACGTGGTGTTCGCCACGGGACGGCCGCCGACCTGGATGCAGCCGATCGCCGACCTCGGCCTGCCCACCGCGCCGGTGATCGGGTGCAACGGGGCCATCCGCTATGACCTGGCGACGGGCGAGGTCGCCGAGGTCGTGGACATCGACCCCGCGCTGATCGCGACCCTGGGCCAGCGGGTGCGCGAGGTCCTGCCCGGTGTCACGCTGGGGCTGCAACGTGGGGATTCGTTCGGCTACGAGCCGGGCTACCTGGAGTCCCCACCTACCGTTCCGGGTTATCGCTGCGCGCCGCTGGAGGACCTGCTGGTCGGTGGCCCCGTCCTCAAGGTGCTGGTGCAGTCCTACCGTGCCCCGCTGGACGACGTACTGACTGCGTTGCGGGAGGTGGCCGGGGAGGAACTCACCCTCACCTGGTCGACGCGCGGAGCCGACACCGGGGAACGGGTGCTGGTCGAGGTCGGCGCCCGCGGCGTGGACAAGGCCGCCATGCTGGCCCGCTACTGTGCCACGCTCGGGCTGGACGCCGGCGACGTCGCCGCTTTCGGCGACATGCCGAACGACCTGGAGATGCTCAGTTGGGCGGGTCGCGCGTACGTGATGCCACCTCGGCATCCCCTGCTGGCCGGCATCGGCCGGGCGGTCGAGCGGTCCTGCTCCGAGGACGGTGTGGGGCGCACGATCCTCGAATGGTTCAACGGCGTCCGCGGGAGCACGCTGACCGGCGTGATGGATCAGGCGTCCCTAGACTGACCCCATGGACGAGCAAGGGATGCGTTATCACTCCAGGATGTGGGTCCGCCCCGAGAACCTCAATGCGAACGGGACCCTGTTCGGAGGACATCTGCTCTCCTGGATCGACGAGCAGGTGGCGCTGTACTCGATCGTGCAGCTCGGCAACGAGCGCGTCGTGACGAAGTACATGTCGGAGATCAACTTCGTCTCGTCCGCCTGGCAGGGCGACATCATCGAACTGGGCATCTTCCCGGTGAAGTTCGGCCGGACCTCGCTGACCTTGCGCTGCAACGTCCGCAACATGGTGACGCGCGAGTCGATCATCACGGTCGACAAGATCGTCATGGTGTCCCTCGACGACCAGGGCCGCCCCTTGGAGCACGGCTACTCGGAGATCACCTACGCCCGCGACCGGATCCCGCACCGGATGAAGCCGATCCCCCGTCCGGAGCCGCACATCCCGGAGGCCGTGTCGTCCCACGAGCCCTTGGCCGACCTCGACGGCTGACTACGGCCAACCTCGTACTACATGTACCGTGGACGCATGTCCATGCACACGGCCGCACACCCGGGCGTCGTCCGCACACTCCATCACGACGCCGGGGAGCGCCCCCACGTCCTGGTCTGGGAGGTGACCCGAGCCTGTCAGCTGGCCTGCCGCCACTGTCGCGCCGACGCCTTCACCCGTCCCGATCCGCGGCAGTTGACCACGGCTGAGGGCAAGGCGCTGCTCGACGACTTCGCCAGTTACGGGACTCCACGCCCCATCGTCATCCTGTCGGGCGGGGATGCGTTCGAACGCCCCGATCTGGAGGAGCTGATCGCGTACGGTACGTCGATCGGGCTGCCGATCGCCCTGTCACCGTCGGTCACCCCGCTGCTGACAGACGAGCGACTGGCGTCCGTACGCTCCGCCGGGGTCAAGGCGTTCTCGCTGTCATTGGACGGCGCGACCGCCGCAACGCACGACTCCTTCCGTGGCATCGAGGGCACCTTCGACGCCACGCTCGAGGCCGCGAAGCTGGTGGTGAAGCACGGCTTCCGGTTCCAGGTGAACACGACCATCTGTCGCAACAACCTCGATGAGCTGCCCGGGATCCTCCAGACCGTCATGGGGATGGGCGCCCACCTCTGGTACCTGCTCTTCCTCGTGCCGATGGGCCGCGGCTCCGACCTCGAGGGACTCTCCCCCGAGGAGATGGAGGATGTCATGCACTGGCTGCACGACATCTCCGACCGCATCGCGATCAAGACCACCGAAGGGCAGACGTACCGGCGCGTGGCGATCCAACGGGACGACGCGCTCGAGGCGGGCCTTCCCCTGCCAGCGACGGGCCCTCTCCACGCCCGACTGATGGAGCGCACCATCGAACTCCTCGGCGATGGCGGCCACCGTCGCCCGCCCCGCCCGGCTATCGGGGTCAACTCCGGGAGCGGCTTCGCGTTCATCGACCACGTGGGGGACGTCTATCCCAGCGGGTTCCTTCCCTTCGACTGTGGGAACGTCCGGGACCGGCCTTTCCACGAGATCTACGCCGAGGCGCCGATGATGCAGGCGCTGCGGAAGCCGTCGCAGTACTCCGGCAAATGCGGCGTCTGCGAGTTCAACTGGATCTGCGGCGGTTCCCGGGCCCGCGCCTACGCAATGCTGGGCGACCCGCTCGCCTCCGACCCGAGCTGCGCCTACGTGCCCCCGGCCTGGGCCGCCGGCGGCGGGGCGATCGTGGGGGCGAAGCTGGGAGGCTGACGCCACTTTGGCCGCGCACCGACGAAAGGCGGAGGAGGGCGTCGAGTTCGGTGGTGGAGTGCTGGTCGGTGGTGGGGTTGTCGGGGGTGTGGGTGCCCCAGTTGTCGACGTGGTAGGTGCGGCCGTAGGGGGTGCGCCAGAGCCAGTGGCCGGGGCGGGTTTGGTGGCAGCGCCAGCCGGCGTGGGTTTTCGCCCGGTGCGCGGTCCGGCCCAGCGGGCCGAGGTTGGCGGGGCTGGTTTCTCCGCCTTGGCTGTGGGGGTGGTGTGGTCGAGGTCGGTGTGGCGGGCCCGGCGTGATCCCCAGGGGAAGATTTCGTAGGGGTTGGCGAGGATGACTTGTTCGCGCATGCGTTCGGGGATCTCGTAGGCGTCGACGGGCTCGGAGGCGCGGTGGTCGATCACGCCGGTGACCCGCACGGTGGAGTCCGCGAGCAACGCCCGCAGGCTCGCGACGGGGACGGCGCCTTCGCCTTCGAGGCGGGCGACGCCGTCGGGGCCGAGGCGGTCGGCGTTGACGTGGACGTAGAGACGGACGGGGGCTTTGAGTCGGTCGGCGGTGGTGGTGTTGCCGGCGAGGAGGGCGGCGGCGCGTTCGGGGGTGGCGAGGATGCCCAGGGCGCGGGCGCGGCGCTCGTCCAGGCTCTCCCCGTGCCCCTCGTCGGTGGTGGCGATGGTGGTGGCGAGGCGGGTGAGGGTCGCGTCGAGTTGGGTCGCGTCGGGGGTCGCGATCCGGGCGAGGACGGTGCGGACGCCGGCGGTGCCGGTTTCGTCGCGGTGGACGTGGGCGTAGCGGCCGGTGCGGGCGCGTTCCTCGGCCTGGGCGGCACGGGCGGGGTCGGCGGCGACGATCTCGCCCTCGACGAGCTGCTCCAGGCGGGTCCAGGACAGGGCGCCCAGGGCGGGGGCGATGGCTTTGTCGACGCGGAGGGCCTGGGCCCGGTCGAGGCCGGCCCAGCGGACGGCTTGGGCGATCTTGCGGGCCTGCCATACGGGTAGGTGGGCGCCCATCACGGCTTGCCACATGCGGGGGTGGCGCCAGCGCACGGAGAGGGCGTCGGCGATCTGGCCGCGGGTGGCCTGGTGGGTGGTGTGGAGCAGGGCGGCGATCTCCAGGACGGCGAACTCCGCGACCAGGGGGCAGCCGTCCCCGCCGAGGTCGACCACTGCTTCCCCGCCGGGCAGCAGGGCCTGCTCGGGCGCGGGGGTGGGGGTGAGGGCGGCGAGGTGGGCGGTGATCGCGAACTGGCGGGCCTCCACCGTGGCCTGCAGGGTGCGTAGGGCGTCTATCTCCTCCATCGCCTCCCCGATGGTGGCGGGCAGCAGCCGTTGCGGGCTCAACGCCAGCGGGGTGACCACGTCCAGCATCGTCGGATCGGCCGCGTCGACCGGGCCGGTATCCAACTCCCGGCCCGTACGCTCCGGGCCCGGATCGGGCCCGTCGAACAGTTCTCCTTGCATGAAACCAACGCTAGGGCAGGCCACAGACATCAACCGATCACACGTACGCCGGGGCCGATCCTCAGGACCGGCAGGCGATCGTTTGGCGGGCGACGCAGACGATGAGTGCGCCAGGTGGGGCTTGAACCCACGACCGACGGATTATGAGTCCGCTGCTCTGACCGGCTGAGCTACTGGCACGCCCTCACGATTCTAGGGGGTCGGGTGAGGTCTCCCGTCGCGTCTCCAGCCGATCGGCCAGCACGGTCAGCCACTCCGCCATCCCGTCCGTGCCCTCGAGGATGATGTCGGCCCGGTCGGCCAGCGGACTGTCCTCCCCCGGCATCCGGGGGAACACCAGCACCGGCGTTCGCCCCTCCTCGGCAAGGGCGGCCACCGCGTCATAGGCGGCGAGGTCGCCCAGATCGTCTCCGGCGTAGACGACGGTGGCCGGATCGAAGCGCTGCACCAGGTCCCGGATCGCGTCGCCCTTGTCGAAACCCCCGGCACGGATCTCCAGGACGTTCTTACCCGGTTCGACCCGCAGACCGTGCTCTTCGGCGAGCCGTTGGACCGGTTCGGACAGGTCCGCCTGCGCCACTGCGGGATCCGCCAGTCGACGGGTGTGGACGGCGACCGCTCTCCCCTTGTCCTCGATCCAGGCGTCGGGGTGGCCAGCGGCGGCCAGCAGCGCCGGCAACGCCTCCTTGACGGCGATGATCTCCTCCGGCAACGCGGGCGCGACGACCTCCCCGCTCGACGCCTCCCAGCGTTCGATGCCGTACTGGCCCATCACGATGAGATGCTCCAGCCCAGCGCCGCCGGCCAGGCTGCCGAGCTCGACGGCCTTCAGGGCAGGACGGCCGGTGACGACGGCGACCCGCAGGAGCAGGGGCGAGAGGCGGCGCAATGCGGCGATCGCCACCGGGTCCGCGAACGCGCGATCGGGGTCGGGAACGATCGGCGCTAGGGTGCCGTCGAAGTCGAGGGCGAGGATCGTACGGTCCGGTGCGGCGAGCACGGCGTCGAGCTTGTCCATGGGTCCCACTCTTGCACGGGATAGATTGGGTGACACCGATGGGAGGATGATCGCGCATGTCAGCAGAATCAGCAGAAGCAGCAGAGTCCCACCCGGCCGACTTCGTTGTGGTGGCCAACCGGCTTCCGGTGGACCGGGCGAGCGACGGTGGGGGCGGCACCGCCTGGCGCACGGCGCCGGGGGGCCTCGTCACCGCGCTCGAGCCCGTCATGCGGGACCGGCAGGGCGCCTGGGTCGGATGGCATGGCGCCCCCGACGAGGCGCTCGACCCCTTCGACTACGACGGCTATCACCTCGTCCCGGTGCAATTGAGCGCGCAGGAGGTCGAGGAGTACTACGAGGGCTTCTCCAACGGCACCCTGTGGCCGCTCTACCACGACGTGGTGGCCAAGCCGGAGTACCACCGTGAATGGTGGGACGCCTACCACGCCGTCAACGAGCGATTCGCGGAGGCGACGGCCCAGGTGGCCGCCCAGGGCGCCACGGTATGGGTCCAGGACTACCAGTTGCAGCTGGTGCCGCAGATGCTGCGCCAGCGTCGCCCGGACCTGCGGATCGGATACTTCCTGCACATCCCGTTCCCCCCGATCGAGCTCTTCCAGCAGCTGCCGTGGCGGCGCCAGATCATCGAGGGTCTCCTCGGGGCCGATATCATCGGGTTCCAAACCCCCGGCGGTGCCCAGAACTTCACCCGGATCTGCCGTCACCGGCTGAAGATGGAGACCCATCGTGAGGTCGTCACCCTCCCCACGGGACGCTCGACCCGCGCCAAGGCGTACCCGATCTCGATCGACGCCAAAGGACTGGAGTCGCTCGCGCAATCCCAGGCCACCCTTGAACGGGCCGCCGAGTTGCGCCGGGAACTGGGCGACCCTGAGGTGCTCTTCCTCGGGGTCGACCGGCTCGACTACACCAAGGGCATCTACCACCGGCTCCGCGCCTACGGGGAGCTCGTCGCCGACGGGATCGTCGATCCCAGGAAGGTGGCGTTCCTCCAGGTGGCGACGCCGTCGCGCGAACGGGTCGAGGAGTACAAGCGCCTCCGCGACGAGGTGAACATGCTGGTCGGGCGCATCAACGGCGACCTGGGCGACGTCCGGCGACCGGCGATCACCTACCTGCACGCGTCGTTCCCCCGCGCCGAGTTGGCGGCGATGTACACAGCCGCGGACGTCTGCGTGGTCACACCGCTGCGGGACGGGATGAACCTGGTGTGCAAGGAGTACGTCGCCTGCCGCAGCAACACGGACGGGGCCCTGGTGCTCAGCGAGTTCACCGGGGCAGCCGGTGAGCTGCGCCAGGCGTACATGATCAACCCCTACGACATCAACAGCATGAAGCACGGCATGACCCTGGCGATGAACGACACGGTGCAGAACAAGCGCCGGCGGATGCGGGCGCTGCGTCGTCAGGTGTTCACCCATGACATCGACGCCTGGGCGACCTCGTTCCTCGACGACCTGGCCGCCCTTCCCCCGGCACAGGCGCCGTCGTCAGGGCCACAGGCATGAGGTGGCGTCGACAGGCTCTCCCGGTCGAGGTTCGCCGGGCGGCCGTCGCGATGGTGCCGGACGACGGTCCTGACCGTACGCGCCTGCTCGCCTGGGGCCGCGACGGCGACCGGTACGTCATCGGATTCCCGGGCCACCTCGTGTACGACGACGGGAACGGGTGGCACGCGCTGGCCTGGCATCGGATCCTCCGTGGTGGTTGGGACAAGGACACCCAACGGCTCAGCTGGGTCGACTACGACGGCGGACGGGGCGATCTCGCCCTCGAGGAGCCCGGGAGCATGCCGGAGCTCTTCAAGGAACGGGTGGAGGCCAGCATCATGGTCCGCCGCCAGGTCGTAGTGCCGGGGACCAAGCACGGTGTCATGGTCGTCGGACGGCGGGTGCTGGGCGCGGAGCCGCCGGTGTTCGAGTGGCACGCCTCGGTCAACAAGGGCACCCGGTGGTCCGACCCGGGCGCCAGGGAGGCAGCCGAAGCGGCGCTGGCCGAGCTGAGGTCGGAGTACGACCCGTACGGGGGACGTTGAGCCGTCCGGATCGGGCCGGACGAACCGTCCTCGATTTGGCCGGTCGGCGTTCCGATGCTAGTGTTCTTTCTCGGCGCCAGCGCCAGCAGGTGCCTGATCCTCCGTAGCTCAATTGGCAGAGCATTCGACTGTTAATCGAAGGGTTACTGGTTCGAGTCCAGTCGGGGGAGCCACGCGAAACACGCTTCGACAAGGGTAAATGCCCTGTCGGAGCGTTCTTCGTTTCACGACTTCCTTCGCTCACAGCCGCCTCGTGTGACACTGGCCACATGATGACCAGGGGTGGCGAGGTCGCCTTTGACCTGGAGACGGCGGCGGCTCCCGAGAAGATGCGCGCCGCGCTGATCGATTTCTCCGATGACCGCACCGGGCTGTGGCCCGGCATCGAGCCGTCGCTGTACGAGGTCGTGGCGGTCGGTGACACCACCGCCGATGTCCGCGAGGGCAGCCGAGGCCCCGGCGGGAACGTCTGGGCTCTCGAGCACTACGACTGGTCCGATCCCGTCACTGTGCGTTGGACGGTGCGGGAAAGCAACTTCTGCCGCCCCGGCAGCTATGTCTCCGCTGCGATCCGGCCGACTCCCGGCGGAGGCAGTTCGGTGCACATCACCTGGAACCGAACCGGCAGCACCGTGCGGGGACGGCTGATGTGCTGGATGATCCGGCTGTCCGGCGGCAGACCTGTCGCGGCATCGTTCCGCCGAGGACTCGCCGCGATCGAGCGGGCCTGACCAGCTGGCTGGTCAGCGCCGGACCTCCTCCTCGACGACCCACCGATCCCCCACCCTCGTCGCGCGCCAGTAAGCGACAGCGACGACCCACACAAGGACGAAGAGGCCCACCACGACGAAGCCCACATTGTTGAGCCCGATGCCACTGATCCACGTGCTGAAGGGGTTCACCCAGCCGACGTCGTCGTGCAGCACCCCGACGAAGTCGATCGTCCCGATGACGAGGGCCACGGCGATGGACAATCCGGTGATCGAGAGGTTGTAGTAGACCTTCCGGACCGGATCGAGGAACGCCCAGTCGTACGCCACGCTCATGAACAGCCCGTCGAGGGTGTCCAGCAGACTCATCCCCGCCGCAAACAGCAACGGCAGCACCATGATGGCGTACCACGGCAGGCCCGAGGCCGCACCGCTGCCCGCGATGACGAGCAGCACCACCTCGGTCGCGGTGTCGAAGCCGAGGCCGAAGAGCATGCCCACCAGGTACATCTGCCCCGGATGGCTGATCGTGCGGTTCAACCGGCGCAGGATGCGCGCCACGACTCCGCGGGAGTCGAGGTGCTCCTCCAGTCGGCTCTCGTCGTACTCGCCGCGCCGCATCGCCTGCCAGACCCGCAGGATCCCGACCAGGGCCACCAGGTTGAGCGCCGCGATGAGGTAGAGGAAGCCGCCCGAGACAGTCGTCCCGACCAACCCGAGGATCCGCGGTGCCGCATTCCCGTCCCTGGTCAACGCAGTGACCATCTGGGATCCCGCGGCGGCGAGGGCCGCCAGCACCGCCACGATCGTGGAATGTCCCAGGGAGAACCAGAATCCCACCGAGGTGGACCGCGTACCCTCGCCGCGGAGCTTGCGGGTGGTGTTGTCGATCGCCGCGATGTGGTCGGCGTCGAAGGCGTGCCGCAGACCGTACGTGTACGCCGTCAGTCCCAGTCCGACGCCGAAGGCTCGGGTGCCCACGTGGTAATGCGCCGGGACGAGCACGCCGAACAGCACCCCGAACGCCAGCAGGTGCATCAGGACCACCACAGCCAGCACCCCCGCGACACGCATCCGGTCCGCACGCGTCCACGACGTCAGCAGGGTCTGCCACACGCTGGGTGCTGACGTGCCTGGGGACCGCGCCGGCGGGGTGGATGACATCACGGCCTCCTACGGCATCTCGCGTCCCTCTGACAGGGCTCAGCGGCGCGGCCGGCCGGGTTCTCACCGGCTTCCGCCGCGCCGGGACAGTGCCCTGACAGTAGCCCCGCCGTGGGCATTCCACCATCGGGAGGCAACCGGGGACGATGACGATGACCGCGGACACGAGGATGCTGTCGGCAAAGGCTGCGGCGTCACAAGCCCGCGAGGCACACGTCACGCAGGTACTCGAGCGCGGCGGCCTCGGTGGCCCGGACGCGTTTCACCGGCATCCCGAGTGCCGCCGCGGTCGCGAGTTGGGTGCCGGCGGGCCCGCCCGCCAGACCGTAGCGATGCGAGAGCACCGCCCGTTGCTCATCGGACAGGTCCCGCCAGCCTGCCACGAGCTCCTCCCAGGGCGGACCATCGTCCTCGCAGAGGGGGTCGTCGCGCCACCACGTCGTCTCCAACTCCTCGACCCCGTGGATGGAGGAGGTGCTGAGCACCTGCTCGCCGGCGGCCGCGGCCTGGCGGAGCCGTCGGACCGGGATGCGGATTCCCCCGCGGTCCAGCCGACGGGCCTCCGCGATCCGGGAGCGTACGTACGGCACCGCCCACGTGGAGAAGCGGGTGCCACGGGCCCAATCGAAGGTGGCCAGCGCTTCGGCAAGGCCGACACACCCCTCTTGGACGAGGTCCTCCCGCTCCGGTGCCGACGTCCCGGCGTCACGACGGACGAGGTGCACGACGAGCCCGATATTGGCCGACAGGAAGCGCTCCCGTGCCCTCAGACCCTCCTCGACGACGGCGCGCAACTCGTCGGGGGTACCGAGGGGGCAGGGGGTGGCGGTGTCGAGGAAGTGACGGGCGATGACGCCCGCCTCGATCATGCGGGCGAGGCGGCGTTCCTCGTCGCCCGTCAGCAGGCGGGGGCGGTCCCGGACAGGGTTCTCTGGCTGCGTCATGCCCCCAGCCTCGGACCGCAGGCGGCGTGTCGACCCCGCTCAGATCAGCCCTGTGGACGAGCCGGAGCCCGCGCAGGAGGGGCTGGGGAGAACTTCCCCGAGGGAGGATCAGGCGCGGTCGTCCCGGTCATCGCGGTCATCGCGGTCAGAGCCGAAGGCGTCGCGGGCGCGATCGAGCATGGCTCGATCAGTCCGGGACCGCGAAGGACCTGGCTTGGAGATCCTTGCGGGCAGTCTCCCAGGCGAGCAGGTCGGTGAACATCCGCCGATGCTCCTCGGCCTGTTCGATCGGATTCGTCCGCTGCATCCGGCCCTTCAGGGCGCCGATCGCCTCGTTGACCCGCTGCAGCTGCAGTCTGGCGGCGTACGCGTCGGCGTAGAGGGGATCGGGGTCACGCAGCAGCGGCTCGACCGACAGCGCGATCAGCACCTGCTCGGCGTTGGCGTCGTCGCAGCCCTCGCGCAGCAGGTGGATCCAGGCGGCCGGGTCGAAACCGTCCGGGACCTCACCGCTCGGCTCGCCGTACATCGAGAAGACCAGCCGGGCCGTCTGGGCGATCCGGCGGTAGGCGGGATGCGCGAAATCGTCGGCCTCCAGCCCGCCCCAGTCCGGGCTGAACATCCACGGCACCTGGACCAGCAGCTGAACGGTCCCGCGCTCCACGACCAGCCGGGGGTCACGAGGGTCCGGCAGTGGCAGCAGAGGCGTGACAGCGGTCTCTCCAGGGATCCCACCGGCCGGGCCCGGCTGACCGACCATCGGCTCGGTGACCACGTCGACGCTCCCGGATCCGTCGCGCTGTCCGCCCTGCCGCTGGGCACCCTGGCCACCGCGCTCCGCGCGGGCCACCTCGCGGCGGACGTCCTCCAGGTCCAGCCCCAGCAGCCCGGCCAGTTCGTGGACGTACGCCGCGACCAGCGAGCGGTCCCGGATCGCGGCGACCAACGGCGCGGCCGCACGTAGCGCCGCCACCCGCCCGTCCGCCCGGTCGAGGTCGAACTCCCCGATAACGTTGTCCATCACGAACCGATAGAGAGGGACCCGCCGGCCGACCAGCTCCCGGACCGCCGCGTCGCCCTCGTTGATCCGCAGGTCACAGGGATCCCAGCCGTGTGGCTCGACGGCGACGTAGGTCTGGGTGATGAAGTTCTGGTCGCCCTTGAAGACCTTCAACGCGGCCGCCTGCCCGGCGGCGTCACCGTCGAAGGTGAAGATCACCTCGCCCTGGGTCGCCGACGTCTGGCCCAGCAGGCGCTGCAGGATCCGGGCATGGTCGTCACCGAAGGCTGTGCCGCAGGAGGCGACCGCGGTGTCGACTCCGGAGAGGTGGGCTGCCATCACGTCGGTGTAGCCCTCGACCACCACCGCCTGTGACTTCTTGGCGATCGGCTGGCGGGCCAGGTCGAGGCCGTAGAGGACGTGCGACTTCTTGTACACCGCCGTCTCGGGGGTGTTGAGGTACTTCGCCGGCATCCGGTCGTCGTCGAACAGCCGGCGAGCGCCGAATCCGAGCACCACGCCCCCGGCGTCCCGGATCGGCCAGAGCAGGCGCCCCTGGAAGAAGTCCCAGCCTCCGTTCTCGCGAACGAGGCCGGCCCGGACCAGTTCATCGTCGCGGAAGCCGCGCTGGCGCAGGAACGCGTGCAGGTCGCGGCCGCCTCGCGGCGCGAACCCGATGCCGAAGTGTTCGGCCGCCTGCCGGTCGAAGCCGCGCCCGTCCAGGAACCGTCGGCCGACGAGGGCGTCCGGCGAGGTCAACTGGTGGGCGTAGAACTCGGCCGCCAACCGGTTCGCCTCGGTGATCCGGCGGCGGTTACCCGTCTCGGCCGTACGACTCCCGTCGTCGATGTAACGGAGCTGGACGTTGAACTGGTCGGCCAGCCGCTCGACCGCCTCGACGAAGGAGAGATTCTCCTTCTTCTGCAGGAACGAGATGGCGTCGCCGCCCTCCCCGCAGCCGAAGCAGTAGTAGAGACCGCGTGCTGGGGTGACCTGGAAGCTGGGGGTCTTCTCGTCATGGAAGGGGCACAGGCCCTTGAGGGATCCCGCTCCGGCCCGGCGTAGCGTCACGTACGGACTCACCACGTCGTCGATGCGGGATCGCTCCCGCACCAGAGCGATATCCTCCTCATTGATCCGGCCAGCCACAAGGTGTCAGTGTACGTGGCCGGAGCGGGTCCCCGGTTCTCATGGCGCTCACAGGAAACGATCAGCTTCCTTGAATCAGCGGCGAACATGGTGGGTACCAGCACCAGCAAGCGTCAGCGATCCTTGAGGAGAGCCATGTCGGAGCGTCCCGGTCCCCCGTCGTTCGAGCCCCCCGCCGGCTCGTCGCCGTCGTCAGACCGGCCCGGTCCGCTCCCTGGCACTCAGCAGGCACCGTACGGGGCCCCTCAGCAGCCTCCGTACGGGCAGCCGTGGTCCTCCTCACCGGCTTGGCAGCCCGCCCCCGGACAGGTCACCGCTCCGGGTCCCCGTAAGCCGAGGAGCGGTTCGGGCAGGCTCGTCGCCCTCGTCCTGATCGCCGCCCTGCTCGGCGGCGGCGTCGGATCGGCGGCCACGATGGCGGTCTCGGGGTCACAGTCCAAGGTGATCACCGGAGGCGGCACCACGACCCCCGTCGTCCAGGGCAGCGGCAATGCCGTGGACTGGACGACCGTGGCGAAGTCCGTGGAGCCCGCTGTGGTCTCCATCACCGTGAGCAGCGGATCGAGCGGCGCGGAAGGGTCGGGCGTCATCCTCGACGCCCAGGGGCACATCGCCACCAACAACCACGTGGTGAGCGGCGGCCAGAACGGGCAGATCCAGGTCACTCTCAACAACAACACGATCCACAAGGCGACGATCGTCGGCACCGACCCGGGTACCGACCTGGCGGTGATCAAGCTGACCGATCCGCCCAGTGACCTCACGCCGATCGCCTTCGGCGACGTGACGAAGGTGGCGGTCGGCGACCCGGTCATGGCGATCGGCAACCCGCTCGGCCTGTCCGGCAGTGTCACCACCGGCATCGTCTCGGCTCTGCACCGGCCGGTGCGCTCCTCCGCCAACGAACAACAGCAGCAGTCACCCTTCTCCCAGGGCCAGTCGACGGACACCACCGTGGTCACCGACGCCATCCAGACCTCGGCCGCGATCAACCCGGGCAACTCCGGCGGTGCGCTGATCAACGCCAGCGGGCAGCTGATCGGCCTCACCTCGTCGATCGCGACGCTCGGCAGTTCGTCCGGCAGCCAGTCCGGCAACATCGGCATCGGCTTCGCGATCCGGGCCGACCAGGTGCGTTCGGTGACCAGCGAACTGATCAGCAAGGGCAGCGCCACCACCCCCCTCCTGGGCGTCTCCACCACCGACGGGGTCGGCAACGTCAACGGCCAGCAGGTCGTCGGCGCGCAGGTCAAGTCCGTCACCTCCGGATCCGCCGCCGACAAGGGCGGGATCAGGACCGGCGATGTCATCACGGCGATGGACGGGGTGCCGATCACCGGGTCGGTCAGTCTGGCGGCGAGGGTCCGCAGCCAGCAGGTCGGCGATGTCGTCACCCTGGACGTGAGCCGCAACGGCGGCAGCCAGCAGGTCAAGGTGACGCTCGCCAGCAAGTGACACCCGGTGAGTAGGGTGGCCCCGTGACTGTCGATCTGGGGTGGGGACTGGCGATCGCGCTGGTCGCACTCGTCCTGCTGTCCGTCGTGCTGTCACGCCTGGGGGAACTCGGGCTGGCCCGTCAACAGGTCGTGGCGTCCCTGCGCGCCGTGCTGCAGCTTGCCGTCGTCTCTTTCGTCATCGTCGGGGCGGTCCGGTTCGTCTGGACGGCCCTGCTCTTCGTGCTGCTGATGTTCTGCATCGCGACGTGGACAGCGGCCGGGCGGGCCGGCGTACGCAACGCCATCCCGTGGGTGGCGTTGGCCATCGCCGGCGGTGTGGTGCCGGTGTCGGCCCTGGTGTTCCTGTCGGGCGCCTCCCCCTGGAGTGGGGCGGCGATCATCCCGATCGTGAGCATCGTCGTCGGCAACGCGATGAACGCTCACACCCTGGTCACCCGTCGGGCCTTCCCCGCGCTGCGCGACCAGCGAGGACAGTACGAGGCCGCACTGGCCCTCGGGTTCGAACGGCCCTGGGCGATCCGCCAGATCATCCACGCCGGGACGGGCGAGGCACTGATGCCGAACATCGACACCACCCGCACGGTCGGGTTGGTGACGTTGCCCGGCGCCTTCATCGGTGTCCTGCTCGGGGGAGGCTCCCCCCTCCAGGCCGGCGCCTCCCAGGTGCTGGTGCTGATCGGCATCATGGCCGCCAACGCCGGCGTCGCGGTCCTGGTCGAACGGCTCGCCGCCGCCGGGAAGCTGCTCCCGCCGGACCTGAAGGAGGCTCTGTGCCCCTGAGTGCGGAAGGGCGGCCCCGCCGGGGCCGCCCTTCCGTGTGCGTCGGTGAGGACCGATCAGGTCAGATCTTGATGCAGACGTTCGAGATCTCGGTGTAGAACTCGAGGCCGTGCACGCCGCCCTCGCGGCCGATGCCGGACTGCTTCATCCCACCGAAGGACGTCCGCAGGTCACGGAGGAACCAGGAGTTCACCCAGACGATGCCGGCCTCCAGCTGCGGGGCCACCCGCAGCGCGCGGGACATGTCGCGGGTGAAGAAGGTCGCCGACAGACCGTAGCGGGTGTCGTTGGCCAGCCTGATCACCTCGTCCTCATCCGAGAACGGGATGAGGGCCACGGCCGGACCGAAGATCTCCTCGGTGGCGACCCGCGATTCGTGCCCCAAGCCGGTCCAGATGGTGGGCTCGACCCAGGAGCCTCCGTCGCGCTCGTCGCCGAACTTCGGGGCGCCGCCGCCGGTGACAACCGTGGCGCCCTCCTCCTCGGCGAGCTTGTAGTAGGACAGCACCTTGTCGCGGTGCTCGTCGGAGACGACCGGGCCGAAGTTCATCGTGTCGTCGTCCGGGTAGCCGTACTTCAGCTCGTTCTCGGCGTAGTCCTTCAGCCGGTCGCGGACCTCGTCGAAGATCGACTCGTGGACGTAGACGCGCTCGGTGCCGAGGCAGACCTGGCCCGTGTTGAGGAAGCAGGAACGACCCAGCTCCTTGACCGCGATGTCGAGGTCGGCGTCCTCGAAGACGATGCCGGCGTTCTTGCCGCCCATCTCCATCGAGGTGGCCTTCAGGGTGTCCGCGGTCGCTTTGATGATGATCGAGCCGGTCACGGTCTCACCGGTGAAGGTGATGCCGTCGACGTCGGGGTGCGAGGTGATCATCGCGCCGGTCTTGCCGAAGCCGTTGACCACGTTGTAGACACCGGCGGGCACGCCGACCTCGTTCATCACCTCACCGAGCAGCGAGGCCGTGGACGGGGTGACCTCGGACGGCTTGACGACGACGGTGTTGCCCATCGCCAGGGCCGGCCCGGCCTTCCAGGTCATCAGCAGCAGCGGGAGGTTCCAGGGCGAGATGATGCCGATGACACCGCGGGGACGACGCACGCCGTAGTTCAGTGCCCCGTTGCCGTCCGGGGTGTCCATCCGGAACGCCTCGGTGGCGTGCTCCTTCAGGGTGTGCGCGAAGGCCTTGAAGTTGGCGGCACCCCGCGGGATGTCGACGTGCGAGGCGACCGAGTAGGGCTTGCCGGTGTCGAGGACCTCGAGCTCGAGGAAGTCGTCGAAGCGCTTGGTGATGCCGTTGGCGATGTCGATCACCATGCCGATGCGCTCATCGGTGCTGAGCTGGCCCCACGGGCCGCAGAGGGCGGCGCGGGCGGCGGCGACAGCGGCGTCGACCTCGGCCTGACCGGCCGTGTGGACCTTGGCGGTGACCTCGCCGGTCACCGGGTAGAGGACGTCGAAGGTGTCGCCCGTCTCGACGTACTGTCCGTTGATGAAGTTGGCCACGTTGCGGGGGGTGATGACCTTGCGCATTCCCAGTGTTCCTGTTCTTTGTGTTTCTGAGCCCGGATGTTCGTGCCCGGAAGTGATAGGGGTCAGGCCTTCTCGGCCTCACCGACGCGGACGGCGCGCTCGGCGAGCGTCTCGTCCGCGGCGGCGAAGTGCGTCGAGGGGACTTCGCGAAGGATGACGCGGACGCTCTCCTTCTTCGCGACCCCGGTGCGCACCACGGACTCGGTGAGCTCGTGGATCAGTGCCCGCAGCTTCTCGGGCGTACGTCCCTCGGCGAGGGTGACCTCGATGATCGGCATCACTCATCCCCGCCATAGAAGTAGAGCGAGCCGAGGTTGGTGAAGTGGAAGCCGATCGAGGTCCCCGGCGTGGCGAAGTAGGCGTCGGTGATCCCACCGGTGAGGATGATCCATCCGGCTTCGATGGCCAGGCCGCGCTTGGCCAAGTCGTTCGCCGCCAGCGCGAGGGCCTCGCCCGGGTGTCCCTGGACGGCCGCGCCGGTGGAGGTGTCGACGATGGCGCCGTTGACCTCGACGAGGATCCCTTCGGTGCCGAGGTCGATGTCCTCAGGCTTGACCGAGACTCCGCCGATCGAGAAGGCACCCGACGAGGCGTTGTCGGCGATCACGTCGCCAGCCGTGAAGCGGAAGTTGCGGTAGCGCGAGTCGATGACCTCGCCACCTCCGAGCACCTGGCCGACGGCTGCCATGGCCTGCGCGGCGGTGACACCCGGACCCTCGAGGCGGTCCTTCATCACGAAGACGATCTCCGGCTCGATCCGCGGGTGGATCAGGCGCTGCTGCGGCACGGGATCACCCGCGGGCAGGATCATCTGGTCGGTCAGCCAGGCGACGAACGGGGTGTCGACGCCCATCCGCTGCTGCTTGGCCCGCGAGGTGAGGCCCAGCTTGACACCGATCAGCTTCTCGCCGCGTTCGATGCGCTTCTGGAGATTCGCGTCCTGGATCCGGTACGCGCCCTCGATGTCGGAGGCCAGTTCCGGCCACTCGTCGCTGATCGGCTCGCGCTCACGGACCTCCGCCTCGCAGGCGAGCAGCTCCGTGGCGACGCTGTCGTAATCCCAGGCCATGGGTCAGTTCTCCTTCGAGGTGGTGGCGATCAGGGCGGTCACCGAACCGAGACCGCTGCCGAAGTTGGCGGTGACACGGTCACCGGGGGCGACCGGGACCATCTTGGTGACCGATCCGGGCAGGACGACCTTGCCCGCCTCGAGGACGGTGCCGAGCGGGCCGACGGTGTTGGCCAGCCAGACGAGGGCGTTGATCGGCGACCCGAGGACAGCGCCACCGGCACCCGTCCCGGCCACCTGGCCGTTCTTGTACATCGTGCAGCCGACCAGGCGCAGGTCGGCGTCACCCAGGTAGGTCGGGGTGGACCCGAGGACCACGCCGCCGCCGGAGGCGTTGTCGGCGACGGTGTCACCGATCTGGATGTCCCAGTCGCGGACCCGGGAGTCGACGACTTCGAGGGCCGGCAGCACGTAGTCGACGGCGCGGATGGCGTCGACGACGGTCACGCCCGGACCGCAGAGGTCCTCCTTGAGGACGAACGCGATCTCCGGCTCGACCCGGGGCAGGATGTGCCCGCTCAGGTCCATCGGCATGTTCTCGAGGTAGAACTGGTCGGTGAAGATGTGGCCGAAGTCCGGCTGGGCGACGCCCAACTGCTTCTGCATCGCCGGCGAGGTCAGCCCGACCTTGTAACCGCCCACCGTCCGTCCCGCGGCGAGCCAGCTGCGCACGGTCAGCATCTGGATCTCGTAGGCGTCCTCGATGGTGAGGTCGGGGTAGGTCTCGCGCAACGGCGGGATCGACACCCCACTACGGTTGGCCTCGAGCAGCGCCTCCGCGGCACTGGTCCGGCTGATCGGATCCACGTTGGTGTCCTTCCGTTGGTTGTCGGTGATGGGGAGAGTGGTCAACGCCCGAGCGAGCGGCTGATCCGCTGCGCCGCGGTGTGCAGCAGTCGGGCCAGGTTCGGCACCTGGGGTGACAGGCGTTCGGCCGGTCCGAGCAGGGAGAGGGCGGCGTACGCCTGCTGCTGCAGATCCAACAGCGGGACGGCGACCGTCGAGATGCCCTCGTACGATTCGTGGTCGGCATGGGCGTAGCCCAGGCGCCGGACCTCGTCGAGAGTCGACTCCCACTCGGCGCGGCTGCGGATCGTGTGACTCACTCTCGGCGGGAACCCCGCCTCCACCCGGGCTCGGGCGGCCTCGGCGTTGTAGGCGGCCATCACCTTGCCCGAGCTCGTGGCATGGCTCGGCAGGCGACGACCGGACTTCG
The DNA here is from genome assembly GCF_009646095.1 of Raineyella fluvialis. Classification (NCBI taxonomy): domain Bacteria; kingdom Bacillati; phylum Actinomycetota; class Actinomycetes; order Propionibacteriales; family Propionibacteriaceae; genus Raineyella; species Raineyella fluvialis. The sequence continues at coordinate 2,758,775 of NZ_CP045725.1, read as the reverse complement.
CGAGCAGCTTCGCACCGGGTCCGGTCTCGAGTCGCTCGATGTAGACGACGTCCGGCCCGTCCGGGACGGAGAGGTTGACGACGTAACCGGTCTGGCGGCTCAACTCCAGCATCGTCGGCATCGCGACTTGGCGCAGGTCGAACCGCGCCTGGGCCAGAGCGCCCAGTTCGAACAGGTGGACACCCAGGCGGTACCGCCCGGTGTGCGGGTTCTGCTCAACGATCCGGCGTGACGCCATCGTCGTGAGCAGCCGGTGGGCCGTGCTCTTGGCGATGTCGAGGCGACGGGCGATGTCGGAGACGCCCAGCTCGCCGTCCACCGAGAAGCACTCGAGGACATCGAGCGCGGTGCCGACGGACTTCAGCTCACCCTGACGGGACTGCTGGCGGTCCCCCTTGGTGCGGGCAAGGGTGGTGACCTCCCAGGTCCGGCTGCTCGGGACCGACCCGCCCGGTGCGGGCTTGTTCACCACGGCCGTCATCGACCGAGCACCGCGGCGGCACCGGCCTCGGCGATCAGCCGATCCTCCTGCGACGAGCCGCCCGAGCAGCCGACGGCGCCGACCAGCTCGCCCTCGATCTCGATCGGGATGCCGCCGCCGAAGATGACCAGACCGGGCCGGTGCGGGATGCCCGCGCCGACCGACTCGTCGTCGCCGGCGAAGAGGTCCGTCCAGGCGTGGGTGGGCAGGCCCTTGAAGGAGACCACCGAGATCGCCTTGTCCTGGGCGATCGAGGCCGACATCAGCGCCGCCCCGTCCATCCGGTCGAAGCTGACCAGGTTGCCGCCCGCATCCGCCACGGCGATGTTGACGGCGACGCCGAGGTCGGTGGCCTTGGCGAAGGCTCCGGCGATCGCTCGGCGGGCACCTTCGAGCGAGATGACGCTCTGCGGGCGGGTGACGGACATGGGGGCTCCTTCCGGGGCGTACGGGTGGGTGAGGGTCCGCGCCCGGCCCCGGAACCCGTCGCGGGGCCCCGGGCGCCGGACACAGCTACCGACTAGGTGAGGACGGTGGTGAAACGCTCGTTCAGCTCGCGGGCGTGGTAGAAGATCGCCTTGCCGAGGACGTCCGGGGTCCAGGTGACCATCGGGCGGTCCGGGAAGGAGAGGTAGCCGCCGGCGAAGACCTCGTTGCGGTTGCCGGCCGGATCGAAGAAGTAGACGGTCTTGCCGCGGGTGATGCCGTGGCGGGTCGGGCCGACATCGATCGGCACGTCGTCCATGGCGAACAGGTCGGCGGCCCGGTTGACCTCCCAGCCCTCCTCGAGTCGGAACGCGAAGTGGTGCAGCTTGGACTGCGGGCCCTCGAGGACGGCCAACTGGTGGATCTGCGTCGTCGCGGTCATCCACACGGCGATGGTGTGCTGATCGGCCGGATCGAGCGAGGTGGCGACCTTCTCCGCGGTCCAGTAGCCGAAGCACTCGTGCAGGAAGCGCTCCATCAGACCGGCGTCCTCAGCGGTGATGAGAGCGTGGTCCAGTGCGGGGGCGCCGACGCCGCGCAGGTCGCGCGGGAAGGCCTCCGGGTTGACGTTGCCGACGTCGACCTGGCCCGAGGTCATCTCGTGGTACACGTCGAAGATGTGGTTGGAGGGGGTGTGGATCCGAAGGATCTCACCGACCTCGAGTTCCTCACCCTTCGAGATCCGCTCGGTGGTGGCGCCGAAGGCCTGGGCCTTCTTCTCGATGTCGGCCAGATCGTCCTCGTACTGGGCCTTGAAGCCGAACTTCACCAGGCCGACACCGCCCTCTTCGAGGACGACCGAGTGGTGGTCCCACTCGTCCCAGCCCTTGAAGTAGACCTTGTTGCCATCGGCTGCGACCTCGTTCAGGCCCAGCGTCTGGGTGTAGTGCTGACGGGCTTCGGCCAGGTCCGTGACGCGGACGTGTGCGTAGCCCATTCGCATGATCGCCATGAGTAACTCCTTTGTTGTCGTGGCGGTACTGAATCGGATGCTAGGTGGTGGATCGGGATCAGGGGTGCGACGAGAGGTACGTCACACCGTGGTGGAGAGGTGGGACGGACGAGCGGGGACTTCCTTGCTCGAGAGCATGTAACGCATCAGCGGGTTGACCAGACGCAGCGAGTTCTCGCGGAACTCGACGACCATGTCCCCCGTCGGCACCGCCCGGCAGGGCAGGCAAACACCGTCAGCCGCCTCGGCCGGGGTGACGACCTCGTCGGACACCGGCCGCTCGTACTCGAAGGCACCGTCATGGACGTCGATCTTGCAGAAGCCGCAGCCACCGCGCTTGCAGCCGATCCTCATCGCGTAGCCGGTGCGGTAGAAGGCGCCCATGATGGTCTCACCGTCGCGCACCTCGACCACCTCACCGGTGGGGTGCACAGTAACCTTCGTCATGGCGCTCCTTCGCGTCGACGCTGCGAGAGATCCGGGAGGATCGCTCCTCGTGCGATATCTAGAACTGTCCTCGAGCCGTGTGGCGGCCGCCACAGCCGTTCCCGTATGCGGAACGGGGTTCGTCCACCAGGAACAGTACCGGCCGCGTCATACCGAGGGACCTAGGCAAGTTCCCGGATCGCTTTCGGCAATCTGCCGGGGTCCCAGCGCAGCTCACGGGTGGCGATGTCGAAGGCGTACCGATCGGTCATCCCGCCGATCCAGGTGATGGCGGCGCGGACGACCTCGGGGGAGTCGGCGGGTGCATCCGGTGCGCCGGGCAGCCGCTCGGGGCGGTGCGCGTAGTGCTCGACCAGCGCCCGCAGGACGTCGACGACGGCACGGGACTGGGCCACCGACTCGGGGCGGGTGTAGATCCGCTCGTAATTGAAGGAGCGCAGGCCGGCCAGGGCCGCCGCCTCGTCCGCCCCCATCGCCACCTCGCCGCACTCGGCGACGGTCCGGACGACCGCACGGACGAAGGTACGGATCTGGGCCCGGCGATCGCGGCCGCAGACGGCCGCCAGCTGCGCCGGAAGGTCGGCCGGTGACACGATGCCGGCGCGGGCGGCGTCCTCCAGATCATGGGCACAGTAGGCGATCCGGTCGGCCCAGGAGACGATCTCGCCCTCGATCGTGCGGGGGCGGGTCGCGACCAGGAGTGGTTGCGGATGCCGTCGGACGTCTCCGCGCAGAGGTTCAGATCGGCGAGGGCCACATCAGCCCCCACGGTCCGTGGTCGTAACCCTCCGGAAGGTACGGGTCGAACGCGTCCTCGGAGGCATGCCCGCCCGGCCCGTGGCCACAGTCATGGCCCAGTGCGATGGCCTCGGTCAGGGCGACGTTCGCACCCACTCCGCGGGCGATCGACGACGCGACCTGGGCGACCTCGAGGGCATGGGTCAACCGGGTGCGCTGGTGGTCGGTCGGATGGACGACGACCTGGGTCTTGCCGGCCAGTCGGCGGAAGGCGGTGGCATGGACGATGCGGTCCCGGTCGCGTTCGAAGCAGGTCCGCTCGGCGTCCGGTTCCTCCTCGCGGGGACGGTCCCCGGCACCGTGGGACAGCGCCGCCCCGGGACGTAGCGTGACCCGCTCCCAGGCCTCACGCGCCTCACGGTCGATGACCTCGCCACCCCTGATGGGGGCTGAGGAATCGGCATGGGCGCGGACCACGCGCGTCCCCTCGTCACGCCCGGCACGGCTGTGGCCGGCCATGGTGCTGGCCCACTGCCGAGCGCGCGGCAGCGGTGCGGAAGGGTCCACGGGCACGTCCTCGACGTCCATGCCCCCATCCTGCCAGCACCCTCCGACGCTGCCCCTCCCCGAGATGTCAGCCCCCGGAAACGCCCAGTTCGGCCGCGGACAGGTCCTGGCCGAGTCCACAGGTGTCGGCCAGCCACCCTTCCGGCATGGCGACCTTGTCCCGCGGGGAGCCCTGGCGGCCGCGCGGTGCGCCGACGGCGGTGTCGGGGAACCCGACGCTCGGGTCGAGCCGGCCGAGCAGGTCGTCGAGTTCGGCGAACGAGGTGACCATCGCCAGTCCACGGCGGACATCACCGCCCACCGGGAAGCCCTTGAAGTACCAGGCGACGTGTTTGCGCAGGTCGGTCAGGCCGCGACGCTCCCCCATCAGGCCGGCAAGGAGCTCGCCGTGACGACGGAACATGGCGGCGACCTCCCCCAGGGTGGGCAGCGTACGCGTCACCCGGCCGGCGAAGGCATCGGCCAGGTCGCGGAAGAGCCAGGGACGCCCCAGACAGCCGCGCCCGACCTCGACACCGGCGACGCCGGTCTGCTCGACCATCTCGAGGGCGTCGGCCGCCTCCCAGATGTCACCGTTGCCGAGCACCGGGACGGAGACGTGCGCCACCAGGTCGGCCATCGCGTCGCGGTCGGCGTCCGAGGAGTAGGCCTGGGCGACCGTACGGCCGTGCAGGCAGATCGCGGCGATGCCGGCATCCTCGGCGATGCGACCGGCGTCGAGGAAGTAGCGGTGGTCGTCGTCGATGCCGATCCGGGTCTTCATGGTCACCGGGACGCCGTACCGGTCGGCGGCCCGCACCGTCGCCCGGAGGATCTCCCCGAGCAGGTCACGCTTCCAGGGCAGCACGCCGCCGCCACCCTTGCGGGTGACCTTCGGCACCGGGCAGCCGAAGTTGAGGTCGACGTGGTCCACCCCGAACTCGCCGCAGAGGATCTCGGTCGCGGTGGCCATCGTCGCGGGATCGACGCCGTACAGCTGCACGGAACGTACGGTCTCCGCGGGTGAGAAGGTCAGCATCTCCAGGGACTTGCGGTCCCGCTCGACCAGGCCGCGGGAGGTGATCATCTCGCAGACGTACAGTCCCGCCCCTGCTCGGCGCAGAGCTCACGGAATGCGGCGTTGGTCACCCCCGCCATCGGCGCGAGCACCACCGGGGCGTCCACGACCAGAGCGTCCGGTCGGGACGGCGCGGACAGCCGCAGGGGGGCGGTCAGGCTGGGCGGAGCGGTCGGGGGCACCGACAGATTCTACGCGACCGCCCGGCATCGACCGCAATCGTCACGTGACAGGATGGCACCATGAGCCCCCGCGCAGTCGTCTTCGACATGGACGGCGTCCTCACCGACACCGAGATCATCTGGGACGAGGTGCGCCGAGGCCTTGCGGCCGACGAGGGGATCCCCTGGCCGCCGGAGGCGACCCTCGCGATGATGGGGATGAGCACCCAGGAGTGGTCGAGCTACCTGGTCGGCACCGTCGGCCTCAGTGGCACCCCCGAGGAGGCCGCCCGCCGGACGATCGACGCCCTCGTCGCTCGCTACGCGCACGACCTGCCGGAGTTGGCCGGAGCGGTCGACGCGGTCCGCCGGCTCGCCGCACGATGGCCGTTGGGTCTGGCCTCGTCATCGCCGCGGCGACTCATCGACGTCAGCCTGGAAACATTGGGGATCAGTGACGCGTTCACCGTCACCGTGTCGACCGAGGAGGTCGGCAGGGGCAAGCCGTCGCCCGACGGCTACCTGCGGGCGTGCGAGCTGCTGGGCGTCGACCCGGCGACCTGCGTCGCGATCGAGGATTCGAGCAACGGCCTGCGGGCCGCCGCCGCGGCCGGGATGGCAGTGATCGCGGTGCCGCGTCCGGACTTCCCCCCGGCGGGGGACGCGCTGGCGCTGGCCGACGCCGTGGTGGCGGATCTCGACTCGCTGACCGTCGACCTGGTGGAGGGGCTGCGCTGATGGCCACCCCGGACTTCATCCTGCGACAACGCGAGAAGCTCGGTCACGAGCTGCTGTGGCTCTCCGGTTGCACGGCCGTGGTGTTGCGCGACGGCGCCGATGGGCCGGAGACTCTCCTGGTCCAGCGGGCCGACGACGGCATGTGGACGCCGGTCGCCGGGATCATCGATCCGGGCGAGCAACCCCACGACGCCGCACTGCGGGAGGTCGCGGAGGAGGCGGGGATCGTCGCGGAAGTGGAGCGGCTGGCCTGGCTCACCGTGACGGACGTGATCACGTACGCGAACGGGGACCGCTCGCAGTACATCGACCACACCTTCCGGTGCCGCTGGGTCTCCGGTGAGCCCCGGCCCGACCACGACGAGACGAGCCAGGCCCGGTTCTTCCCGATCGACCGGTTGCCGCCGATGGACGACGTGCACGCGAGCCGGGTCCGGGTGGTCCTGGAGGACCGCCCCGAGACCCGGCTCGGACCGTTGACCTGACGCCGGCTCAGTCCTGGGCGGGCTGGGCCTCCTCGACCACCCACCCGGCGGCCAGTTCACGGATCCGGGCGACACGGTCGAGCATCGCCGCCGGGTCCTGCGGATCCGAGGCCAACCCGACCAGCATCGCCGTCATCGGCGCGCCCGGCCGACTCGGACCGTGCGCCACCTCGGCGATCATGTCGAGCATGGGCGTACGCACCTGCTCCAGCAGCGCGGGATCGAGGCCGAGCTCGGCACTCACCGCGTCGAGCCACTCCCCCATCACCCGCATCTTCTCGGCCTCACGGGCCGGATTCGACGATTGCGCCATGTCAGCAGCCTACGAGCTTGCCACCCAGATAGGAGGCAACCTGCGAGATCGCGATGCGCTGCTGGGTCATGGTGTCGCGCTCCCGGACGGTCACGGCCTGGTCCTCGAGGGTGTCGAAGTCGACGGTCACGCAGTAGGGCGTGCCGATCTCGTCCTGGCGCCGGTAGCGCTTGCCGATGGCCTGGGCGTCGTCGAAGTCCACGTTCCAGTACTTGCGCAGCTCGGCGGCGAGTTCCTTGGCCTTCGGCGTCAGGTTCTCGTTGCGGGACAGCGGCAGCACGGCGACCTTGACCGGTGACAGGCGCGGGTCGAGCTTCAGCACCGTCCGCTTGTCGACGCCCCCCTTGGCATTGGGGCCTCGTCCTCGACGTACGCATCGGTGAGGAAGGCCATCAGCGAGCGGGTCAGGCCAGCGGCCGGCTCGATCACGTACGGCGTGTAGTGCTCGCCCTTGGCCTGGTCGAAGTACTCCAGGACGGTGCCCGAGTGCTTCGAGTGGGTGCCCAGGTCGAAGTCGGTGCGGTTCGCGATGCCCTCGAGTTCGCCCCAGTCGGAGCCCTGGAAACCGAAGCGGTACTCGATGTCGACGGTCCGCTTGGAGTAGTGCGAGAGCTTCTCCTTGGGGTGCTCGTAGAAACGCAGGTTGGCCGGGTCGATCCCCAGCTCGACGTACCACCGGTGGCGGTTGTCGATCCAGTACTGGTGCCATTCCTCGTCACTGCCGGGCTCGACGAAGAACTCCATCTCCATCTGCTCGAACTCGCGGGTGCGGAAGATGAAGTTCCCCGGGGTGATCTCGTTGCGGAAGGACTTGCCGACCTGGCCGATCCCGAACGGCGGCTTCTTGCGCGCCGCGGTCATCACGTTCTTGAAGTTCACGAAGATGCCCTGGGCGGTCTCCGGGCGCAGGTAGTGCAGGCCGGACTCGTCCTCTACCGGGCCGAGGTACGTCTTCAGCATCATGTTGAAGTCGCGCGGCTCGGTCCAGCGGCCCTTGACCCCACAGTTCGGGCAGTTCACCTCGGCCAGCGGCACCTGGTCGGGGTCGGCGATGCCGTGCTTGGCGGCGTGCTCCTCCTGCAGGTGGTCGGCGCGCATCCGCTTGTGGCAGGAGAGACACTCGGTGAGCGGGTCGGTGAAGACACCCACATGGCCGGAGGCGACCCAGACGTCACGCGGCAGGATGATCGAGGAGTCCAACCCGACGATGTCCTCACGCCCGGTGACCATCCACTTCCACCACTGGCGCTTGATGTTCTCCTTCAGCTCCACGCCGTAGGGCCCGTAGTCCCACGCGGACCTCGTACCACCGTAGATCTCGCCGCTGGGGAAAACGAAGCCGCGCCGCTTGGCGAGGGAAATGACATTGTCGAGCTTGCTCGGGGCCACGTGTGTTCACTCCGTCTGTCTGTCCGGGGGCATCCGGCTGATGCCACCGCCGGTCAGCCTAGCCGAACGGCCCCCGGCCGACGTCAGTCGGCACCCCGGGGGACGTTCTCCCCCAACTCCTCGGCCGGCAGGTAAGCGGACGGCTCATCCAGGGCGTACGCCATCACCGGCATCAGCGCGTACGTCGCCGCCGCACCACTGATCGCGCGGCGGTAGCTGCCGGGATCCGCCCAGCGGGTGACGAGGGCCCACAGCCCCGGTTCGTCGAGGTTGCGGACGAGGTCGACCCCGTCCACCCCGGGCCGGGTACGGAAATGGGCGACCGCGGCCCCCGCCGCGGTCTCGAAGTCCGCCGTACGCCCCTCGGGGACGTGGAAGCGATGGATGACGAGCACATGCGGAAGCCTACCCGTCTGGTTTTGACAATCATTCTCACCTTGTTGACAATGATTGTCATGAAGATGTCAGGCCCACTCGCCCTCGCGTCCGGACTCGTCGCCGTCGCCCTCCTGGGCGCCTGCACCGCCTCTCCGTCGGCCTCGAAGCCTGGTGGAACGGTCCGGGTGGCGGCGGCGATCTACCCGTACGAGTGGCTGGCCCAGCGGATCGGCGGCGACCGGGTCACGGTGCAGGGCCTCCTGCCACCCGGCGGGGAGGCCCATGACCTCGAGCTCACTCCCCAGCAGGTCGGCGAGGTGACCACCGGCAGCGACCTGGTCATCTACGAGTCCCACTTCCAGGCGGCGGTCGACGCCGCCGTAGGTCAGGGCACGAAGGGTCGGGCCCTGGACACCCGCACCCTGGTGCAGAACCTCGACACCACCGAGGCGGCCGGGGCCACGACACCGAGACCCCCACCGACCCGCACGACGCCAAGGCCGATCCGCATCTGTGGCTCGACCCGACGAACATGGTCACCGTCGCGAACGCCGTGCGCGACCAACTGACCGCGCTCGATCCAGCCGGCGCCGACTCCTACCGGGCCAACAACGACGCCGTCGTGGCCGATCTCAAGGCGGTGGACACGGAGTACTCCTCCGGCCTGACCACATGCGAGCGACGCGGGTTCGTCACCTCCCACGAGGCGTTCGGCTATCTGGCCCGCCGCTACACCCTCCAGCAGATCTCCATCCGGGCATGGATGCCAGCGTCGAGCCGACAGCCGCCCGGATCGCCGAGGTCTCCGACCTGGCCAAGCGGGAGGGCATCACGACGATCTTCTACGAGACGGCCGTCTCGCCCGCCGTCTCCCAGGCGATCGCCCGCGACGCCGGCCTGCGGACCGACGTCCTCGACCCGCTCGAGGCCAAGCCCACCGACACCACTCGCGGCGCGGACTACCTCGGGGTGATGCGGGCGAACCTCCAGTCCCTGCGCACCGCGAACGGGTGCCGATGATGACGGGTGACCCGACGACCATCATCGGCCTGCGGGACGTCTCGGTGACCCTCGGCGGCCTGCCGATCGTCCGTGGCGTCACCGCCGACATCGGCCGAGGCGAGTTCGTCGCGCTCCTCGGCGCAAACGGCTCGGGCAAGACCACCCTGCTGCGCGCCGTGCTCGGACTGGTCCCCCGCCGACGAGGCTCCATCGAGTTGTTCGGCGAGCGGCAGGAGTCCTTCCGGGACTGGCACCGGATCGGCTATGTCCCCCAACACGTGGACCCCGGCCTGCTCAGCGCCACCGTGCGCGAAGTCGTGGCGACGGGTCGGCTGCCGCTGCGACGGCCCTTCCAGCTGACGCGGCGTCGCGACCGGCAGGCGGTGGAGCGGGCACTGGCCGAGGTGGACCTGTCGGCCAAGGCGGGATCCCAGCTGGCCCATCTCTCCGGCGGCCAGCGCCGGCGCGCGCTGATCGCCCGGGCACTCGCCACCGATCCGGATCTGCTGGTGATGGACGAGCCGCTGGCCGGGGTGGACATCGCCACTCAGGAGTCGCTGGCCTCGCTGATGCGGACCCTGACCGCCGCGCATCAGCTCACCGTGCTCGTCGTGCTGCACGAGCACGGCCCGTTCGCCGACCTCGTCAGCCGCAGCCTGCTGCTGCAGGACGGTCGGCTGGTGTTCGACGGCGCCGGGTTCGAGAGCGCCGGCTCCACCCCACGCCTCCCCCACGAGCACCACCTGCCGCCCGAGCACGTCTCCTCGCACAACGACTGGGTGCCGGCCTACCCGTCCGTGGCCGAACCCGACCAGGAGGACTGATGACGACGATCCTCAGCTACCCGTTCATGGTGCGGGCGCTCGTCGCGGCGCTCCTCACCGGGCTGATCGCCCCGACGATCGGCATCTACATCGTCCAGAAGCGGCTCAGCCTGCTCGGCGACGGTCTGGGCCACGTGGCCATCGCCGGCGTCGGCCTCGCCCTGCTCACCGGCACCACCCCGTTGCCGGTCGCGATCACGGTGGCCACCATCGGCGCCGTCCTGATCGAGTACCTGCGCCAGCACCAGCGCGCGTCGGGCGACGTCGGCCTGGCCATCCTCTTCTACGGCGGTCTGGCCGGAGGCGTGTTCATGTCCGGACTGGCCGGCTCCGGTGGCCTCAACCAGTACCTCTTCGGCTCGATCACCACCATCAGCAACGGCGACCTGGTGATGATCGTCGTGCTCACGGTCATCGCCCTGGTGGTGTCGGTCGGGCTCGCGGACCGGCTGTTCGCGGTGTCGACGGACGAGGAGTACGCCCACACCCTCGGCCTGCCGATCCGCTTCTACAACTACCTCACCGTCGTCCTGGCCGCCGTGGCGATCTCGCTGTCCATGCGGACGGTCGGGCTGCTGCTGGTGAGCGCCCTGATGGTCGTCCCGATCGCCGCCAGCCGCAATCTGGTCACGGGGTTCTGGATGACCATGGTGGTCGGCATGGGCGTCGGTGTGGTCGCCGCCACCGGTGGCATCCTCGGGTCGTACTACTGGAATGCCCCGCCCGGCGCGCTGATCGTCCTGATCGCGATCGGTGTGTTCATCGTGTCGCTGCCGATCGGGGAGGTCCTGACCCGGCGGCGACGGTCGGGACGCGAGCTCCCGGTGGTCCCGGAGGCCGTCCCGGCACCGCACGACCACGAGGAGGGGCACCCCCACGTGCACGGGGGTCCCGAGTGTCACCACCCCACGGTGCAGCACGGTGACCACCTCGACTACGTCCACGACGGTCATCGGCACGCGATGCACGGCGACCACTACGACGAGCACTGACACCGTGGGAACGGCAGGAGGAGACAGGATGGCCGTGGGCCAGCGGACGACCCGGCAGCGTGAAGCGGTGCGCCGGGCGATGGACGAGGTCGAGGAGTTCCGCACCGCACAGCAGGTACATGACCTGCTACGGGAACGGGGTGACCAGGTCGGTCTGACGACGGTCTACCGCACCCTGCAGGCGATGGCGGACGGCGGCGAGGTGGATGCGCTGCGCACGAACGACGGGGAGGTCGCCTACCGCCGCTGCACGACCGAACACCACCACCATCACCTGGTGTGCAGCCGATGCGGGCGCACGGTCGAGATCGAGGATCCCGACGTCCACGCCTGGACCCAGCGGGTGGGGGCCCAGCACGGCTTCCACGACATCCGCCACGATCTGGAGATCTACGGCGTCTGCGCGGAGTGCTGGGCCGCCCGCTCCTGAATCAACCTGCCTGAATCAACCCTGCCTGAATCAACCCTCGACGAGGATGACCCACAGGTGACGTGGGCCGTGCACACCCTCGACGCGGCTCAGCTCGATGTCGGAGGTGGCCGACGGGCCGCTGATCCAGGTCAGCGGCCGGCCCGCCCGGACCGACGTCGCGAGCCTCGCGACGGCCTCCGGGACGTCGGAGACGACGTCCGCAGCGCGAACAACACAGATGTGCCGGTCAGGCACCAGCGACAGCGCCCGGCGCCCCTGGCCCGGACCGTGGTCGAGGACGATCGTCCCGGTCTCGGCGATGCCGACGGAGCTCGCGGTGACCACTGCATCGGTGGCGTCGAGATCCGCCGCGGTGAGGGACCCGTCATCGACCCGTACGGACAGGTCCGCCGCCATCTCGAGCGTACGATGCAGCATCTCGTCGGTGCCGGCCGGCAGGACGACAGTCCGGGCGCCGGTCTCCATCAGCCCGCGCATCACCTGGCCGGGCAGCTCGGACGCTCCGCAGCGCACGACGGTGGCCTTGTAGTCGGTGACCGTCTCCACGAACCGGTCGACCACGTCGGCCATCGCCGTGGGCAGGCCGTACGCCCAGTCCACCGGGCCGTCCGGCTCGGCCACATCGGTCAACGAGGCCCGCACCCGGGCCAACACGTCGTCACGCGCGCTCATCATGGTTCTCCTTCCACCACTGGCGGAACGTCTGGGCCGGGACCATCGGGACATCACGGTTCTGCGTCCATCGCGACAGTGGTCCCGGCAGGGGGCCGATCGTCCGGATCGGGAGCAACTTGCCGGCCAGCGAACTGGCGGTGCCCGCGGCCTCGAGATGCTTGTGGTCGGCCATCACCCAGCTCGCCGCCTTCATCATGGCCGGCTCGAACTGGTTCAGCTGATGACGCTTCTTCTCCTCCACCACACGGTGGCGCTCGTGCACCAGCAGGTCGGAGATCGGGATCTTCACCGGGCAGACCTCGTTGCAGGCCCCACACAGCGACGAGGCGAACGGCAGCGACTTGTCGATCGGGTTCTCCACCCCGCGCAGCTGTGGGTTGAGGATCGCCCCGATCGGGCCCGGGTAGACCGAGCCGTACGCATGCCCGCCGACCCGCTCGTAGACGGGGCAGATGTTGAGGCAGGCGGAACAGCGGATGCACCGCAGCGCCTCGCGGCCCTTCGGGTCGGCCAGCGCGTTCGTCCGGCCGTTGTCGAGCAGGATGACGTGCACGTCCTGGGGGCCGTCACCGGCGGAGGGGCCGGTCCACATGGAGGTGTACGGGTTCATCCGCTCCCCCGTGGAGGAGCGCGGGAGCAGGCGCAGGAAGACCTCGAGGTCCTCGACCGTCGGCAGCACCTTCTCGATGCCGACGACCGAGATCAGGGTCTCGGGCAGGGTGAGGTTCATTCGCCCGTTGCCCTCGGACTCCACGACCACCAGGGTGCCGGTCTCGGCGACGGCGAAGTTGGCCCCGGAGATGGCGACCTTTGTCCGGAGGAACTTGTTGCGGAGGTGGGTGCGGGCGGCGCCGGCGAGTTCGGCGGGCTGCTCGGACAGTCCCTCGGGCGCCGGGGTGCCGTAGACGCCCATCTCCTCGCGGAAGATCTCGCGGATCTCGCCGCGGTTGCGGTGGATCGCCGGCACCAGGATGTGGCTCGGGAAGTCGTGGCCCAGCTGGACGATCAGCTCGGCGAGGTCGGTCTCCCAGGCGGCGATCCCGGCCTCCTCCAGGGCCTCGTTCATGCCGATCTCCTGGGTGACCATGGACTTGACCTTGGTCACCTCCTGTTCCCCGGTCGCCTTGACCAGGTCGACGATGATCCGGTTGGCGTCGGCCGCGTCGCGGGCCCAGTGGACCGTCGCACCCGCCTTCGTGAGGGACTCCTCGAGCGTCACCAGATGCTGGTCGAGGTGGCGCAGCGTACGGTTCTTGATCGCTTCACCGGCCGACCTGAGGTCCTGCCAGTTGTCGACCTCGGCGACGACCCGGGCGCGCTTGGCGCGGATGGTCCCGGTCGCGTGGCGCAGGTTGGCCCGCTGGACCTGGTTCTCCAGGCCCTTGACGGCGGCCTCGGGGAACGGCGCTGCGGGGCGCGTCGTCCACTCGGGCGGCGCGGGGGTGAGACGCCCGTCCTTGTCGCGGCGCGGCTGCTCGGTGGCGGTCACTGGTTGCCTCCTTCGGTCCGGGCCAGGATCTCGGCGAGATGGATCGGCTTGACCCCGCCGCGGTTGCGGTGGATCACTCCGGAGATGTTGAGTGCGCAGAGGTTGTCGCCGGTGACGAGGTATTCGGCGCCGGTGTCCATGACGTGGCGCGCCTTGTCGTTGACCATGGCCCGGGACACGTCCGGATTCTTCAACGAGAAGGTGCCGCCGAAACCGCAGCACTGCTCGGCGAACTCGAGCTCGATCAGCTGCAGGCCGCGGACGGCCCTGAGCAGCTGCAGGGGCGCATCCCCGACCTTGGCGACGCGCATGGAGTGACAGGTCGGGTGGTAGGTGACCCGGTGCGGGAAGTAGGCCCCGACGTCGGTCACGCCCAGCACGTTGACCAGGAACTCGGAGATGTCGAAGGTCCGCGCGGCGACCGCGGTGGCCTCCCGGGCCAGTCCGTGGTCCCCAGCCTCCTCGGCGAGCATCGCGTGCTGGTGGCGGACGGCGCCGACACAGGAGCCGGAGGGGCCGACGACGTAGTCGTAGTCGCTGAACGCCTTGACGTACGTCTTCACGCTCGGCAGGGCCTCGGGGTAGTACCCGGTGTTGGTGAACACCTGGCCGCAGCAGGTCTGTTCCTCGGGGAACACCACCCGGCAGCCGAGCCGCTCCAGGAGCGTGACCACCGCCTTGGGGGTGTCGGGGAACATCACGTCATTGGCACAGGTGGCGAAGAGTGCCACCGTCTTCCCGGCACCGGGAAGACCAGTAGAGGAGGGGGACGTCATTGTCTTTCCTTCATGGGGATGAGGAACGGAGGGTCAGGCCGGGAGCAGCCAGCCGAGGACCGGCGTGGACATCAGTCCGACGAGCACGCAGAGGAAGGCGAGCAGGGCGAAGCTCCAGCCGACGATCCGGCGCAGGATCAGTGACTCCTGGCCGATCAGGCCGACCGACGTGGCGGCGATCGCCAGGTTCTGCGGGCTGATCATCTTGCCGAGCACGCCACCGGAGGCGTTCGCGGAGACGGTGAGGAAGGGATCGAGGCCGATTTTCTTGCCGACGGTGGCCTGCAGGCCGCTGAAGAGGGCGTTCGCCGTCGTGTCGGAGCCGGTGACGTAGGTCCCGATCCAGCCGAGCACCGGGGAGAGGAAGGCGAACACCGCACCGGTGCCGGCGATCCAGGTGCCGATCGTGACGGTCTGGCCGGAGAAGTCCATCACGTACGCCAGGGCGACGACCGAGGCGATGGTGAGGGCGGTGAAGCGCAGCTTGTGGGCGTTGCGGCCCAAGGTCCCGACCACGGCGCGCGGGGGCACCCGGTAGATGGCAGCCGTGATGATGGCGATCACGGCGAGCAGAGTGCCGGGGGACGAGAGGAGCGCGAGCTTGAACGTGGTGCGGGTGACCTTGTGACCGGCGGCGTCCAGGATGTTGCCGGCCAGGCCCGGCCAGCCGAACTTGATGTCGGTCGCGGCCAGGGCGTTGGCGATCGGCGGGATCAGATTGACGATCGAGAACAGGGCGACCACGAGGATGTACGGGAGCAGCGCCATGGTGATCTTGCCGGCGGTGAGGCTCTTGGGGTCCGCGGGGGCGTGGGAGTCGCGTTCCAGCACGGAGTCGGGCTCCCCCATCATCCGCCGTGAGATCCGCTCCATCGCCTCGGCCGAGCCGGCGGGCTTCCAGAAGCGCATCAGGACGACACCGGCGGCAATGCCGAGCAGCGAGGCGATCACGTCGGTCAGTTCGACGGACACGTAGGAGGAGGTGATCCACTTGGCGACGGAGAAGACACCACCGATGACGACGGCTGCGGGCCACACCTGCTTGAGCCCCTTGCGCCCGTCGATCAGCAGCAGCATCAGGAACGGCACGATGAAGGCCAGGATGGCGGTCTGGCGACCGACGAAGGCGCCGATCCGGTGGTAGTCGAGACCGGAGACGTTGCCGGCCATGATGATCGGGGTGGCGATGGCGCCGAACGCGACCGGGGCGGTGTTGGCCAACAGCACGGTCATGGCCGAGCGGAGCGGCGAGTAGCCGATGGCGACGAGCATCACCGAGGTGATCGCGACGGGCGCGCCGAATCCGGCCAGCGCCTCGAGCAGGCCGCCGAAGCAGAAGGCCACCAGGATGCCGAGGACGCGGGGGTCGTCGGTGATCAACGAGAAGGTCGAACGGAGATCCTCGAACCGGCCGCTGACCACCGTGATGTCGTACATCCAGATGGCGGCCAGCAGGATCCAGGTGATCGGGAAGATACCGAACGCCGCACCCTGGAGGGCGGACAGCCCCGCCATGGTCACCGGCATGTGGAAGGCGAGGACCGCCACCAGCAGCGCGGCCAACAACGAGGCCAGACCCGCGAGATAAGCTTTCCATTTCAGCACGCCCAGGGTGATGAGCATGACCAGAATGGGAACCAGCGCCACCAGTGCGGAGGCGGTGACGCTGCCGAGTGGGCTGAGCGTCGGCTGGAAGGGAGTCATAGGGAACACCTTTGTCCTCTGTCACTACGTTCATGGAAGGTCAGCATTGGTCTGACCAACAGAAAGTACAGTAATCATTGGTCAGACCAATGGTCAAGGTGTGTCTTCTAGACTCTCCCCATGACCGTATCGAGAGGCGATGACGTGACTGAAGGCAGCCGAGCCTACGAGGTGGTCCTCAATCACATCGAGGAAGCCATCCTCGGCGGTTCCCTCGTGATCGGCCAGCAGCTCCCGCCGGAGCGGGACCTGGCGACCCAACTGGGGGTGAGCCGTGCCGCCGTACGCGAGGCGATCCATGCCCTGGTCGCGCAGGGTGTGCTCTCCGCCTCGGTGGGCCCCCGCGGCGGGACGCGGGTCGCGGCCTTCCGCACCGAGGCGCTGAAGAAGGTACTGCGGTTGCAGGTCGCCCTGGCGGACTTCCCGGTCGAGGACGTCACCGAGGTGAGGATCGCGTTGGAGCGTACGACCATCGCCGCCGCCTGCCGCGACATCACCGAGGAGCACCTCGAGGAACTGCGCGACATCCTCGACGAGATGGCGGTGGCCCAAGACCCCGACACCTTCAACGATCTCGACACCCGCTTCCACGTCGCCATCGCCAACACCGGCCGCAACACCCTCGCAACGGACATGACAATCGCCATCCGCGAGTCGTTGCGCCGGCCGATCGTGACCGCGGAGAAGAACATGCGGGACTGGCCGGCCTTCCGGCGCGCGACGATGGCGGACCACCAAGAGGTGTACGAGGCTCTGCTCGCGCGGGACCAGAAGCGGGCCGCGACGGCGATGGAGAGCCACATCCGGGCCGCCTACGCGATCCTTCCGATCGAGCCGCAGGCCCAGCCCCAGTCGTGAGCCGGCCGCAACCCCGGCGGAGCTACTACCTCTCGACCAGGGAGAGGGACCGCAGCCCACGCTCCATGTGCCAGTTGACGAACGCCGCGGTCAGACCGCTCGCCTCCCGCTGGACCGTGGCCTCCACCGCACTCGTCGCGGCCCAGTCCCCCACCAACAGGGCGCTGAGCAGGTTGAGGGTGGCCACTTGGGGATGGGCGCTGGCCGGGGGGCGACAGAAGCGGCACACCACACCGCCCGCCGCCGGGGAGAACGCGGTGTGCGGGCCGGGAGCGCCGCAGGAGGCGCAGTCGGTGAAGGTGGGCGCGTAACCGGCCACCGCCATCGACCGCAGCAGGTAGGAGTCCAGCACCATCGCGGCGGGGCGGGGGCCGTCGGTGGTCCCTCGCACCAGCACCGCCAGGGCCCCGACGAGCAGCCGGTACTGCTGCAACGCAGGCTGATGTTCTTCACCGACCAGCTTGTCGGCCGTCTCGACCATCACCTGCCCCGCCGTCCAGGCCGGGTAATCGGCCGCCAGCCGACCGCCGTAGGCCTGGATGGTCTCGACCTGGTCGACGTAGTGCAGGTTGCGCCCGCTGGCCAACTGCAGGTCGACATGGCTGAACGGCTCGAGCCGGGCTCCGAACTTCGATCCTGTCCGGCGCACCCCCCGGGCCACCGCACGCACCTTGCCGTGGGCGCGCGTGAGCATCGTGATGATGCGGTCGGCCTCGCCGAGCTTGTGCGTCCGCAGCACCACGGCTTGGTCGCGGTAGGTCGGCACCGCTTCATTCTACGGCGCGATCGGAGGCCGCACCGGGTGACGCGGCCCCACTAGGCTGATCCCATGTCGCGTCACACGCCGGCCCCTCCGCCACCCCATCCCTCCGGCGCCCGTCCGCCGGAGATTCCGGCCGGGAAGGTTCCCCGCCACGTCGCGATCGTGATGGATGGCAACGGACGGTGGGCCAAGGAACGCGGACTGAAGCGGATCGAGGGTCACGCCCGTGGCGAGGCGGTGCTGATGGACGTGCTCGCCGGTGCGATCGAGATCGGCGTGAAGTACGTCTCGGCGTACGCCTTCTCCACGGAGAACTGGAAACGCTCCCCCGACGAGGTGCGCTGGCTGATGGGCTTCAACCGCAATGTCATCGGCAGGCGCCGGGACGAACTGGACGCCATGGGCGTACGCATCCGATGGGCCGGTCGGCGCCCCCGGCTGTGGCGCTCGGTGATCCGTGAGTTGGAGACGGCCGAGGAACGGACCCGCGACAACGACACCCTCACCCTGCAGTTCTGCATGAACTACGGCGGGCGCGCCGAGATCGTCGATGCCGCCCGGCAGATCGCCCGGTTGGCCCGCGACGGCCAGCTGCGCCCTGAGGACATCACCGAGTCGTCGTTCCACCGGTTCCTCGACGAACCGGACATCCCCGACGTCGACCTGTTCATCCGTTCCTCCGGCGAGCAGCGGACGTCGAACTTCCTGGTCTGGCAGTCCGCCTATGCCGAGATGGTGTTCCTCGACACCCTGTGGCCGGATTTCGACCGGCGGGACCTGTGGGCCGCCATCGAGTCGTTCGCCGGCCGGGATCGTCGGCTCGGGGGCGCGGTACCGAACATCGAGGGCCGGACGGAGCAGGCAAGCGCCCTGCACCCGAACGCCCTGCACGTGGACAAGACGCCGTACGCCTGGGCGGAGCCGGTGGCCCCGGGCGTCCGGACCGACGTCATCCCCGAGGAGGAGGACGCCGAACCCGACGACGGGGCGCTGGGCTGACCGAACGCCCCAGAGCACCAGGGCCCGTTCAGCCGAAGAGCAGTCCCCGGACGTACGCCGCCTGCCCCGCGTGCTGGGCGGCGTCGTCGATGACGCTGACGAGCCGCACCCCCCGTGTCACCGGCGGGTCCCAGCGGTCGTCGACGATGTCGTCGAACTGGTCGGCCCCGACCGAGGCGATGTAGGCCCGGGTGGCGTCGACCGCGGCGTCCAGGTAACCCAGCAACAGGTCGGTGTCGTCGACCACGACCTTGCCTGCGGTGGAGACGTCATGGCCGTACCCCATCGAGCGGGCCGGCAGGTCGAGATCGAACCGTTCGAACCACCCCTGGGAGGTCCAGACCTGTGGCGTGCCGCAGAGTGGTGCGATCTGCACGTCCTGTTCGCGAGCGATGTGCCACACCAGCCAGGAGATCGAGTTGTGGTCCCCGCCCGGACGGGCATTCGCCTGATCGGGCGTCAATCCGCGCAATACCTCGTGACAGACCTCCCGGCTGCGCTCGATGCCGTCGATGAGCAGGTCGTTGACGATCATGGTCAAAGCCTAGCGATGACCTCGTCGGTGACCTGGATCACGATCGTTTTCAACGGATAGTCCGAATCAATCGATTACTGTTCCGGCAACCCCAACGAAGGAGTACACCCCATGCTGTCGGACACCTCCCGCCCGATCATCGCGGCCACCGCTGCCGTCGTCGCGGAACGCATCCCCTTCATCACCCCGGAGTTCTACAAGCGGATGTTCGGGGCACGCCCCGACCTGCTCGACGGGATGTTCAGCCGCTCGAACCAGATCACCGGTGAGCAGCCGAAGGCGCTGGCGGGATCGATCGCCGCGTTCGCGATCTGGCTGCTGCAGCACCCGGACTCCTACCCGGAGTCGGTGCTCTCCCGGATCGCCCACAAGCATGCCTCGCTGGGACTCAAGGAGGACGAGTACCCGACCGTCTACGAGCACCTCTTCGGTGCCATCGCGGCCGATCTCGGCGACGCCGCCACCCCCGAGGTCGTCGAGGCCTGGACCGAGGTCTACTGGCTGATGGCCCACGCCCTCATCTCGATGGAGAAGAACCTCTACGCGAGCCAGCCCAACGACAAGCCCTTCTCCCCGTGGCGGGTGACCAAGAAGGAGATGACCGGCGGCAATGTCGCCGTGATCAGTTTCGAGCCCGCCGATGACACCGCTGTGGCACCGGCTAGGCCCGGCCAGTACGTCTCCATCGAGGTCCCGACGCCCGACGGCATCCGCCAGCCGCGCCAGTTCACCCTGATTCCCGCCCCGGCCGGCACCCGCCGGATCGCGGTCAAGCTCGACCCGAACGGCGAGGTGACCCCGCTGATCCACGAGAAGCTCCGGGTCGGCGACGTCTACGACCTGTCCAACCCGTATGGAGATCTCGTCCTGCGCGACACGCAGGTCCCGCTTGTCCTGGCCTCGGCAGGTATCGGCGTCACCCCGATGCTCGCCCTGCTCCACGCCCTGTGCGAGCGCGGGTCGCAGCGCGAGGTCATCGTGCTGCACGCCGACCGGTCCTCGGCCGAGTGGCCGCTGGCGGACGAGATGAAGCAGCTCGTCGCGGACCTGCCGAATGCGCGGATCGAGACCTGGTTCGAGGAGGGCGGCGACGGCGACCACGAGGGCTACATGGACATCAGCGGTGTGTCGATCCCGTGGGAGGCGAACGTCGTCATGTGTGGCCCGCTGCCCTTCCTGAAGGCCGTCCGCTCGCAGGTCATCTCGTCGGGCCACCCGTCGGAGCAGGTCTTCTACGAGATCTTCGGCCCGGACCTGTGGCTCGTCCAGGGCGAGTGATCGCCACACGGCACTGAACGCCACGAAGCCCTGCTCTCTCCTTGTGGGAGGCAGGGCTTCGTGTTTCCGGGCGGGTCAGGGGTGGCGACTGCCCGGAGTCCAGGGGTGCGGTGCCGTCAGCGGATGGCGCGGTTGACCGCGTGGGTGACCGCCTGCAGGGAGGCGGTGATGATGTTCTCGTGGATGCCTACGCCCCACATGATCTGGGCGTCGTCACCGTCGCCGATCTCGCACTCGACGTACGCGGCCGCCTTGGCGTCGCCACCGGCGGCCATCGCGTGCTCGGAGTAGTCCAGGACGCGGACCGACCGGGTGCCGAAGCTCGACAGCGCGTCGACGTAGGCGGACACCGGGCCGTTGCCCTCGCCGTGGATCACCAGCTCCTGGCCGTTCATCGTGACGGTCGCGTCGATGGTGTCCACACCGTTGTTCTGGGTGCGCACGCCCAGGACCTGCAGCGGCCCGGCGGTCTCGATGTACTCGTTGTTGAAAATGTCCCACAGCTGCCGGGAGCTGATCTCGGCGCCCGAGGCATCGGTCGCCTGCTGGACGACGCGGGAGAACTCGATCTGCAGTCGCCGCGGCAGGTCCAGCTTGTAGTCGGCCTTCATCAGGTACGCCATGCCGCCCTTGCCGGACTGCGAGTTCACCCGGATGACGGCCTCGTAGGTGCGACCGACGTCGTGCGGGTCGATCGGCAGGTACGGGGCCTCCCAGGCGTTGTCCCGCATGGGGGTGCCGGTGACCTTCGCCTGCTTCTCCAGGTCCTCCAGGCCCTTCTTGATGGCGTCCTGGTGGGAGCCGGAGAAGGCGGTGTAGACCAGGTCGCCCGCGTACGGGTGGCGCGGGTGCACCGGCAGGCCGGTGCAGTACTCGACGGTGCGACGGATCTCGTCCATGTCGGAGAAGTCGATCATCGGGTCGATGCCCTGGCTGAACAGGTTCATCGCCATGGTGACCAGGTCGACGTTGCCGGTCCGCTCGCCGTGCCCGAACAGGCAGCCCTCGACACGGTCGGCGCCGGCCATCAGCGCCAGCTCGGTCGCGGCGACGGCCGTGCCGCGATCATTGTGCGCGTGCAGCGAGACGGTGACGAACTCCCGGTGGTTGACGTTGCGGCAGAAGTACTCGATCTGGTCGGCGTACACGTTCGGCGTCGACATCTCGACCGTCGCGGGCAGGTTGAGGATGATCTCCCGGTCCGCGTCCGGCTGCCAGCGGTCCATCACCGCGTTGCAGACCTCGACGGCGTAGTCGGTCGGCGTCTGGGTGAAGATCTCCGGGCTGTACTCGTAGCCGAAACGTACGTCGCCCAGGTACTGCTCGGCGTACTTCATCACCAGATCCGTGCCGCGGCACGCCAGGTCCTTCGCCTCGTCCTCGTCCATCTTGAAGACGACCCGGCGGAACATCGGCGCCAGCGCGTTGTACATGTGGATATTGGCGCGGGCGGCGCCCTGCAGGGACTGAGCGGTGCGCTCGATCAGGTCCTCGCGCGCCTGGGTCAGCACGGTGATGGTGACGTCGTCGGGGATGCGGTCGTTGTCGATCAACTGCCGGACGAAGTCGAAGTCAGTCTGGGAGGCCGACGGGAAACCGATCTCGATCTCCTTGTAGCCCATCCGCACCAGCATGTCGAACATCTTCTGCTTGCGGCTGGGCGTCATCGGATCGATCAGGGCCTGGTTGCCGTCTCGCAGATCGGTGGAGAGCCAGCGCGGGGCCTTGGTCAGCTTGTTGTCCGGCCACGTACGGTCGGGCAGGGCGACGGGCTCGAAAGCGTGGTAGCGCCGGATCGGCATACCGCTGGGCTGTTGCACGGGGCGAGTCTGCGGCACAGTGCCGAATGCTCCGGTGAACGTGGGGGCGGCGACGGTCGACTGCGGACCGGTGGCCTGGGGAACGGTATTGGTGGTGGTCATCATTTCCTCGCTGTCATGAGTGGCGGACGGCACGCTTCGACTCCGCAGCGAGGAGGCCGAACTCAGTAGGCCTCGCTGCGGCAAGGAAGGAGAATCATGACCTTGACCACGTCGTCGACTCTAGCTGATGGATCCACTGTGTCAACAGGTCATCCCATCGGGGCGGGGACCATCGCGCTGCGGGAGGAGGCCGCACGCTCAACCAGCAGGGCGACCTGGACACGGCTCGGCACGTCGAGCTTGGCCATGATGTGACTGAGGTGCGTCTTCACGGTGGCCTCGCTGCAGCCGAGTCTCCGGGCGATCTGCTGGTTGCTCAGATCCTCGTGGACGCAGTGGGCGACCTCCAGTTCCCGGGGCGTCAGCAGCGCCAGCAGACCGAGCGCGCGGCTGTTCTGCTCGCGGTGGCCTGCGTCGACGAACTGCCGGATGAGGTGGGCGATGCTGCGCGGGGAAAGAACGGCATCCCCGTGGTGCACCGTACGCACCGCCTGCTGCAGATCGACCGGCGCCACGTCCTTGAGCAGGAACCCGCTCGCCCCTGCCTCCAGGGCGTCGAAGACGTAGCTGTCCAGGTCGATCGAGGTCAGGGCGATGACCTTCGGCGGATTGATCTCTCGCTGTAGGCGGGCCGTGACCGCGATGCCGTTCACCGTCGGCATGTGCAGGTCCATCAGCACCACATCGGGGTGGTGGGCATGGACGGCGTCGATCACCTTCCCACCGTCGGAAGCCTCAGCGACCACCCGAATATCGCGCGCGCTCTCCAGGATCATCCGAACGCCGTTGCGCGCCATCGCGTCGTCGTCGACCAGCATCACCCGGATGGGCCGGGTGTCCCCCGCATCACTCTGTGTCACATCGATGAGGCTAGGAGAAGCCTCTGACATCGGCCGCCCGCAGCTCGGCCCGCCCCTCCTCAGCGGCTCGTTCGACCTTGCCACGGCAGGGATGCCTCGACCACGAAGTTCCCTCGGTCATCCGGTTCAGCGCTGAGGATCCCGCCGAGGAGGGCAGCACGCTCCTGCATGCCGATGAGGCCGTTGCCCGACCCGGGAAGGCCGGAATCCGGGCCGAGCGCATTCGTCACCGTGACGTGGATGCCCGTCGTGGGGCCGGCTATGAGATCGACGCGGATGGGCTGGCCTGGTGCATGCTTGAAGGCGTTCGTCAGGGCCTCCTGCATGATGCGATAGGTGGCTCGATTCAGCAGGTCCCCCGCCTGATCAGCGTCCTGGACCATGATCGTGGCCTCGATGCGAGCCCCGGAAGACCTCGCCGACTCGATCAGCTCGGGCAGGGTGGCGAGCCCCACCCGAGGAGCGAGGTCCGGGTCGCCTGCCATCGGAGCGCGATCGGGAGTCGGCGGCTGTCGCAGTGCGCCGACCAGTTCACGCAGATCCTCCAACGAGCGATGAGCACTCTCCCGCAGGGCCTCGGCTGCTTGCGCCACCTGGGGGAGCCGTCCAGGGCGGCAGTCTCGAGCGCCCCCGAGTTCAGCGAGATCAGCGACAGGCGATGCGCCAAGGTGTCATGGACCTCGCGGGCCAGACGCTCACGTTCCTCCAGGCGCACGGTCGCCGTCGCGAGTCGTTCGCTGCGGTCCTCCGCCTGCGCCCGGGCTTCCTCTGTCTCCCCCAGGTCCTGTCGCGAACGGACCAGCCAGGCGCTGCCGAGGACCACCACACCGGAGACGAAGGCGATCCCGAGGCTCACGCCGAGTTGAAGTTGCGGATCCGGCGTCGCAGACAGCGGGGACGACGAGCTCAACGCGGCAGCCCAGGCGCTGTCCCGCCAGGGGCGCAGCCCGTCGCGCAGCCCTGCCACCAGCGTGAGCGCCCCTGCGACGGTGGAGGCGATGGCGCCCTGACGGCGACCGCGATGCACGACCACCGACGCCGCCCCGAACAGCAGCAGCAGGCTGTCGAGCTGGAGCACCACCGTGAGCAGGACACCGGCCACCATCGGCACCCAGGGGTGCGCGCGGCGGGCGAACAGGGTGGCCATCGCGACGAGCCAGGCCAGCAGCGCCAGCACACCGACACTCGTCAGCTGACCACCGAGGCCGACATGCGACTGGTAGGCGGGAACGACGCTCAACGAACCCACGAGAGCGACCAGACACACCAGCACCGCGAGTGAACCGCCCAGGACCGTCCACGCCACGCGGCGCACCGTCACCAGGGTGGGCGGGACTTCCGAGGGCTTCTGCACGCGGTTGATCATACGTTCGATTCCCCGTCCGGGAATCAGCCGATCGGATGATGCCGCGACTCTCGCCTCGTCCGAATCGCTGAGTCGGCCGCGCCGATCGGCCGATGTGGCGTCAGTGGCCCGACCGGTTCCATGGAACCTGTCAGCAGCACCAGACAGGAGACGGAAATGTCCCAGCCCCCCTTCCCCCAGTCGCAGAACCCGCAGTACCAGAACCAGCCCTACCAGCAGGTCCCGGGCCAGCCCTATCCCCCGCAGCCGCCGATGAAGCCGCGCAAGAAGTGGTACAAGCGGCCGTGGGTGTGGGTCGTGACGGTCATCGTCATCATCGCGTTCGCCGCGAACGGCGGTGGCAACAAGGGCGCCAAGGTCACTGCCGGCTCCACGGCGTCGCAGGCCCCTGCGGCGGCCTCCTCCCCGCTCGCGACCACCCCGGTCCAGGCGTCCACCCAGGCGGTGGCGCCGGCGGCCAAGCAGGAGGAGAAGCTCGCCGGCCTGAACGAGGCGGTCGACGCCGGCGACCTGCAGTACACCGTGACCAAGGTCCAGAAGGGCGTCAGTAAGGTCGGCTCCGACTACCTCAACCAGTCGGCGCAGGGCCAGTACGTACTCGTCAGCGTGAACGTCAAGAACACCGGCAAGTCATCGAAGACGTTCGACTCCAACTTGGTCAAGCTGTACGACAAGGACGCCATCGAATATAGCTCCGACAGCACCGCTGAGATCTACGCGAACGATCAGAACCACACCTTTCTCGAGCAGGTGAATCCGGGCAACACCGTCAAGGGCCTGCTGGTGTTCGACATTCCGAAGGACGTGCAGCCCACCCAGCTCGGTGTGCGCGGCGGGATGTTCGGGGCCGAGAAGAAGATCTCACTTTCCTGATCCCACAGCCTCCGCTGTTGGGGGGCAGCGGAACGGCAAGCGGCCCACGGGTTCACCCGTGGGCCGCTTCGCCCTGCCTGCTCCGGCGGCGCCTGCCGCCTCCGCTCAGTCGGTGCCCTGGTCGAAGGCTGCGCGGTCAAGCGCCTCGCCCTCGTCGTCGGGTCCCTTGCCGCCGGCGATGGCCTTCGATCCGCCGCCCTCCAACGCCCCGACGAGGTCGGCCGTCGCACCACCGACGATGCCCTGCTGGGCGTACAGCTCGAGTCGGGCCCGGGAGTCGGCGATGTCGAGGTTGCGCATGGTCAGCTGGCCGATCCGATCCTGCGGACCGAACGCCGCGTCCTGGACCCGCTCCATCGAGAGCTTCTCCGGGTGGTAGCTCAGGGCGGGACCCTCGGTGTCGAGGATGGTGTAGTCGTCGCCCCGGCGCAGTCGCAGCGTCACCGAGCCGGTGATGGCGGAGCCGACCCAGCGCTGCAGCGACTCGCGCAGCATCAGCGACTGGGGATCGAGCCAGCGGCCCTCGTACATCAGCCGCCCGAGCCGGCGCCCCTCGTTGTGGTAGTTGGCGACCGTGTCCTCGTTGTGGATCGCGTTCACCAGCCGCTCGTAGACGATGTGCAGCAGAGCCATGCCGGGCGCCTCGTAGATGCCGCGCGACTTGGCCTCGATGATCCGGTTCTCGATCTGGTCGGACGCCCCGAGCCCGTGCCGGCCACCGACGGCGTTGGCCTCCAGCACCAGGTCGATGGCATTCGCGAAGGTCGCACCGTTGATCTCGACCGGGCGGCCCTGCTCGAACCGTACGGTGACCTCCTCGGTCTTCACCTCGACGTTCTCGTCCCAGGCCTTGACGCCCATGATCGGCTCGACGATGTCCAGGCCGGTGTCGAGCATCTCGAGCTGCTTCGCCTCATGGGTGGCACCCCAGATGTTGGCGTCGGTCGAGTAGGCCTTCTCCTTCGAGTCGCGGTAGGGCAGGTCCCGTTCGCCCAGCCACTGGGACATCTCGTCGCGCCCGCCCAGCTCGTTGACGAAGTCCACGTCGAGCCAGGGCTTGTAGATCTGCAGCTGCGGGTTGGCCATCAGCCCGTAGCGGTAGAAGCGCTCGATGTCGTTGCCCTTGTAGGTGGACCCGTCACCCCAGATGTTGACGTCGTCCTCCTTCATCGCCCGGACCAGCAGCGTGCCCGTGACGGCGCGCCCCAGCGGGGTCGTGTTGAAGTAGGCCTTGCCGGCACTGCGGATGTGGAAGGCGCCGCACTGGAGCGCGGACAGGCCCTCCTCGACCAGGGCCGCCCGGCAGTCCACCAAGCGCGAGAGCTCGGCTCCGTACGCTCCGGCCCGTCCCGGGACGGAAGCGATGTCCGGCTCGTCGTACTGACCGATGTCAGCCGTGTACGTGCAGGGGATCGCGCCCTTCTCGCGCATCCATGCGACGGCGACGGAGGTGTCGAGACCTCCGGAGAAGGCGAGGCCGACGCGCTCGCCGACAGGCAGGGAAGTCAGAACCTTGGACATGAGGGTCAGCCTATCGTCCCGGCCGACACCATCGGCGGGATGTCCGGACCACCCAGGGCTCAGAAACCGAGGCGGTTCAGGTACTTGGGATCGCGCTGCCAGTCCTTCATCACCTTGACCTTGAGATCCAGGAAGACCGGGACTCCCAGCAGGTGAGCGATCTGCTGACGGGCGGCGGTGCCGACCTGGCGCAGTCGCTCCCCCTTGTGACCGATGACGATGCCCTTCTGCGAGTCGCGTTCGACGACCATCGAGGCATAGATGTCGAGCAACGGCTTGTCCTCGGGCCGATCGGCGCGCATGCGCATT
This sequence comes from Raineyella fluvialis, assembly GCF_009646095.1. Classification (NCBI taxonomy): domain Bacteria; kingdom Bacillati; phylum Actinomycetota; class Actinomycetes; order Propionibacteriales; family Propionibacteriaceae; genus Raineyella; species Raineyella fluvialis. The sequence goes on along the minus strand of NZ_CP045725.1, from coordinate 2,731,404 downwards.
TCCTCCACCACGACAGCGATCGAGTGGGGCAGTTCGTCGCGGACCCCCTCCAGGACAGCCTCCCGGATGAGTTCGGCAACGAGCTGTTCCTCCGGCTCGTCGGTGAACTCGTCGTCCGGGTAATACTTCGGCCCGGGCGGCAACAGACTCAGCAGGATGTCCCCCAGCTCCTCGACCTGGTCCCCGGTGACCGCGGACACCGGGATGATGTGGGCCCAGGAGAGGCCGAGCTTGTCCTCCAACCCCTGGATCGAGACCAGATGCTGTCGCAGCCGCTCCCCGCTGACGAGGTCGGACTTCGTGGCCAGCGCGACCAGCGTCGGGCGGCTGCGCAGGTGGGCGATCTGCTCGACGAGGTAGCTGTCGCCGGGCCCGATCCGCTGGTCGGAGGGCAGGCAGACAGCCACCACGTCGACCTCCGACCAGGTGTCCCTCACCAGGTCGTTCAGTCGCTCCCCCAACAGCGTCCGCGGCTTGTGCAGTCCGGGGGTGTCGATGAGCACCAGCTGGCCGTCGGGCCGGGTGATGATGCCCCGCACGACGTGCCTGGTCGTCTGCGGCTTGTCGGAAGAGATGGCGATCTTCTGCCCGACCAGGGCGTTCGTCAGGGTGGACTTGCCGGCGTTCGGCCGGCCGACGAAACACACGAAGCCGGAACGGAACTCATCGCCGTCGTCGGCGGTCATCGGCTCAGCCATCACTTCTCCTCCTTGGTCTGTGCGACACGGAGAACGGCCGCTGTCGCCCGGGCGTCCCCCGCTTCCTCGTCCTCACCGACCTGGGTGACCAGGATGGTGCCGATCTGGTTGCGCCGGCCCTGGGCGCGTTCGGCGACGAGCTCGAGGCCCTCCCAGCGGACCACGGAACCGGCGATCGGGACCATGTTGAGCAGCTTGGCCATCAGTCCACCGACCGTGTCGACGTCCTCATCGTCGAGCTTGCGCCCGAATAGCTCCCCCAGTTCGTCGACGGCCAGGCGCGCCGACACCCGGTAGCGGTCCTCCGACAACCGTACGATCGGGGCGACCTCGGCCTCGTCGTACTCGTCGACGATCTCACCGACGATCTCCTCGAGGATGTCCTCGATCGTGGCCAGGCCCGCGGTGCCGCCGAATTCGTCGACCACCACGACCAGGTGGGAGTGGGTCGATTGCATCTCCTTGAGCAGATCGTCGACCGGCTTGGAGTCGGGGCACCAGATCGGCGGGCGCATCAGGGAGGAGACCCGCTCCGTCGTCTGGGACTGCGGATTGTCGTAGGTCCGCTTCATCAGGTCCTTGAGGAAGACGATGCCCACGATGTTGTCCAGTCCGCCCTCCCCGACCACGGGGATCCGGCTGAAGCCGGAGCGCAGGGCCAGTGAGGTCGCCTGCCGCAGGGTCTTGGAGTCCTCGATGGAGACGATGTCCGTCCGGGGCACCATCACCTCCTTGACCATGGTGTCGCCGAGCTCGAAGACGGAGTGGATCATCCGGCGCTCACCGGCCTCGATCACGTCGGACTCCTCGGCCCGGTCGACCAGTTCGCGCAGCTCGGCCTCCGAGGAGAACGGGCCGTCGTCGAAGCCGCGTCCCGGGGTGAGGATGTTGCCGATGGCGATCAGGAGCTGCGGGACCGGCCCGAGCACCGTGGTGAGCAGGACGACCAGGCCCGAGGATCGGGTGGCGATGCTGTCGGCACGCTGGCGGCCGAGGGTACGTGGTGCCACTCCCCACGCGATGAAGGAGACGATCACCATCGACCCGATCGCCAACAGGAGCTCCGCCCAGTCGCGGAGGTTGAGTCCCATCACGACCCGGGCCACCAGGACGATCGAGGTGACCTCGAGGATGGTGCGGATGAACAGCACGGCGTTCACCGCGGGAGCAGGGTCCTCGGTGATCAGCTCGAGGCGCTTGGCGCCGGACACACCCTCCTCGACCAGGTTCTGCGCCCTGGCATGGGAGAAGGAGTGCAGCGCGGTCTCGATCGCGGCGAGGAAGCCGACGGCGATGGCGAGGACGAGGGCGATGACCAGCTGGACGACGTCCGGCTCGCTCATGAACGCACGTCACCCGCCCGATGGTTCTCGTACGCCGCCATCAGCCGGTCGTGCAGCCCGAACATCTCGGCATGCTCCTCCGGCGTGGCGTGGTCGTACCCGAGCAGGTGCAGGATGCCGTGCACCAGCAGGTACTCCGCCTCCTGGTCAGGCGTCCGGTTGTTCTCGGCGGCCTGACGGGCCGTCACCGCGGGACACAGCACGATGTCACCGAGGATTCCCTCGGTCTCGGGCTCGTCCGGGTCCGGGATGCGCAGCTCGTCCATCGGGAACGACAGCACGTCGGTGGGGCCCGGCAGATCCATGTACTTGACGTGGTAGGCGGTCATTGTCTCCTCGTCGACAAGGACGATAGAGAGCTCCGCCTGCGGATGGATCCGCAGCTCCGACAACACCCAGGTCGCCAGGGCGGCCAGACCCTTCTCGTCCGCCTCGTCGCCGGACTCGTTGTTCAGTTCGACGCTCACCGGCGCTTGGTCCCCTTCTCCTGGTTGTCCTGGGCGTTGGCCGACTCGAACCGGTCGTACGCGGCGACGATGCGCCCCACCAGCCGGTGCCGGACGACGTCCTTGCTGGTCAACTGGCAGAAGGCGATGTCCTCCACGTCGTGGAGGATGTTGCTGACCACCCGCAGCCCCGATCGCTGGCCGCCGGGCAGGTCGACCTGCGTGACGTCGCCGGTGACCACCATCTTGGAGCCGAAGCCGAGGCGAGTGAGGAACATCTTCATCTGCTCGGCGGTGGTGTTCTGAGCCTCGTCGAGGATGATGAACGCGTCATTGAGCGTACGACCGCGCATGTACGCCAAAGGGGCGACCTCGATCGTGCCGGCGGTCAACAGCCGCGGGATCGAGTCCGGATCGACCATGTCGTGGAGCGCGTCGTAGAGCGGACGGACGTACGGATCGATCTTGTCGCTGAGCGTGCCAGGGAGATAGCCGAGGTGCTCGCCCGCCTCCACCGCCGGCCGGGTCAGGATGAGCCGGTTGACCTCCTTGCGCTGCAGCGCCTGGACGGCCTTGGCGACCGCGAGGTAGGTCTTGCCGGTGCCCGCCGGGCCGATACCGAAGACGACCGTGTGCCGGTCGATCGCGTCGACGTAGTGCTTCTGGTTGAGCGTCTTGGGGCGGATCGTCCGGCCACGGTTGGACAGGATCGAATGGGTCAGGACCTCGGCCGGCCGCACCTCGGCCTCGCCGGCGAGCATCCCCACCAGCCTCTCGACGGCGTCACTGGTCAGGCCCTGCCCCGTACGGACGATGGTGACCATCTCGGTGAGGGCTTCCGTGCCGGCCCGGAGGGCGGCCTCGTCACCGGACAGGTGGATCTCGTTGCCACGGACGTGGATGTCGGCGTCGAGCACTCGCTCGAGGATCCGCAGGAACTCGTCACGCGGGCCGAGGACCGACACCATGTCGATCGAAGCGGGCACGATCAGTGTCCGGACCCCCCGGCCCTTGTCGTCGTCGATCACGTCGAGGGTGCGCACGCTGGACAGGAATGCCTCCGAAGTTCGCCGGACTGGACGTCCCGGGACGGGACGACCTGATACATCCAGCGTAGACGGTCGGACAGCCGATGGCTCTCGTGCGGACGGTCAGTCGTCACGTCGTTCCGCTTCGCGCAGCAGGTCCTCGTCCACGATCTGCACAGCGGCCTCCTCGGCACTCGCCGCACCGCCGGAGATCCCGACGTCGTGACCGATGAGCCCGGCCTCGCGATCCTCGCCGTCATAGCCGGAGTTGTCGTCGACGAGACGACCCGCCCGGTGGTACTCGGCCTGTTCGGGTCCGTCACTGTCCCAGTCCGGCTCCTCGAAGCGCTCCCGTTCGGGGTCCTCGCGCTTGATCCGTTCTCTCAGCCCCTCCGGACCTTCCAGGGCCTCGGTCATGGCGCCCGACCAATCGTCGGGGGCGATGATCCCCTCGTCGAGAGGGTCGTCCACACCACGCTCGACCAGGCTCTGCTCGGGGTCGAGCTGGTCCACGACCTCGGAGGGATCAATGGTGCTGTCGTCGTCATTGGTGGCCATGACCTCAGTGTGCTCCTTTCGATCCGCTGCTGTGGAGCGCTTGGCGCGATGCGATGCCCCCAGGAGTTTGCGGACGGGCACCCCGTTCATGTATAAGTTCTCCCTATACCTTATCAAACCTACCTGTTTAATCGTCAACGCTCGTCCGCGAGTCCACGAAGGGACACCCCCATGACGCCCACGTTCTCCCGCCGCACGCTGCTGTCTCTCGGCGGCATCGCCGCTGCCGGTCTGACCCTGTCGGGCTGCGTCGGCGGCGCAGCAACTACGGCCGGTGCCGACGGCCACGCTTCCACCGCGCCGGCGACCACGCTGCACCTGGTCGGGTACGCCGTCCCCAAGGAGGCGAACAACGCCATCCAGGCCAAGTTCGCCGCGACGGACGCCGGACGCGGGGTCGTCTGGCAGGAGTCGTACGGTGCCTCCGGTGACCAGAGCCGCGCGGTGGTCAACGGACTGGCGGCCGACTACGTCAACTTCTCCCTCGAGGGCGACGTCACCCGCCTTGTCGACGCGGGCCTCGTCGACCCGAGCTGGAAGAACGGCCCGACCAAGGGCATCGTCTCCGACTCGGTGGTCGTCCTCGTGGTCCCCAAGGGCAACCCCAAGAACATCCATGACTGGTCCGACCTCATCAGGCCGGGCATCCGGATCGTCACGCCCAACCCCGCCAGTTCCGGCTCGGCCCGTTGGAACATCATCGCCGCCTACCAGCAGGTGGTGAGCCAGGGCGGCACGGACGCCCAGGCCGAGGACTACCTCACGTCGTTCTTCAGGAACGTCGTGGCGCTGCCCGGCAGCGGGCGCGATGCCACCAACGCCTTCCTGCAGGGCACAGCCGACGTGCTCATCTCGTACGAGAACGAGGCGATCCTGGCCCGCCAGTCCGGCGAGGACTTCGACTACATCGTGCCCGCCAGCACGGTGCTGATCGAGAACCCCGGCGCTGTGACCAAGAACGCCGACCCCAAGGCGAAGGCCTACCTCGACTTCGTCCTGGCCCCGAGGGCCAGGTCGAGTTCGCCGCGAAGGGCTTCCGACCCGTCATATCCGGGGTGACCATCCCGGAGGTGAAGGGAGCGAACGACCCGAGGAATCCGTTCCCCCGGCCCGCCCGGCTGTTCACCGTCAACGATGACCTGGGGGGCTGGTCGGCGGTGAACAAGAAGTTCTTCGCCGAGTCCACCGGCTTGGTGCCGCGCATCCAGCAGGCGACGGGGAAGACCCGATGACGCAGGTCCTCTCCACCCGCCGGCCCGACGCCACCCATGGGCGCCGGGCCCGGAGTGCGCCCCCGTGGTCCAGCACCCTGGACCGGGTGTCCGGCACCGGACTCGGACTGGCCATGATCTGGTTCGGCCTGCTCGTGCTGCTCCCCCTGATCGCGGTGCTCGTGAAGGCCTCGGAGGGGGCCGGCACGCCTACTGGGTCGCCCTCACCGATCCCCAGACCGCTGCCGCGATCCGCCTCACCGTCGGGATCTCCCTCGTGGTGACCGCCGTCGACGTGGTGATCGGCACCCTCATCGCCTGGGTGCTCGTCCGCGACGCCTTCCCGGGCAAGCGCATCCTCGAGGTCGTCATCGACCTGCCGTTCGCCCTGCCCACCATCGTGGCCGGACTGGTGCTGCTCAGCCTCTACGGCCCACGCTCACCCCTCGGGGTGAACTGGGCGAACACCAGGATGGCCGTCGCGCTGGCCTTCCTCTTCGTCACGCTCCCCTTCGTGGTCCGTACGGTGCAGCCGGTCCTGCTGGAACTCGAGCCGGAAGCCGAGGAGGCGGCCGCCTCTCTCGGTGCGGGGCCGCTGACCGTCTTCCGACGGATCGTCCTGCCGAGCCTCGTGCCCGCCATCGCCTCCGGTGCGGCGATGTCCTTCGCGCGTGGCCTGTCCGAGTTCGGCTCCTTGGTGCTCCTGTCGGGCAACCTTCCGATGCACACCGAGGTCGCCGCGGTCCGCATCCTCGGCTACGTCGAGGGTGACAACCTGCACAGCGCGGCGGCGGTGGCCTCCGTCCTCCTGCTCGTCGCGCTGGTGGCCATCGTGCTCCTCGACGTCTTCTCCGGAAAGGTCACCCGCCATGTCGACTAGGACACCGGGACTGCCTTGGGCCCGCTACCTGCTGCGGGCCGTCGTCGTCCTCTACCTGACGTTCCTGGTCATCTGGCCCGTCGCGCTCGTCGCCCGGCAGACCTTCTCCGGCGGGATCGGTCCGGTGGTCGCCGCGCTCCGCGACCCGGCGCTGGTGTTCGCCTTCCAACTCACCCTCGTCACTGCGGTGTGGGCCGTCGCGCTGAACACCGTCTTCGGGGTCGGCATCTCCCTCCTGCTGGTCCGGCACAGGTTCCCCGGACGCCGGGTGCTGTCGGCGCTGGTCGACCTGCCGATGTCGGTGTCCCCCGTCGTGGTCGGCCTGGCCCTCCTGCTGGTCTACGGCGGGACCAGCGGCTGGTTCGGGCCGGCGCTGCGCGCTGCCGGCCTCCAGGTGATCTACGCCCCGCCCGGCATCGTCCTGGCCACCACGTTCGTCTGCCTGCCGCTGGTCATCCGCGAGGTGGTGCCGGTCCTCCTCGAGGCGGGCACGGAGGCCGAGCAGGCGGCCCAGACTCTCGGGGCGAACCGCTGGCAGGTCTTCGGCCGCATCACCCTGCCTACCATCAGGTGGGCCGTCGTCTACGGGGTCGTACTGAGTTTCGCCCGCGCCCTGGGCGAGTTCGGCGCCGTCAAGATCGTCTCCGGCGGTGTCGCGTTCCGTACGCAGACGGCCACCCTCTTGGTCGAGGAGCGCTACCAGCAGTTCGGCGCCGCCCACACCACCACCGCCTACACCGCCGCACTGCTCCTCACCGTGACCGCCCTGGTGGCGCTCGTCGTAGTGACGGTGCTGCGCCCGTCCGAGGAGAAGCGAGCATGAGCATCGAGATCCGCGGCGTCTCGAAGAACTTCGGCGACTTCCGCGCCCTGGCCGACATCGACCTGACCATCCCCACCGGCGACCTGACAGCCCTGCTCGGTCCCAGCGGCGGGGGGAAGTCCACCCTGCTGCGGATCATCGCCGGGCTGGAGACCGCCGACACCGGCACCGTCGCCATCGCCGGGACCGACGCGACGGGGATCCCCGCCCGCAAGCGCGACGTCGGCTTCGTCTTCCAGCACTACGCCGCGTTCCGCCACCTCACGGTCGCGCAGAACATCGCCTTCGGTCTCACCATCCGCAGACAGTCGAAGCAGGCCATCGCCGCCCGGGTCGAGGAGATGCTCGAACTCGTCCATCTTCAGCAGTTCGCCGACCGGCTGCCGGCCCAACTGTCCGGCGGCCAGCGCCAGCGCATGGCCCTGGCCCGTGCTCTCGCCATCCGGCCCCGGGTCCTTCTGCTCGACGAACCCTTCGGCGCCCTCGACGCGAAGGTCCGCCGGGAACTGCGGGAGTGGCTGCGCAGGCTGCATGACGAGGTGCACGTCACCACGGTCTTCGTCACCCATGACCAGGAGGAGGCCCTCGACGTGGCACATCGCCTGGTCGTGGTCAACCAGGGCCGGATCGAACAGATCGGCAGCCCCGACGAGCTCTACGACGAGCCGGCCAACGCCTTCGTGATGGGATTCCTCGGACCGGTGACGATGCTGGGAGGCAGGCTGATCCGCCCACATGACATCGGCTTGAGCGTGCACCCGACCAACCGCCCAGGCGAGCAGGGCGGCTGGGTGAAGCGAATCAATCGGGTCGGCTTCGACGTGCAGGTCGAGGTCGAGGTGGACCAGGACGAGGCACCCACGCTGGTCACGCTCACCCGGCGCGAGGCCGTCGAGAAGGGACTGAACTCCGTCCACCGAGTTTGGATCCATCCGATCCCGGGTGCAGTCCTGGCCCCCTGGCACCGCCAGCCACGGCCCGTCGCGCATCCGCAGCCCACGCGACGGTCCCGGCACTCGGCTGAGCCGATGACCAGCATCACCTCAATGGTCTGACCATCCCTTCCGATGGTCAGACCATTGAGGTACGCTCACGTCATCTCAGTCAACGATGACCAGGAGTCCCCATGACGACGGTGACGGCCGCCCACCCCACTCTGCCCGGCACGGCCGGGATGTATTCCGAGAGTGAGTTCGACCGGCGCGCCTTGGCACACGATGCCTCCCATTACCTTGTCGTGCCGCAGATCGTGGCCACGCCCCAGTCCGCCGCAGACATCGGCACATTGTTCCGCGCGGCCCGCAGCAGCGGCCTGCCCCTGACCTTCCGCTCCGGCGGCACCAGCCTCTCCGGACAGGCCCAGGGTGGCGGCATCCTGGCCGACACCCGGGCCAACTTCCGGGGCATCGAGGTCCTCGACGGCGGCGCGCGGGTCCGCGTCCAGCCGGGGGCCACGGTTCGGGCCGTGAACATGGCCTTGCGTCCGTACGGTCGCAAGATCGGGCCCGACCCGGCGTCCGAGGTGGCCTGCACCATCGGCGGCGTGGTGGCCAACAATTCCTCCGGGATGGCCTGCGGCACCGAGTTCAACACCTATCGGACGCTGGAGTCGATGGTCCTGGTCCTGCCCTCGGGCACCGTCCTCGACACCGGGGCTGCAGACGCTGACGACAAGCTCCGCCAGCTCGAGCCCGCCCTCTACGCCGGCCTCAGCCAGCTGCGCGATCGGGTCAGGTCCCGCCAGGACTCGGTCGACACCATCCGCCAGCAGTTCTCGATGAAGAACACCATGGGCTACGGGCTCAACTCGCTGCTCGACCACGACCTGCCGGCCGACATCCTCGCGCACCTGATGATCGGCTCGGAGGGGACCCTCGGCTTCGTCGCGTCCGCCACGCTGCGCACCATCGAGGTGCTCCCCGCAGTCACCACCGGCCTGATGGTCTTCAGCACCATCGACGAGGCGATGACCGCCCTCCCCGACCTGGTCGCGGCCGGATTCGCCACCGTCGAACTGATGGACTCCGTCAGCCTGCGCGTCGCCCAGCGACTCTCCGGCAGCCCCCAGGCGATCACCTCACTGAACGTCCGGGACCACTCTGCCCTGCTGGTGGAGTTCCACGGCCACACCCCGGAGGAACTGGCCGACATGGTCAGCGCCGCCCGACCGCTGACCGACGGGCTCCCGCTGGCCGTGCCGTTCGGGATGGCCCAGGACGCGAAGCGCGCCGCCGAACTGTGGACGGTCCGCAAGGGCCTCTACGCCGCCATCGCCGGTCACCGCCCGAGTGGCACGACCGCACTTCTCGAGGACGTCGTCGTGCCGGTGGGCGCGCTCGGGCGGACCTGCTCCGAGCTCGCCGAGCTGTTCGTCAAGCACGGCTACGAGGAATCGGTGATCTTCGGCCACGCCAAGGACGGCAACATCCACTTCATGCTCAACGAGCACTTCCAGGGCGGCCGGAACACCGGGCGTTACGAGGCGTTCACCGATGACATGGTCGACGTCGTGCTCGGACACCAGGGTTCGCTGAAGGCGGAGCACGGCACCGGCCGGATCATGGCGCCCTTCGTGGCCCGCCAGTACGGGCAGGAGCTGTACGAGGTGATGGTCGGGGTCAAGCAGTTGTGCGACCCCGACGGCGTGCTGAACCCGGGCGTCGTGCTGTCCGAGGTCCCCCGCTCCTACGTGCAGGACCTGAAGGATGCTCCCGCCGTCGAGGAGGAGGTCGACCGGTGCGTCGAGTGCGGCTACTGCGAGCCGATCTGCCCCAGCCGCGACCTCACCCTCACGCCACGCAAGCGGATCGCGCTGCGCCGGGAGATCACCGCCGCCCAGCAGGCGGGTAACACGGGACTGGCCGACGAGCTGAGCAAGACCTACCGCTACCAGGGCATCGAGACGTGCGCCGTCGACGGCCTCTGCTCGGTCAACTGCCCCCTGGACATCAACACCGGAGACCTGGTCCGACGGCTCCGGGCCGAGGGCCATGGCAACGCCAGCCAGGCCGCCTGGGACGCCCTCGCCCGCAACTGGGGAGGCCTCACAGCGGTGGGCGGGATCGCGATGAACGTCGCCGCAGCAGTCGCGCCGCTGGCCACAACGGCCACCGACGTCGGTCGTGCCGTGGTCGGCCACGACAATCTCCAGCGCTGGACCAAGGACCTGCCCAAGGGTGGACGGCGTCGCACACCGCGGCACTCCGACAGCGCTGCCGCGGTCTGGTTCCCCGCCTGCATCCACAACCTGTTCGGCGCGGCGGAGGGCGGTCCGGGCGTCGGCCCGGCGATCGATGCCCTGCTCACCCGGACCGGCGTCAGTGTGGACATTCCGGAGGGGATCAACGGGCTGTGCTGCGGCACTCCGTGGTCGTCCAAGGGCTTCACCCGCGGTCACGCGACCATGCGGGAAAAGGCCCTGCCGATCCTCTGGGAGGCGACCGACCACGGCCGGCTGCCCGTCGTCGTCGACGGTGCGTCCTGCACCGAGGGGGTGCTGAAGTTCCAGCACAAGGATCCCGACCAGAAGTACGGGGACCTGACGATCATCGACGCGGTGGAGTTCGTCGCCGACCAGCTGCTGGACGACCTCGTCGTCACCCAGCCGTACGACACGGTGGTGTTGCACAACACGTGCTCGATGACCCATCTGGGCCTCAATGCCGCTGCTCGCGCCATCGCCGAGAAGATCGCGACGTCGGTCATCGTGCCGGTGGCGACGGGTTGCTGCGCGTTCGCCGGCGACCGTGGCATGCTCCACCCGGAGCTGACCGCCTCGGCGACGAAGGCCGAAGCCGGCGAGGTGGCGGCCCGGACCGGGCAGGGCGGCACCGGCCGGACGGCCTACGCCTCGGCCAACCGCACCTGTGAGGTGGGGATGTCCCGGGCGACCGGGGAGACGTACCACCACATCCTGGAGCTGCTCGACCTGGCCACCCGCCCGGTCTGAGCCCTGAGGGGGGCACCCGGATCGGGGCCCTGCGGCGTTATCGGCGCCGTTCGGTCCCGATCCTGGTGGTCAGGGTCCCTGCTGTCCAACGCCGAGATCGGGCGCCCTACGGTGATCCTCGCCGTACGGTGATCCTCCGTCAGTGCCGATGTCGTGTCGCGTAGAACCGGCCGAGCACCTCAGCGCGGTACTCCGCGAACCGACCCTCCTCGATCGACGTACGGATGTCGTCCACCAACCGCACCGTGAAGCGCTCGTTGTGGATCGTCGCGAGCGTCGACGAGAGGATCTCCTTCGCCTTGAACAGGTGGTGCAGGTAGGCCCGGGTGTAATGCGTGCAGGTGTAGCAGTCGCAGTCCTCGTCGATCGGCCCGAAATCGCGCCGGTTCTCCGCCCTCGTGATGTTGAACCGCCCGTCGCGGCTGTAGAGCGCGGCGTTGCGGGCCACTCGCGAGGGCTGGACGCAGTCGAAGGTGTCCGCCCCGTTCTCGATCGCGGTGAAGAAGTCGTCGGGCTCCGAGATCCCCAGCAGGTGCCGGGGCTTGTCCGCGGGGAGCTCATCACTGACCCAGCCGACGATGGTGCCGAGGTTGGCCTTCTCCAGCGCGCCGCCGATCCCGAAGCCGTCGAAGCCCTGCCCGTCGACCTCCATCTGCGCCAGGCCACGCGCCGCGGAGCGCCGCAGGTCCTCGTACTGTGCCCCCTGGACGACCCCGAAGAGAGCCTGGTACGGCTTGCCGACCCGCTCCGCGGTGAGCCGCCGGTGCTCGACGAGGCAGCGCTCGGCCCACAGGCGGGTCCGCTCGACGGACTCCTCCTGGTACGCCCTGGTGTTCATCAGGGTGGTCAGCTCGTCGAAGGCGAACATGATGTCGGCGCCCAACTGATGCTGGATCCGCATCGACACCTCCGGGGTGAACCGGTGCACGTCCCCGTTGAGGTGGGAGTGGAAAGTCACCCCATCGTCGTCGACGAAGGCCCGGCGGGTCTTGCCCTCCGCGATCACGTCGTCGTTCTGCAGGCCGGAGGTGTCCATCGCGAGGACCTTCTTGAAGCCCGCGCCGAGGCTCATCACCTGGAAGCCCCCGGAATCGGTGAAGGTAGGCCCTGGCCAGTTCATGAAGCGGCCCAGGCCCCCGGCCTCGTCGACGATGTCGGCACCCGGCTGGAGGAAGAGGTGATAGGCGTTCGCCAGCACCGCCTGGGCGCCCAGTTCCTCCACGTGCGCGGGGGTGACTGCCTTCACGGTGGCCTTGGTCCCCACGGCCACGAAGGCGGGGTGTGGATCTCCCCGTGGGGTGTGCCGATCACTCCGGTGCGGCCCCGGCCGTTGGCCAGCTCGGTCTGCGGGCGGAAGCCGAACGCGCAGGATTCCCCTGACTCGACGGCGGCGGGGCGACTGGACAGGATTCCTCCGATGAGATGGCTATGGTTGGGCGCACTCATGCTAATCCGCCCTGCGGCCCAGCGGGCTGGAGTCCCGATAGCCTACGCTGCTCGGCTGTCGGAGCACCCGGACAGGGCGAACCGTCCATCACAGACGGCTCGCGCGTGCCCCCCGTAGAGGAGAGAGAGGCTCGATGAGCCATCCTGAGGTCCCGCACGCAACGCGGCAGACACGTACGCATCAATCAACGCTGAGATGGTGGCCTCTGGTCGTCGTGACCACCGGCAACTACCTGTGGCAGATCCCCTATGCCTTGCATCAATACGGCGCCCGGTGGGGCGTGTTGGCCGGTCTGTCGATACCGCTGATCCTCACCGGCATCTGGTTCGGCGTCGCGATCGTGGCCACCCTCCAGGGCAGGTCGCGCGGCCGGGCGGCACTCGTCGCCTTCCTGGTCACGGAAGTCGCCTTCTACGTCGTCCACTACGCGACGGGGGCCTTCGGTGCCGACCTGCCGTTGAACAATCCCGTGGTGCTCGTCGCTTCGCTGTTCGGGTACGCCAGCAGTGCCACCGCCGTCGTCTACCTTGTCCTGTTGGCCCGCGCGAGACATGGCCGCAGGAAGCACGTTGACTCGCAGTGAGGAGGCCCGGTCGCGGGACTTGACCCGGATCAATGCGCCGGACCTTCCGTCGTCCTACCGTCGAAGACATCACTGATCCCCGACACAGGAGGCTGCGGCCATGTCCCTGCGTACGCTTCTCCGATCGCTCGTCGAGACGGTCGTCCCGACCGTCCGCGCACACTGCGACACCGCCGACGGGCCCGCCGTCACCGACGGACGCCGCGCTCTTGAGACGGGCAACGTCAACTTCGCCCTCAAGTGGATCCAGGCCGACGCGGAGGCCGAACTCGTCGAGGTCTTCACGCGCAGCCTCGCCGTCCGACGGCTGGGGACGGACGCCCGATGGGTCGCCGACCGGCTCTTCCTCGAGACGCTGGTCCGCCTGCACCGGATGGGCGAGGGCGTCGGGTTCACCGGTATCCAGCCCACCGGCACCGAGCTTCCCGCCGTCGTCGTCGCGGCTGACCGGGCCCTCGACATCGGCGACGACACCGAGGTGCGCGGCCTCGTACCCGCCGCCCGCAGCGACGAGCTGCATCGGCGCTTCGGGATCGCTCTGGCCAAGAAGGACTTCGACATCGACGATGTGGACGCCGCCCGCGACTTCGTCGCCGCCTACGTCAGCTACTTCAAGTACGCCGAGGGTGAGGAGCACGAGCACCACGGCCACGAGCACCACGGGCATGAGCATGCCGAGCACCAGCATGCCGAGCACGAGCATGCGCACTGACTCGAGCAGATCGTCTCGGCGGCGGCGCTGGTCGCCGCTGGTCCGGGTGGAGGGCCGATCGATGCTGCCCACCCTCCGGCCGGGCCGGGTACTGGTCACCAGACCGCCGGTCGGCCGACTCCGGGTGGGTGATGTCGTGGTGATCGCCGCCCCGGATGGCGGCCGGCTGGTCAAACGGCTGGCCGCGGGCCCCGGCGACGTGGTCCGGATGGGGGCGGGCCGGTTGAGCGTGAACGGGCCCCCGCCCTCCGGTGCCTACATCGAGACCTGGCGGGTCCCCTCCGGACAGTGGTTCGTCGTGGGCGACAACGTCGCGGAGTCGGACGACTCCCGGGTGTGGCGTCAGCCGTTCGTCCCGGCCACCGCCATCACCGGCGTGGCGCTCGGTCTCCGGCGCAAGGCGTCGCGTCCAGCCGCTGCGCCTTCGGGAAGCCGCCCCCGTCCGATTCAGGCGCGGCGCGCCGACGGGCGGCGCCTGAGGGAAACCGGCGGCGCCTGAGTGAAACCGCGGCGGCTCACCGAGGGCGCGGCGGCTGATCGACCCTCCGACCGCACCATCCTGGTGGGAGCCCAGGAGCTCAGTCTCCCGCCGCTCGAGCCACCAGGGCCTGGGCCTGGGCGAGCCCGACGATCCCGGCACTGGAGCTCCGCAGCACCCCGTCGTTGACCAGGACGGGCACCGCCCCGGCCGCGACGAGGACGTCGAGTTCCTCGGGGGCGATGCCGCCCTCCGGGCCGACGATCAGCAGGACGCTGCCGGCGGAGGGCAGGTCCAGGGCGGCGAGCCACCGCTCGGCCGACTCGTGCAACACGTACGCGGCGTCGACCGTCGCCACGAGGCGGGCCAGTCCGGCGGTGTCGAGCACGTCGTGCACGGCCGGTACGTGCAGTCGACGCGACTGCTTGGCGGCCTCGCGGACCGTCCGTCGCCACTTCTCGGCACCCTTGACCGCCTTGTCGCCGGACCAGCGGACGATGGCGCGGGCCGACTGCCACGGCACCACCTCGTCCATGCCCGCCTGGGTCATCATGTCGACGGCCTGTTCGTCGTGGCCGCCCTTCGCCAGGGCCTGGGCGACGATCCAGTGGACCGCCGATCGCGGGGCGTGCAGCACTTCGTCGGCGCGCACGTCGATGCTCTTCTTGCTGACCGCGACGACCTCACCGCGGACGCCCGTGCCCTGGCCGTCGGTCAGGACGACGACCTCGCCGAGCCGGATCCGGCGGACGACAGCGGCGTGGTGCCCCTCCTCCCCCGCCAGGGTGACCACGTCACCGAGGGCGGGGTCGGCCCCGAAGTCGTGCAGGAAGACCGGATCGGTCACCGGTCCGCCTCAGCCCTCGAACGCGTCGCGCAGCTTGCCGAAGAAGCCCTTCTCCTTGGCATGCCCGACCCTGACCTCGTGCTCGCCCCGCAGATCGGCCAACTGACGCAGCAGATCGCGCTGCTCCGGATCCAGCTTCGTCGGCGTCTGGACGAGGAAGGTCACGCCCATGTCGCCCCGGCTGTTGGACCGCAGCTTCGGCACACCCCGACCGCGCACTGTGATCCGCGTGCCGGACTGGGTGCCCGCGGGGATCTCCACGTCGACGAGGGCCTCTTCCTCGGTCGCGCCCTCCTTCTCGGCGTCCAGTGTCGGCACCTTGACGGAGGTGCCCAGCGCGGCGGCGGTCATCGGGACACGGACGACCGTCTCCAGATCGCTGCCCTTGCGGGTGAAGTTTTCGTGCGCCTCGACACGCAGCTCGACGTAGAGGTCACCGGCGGGGCCGCCGCCGGGCCCGACCTCGCCTTGGGCCGCCAGGTGGATGCGGTTGCCCGAGTCGACGCCCGCCGGAACCTTGACGTTGAGCGTACGGGTGGTGCGCACGCGACCCTCCCCGGAGCACTCCGGGCAGGGGTCCGGGATCACCGTGCCGTAGCCACGGCAGGCCGGGCAGGGCGATGAGGTGCGGATGTCACCGAGGAAGGACCGCTGCACCTGGGTCACCTCGCCGGCCCCGTGACACGTACGGCAGGTGACCGGCGCGTTGCCCTCGGCCGAGCCGGAACCGGCACACCGCGAGCAGAGCACGGCGGTGTCGACCTGGAGCGGCTTGGTGACTCCGAAAGCCGCCTCGGCCAACGTCAGGGACATCCCGACGAGGGCGTCCTGGCCCTTGCGGACACGGGACCGGGGACCACGGGAGGTGGCCTGGCCGAACATGGACCCGATCAGATCGGTGAAGTCGAACCCGCCGGCGCCACCGAAACCTGGCATCCCGCCGAATCCGCCGCCCATGCCGCCGGGGCCCATCGGATCACCGCCGCGGTCGTACATCGCCCGCTTCTGGGGATCCTTCAGCACCTCGTAGGCCTCGTTCAGTTCCTTGAACTGCTCGGCAGCGTCCTCGGTCTGGGCCACATCGGGGTGCACCTTCATGGCGCGCTTGCGGTAGGCCTTCTTGATCGTCTCGGCGTCGGCATCGTGGCCCACACCCAGGATCTCGTAATAGTCCTTGCTCATGTCCTCGTCATCCTCAGGCCAGGAAACGGCCCACGTAGCGTGCGACTGCGCGCACCGACGCCATCATCGACGGATAGTCCATCCGGGTCGGTCCGACAATACCGAGCGTGGCCCAGACATCCTGCTGACTGCCATAGGCACTGGCGACCATCGAGGTCGACTGCAACCCCTGATAGGGGACTTCCTGGCCGATCCGGACGAGCACGTCGTCCGAGGTCGCGGCCTCGCCGAGGAGCTTGAGGAGCACGACCTGCTCCTCGAGCGCCTCCAGGACCGGCCCGACGGTCGACTCGAACTCGCTGGCGAAACGCGCCAGGTTCGGAACACCGCCGACGACCACCCGGGTGCTGGGCGGGGTGCCGAGCAGCTCGAGCAGGGTGGCGACGGCCACCTGGGCCGCCGCCCGGTCCTGCGGCGGGAACTCCTCGTCGATCGATGCGAGTGCCTCGACCGCTCGCTGGGCGGTGCGGTCCACCACAGCCGCGGCGAGTCGGGTGCGCAGCTGCGCCAGTTGCTCGTCGTCGACGGTGAGTGTCAGGGTGTGCTGTTCGACGTGCCCGTTGGAGCTCACCACGATCACCATCAGGTCGTCGTCACCGAGCCGGATCAGGTCGACGTGACGGATCACCGTCGCGGAGATCACCGGGTACTGGACGATGGCGACCTGGTGGGTCAACCGGGCGAGCAGGCGCACCGTGCGGGCCACCACGTCGTCCATGTCGACGGCGCCGGACATAAAGGTCTCGATCGCCCGCCGCTCCGGGGTCGACAGCGGTTTGATCTCGCCGATCTGGTCGACGAAGAGTCGATAGCCCTTGTCGGTGGGGATCCGGCCCGCACTGGTGTGCGGCTGGGTGATGTAACCCTCGTCCTCCAGCACGGCCATGTCGTTGCGGACCGTCGCCGGCGAGACCCCGAGCCGGTACCGCTCGACCAGCGCCTTCGACCCCACCGGCTCCTGACTGGAGACGTAGTCGGTGACGATGGCGCGTAGCACGGTCAGCTTGCGATCGTCGAGCACGTCCCCTCCTCACCCTCCCGACTCCGCGGGGCCCTGTTGGCACTCCGCCGCTCCGAGTGCCAGTCTAGCGCCATGAGTGATGGACCGTCCCTTACCGTTCCTTCCGCCCGCCTCGGGAGGTGGGAGCCGATCGGCGACCGTACGTGGCGCGCGCTCGCCGAACCCGAGACGGTCACCGTGGGACTGGTCGCCGGGACCGGAGGTGCCCTGGTCATCGACACCGGCAGCACCCCGGCCCAAGGAGAGGAGATCCGGCGCACCGCCGAGGCGCTGGCCGGGGTACCGGTGGTCGCGGTGGCCCTCACCCATGCGCACTACGACCATGTCGGGGGCCTGGCGGCCTTCCGGGACCTCCCCATCGTCGCGCACGAGCACCTCGGCGGGCATCTGGCCGATCAGCAACTGCTGGCCGACCTGGCGCCGTACGGCGTGGGAGCCGGGGAGCTGCCGGAGCCGACCGCGACGTTCGGGGTGGCCCGGGCCGTGGACCTGGGCGACCGGGTGGTGGAGCTGCTCTCGGTCGGCCATGCCCACACCGACCATGACGTGATCGCCGTGGTCGCCGACGCGAAGATCGTCTTCGCCGGCGACATCATCGAGCCGGCCGGCCCTCAGATCGGCGCCGACGCCGACCCGGAGACGTGGCCGGGCGCCCTCGACCACCTGATCGGCCTGATGCTGCGTCCAGGGTGGCGTGCCTACCCGGGTCACGGCGAACCGATGGAGATGGCCGACATCACCCTGCAGCGTGGCTGGATCGCGTCGATCCTCGGCGAGGTGACCAACCTCGTCTCCGACGGCATCGCTTACGAGGAGGCGGCGACGCGCGGTGACTGGCCGTTCCCCTGGGAACGGATCGCCCCCGGCGTACGGCGCGCCTACGACGTGCTGGCAGCGCGCGGATTCGCTCCGCGTGCCCAGCTGCCGATCATCCGCAAGGACATCCGCGAGGACTGACGCGTCGGTCGAGCAGGAGTGTCACTCCGGCTGGGTCCGGGTCGGCCGGGTGCCCAACCGGGCCCCGAGGGCGTCGCGGACCGACGCGGCGACGGAGCCGGTGGCGCCGACGACCATCCCGAAGCCGTCCACGCCCGGAACGTACGTCGACCCGTCGGTGAGCAGGCCGGTGCCGCCCACCTCCTCGACCATCAGCAGGCCCGGGACGTGGTCCCAGGGGCGGGGCCGGCCGTAGACGAGGAAGTCGGTCTCACCGGTGACGAGCTTGGGGTAGTCGACGCCGCAGCACAGTGCGCTGATGGAGATCTGGGGCAGGGCCGCGTCGGCCTCGCGCTCCCGGATCACGACCCTGGCCGAGCGCCCCCGCCACTGGGCGGGATCGGGCGAGGGCTGGGCCCGGACGACCTGCTCGCCGTTGCGGGTGACCCCTTCACCGCGGACGGCGACGTACGCCACCTGGTGCTCCGGCTGCCAGATCCAGGCCCGCACCGTACGACCGTGGCGGACCTCCCCGACCATCACGGCGTAGTCGATGCTGCCGTTGACGAAATTCTTGGTGCCGTCGACCGGGTCGATGGTGAAGCCGTGCTCGGCGCCGACCAGGTGCGGTGGCAGGCCCGGATTGGCGGCGGTCGCCTCTTCGCCGATGATCAGGGCGTCGGGGTAGGCGTGGGAGAGGATCTCGGTGAGTCGCAGCTCGGACTCGCGGTCCGCGATCGTGACCAGGTCACCCGGTCCCTTCTCCGCGATCTGGTCGCTGGTCAGCGCCCGGAACCGGGGCCGGATCACCTCGTCAGCGACCTGCTGGATGATCTCGAGGACCTGTGCAGTGGACAGCTCACGCGGTGCGACCATGGGCACCACTGTTTCATACGTCACGGACGACCCGACAGGGGCGGCCGACCGTCAGTCCTCGGGCCCCACGTGGTCCTGGGTGACGAAGTCGATGAGTCGCTCCACCTCGCGCAGCAGGCCGGGGTCGAGGTCGTTCCAGTTGCCGACCCGCGACAGGATGAACTGCCAGGCACGCGCGATGTCGGCCTGGTCCTTGTGCGGCCAGCCCATCGCGGCACAGATGCCGTGCTTCCAGTCGGTGCCCCGGGGGATCCGCGGCCACTCCTCCAACCCCAGCCGGGCGGGCTTCACCGCCTCCCAGATGTCGATGTAGCGGTGGCCGGTGACGAAGACATAGTCGCCCCAGGGGCCGGCGGCCACCTGCTCGACGACGCGCGACTCCTTCGTCCCCGCCACCAGGTGGTCGACCAGCACACCCAGCCGACGCCCCTTGCCCGGGGCGAACTCGGTGACGATCGCCGGCAGGTCGTCCATTCCCCCCATGTACTCCACGACGACGCCGACGTGGCGCAGGTCGTCGCCCCAGACCTTCTCGACCAGCTCGGCGTCGTGGCGGCCCTCCACGTAGATCCGGCTGGGCAGGGCGACCTTGGCGGCCTCCGCCGGCCCGACCCGTGACCCGGAACGGGTGTGCGACGGCTTCGCCGAGGTGCGCGGGGGGACCTTGAGGGTGACCGGTTCACCCTCGAGCAGGAAGCCCGGACCCAACGGGAACGAGCGGCGGCGGCCCTTGCGGTCCTCGAGGATCACCAGGCCGTTCTCCCAGCGCAGGACGGCACCGCAGAAGCCGCTGGCCGGATCCTCGACCACCAGACCGGCACGCAGGACCTGGTCTCGGGAGGCCTTCTTCCGGTTGGCCCGTTCGAACCCGGCGGCGAGCACGTCGGTGGGATATCTACTGCTGGGCATGGCCCTGAGGCTAAGCCCCTGCACCGACACTGCTCGGGCGCGACACACCGCGACTGTGCGTCAGCCGGCTCGTGGGTCAGTCCAGCAGGTCGCGGACGATGCCGTCGGCCAGCAGCCGCCCGCGCAGGGTGAGCACGAGCCGCTCGTCGCCCCCCGGACCCTCGACCTCTGCTGGGCGCAGCTCGGCCAGGCCACGGGACACGAGGTCCGGGACCCGACGCCGCTCCGAGCCGGTGAGCACCTCCAGCGGCAGTCCGTCGGCGAGGCGCAACTCGAGCAGCACCCGTTCGACGCGCCGCTGGTCGCCGGTGAGCAGTTCGCGGCCCTGGGCGGGGGTGCGCCCCTCCGCGAGCGCCCGCGCGTACGCGGCGGGGTGCTTGCGGTTCCAGAACCGGACGCCGCCGATGTGGCTGTGGGCGCCGGGGCCGATCCCCCACCAGTCGGCCGCCTGCCAGTAGCCGAGGTTGTGGCGGCAGCGGTCGTCCTCGGTCCTGGCCCAGTTGCTCACCTCGTACCACGACAGGCCGCCGGCGGTGAGTTCCTCCTCGGCGAGCAGGTACTTGTCGGCCAGGTCGTCGTCATCGGTCATCGCGATCTCGCCCCGTCGCACCCGGGCGGCGAACCGGGTGCCCTCCTCGACGATGAGGGCGTACGCGGAGACGTGGTCGGGACCGGCGTCGAGGGCCGTACGCAGACTGGTGCGCCAGGAGTCGAGGCTCTCCCCCGGCGTGCCGTAGATGAGGTCGAGCGAGACATGCCGGAAGCCGGCCGCGCGGGCCAGACCGACCATCTCGGCCGCCCGTCCCGGGGTGTGCACCCGGTCGAGCAGCGCCAGCACCTGCTCGTCGGCGGACTGCATACCGAAGGAGATGCGGGTGAAGCCGCCCTCGGCCAGTTCCGCCAGTCCTTCGGCCCCGATCGACTCAGGATTGGACTCGGTGGTCACCTCGGCCCCCTCGGCGAGGCCGAAGGTGGCGCGCACACCGTCGAGGAAGCGGACCAGGTCACGCGGGGGCAGCAGCGTCGGGGTCCCACCGCCGACGAACACCGTCGAGACCGCCGGGGCCTGGGGACCGAGCACGCGCCGGGCCAGCTCCAGCTCGGTCAGGGCCCCGTCGATGTAGCCGGCCCGGGTGGCGCCCGGATCGGTGCCCAACTGGTCGGCGGTGTAGGTGTTGAAGTCGCAGTAGCCGCAGCGCGTCGTGCAGAAGGGCACGTGGAGGTAGATCTCCAGCGGCCGGCGGGTCACCTCGGCGAGCGCGGACGGCGGCAAGGTGCCGTCGTCGGGGACGGGATCGCCGTCGGGCAGCGTGGATGGCATCAGGAGTCCTCCCTCATCCGGACCATTCTGCCGCGCCCGAAACACCGTGCGATACTTCACTTTTGGAGCATCCTATCGACCGGGGTATCGGCCGCGCCCGGGACCGGGCACCGCTGGAACCCCGAACTGCAAGGAGAAACGTGTCCGATCACCCGATCCGTGTCGCCATCGTCGGCGTCGGTAACTGTGCATCGTCCCTGGTCCAGGGTGTGCACTTCTACCGCGATGCCGACCCGTGCGACACCGTCCCCGGCCTCATGCACGTCAGGTTCGGCGACTACCACGTCAATGACGTCCGGTTCGTCGCGGCGTTCGACGTCGACAACGCCAAGGTGGGCCTCGACCTCGCCGACGCGATCACGGCCAGCGAGAACAACACCATGACGATCGCCGAGGTCCCGACCACCGGTGTCATCGTCCAGCGCGGCCACACCCTCGACGGCCTGGGGAAGTACTACCGCGAGACCATCACCGAGTCCGACGCCGAGCCGGTCGACGTGGTCGCCGCGCTGAAGGCCGCCGAGGTCGACGTGGTCGTCTCCTACCTCCCCGTCGGATCGGAGGAGGCGGACCTCTTCTATGCGCAGTGCGCCATCGACGCGGGGTGCGCTTTCGTCAACGCGCTGCCGGTGTTCATCGCCGGGACGCCCGAGTGGGCGAAGAAGTTCGAGGACGCCGGGCTCCCCATCATCGGCGACGACATCAAGTCCCAGGTCGGCGCGACCATCACCCACCGGGTCCTCGCGCACCTCTTCGAGCAGCGCGGCTACACGGTCGACCGTACGTACCAGCTGAACGTCGGCGGCAACATGGACTTCAAGAACATGCTCGAGCGCGACCGGCTGGAGTCGAAGAAGATCTCCAAGACCCAGGCCGTCACGTCGAACGTCGAGCACAAGTTCGCCGAGAAGGACGTCCACATCGGCCCCTCCGACTACGTCGGCTGGCTGGACGACCGCAAGTTCGCCTTCGTCCGGCTGGAGGGCCACGGCTTCGGTAACGCCCCGATCAGCCTGGAGTACAAGCTCGAGGTGTGGGACTCACCGAACTCCGCCGGCGTCATCATCGACGCGATCCGGGCCGCGAAGATCGGTCTCGACCGCGGCATCGGCGGACCGCTGACCTCGGCGGCCGCTTACCTGATGAAGTCGCCGCCGGAGCAGCGCCCCGACGACATCGCGCGCGCCGACCTCGAGGCCTACATCCGGGGCGAGCGCGACCGCTGACCCGCAGGTCGGCCTCGCCGAGCACGCCACGTACGGCGGTCATCCGGAGCATCCGGGTGGCCGCCGCGTCGCGTCCGGGCCTGCCGCCGGGAGGAGCAGCTCAGTGGGCCAGGGCGGGAGCCGCCCGGTGGCCGTGGCGCAGCACTGAGGAGTAGACCTCCGCGACGCGCTCGGCGGTGACGGCCCAGGTCATCCCGGCGGCCCGGACGGCACCGGCGCGGCCGAGGGCCCGACGGTGGGCGGGGTCGAGCGCGAGGGCACGCAGGGCGTCGGCCCAGGCCCGGGGCGTACGGTCCGCGACAAGCACGCCGGTGCGGCGATCACGAACCGCCTCGGCGAGCCCGTCGATCCGGCTCGCCACGACCGGCGCCCCGCAGGCCTGCGCCTCCAGCGCGACCAGCCCGAACGTCTCGGAGGACGACGGCACCGCGACGATGTCCGCCGCCCGCATCCGCTCGGCGAGGACGGCTCCCGGGACCGCCGGCTCGAAGGCGATCGCGGCCCCCAGGTCATAACGGTCCACCAGCTCCCTCAGCCGAGCCAGGTAGTCGGCGTTGCCGTCGCCGATGATGGTGGCGTGCACGGGGAGTCTGTCGGGGGCCAGCAACCGCATCGCCTCGATCAGCAGCTCCGGCCCCTTGAGCGGCTGGAGGCGGGCCGCCATCAGGATCTCGATCGGGTCGTCGACCCCCGGCCTGGTGTCGCGCGGATCGTTGCGTGGCGGGTGGTGGACGTGCGGGTCGATCCCTGGAGTGATCACGTGCAGCCGGTCCAAGGGCGCGCCGTAGAGCTCGTGCATCTGGCGGGCCTCGGTCGGCGTGTTGACCACCAGTGCATCCGACGCCTCGACGACGGACCGCTCACCGGCGATCCGGAACGCCGGCTCCGGCCTCTCCCCCACGGACGCGCGCAGGTTCTTCACCAAGGCGCTGGTGTGCAGGCTGGTGACCAGGGGTGCCCCCAGCCGGTCGGCCACCTCGGCACCGGCCATCGCCGACAGCCAGTAGTGGGCGTGGACCACCTGGCCCGGCCCTGGCCCGGCGCCCTCGACGACGGCCTCGGCGAAGGCGCCGAGGTGGTGGCGCAGGCCGTTCTTGTCCCGGTGAGGGCCGCCAGGCAGGTCCACGTGGCGGATCTCGAGGCGCTCGCCGAGACGACGCCGGGAGGGTTCCCCGTCGTGCAGCCGGGCCGCCCAGAGGGTGACGTCGATGCCCTGCGCGGCCAGCATGGCGGCGAGGTGAGCGACGTACACGTTCATGCCACCGGCGTCCCCGACCCCCGGCTGGGCCATCGGCGAGGTGTGCATCGACAGCATGTGCACGTGTCGGGGCAGGCCGGGCATGCCAGCCATGCTAGCCCCGCGATCCAGCCCCGTTCACCGAACGGACCGGGCCGGTCCCGCCGCAGGGGTCGGTCGGGTGAGTTCGGCCGGCTGCTAGCCGGTGCTGCTGGTTGTCCCGCCGAGAGTGCCGGTCGTCCCGCTGCCCGAGGTGGTGCCAGATGTCCCGGAGCCGGAGGTGGTGCCGGAACCCGACCCCGTGGTGCCGGAGCCGGTCGTTCCCGAGCCGGTGCCGCCACCGCCGGACGTCGTCCCGGTGCTGGAGGAGCCGGTCGCCGAGCTGGTCGACGTGGCCGTCGACGGCCTCGGGGTCGTGGACGGCGTCGCCTTGGTCGAGGTGGTCGTAGAACCGCCCAGGGAGGTGGTGGGGGTAGAGCTCGGTCGCGTCGCGGTGGTGGTCGGGGTGTCGCCGGGTGTGCGGGTCGAGTGGCCGGTGCCTGCGAGCTGGCTGGTCCCCGGGGTGATCGGGGTCGCCGAGCTGTGTTCGAGTCCGACCATCACGCCCAGTCCCAGAGCGGTGGCGAGGACGGCGGTCAGCCCGGTGACGACGACCATCCGCCGGCTGATCCGGACCGGGAGGCCGCCCTTCGCCGTGCCCTCCGCGGCCCCCGTGGCGACCGGGACGGCGCTGCCCGCGGCGACGGCCGCTGCGGCGGCCGCCTTCGGATCGCCACGACGTGCGAGCCAGGCGCTGTACAGACGGCGGGTGCCGTTGCGTAACGTGTTCTCGTAGATGTTGAGCGCCAGAGTGGTGATGATACTGGCCAGCGCGGCACCGATCACCGTCCCGGCGGCGCCGAGGTGCCCGCCGACCACGGTGGAGGTCGCCGCAGCCCCGGCGCCCGCGAGGATGCTGGTCATCTTGGGGTGGGTCCAGCCGGAGTTGTCCTTGGCCTTGCCGGTGGTCGTGCCGGCCGCACCGGGCCCGGCGGGCAGGGCCAGCGGCTCGGTGGCGGGAGGCAGCTCAGCGGCCTGCGGCGCGGTCGGTGACTCCGGCCGGTCCGCACCGACCCTGGTCAGCACGCGGGTGTCCGGCGCCGGGGCACCGATAGCGGATGACGCCGAGGGGGAGCCGAAGGGTGCGGCCTCCGGGATCCCGCGGGGGGCGTCCTGATCGCCGCCGCCCGTGGATCCGGGGGCCGTGGTCGTGTTCGTGTCTCGGCCGGTCATCCTCATGGAAATGGTGCACCCCACGTCGTTCATCGATTCCTGAAGGCGGACCGCCGTTGGCCCCGTGCGTCCACCTTGCCACGTCGGCCCGCCGTATCGAAACGCGGTGGCACGACGTTCAGGTCACACCAACGGTGCCTACTTGTCCTTCTTGTCCGCCTCCGTGGTGGAGAGCGCCGCCACAAAGGCCTCCTGCGGGACCTCGACGCGGCCGATCGTCTTCATCCGCTTCTTGCCCTCCTTCTGCTTCTCCAGCAGCTTGCGCTTGCGGCTGATGTCACCGCCGTAGCACTTGGCCAGGACGTCCTTGCGCATGGCACGGATCGTCTCCCGCGCGATCACCCGCGCACCGATGGCGGCCTGGATCGGCACCTCGAATTGCTGACGCGGGATGAGTTCCTTGAGCTTGGAAGCCATCATCGTGCCGTAGGAGTAGGCGTTGTCGCGGTGAACGATGGCGGAGAACGCGTCGACCGGTTCACCCTGGAGCAGGATGTCGACCTTGACCAGATCCGCCTCCTGCTCCCCCGACTCGTGGTAGTCCAGCGAGGCGTAGCCCTTGGTCCGCGACTTCAACTGGTCGAAGAAGTCGAAGACGATCTCGGCCAGCGGCAGGGTGTAGCGGATCTCGACCCGGTCCGAGGACAGGTAGTCCATCCCCTGTTGGACTCCGCGCTTGGTCTGGCACAGCTCGAGGATCGTGCCGATGTACTCCGCCGGGGCAAGGATCGTCGCGTCGACGACCGGCTCGTGGACCGCGGCGATCTTGCCGTCGGTCGGGTATTCCGACGGGTTGGTGACCGTACGCTCCTCGCGGTTCTCCATGTCCACCCGGTAGACGACGTTGGGGGCGGTGGAGATCAGGTCGAGGCCAAACTCGCGTTCCAGGCGCTCACGCACGATCTCCATGTGCAACAGACCGAGGAAGCCGACGCGGAAGCCGAAGCCGAGGGCGGTCGACGTCTCCGGCTCGTAGACGAGGGCGGCGTCGTTGAGCTGGAGCTTGTCCAGGGCCTCGCGCAGTTCGGGATAATCGGAGGCGTCGATCGGATAGAGGCCCGAATAGACCATCGGGTTCGGGTGCTGGTAGCCCGAGAGGGCCTGGGTCGCCGGCTTCGTGGCCGAGGTCACGGTGTCGCCGACCCGGGACTGACGGACGTCCTTCACGCCGGTGATCAGGTAGCCGACCTCGCCGACGCCGAGCGCGGTGCCCTTGGTCGGCTCGGGGGCGATGACGCCGATCTCGAGGAGTTCGTGGGTCGCGCCGGTCGACATCATCTGGATCTTCTCGCGCGCCCTCAGCTGCCCGTCGACGACCCGGACGTAGGTGACGACACCCCGGTAGACGTCGTAGACGGAGTCGAAGATCAGTGCCCGGGCCGGCCCGTCGGCGGCTCCCTGCGGAGCGGGCACCCGCTCGACGATCCGGTCCAGCAGGTCCGGGACGCCGACACCGGTCTTCGCGGAGACCCTCAGCACGTCGGAGGGGTCGCAACCGATGATCCCGGCGAGCTCCTCGGCATGCTTGTCGGGCTCGGCGCCCGGCAGGTCGATCTTGTTGAGGACCGGGATGATCTCCAGGTCCGCGTTGAGCGCCAGGTAGAGGTTGGCCAGCGTCTGCGCCTCGATGCCCTGAGCGGCGTCCACGAGCAGCAGCGCGCCCTCACAGGCCTCGAGCGAGCGGGACACCTCGTAGGTGAAGTCGACGTGGCCGGGGGTGTCGATCATGTTGAGGGCGTACACCTGGCCGTCGACCGACCACGGCAGCCGAACCGCCTGGGACTTGATGGTGATCCCACGCTCGCGCTCGATGTCCATCCGGTCGAGGTACTGGGCTCGCATGCTGCGTTCGTCGACCAGCTTCGTCAACTGCAGCATCCGGTCGGCGAGGGTGGACTTGCCATGGTCGATGTGCGCGATGATGGAGAAGTTGCGCAGCAGGGACGGGTCAGTCCGGCCGGGCTCGAGGACACTGTCAGTCACGGTGGGGTGCATTCTCCTGGACGAGGGCGTACCAGCGTACGTACGGGCTGGATCCCCAGTCTCTCACGGCGGCGCCCCGCCCGCGATCCCACGAGGAGGCCCCCCGAACGGCGCCCAGCCGGGGTTTTGGCGGTTGAGAGGCCGACTGGTAGAGTGCTTGCTTGCGTTGTGTTCCGGCCACCGGACACACACCACACAGATTCTTAACGTCCGAGAGTACAGAGGCCTGCCCCGTGGCAAACATCAAGTCCCAGCAGAAGCGCATCAAGACGAACGAGAAGGCTCGTCAGCGCAACAAGGCGGTCAAGTCCGCCCTGCGCACCTACACCCGTCGCTTCTCCGAGGCTGTCGAGGCCGGTGACACCGAGAAGGCCGAGAAGGCCGCCCGCGTCGCGCTGCGTCACCTGGACAAGGCCGTGACCAAGGGTGTCATCCACAAGAACCAGGCGGCCAACCGCAAGTCGGCCATCGCCAAGAAGGCCGCCGCTCTGGTCTGACCGCCGCGTCACTCCCCTGCGTCCCGCTCGTCGCGGTGTCGCAGACGGGAGTGCGGCATCGGTGTCGACGCCCGGGCCTCGGTCCCGCACGCTGTCGTCCCGCACGGGTCATGTCTCCCTCGGGTGCGTGCCCTCCTTGACGCTGCACCAGCGCCCCGATCCTCGGAGGTCGGGGCGCTGGTCGTCGTCCTCGGGGTTCTCCCCGATTGCCCCTTATTGGCAGACTGGAGGCCATGAGTATGTACGGCGGTCAGCGACCCGTCCCCCGTCCCTTGACGAAGACCGTCGCCCGGCGCAGCGTCACGGCCGGGGCTGCAGCCCGGTTCATGGTCGGATGGGTCGCACTGCTCTGGCTGATCGAACTGGTCGACCAGCTCAGCGGCAACCTGCTGGACTACTTCGCGATCCGTGCCCATGACCCGCAGGCTGTGCTGTTCATCTTCACCGCTCCCCTGCTGCATTTCGGCTGGGAGCACCTCATCTCCAACACCGTCCCGTTCTTCGTCCTGGGGTGGTTCGTCTACATCTCCGGGCGGGCCCAGTGGGTGATCAGCACCCTGCTGATCGTCGTCGTCTCCGGGCTCTTCGCCTGGGCCTTCACGCCTGCCGGAGCGTACGTCGCCGGGGCGAGCGGTCTGATCTTCGGCTGGTTCGCCTTCCTGGTGGTCCGGGGCCTGTGGACCCGGGACTGGCGCCAGATCCTCATCGCCGTCGGTCTTGTCGTCGTGTACGGCGGCATGATCTGGGGGTGCTGCCGACGAGTTCGGGCATCTCCTGGCAGGCCCACCTCGGTGGCGTCTTCGGCGGCGTCCTCGCTGCGGCCGTCATCGGCCGGCGGGGTAGCGAAAGCATCGCTGGCCGGAGCGACCGAGCGATCAGCGGCCGGCGAGCCGGCTGACCTGGAGCACCATCGTATCCAAGGCGTAGGCGGCGTCGTCCGCTGCGCCCTTGACGTCGGCGTCGGCGCGCGCCACGAGACGGACGGCCCGCGCCAGCCGCAGGTCGTCCCACCGCTGGAGCTGCTGGCGCATGGTCCGCAGCTTCCACGGCGGCACTCCGATGTCAGCCGCCACCTCGTTGTCATTTCCCCGTCCCCGGACCCCGCTCAGCCGCCCCAATCCGCGTACGCCTGAGGCCATCGCGCTGGTGATGAGCACCGGGGCGGTGCCCGACGCCAGCGCCCAGCGGAGCTCCTCCAGGGCTCGCGTGGTCTGACCCGCCAGGGCGGCGTCGGCAATGGTGAACCCCTTGACCTCAGCGCGGCCCTGGAAGAACCTCCGGACGAGGTCCTCGCGGATGAGGCCGTCCTCGCTGTCCTGGGCGAGCTGATCGACCGCTCCGACGAGGGACCTCAGGTCCGTGCCGACGCTGTCGACGAGCTGCTGGGCCACTTGGGGGTCGAGCCGCGCCCCTC
Organism: Raineyella fluvialis; assembly: GCF_009646095.1. Classification (NCBI taxonomy): domain Bacteria; kingdom Bacillati; phylum Actinomycetota; class Actinomycetes; order Propionibacteriales; family Propionibacteriaceae; genus Raineyella; species Raineyella fluvialis. The sequence continues at coordinate 2,702,527 of NZ_CP045725.1, read as the reverse complement.
GGGTGCGGGCCTCGTGCTCGACGAAGCCCACCAGCTCGCGCGGCTTCAGCGCGGTGACAGGGAAGTGGGCGGCCTTCGCCTTCTTCAGCTTGTCGACCACCCCCTTGCCCTTGTTGCCGCCCCGGTGGACGAGGACGAGGGCGATGTCGGGCGCGGGATCGGCTGCCGCCGCGAGCAGGGCCTGCGCCAGGGAGTCAGATGCTTCCGCCAGATCCTCGATCACCACGGCCGACCTGGCGGCGAACAGGGATCCGGAGGTCATCTGGGCGAAGTCGCCCCCCTCAAGACCGGCAGCACCGGTACGCACCACCTCGACCGACGGGTCCTCGGCCCGAGCGACGGCCACGACCTGCTCGACCAGGCGCGCGGCAAGCATCTCCTCCGGCCCCTGGATCAGGACGACCTTGCCGTAGGGGGAGCCGAGGTCATCGACGCGGAGTTGTCTGGTGGTGGCCACCCACCCACTATTGCAGCCTCCACCGACACTCGGGCTGCTGTGGTCGCGTCGCGAGCGCTGGCCGCGTCCCCGTCAGTGCACGGCCGCCGCACGGCAGCCGTCCTCGCGGCAGGAGACGGCGATGTGACCGCTGCGGTCGGTACGGATCACCGACATCCCCAGCCGGGTCAGGGCGTCCAGCGTGCGGGGGTGGGGGTGACCGTAGGGGTTGTCCCGCCCGACACTGACCAGGGCGACCCGGGCGCGGGTGGCGCGCAGGAAGTCCTCCGACTGGTCGCGAGACCCGTGGTGCGGGACGACGAGGAAGGTGGCGGCGACGTCGGCCCCGCTGCGGAGCAACCGGTCCTGACCCTCGGCCTGGAGATCGCCCGGGAGCAGGACGGCCATCGCGCCGATGCGGGCTCGCCCGACGAGACTGCCGTCGTTCTCGTCGGCCGGGTCGAGCGGTGGCGGCTGGCCCGGCGGTGGCGCGATGGACTCCCACACCACGTCGCCGACGCGGACGACGTCGCCGGCGGTCGACTCCAAGTGTGGCACCCGACCCGTATCGGGGAACTGTCCGGGCGCGGTCACCACCGCCTCGGTCGGCACTCGTGCCAAGACATCAGGAAGTGCTCCGGCGTGGTCGGCGTGCAGGTGGCTCAGGACGATCAGGGAGAGGCGCCGGACGCCGAGCTCACGCAGGCACCCGAGCACCGCCGGCCCGTCGCCGCCGGTGTCGACCAGGACGGCTTCGTGGGGTCCCGAGGAGAGCACGATGGCGTTGCCCTGACCGACGTCGCAGACGGCCAGGCTCCACTCGGGCGGTGGCCAGCCGGCCAGGACCGGCCCTCGTAGCACCAGGGCGAGGAGCACCAGGGCCACCAGCAGCGAGAGCCACCAGCGCGCCAGGCAGGCCGGGACCGCGAGAACCACCGCGCCGGTCGCGACCACGAGGAGCAGCACACCTAGCGGGCCAGGTGGCCACCACACGGTCGCACCGGGAGCCGCGGAGGCCGCCGAGGCGACCGCCGCGATGCAGCGGGCGGCGAGCGCGGCGGGCCAGGCGACGACCACGGCCGCCGCGGGCCAGATGACGCCCAGCCCGGCTGCGGCGAACCCGGCCACGGTCGCCGGGCCCACCAGCGGGCCGACAGCCATGTTCGCCAGGAGCCCGACCAGACTGACCGTCCCCGACAGTGGGACGGCGAACGGGCCGGTGGCCAACTGGGCGGCGAGGGGAACGCAGACGGCATCGGCCAGCCAGTGCGGCGCCCAGCGGGCCATCCGCTCCGCCCAGGGCCCGGCCCAGATCACGATGCCCGCGGTAGCGGCGGTGGACAGGACGAACCCAGCGGAACGCGCGAGCCATGGGTCGAGGACCAGCAGGCCGATGACCGCCACCGCGAGGGAGCGCAGGCCCCGGCGGGGACCGTCGGCGGCACCCGTCATCAGGGCGGAGAGGGTGACCGTGCCCATCGCGGCGGCCCGCACGACGCTCGGCTCGGTGCGGCACAGAGCGACGAAGACGACGACCCCGACGACGGTGATGGCGTGCAGGGACCGGCCCCGGACGCCGAGCAGCTTGGCGCCCGTGAGGAGGAAGGCGAGCAACAGCGTGAGGTTGCTGCCCGAGACCGCCATCACGTGCAGCAGACCGGCGTCGCGGAACTCCTGCTCCATCACCGCATCGACCCCGCTCGTGTCGCCGACGACGAGGGCGGGAACAAGTGCCCGCGCCCGGGGCGCACGCTGCGCGACCGCCTCGCGGAGCCCGTCGTGGACCCGGTGGACGACCCGCTGGTCCCAGGAAGGGGCCGCCACGCGTCGTACGGGTCCACTGGCCCTCGCCATCGCGGCCAGGTCTGATCCCGGGTCGGGCTCGGCGAGCGTGGCGCGCACCGCCACCGTGCTGCCGGCGATGGCCTCCTTCCAGGCCGGGGCTTCGGAGGCGGTGATGGTGACGAGGATCGGGGCCCGGACCCGGATGGCGGTCTCGCCGGTGTGGATCGCCACGACGCGAGCCCGTACCCACATCCGTCCGGCCCGGGAGTCGGCGCCGTCGGATGACCCTGGTGCGGCCACGGTGACGGGATCGTGGAGGAGGACAAGGTCCAGCTCGGCAGTGCGATGACCGGTGGCGAGCGCCGCGACCGGTCCGGTGCTGACCGCGAGATTGTGCAGACCACCGACGAGAAGGCAGCCCAGCAGGGCTGCGGTAGTTGCGAGGACTGACGGTCCGCGCCGGCGTCGGGCGACCAGCAGACCGGTCACGGCGACGAGGATCCCTGCCGCTTGCCACCAGTGCTGTCCTGAAGTGCCGAGCCAGCTGCCGCTCCAGGCGGCGAGGGCAACCGGGACGAGCCGCAGGTCGAGCCGAGGACGCCCCGATCCGGGAAACACCGCGGCGGGGTCGATCGCAGGAGAGCCGGTCGCGGTGTCAGAGCGTGACGCGGGGCGCGATGTCGGCATACGTTTTCGGCCCGATCCCAGGAACGTCCTGCAACTGATCGACCGTCCGGAAGCCACCGTGCTGGTCCCGCCACGCGATGATCTTCTTCGCGGACGCCGGCCCGATGCCGGGCAGCTCCTCCAACTCGGCGGAGGTGGCGGAATTCAGCCGGATCGTCGCCGCCGCCGGCGTGCTGCCGTGAGGCCCCGGTGCCGTGGACACGGCAGGAGTGGCGGCAGGCCCTCTCACCTCACCGCCCGGCTCGGCCGTCGAGCCGATGCGCACCTGCTGGCCGTCCAGGAGTGGCTGGGCCAGATTGAGGTCGCCGGTGTTGGCTCGGGAGGTGAGCCCACCGGCGGCGGTGATCGCATCGTCGACGCGCGCACCCGATGCCAGGGCGACGAGGCCCGGATGCTTCACCTCCCCGATCACGTGGGCGGCGATGGAGCCGCGGGGAGAGGGCGTGGCGGTGAGGCTCGGTGTGGGGGACGAGCTACGGGCGGCAGCGAAGCCGCCGCTGGAGGGAGCCGCGAGCGGGACGGTGGTGGAAGGGACGGCGACGGGTCGGGAGCGCAGCAGGGTGAATCCACCGACCAGCAGACCCACGAGCAGGATCGAACAGACGACCAGGACCGACTCACGCCGCCAGGGCAGGCCCCGTCCGCCCGCAGTCGCAATGGCTTCCTCGGAAGGGTCGGGAGGCAAGCTCTCCTCCCAGGCTGCGTCGGGCGACGCGTCGATCAGCCCCGCCAGGCGTTGGCGGGTCGCCTCGGGTGAGGGTTGCGGTAGCCGTCGGGGACTCATGCACGAGTGTGGTCACGGACCGGGTCCCGTCGGCGGTGGCCGACGGGCCTGTGGACAGGAGCCGAGGAAGGCTCCAGGACCTGTGGACAGGCCCTCAGGCCGATGACGCCTCGGGTCGCGCGGTGATCACGCAGGCGCCAGGCTCGCTGAAGGGGAAGATCCGCACGTCCGAAGGCTCCCCCAGTCCCTCGAGCATGGTCGCGACGACCCCTCGATGCACGTTGCAGACAACCTCGGGATGTCGTCGAGCCGCCGCCAGCAGCGGACAGCGATACAGGTGCCACTCACCCTCGGCGGTGCGCTCCGGGGCGAAACCGACCTCGGCGAGCTGTCGATCCACCGCCTCCTGCGGGGAGCCCCCTCCGGCACGCCGTCGAGGAGCTTGCGACCCCACCGCTGGCCCGCCCGGAAGGCGGCCTGCTGGGGGTTGTCGACCGACTCGAGCACCTGCTCGACCAAGACGTCGGCCAGGGCTGCGTACTGACGCCCGATCGGGGACATGGAGGCCCCGGGCAGCGACCGGTAGAGCGTGGCCGGCCGGCCGCGGCCTCTCGGCTTCTCGGTCGTCGCCTCGGCCAGGTGATCGGCGACCAGACCCTCCAGGTGCTCACGCGTGGTGTTGACATGCTGCCCGAGCGCCTTGGCGATCTCCTGGGCCCGAAGCGGCTGTCCGTCCGCTTCGGCCAGTTGTGCCAGCACGGCGGCGCGAGCGCTCGACAGCGGCGTCGCGATCGCCGCGGGCAGGGGTCCCATGGCGACCGTGGCGCTCATGTCGGCGTCCGGCTCGGTCTTTCTCACAAGATCATCGTACAAAACAAAGTCGTCTTCGTTCGAGCGGTTGTTCGTCACACCTGCGGCGGAGGCCACAGGGAGTCGGATCAGGCCGGGACGATGCTCACCAGCTTGGGCGCCCGCACGATGATCTTGCGGACCTCGCGGCCGTCGAGGGATCGCTGGACCCCTGGGTCGGCGAGCGCGATGGCTTCGAGATCGGTGTCGGAGATGTCGGGGGCGACGGCGAGCTTGGCCCGGACCTTGCCCTGGACCTGAACGACGCAGGTGACGGAGTCGACCACGAGCAGTGCCGGATCGGCGCTGGGCCAGCTGGCGTTGGCCACCGACGGCGCACCGCCCAGTGCCGCCCACATCTCCTCGGCCACGTACGGGGCGATGGTGCTCAGAGCCAGCGTGACGAACTCGGCGGCCTCCCGCACGGCGGGATCGGAGGTCCCTGTCCCGGTGTCGACCGTCTTGCGGGCGGCGTTGACGAGCTCCATGATGCGGGCGACGACGACGTTGAAGCGCTGGTCGTCGAGCAGTTGGGTGACGTCCGCGATGGTCCGGTGGGTGATGTGGCGCAGGTCCTTGTCACCGCCGGCGGGGTCGGTGCCGGGCGCCGATGTCACCTCGGCGGCGAGGCGGTAGGCGCGCTGGAGGAACTTCAGCGAGCTCGCCGGGGACATGTCGGCCCAGTCGATGTCCTCGTCCGGCGGGCCGGCGAAGACGACGGTGAGGCGGATGGCGTCGACGCCGAAGCGGTCGATCTGCTCACCGAGGTCGACCCCGTTGCCGAGCGACTTCGACATCGCCTTGCCCTCGTTGATCACCTGGCCCTGGTTGAGCAGGCGCCGGAAGGGTTCGGTGAACGTCACCATGCCCATGTCGAAGAGGACCTTGGTGAAGAACCGCGAGTACATCAGGTGCAGGGTGGCGTGCTCGACGCCGCCGACGTACTGGTCGACGGGCATCCAGCGCGCGAGGTCGGCTTCGTCGAACGGGCCGTCCGCGAAGCCCGGGGAGCAGTAGCGGAAGAAGTACCAGGACGAGTCGACGAAGGTGTCCATCGTGTCGGTGTCGCGCTCAGCGGGACCACCACAGGAGGGACAGGCCACCTCGCGCCAGGCGGTCGCCGCGGGGCCTGCCAGCGGGGAGGTGCCCTTCGGTGCCAGGTCCTCGCCCCGCAGGTCGGGCAGCTGGACGGGGAGCTGATCGTCCGGCACGGCGACGTCACCGCACTGGGGGCAGTGTACGATCGGGATCGGGGCGCCCCAGAAGCGCTGCCGGCTCAGCAGCCAGTCGCGCAGGCGGTAGGTGATCGCCCGTCGGCCGCGCCCGGCGGCCTCGAGCCGGTCGATCATCGTGGTGACTCCGGAGGCCTTGTCGGTCAGCCCGTCGAGGTCGCCGGAGTTGACGTACGTCCCGTCGCCCGCGGTGGCGATGCCGGTCTCGGCCGGATCGGGCTGGCCGGTGTCGACGACCATCCGAACGGGCACGTCGAAGGTGCGGGCGAAGTCGAGGTCGCGCTGGTCATGCGCCGGCACGGCCATCACGGCGCCGGTGCCGTAGTCGGCCAGCACGTAGTCGGCCGCGTAGACCGGCAACTTCTCGTCGTTGACAGGGTTGATCGCGTAGCGGCCGAGGAAGACACCGGTCTTGGGGCGCTCCGTTGACTGCCGCTCTATGTCGGAGATCCGCTTGGTCGCCTCGAGGTACTCCTCGAAGGCGCCGCGCTGCTCCGGGGCACAGATCTGGTCGGCGAGCTCGGACTCGGGCGCGACGACGAAGAAGGTGGCACCGAAGAGGGTGTCGGGGCGAGTGGTGAACACCGTGACCGGCCCGTCGTGGCCCTCGACGTCGAAGTCGACGTAGGCGCCCTCGGAGCGGCCGATCCAGTTGCGCTGCATCGCCAGCACCCGGTCGGGCCAATGCCCCTCGAGCTGCTCCATGTCGTCGAGGAGCCGCTGGGCGTACTCCGTGGTCTTGAAGTACCACTGATTGAGCTTGCGCTTGGTGACGGCCGCCCCGCACCGTTCGCAGTGGCCCTGGACGACCTGTTCGTTGGCGAGAACGGTCTGGTCATTCGGGCACCAGTTGACCATCGAGTCCTTGCGGTAGGCCAGGCCCCGCTCGAAGAAGCGGAGGAACAGCCACTGCGTCCAGCGGTAGTACTCGGTGTCGGAGGTGTGGAGGCGACGGCTCCAGTCGAGGCTCAGGCCGTAGCGCTTGAAGGAGCGCGCCTGGGTCTCAATGTTCTTGTAGGTCCACTCGGCGGGGTGGGCGTTGCGCTTGATGGCGGCGTTCTCCGCCGGGAGGCCGAAGGAGTCCCAGCCGATGGGGTGCATGACGTCGTAGCCGCGCAGCTTCCAGTAGCGGGCGACCACATCACCCATCACGAAGGCCTCGGCATGCCCCATGTGGAGGTCGCCGGACGGGTAGGGGAACATGTCGAGGACGTAGCGCCGTTCCCGGGAACCGTCGTCAAGGGGGACGAAGGTCCCGTCCTGCTCCCAGAACGCCTGCCAGCGCTCCTGAGCGGCTACCGCGTCATACGTCGTCATGTCCTCAGGCACCCGGCGATTCTAGCCCACCGCCCGTTCTCCCCCTTCCTCCTGCTCAGGGGCCGACGCCGGGCCGAGAGGACCGTAGCGCTCCAGGCTCTCGCGCCGCATCCGGTGCCACTCATCGGGGTGGATCCCGTGCTCCACGACGGTGCGCAACAGGTCGACCAGACCGTGTTTCCCGCAGAGCTTCTCCGCCTCCTCGAGGCAGATGCACACCAGTGCTCCGTCCCCCGGGCCCAGGCGCTGACACCGACGAGCCCGAGGGGTGCCACCGCCGCCAGGCCGGTGCTGAGCCGGGCGGCGGCCGACCAGACCCGCGACCACAGTGCTGCCGATTCCCGCTCGATCCGCAGGGTCGCCACGTCCCGAGCGTCGGACAGGCCGGCGAGGGCGACGAGGTGTCCCAATGTGGTCGGATCCGGGTCGGTGCCCGTGGTCTCGATCCGGGTGAGTAGTCGGTCCATCGCCTCGGCGACGTCGCGGGGTCCGAGGGTGCCGGCCTGCATCAGGGCACGCACGAGGGCCTGGTCGAAGGCCTCGCTCCTCGCGTCGGGTCCGGATCCGGAGGGCAGGACGCTGCGACGCAGGTCCTCGCGATCGGACCAGGCCGGCAGCCCGTGGACGACGGCGTCGGCGGCGGCCGCGTCGGAGAGGACGTTCGCATAGTCGCGCCCCTCCGGCGGGCAACAGGTGGTGTCGTCGCAGGTGAGTGAGCGGTAGCGGCCTGCGGCGACGTGGACGGCATCGAGGACCTCCGCACCGTCGGGGTCGAGGAGGCCGACCACCTCCAGGCCGAGGCAGACGGCGGTCAGGGCCGCGGCCACGTCCTGTGCCTCCTCGTCGGTGTAGGCGACGAGCAGCACCCCGGTGGCCTCGAGTCGGCGCAACTGGGTCAGCAGGAAGTCCTCGACGTCGGGTGGATGCGCGACGAGGTCGTCGCTGTCGAGCCGCAGGGTCAGCACCACCCGGCGGTCCTCGAAGAGGACGGCGACGAGCGATTCGCGGGGGTGGAAGCCGAGCAGGTAGGGAACGGTGGCCAGCAGGCCCTGGAGTCCGTGGGGTCGGAGCACGACGGTCTCGGCGGGGTCGGGCGCGCCGGTGGCTTCTGCGGTGTGCGGGTCCATGCGCGGAGGATGGGACCGGCACCACCCCTCACGGCACCAGCCAGAAGGCCTGTGGACAACCACACCAGTGGCCTGTCGGCTGTGGACACCTAGACTCGAACGGTGGCCATTCGGGACGGATCGAGCGTCCGTACCTACCTCACCGGTGCGGTGCTGATCGCGCTGGTCATCGTCGCTGCCGTGATCGGGAGCCGGCTGGACCGATCGTCCTCGATCCCGTCGAGGGCGCCGACCACGCAGTCCGCCGCCGGCCCGGCCACGACGGCGGGACCGAGCGCGGGGGCTGTCCCGCGCGGCCCCTTCCCCGCCGCCACCCCATCGGCGACGGGCCTGCCGTCGTCCGGCCGATGGATCGACTACCAGTCCTCCGAGGGCACCGGTCGGCTGGCCGTGACCGGGCATCGGCGCAACGGACGGCTCACCGAGCTGGACGTCACGCTCGCCGCGACCAGCGGCTACCAGTCGTACGACCTGCTGGCCTACGACGACGACGGCTACCGCTACCTGCCGGAGGCGGGCAGAGGGTCGGGTGCGGGGCTGGAGTCCGGGGTCCTCGCCGCCGGTGAGACGGTGAGTGGACGGCTCTCCTTCGCCGCACCGAGTGGGGCCCTGACGCTGGTGCTGCGCAATGATCGCGACGAGTCCGTCGCGGCCCTGCGGATCGACTGATCGAGGACGCGATCCGGCCCGAGTCGCCGTCAGCGGGACTCGGGGGTCTCCTCCGGCGAATCCTGCGGCCTCTGCGCGGCGCCGGGCGCGGACCTGCGGCGTACGGATCGGCGGATCAGCCAGACGGTGACGCCGATCAGGCCCAGTGCCAGGAGCACGTACGCGACGGTGGAGAAGCGGTCCATCCAGTCGGTTACGACGTGCCAGTTGTCCCCCAGCAGGTAGCCCGCGACAACGAGGGCGGAGTTCCAGAGCAGGCTGCCGAGCAGGGTGAACGCCCCGAAGGTGAGGGGTGGCATCCGGTCGATGCCGGCCGGGATCGAGATGAGGGATCGTACGCCGGGGACGAGCCGCCCGACCAGCACGGCGATCGACCCGTAGCGGGTGAACCAGTCGATCGACGCGTCGACGTCTCGGGCGTCGACCAGCGGCATCCGCTCGGCGATCCGGCGCAGCCGATCCGCGCCGATGGCCGCGCCGAGTCCGTAGAGGAGCACCGCGCCGAGGAGTGACCCGGCGGTGGCCCAGAGGATGGCCTCGACCACTCCGTACGGTGCGTCGGGTCGGGCCGCGGTGAAGCCCGCCAGTGGAAGGATCACCTCGCTGGGGATCGGCGGGAACACGTTCTCGAGCAGGATCGCCAGGAAGACCCCCGGGCCCCCCACGGAGTCCATCAGGCCGGTGATCCATCCGATGATGCGCGTACCCATGCGGGTGATGTCCTCCGTGTGCTCGGTCCGGGGGTGGGGCCGGGCGGCCCAGGGGATGACGGGCGACGTCAGTAGACGACGACGCGCGTGGTACCGACCTCGACCTGGTCGAAGATGGCGGCCAGGGCCGCCTTGTCGCGGACGTTCACACAGCCGTGCGAGTTGCCGGCATACCCGCGGGCAGCGAAGTCGGAGGAGAAATGGACGGCCTCGCCGCCGGAGAAGAACATGGCGTACGGCATATCGGAGCCGTAGAGGTTGGAGGTCCACTCGGCCTCCTTGCGGAAGACCAGGAAGTTGCCCTCGCGGGTACGCCGCTCCGGGTCACTCTCCAGGCCGAACCGCACATCGACCGTACGGATGATCTGACCGTCCTTCATGAACCAGAGCTTCCGGGCGCTCTTCGACACGCACATCACGGTGCCGTAGCCGCAGCGAGGGTCGGTGTCCGGGGCCGCCTGGATGGCGCTGGCGGAGGCCCTCGCCAGGTCTGCCTTCGCCTGGTCCGCTCGCGCCTTGTCGGCCCTCGCCTTGTCAGCTCGCGCCTTGTCGGCCCTCGCCTTGTCAGCCTCGGCCTGCTTGGCCGCGGCAGCGGCGTTGGCGGCGGCGTCCATGGTCGCCTCGGTGCTGGGCGTCGGCCTGGGGGTGGCCCTGAATGCCACCGCCGACAGGGGCGTCGCGGAGCGGGTGGCCTCGGGTGTGGTCGAGGGCGTGGCGCTCGGGGAGGCCTCCGAACCGACGAGCTGCTGCTCCGCCAGGGGGGCGGGGACGGCGTCCCTGACCGCGGGGGCACAGCCCGTCACCGCGACTGCTGTCACGAGCGCAAGGCCCGTCGCGATCGCGGCCCCGACGTTCCTCATCGCTTCCCCCACCCCTGGTCGACGTCCGTCCGAGGCCCCAGCATACGAGGACCAGGCCCATAGCAGCCGGCACCATGCCGGGCAAGACCTGAGGTCAGTTCGACAGCGGGTCCACAGCCTGCGGGGTGAGCAGGCCGTCGACCGCGGTGAGGAGGCGGCGGCGCAGGGGCTCGGCTCGCTGCTGGAAAGCACGCTGTGCGGTGACGTACGTCGCCCGGCCCGCCGCGGTCTCGACCGGCACCGGCGCGATGCCGAAGCCGCTCACGTCATACGGGGAGGCGGCCATGTCGAGGTCACGGATGGCGCGGGCGAGTTCGAAGCACTCGAACACGAGCCCGGAGTCGACCAGCGGGGACAGCTTGTAGGCGATCCGGTAGAGATCCATGTTCGCGTGCAGACAACCCGGCTGTTCGTAGGCGAGTTGGTCCTCGCGGGTCAGCGCACGGTCGTTGAGCGGGCGGCCGCTGGGCGTGAAGAACCGGTAGGCGTCGACGTGGGTGCAGCGGGCCCCGAGCTCCTCGACGACACGATCGGTCTCCCGCTGTCCCAGACGCAGCGGCAGCGGATGGCGCCGCTCGCCTGCGCCATGGACCATCGCCCATTCATGCATGCCGAAGCAGCCGTACCGCCCGGGCCGTGACATGACCGCGGTGAGCAGGTCACGCGACCGACGGACGGTCGAGGCCCGGCGCTCCAGCACGGCCGCACTGTCGAGGGCGACCCCTCCCTCGACGCGGTGGTAGTCCGGCCGGGTCAGGACGTCGGAAGCGTTCCCGGCGAGGACGACGCCATGGCCCGGATGCCAGCGCCGCAGGTCGGCCGGCCGGAAGCGGTAGTACTGCCACAGGAAGTCGTCGACAGGGTGGGCGATGCCTCGTTCGGCACGCCACCGATGGCCGGCGACACGTTCGTCGACCCGCATCTCATGGACCTCGACCCGAGAGCGCCACTCGTCCTCGGGCAGGACGATCAGGGGCACGACGGGCACGTCGCCAGTCTAGAGCGGGCGACGTTTGGGACGGTGCCGATGTGGGCAGAGGGTGCTTGCGTGGAAGTGCGCCCACAACGACAGCCCGTACGGGCGAGGAAGGAGCACCATGTCCGACCCGACCGATACCCCACCCCTGTCCGCCGGTCGATTGCGTGCCCCCGAGCGGCTGGTGCTGGTCCGCCACGGCGAGAGTGTCGGCAACGTCGCCGACCGTCGGGCGGGCGCCGCCGGACTGGGCCAGTTGGACCTGGCCACACGCGATCCGGACACTCCGCTCTCCGACAACGGGCGGGCACAGGCCGAGGCCCTCGGCGCCTACTTCGCGGCCCTGCCGCGCGCGGAGCGACCCGACGCGGTGTTGTCCTCCCCCTACCTGCGGGCCCGGACCACCGCCGAGATCTGCCTCGCCGCGGCCGGGATGACGGAACTGCTGGCGGTGGACGAGCGGCTGCGGGAGCGCGACCTGGGCAGCTGGGAGGGCTACACCCACAAGGGCATCACCGAGAAGTTCCCGGAGGAGGCCGCACGCCGGGCCCGGACCGGCAAGTTCTACTACCGCCCACCCGGCGGGGAGAGCTGGACCGACGTGGCACTGCGCGTGCGTAGCGTGCTCGGCGACATCCGCGCCGAGTACCACGACGCCAACGTCTGGGTGTTCTCCCACCAGGCCGTGATCATGTCCTTCCGGCTGGTGATCGAGGGCCTGCAGGAAGCCTCGCTGCTGGAGATCGACTCCACCGTCCCGTTGCCGAACTGCTCGCTGACCACCTACGTACGCGAGGAGGGCGGAACGCTGGAGCTGGAGTCGTACGCCGACAGCGGCCCGATCGAGCGCTCCCCCGCCACGTCCACGCGCGAGCCGGCAGCCGGGATGGCGCCCGGGTGAGCGCGACCCATGACACCGAGCAGGGAGGCACCGTCGAGGCACCCCAGGTGGTCACGTCCGGTCTGCTGCGTCGGTGGCCGCTGCCCTTCAGCGACGGCGACAAGGACAGCCAGGGGCGCGTGCTGGTCGTCGGCGGCAGCGTCGCCACTCCCGGTGCCGTCCGATTGGCTGGTGAGGCGGCCTTCCGGGCGGGTGCCGGCAAGGTCCGCATTCTCACCGCCCACCAGGTGGCACCGACGATGGCCGTCACCTTTCCCGAGGCGTACGTGCTGGGGCTGCCCACGAACGCGGACGGCAATCTCTCCGTCGAGGGAGCGCAGCGGATCATCGAGGAGGCCGGGCGGGTCGACGCAGTGCTGTTCGGTCCCGGGATGAACGACGTGGACGCGGCCGTGGCGTTGGCCGGCGCGGTGATCCCGGCGCTGCAGGGGACGCTGTGTCTCGACGCGTTGGGCATGGCGTACGTGACCGAGAACGGCGACGCGGTGGCCCATCTGGCCGGGCGGGCCGTCCTCTCCCCCAACGCCAACGAGCTCTCCTTCACGCTGGGTCTCGACGGCGAGCGGCCCACCGACCTCGCCGCGGCGACCGGCCAGCTGGCAGCACGAACGGGTGCGGTCGTGGTATCGGGGGCCGCCACCTCCTACGTGGTCACCCCCGAAGGCCGAGCCTGGGCCGATGACTCCGGTGGCCCGAGCATGGCGGTGGCCGGCAGCGGGGACGTGAAGTCCGGGATCATCACCGGCCTGCTGGCCCGGGGCGCGGACCCGAAGCAGGCCGCCGTCTGGGCGGCGTACGTACACGGCCGATGCGGCGAACGGCTGGCCTCGGCGTACGGGCGGCGCGGCTACCTGGCGCACGAGTTGCTGGCGGTGGTGCCACAGGTGGTCACCGAACTGGAGGCCTGACCCAGCGTTCCGCCGCCTCCTCGGACGTCAGGCGCTCCACGGCGTCGACGACGGGCAGCGCCATCGGCGACGGCCGGACGGCATCACAGGTGAGTAGGTGTGGCGGGGTGAGTTCGGTGTGGCCGGTGACCCGGACACGGCCGATCGAGGTGACCCGCAGGTGGACACTCCACCGCGCCGCGTCTCCGGACTGGCGGGCGGCCACGACGTCAGACCACGCCAGCGGCCCCCAGCGCTCATGGACGGCGACGACGGCCGCCTGCGTGGCAGGGGTCATGCCGGTGGGACCACGCAGGTGGGCAGGGTCGACCCGCCCGGCCAGATGCGCTGCGACAACAGGACCCACGTCGGACGCGTCGAGGCCGCCGTAGCAGGCGCCGTCGGGCAGGACGATCAGGTTGCCGGCGAAACGGTCACCGCCGGTGTGGGTGCATTCCCACGTCGCGTCGGGCCACTGCTCGGCGGCCGCTGCGGCGACCGGACGACCCCGGACCGCGCAGCAGCGGTCCTTGCGGCCGTGCGTGCAGACCAACAGCAACGGACCCTCCTCACTCCCGGAGCCACCGGGGTGGGGGTGCGGAGCTGCCGCCAGCAGGCTGCGCGCGGCGAGGAGCAGGTCATCGTCGCCGCCCTGCGCGCCCCAGCGGATCCGAGGCGTCGAGGCGGAATCGACGATGCCCCACAAGGACGGCTGTTCCTGGTGGCGACCGGGCCGACGGATCAGCATCAGCCGAGCGCCGGCGGCGGCGAGCATCTCGCGCAGCACGGCCTTCGTGTCCGGGTCGGCGTGCAGGCCCTGCCAGGCGTCGACATCCCAGTCGCCCGTCTTAGTGACGAGGAACCAGCGCCGGGCCGGCGGAGCCGTACCCACCCACCGGTCGCCGCGCCGACGGGCGGCGTCAGAGCACGGAGCCTCGCTCACGGCAGCACCTCAAGGAGCCCTTGGCGGACCAGGTCGGCGACGGCACTGATGCCCCCGCCGTGTCCGGCCTCCCGCGCGGTCAGCTCCCGGCCCTCGAGGAGCCGCTGCAGCACCGCAGCCGCGTCGGCCTCGAGGCGTACGACGCCGATCCGGCTGGTGACGAGCGTGCCGTCATCGGTGTCCTCGAGGCGCACCAGGAGGTGACGCCGCAGCCGTACGCGCGAGGTGGGCGCCAGCGTATCCGCGGCGTCGAGCTGTGCCAGCGGGGGCAGGGCGTCGGCCCGCTGGGCGTCGCGGGCCTGTTCGGCGAGGGTGTCCAGGACGGCATCGGCGTCGAGCGTACGCACGGCGTCGAGGAGCACCTCGCGAAGACGCTCCACCTCGGGACGCAGCGCCTCGCCCTCGCCGGGGTCGATCCCTACCGGCAGGCTCGTGCGGACGCGTGGGTCATCGTGCAGGCGGCGGCCCGTCGCCGTCAGCAGTGCCGACGTGACGTGCTGGCCGGTCCAGGGGTGGATGCCGATGGTCAGGTGGACGCTCGTCCCTCCGCAGGCCCGGGCGGAGTGGATGAAGCCACGGGGGAGGTAGAGCACGTCGCCGGGGCGGAGGACCGTGTCCAGCAGCGGTGCGGCGCTAGAGGCCTCGCGCACCCGTCCGGCGCGATCGTTCCAGGGCTCGTCGCGCTGGGGGCGGTCCAGCACCGGCGGGTGGATGACCCAGTGCTTGGTCCCGTGGATCTGCAGTACGAAGACGTCGTGGACGTCGTAATGGGCCTCGAACCCGCGGTTGTCTGCAGGAGTGATGTAGCTGTTGACCTGGGTGGGGTGGCCGAGCTCGGCCGCCAGGTCCTGCGCGAATCGGGCCACCGGCTCCCAGGTCCGGTGCAATGCCTGCAGCACGATGCTGGTGCCGTCGGCGAACAACCGCCGCACCTTGTCCGGATCGACCTGATCGGCGATCCCCGCCCCAACGCCCCCACGCGCCGTGAACGCGGACTCCGGCACCGTGGTGCCCTGTTTGGCCATCCGCAGGAAGGGTGTGCGCAGCCCCCGGTGGGTGAGCAGTTCGTCGGCCGCCGCGACGTCGAAGAGGTCCGCGAACGTGTCACCGGAGCGTTCCTCCACGGTGGCGAGCAGCGGCGCGCGTCCCCAGAACCGCTCGGCGAAGACCGCTCCTCCGGAGGGGACGAGACGGTCGAGCGCCGAACGGGAGGGATCCGACGAACGCGCGGGGCGTTCAGTGGTCAGCGTGCGCCGCCGTCCGCGCCACCATCAGCGCCGCCGTCCGCGCCACCATCAGCGCCGCCGTCCGCGCCACCATCAGCACCACCGTCAGCGCCACCATCAGCACCACCATCGCCGCCGGAGTCGGCACCACCGTCGGCCCCGCCGTCACCGCCTCGCGATGCTCCGGCATCGGAATCCGCCCCGCCGTCTCCGTGTCCCTGGCCTGCACCCCACTGGCCGACTGCGCCGCCGAGGTCCGCGCCCCCGTCGGCACCACCGTCGCCGCCGGCGTCGGCACCGGAGTCGGCACCGCCGTCTCCGCGCCGCGTGGTCGGGTCCTGCTCCAGGGGATCGTTCTCTGCTGTCACGACTACTCCTTCGGGTCCGGGCACCGGCCGAGGGCGGCCGGCATTCTCGTCCTTCCAGTCTCATCAGATGTGAGTTGGCTCACAAGGTTTCCGGGATGTCGCTTCGCCGATGAGTCGGGGCGACCGGATCGGGAGTCGTGGCGAGCACGTCCTCGAGGATCGTGAGGCCGCGCGCCAGCGGGGCTTCGTCGACGGCGCCGTAGCCGAGGACGACGCCGGTGCTGTGCGGGGTGCCCGACCATCCATCGGCCAGGTCCCCCAACAGCAGGCCACGCTCGGCACAGCCGGCCAGGACGGCCGCGGCGACCTCGGGGGGGCGCTCGACCACCAGCATCCGCCCCTGGTCCACCGCACCGGGTATCCGCTCCAGGACCTCGGCGACCAGTCGATGCGTGGCGGCCAGCCGCCGCCGGGAGCGCTGCAGTCGGCGCCGCAGTCCCCCGTCGTCGAGGTAGTGAGCCACCGCGCGTTGCAGAATCGGCGCCACCGGGCAGCCGAGGTCCTGTCTGATCCTCGTCACCGGCCCGACCAACGACTCGGGCAGCAGCAGGTACCCGGTGCCGACGTCGCGCGACAGCACGGCGGAGAACGTGGCCAGGTGGACCACCGGCGCCCCCGGCGACAGCCCGTAGAGGGCCGGAGGCGGGGAGCCGACGTAACGGAACTCGCTGTCATAGTCGTCCTCGACCACCAAGGTGCCGGTGGTGGAGGCCCAGTCCAACAGTTCCGTCCGCCGGGTGGCGGGCATCGCGGAGCCGTACGGGTATTGGTGGTTCGGCGTCACCAGGACAACACCGGGCACGTCGTCGGCCGTCGGCACCACCAGGCCCGAGCCGTCCACCGGCAGCGGCACGGTGGCCACACCAAGCCTGGCCAGGGTCCGCCGGAGCCCAGGGAAGCCTGGATCCTCCACCCCGACCCGCAACGGCCCGGATCGACCGTCTGCCACGAGCCCGGCCAACAGCAGGGCCAGGCCTTCTCGAGAGCCTGCCGTCACCACCACCTGCGCGGGATCGACCAGCAGGCCGCGCATGAGGCGAAGATGTTCGGCCACCGCGCGACGCAGGACCGGGTCCCCCGTCGGGTCGATGGTGCGCTGATCGGGCAACCGCTCGGTGTCGGCAGCCCTGCGCCAGGCCGATCGCCAGGCGGGGTCGACCAGCGGACTGTTGCTGTCGTGACCTGGCACCAGGTCGAGGTCGGTGCCGGGTGCGGGGTCTTCTGCGCGCGACTGCCCGGCGCCCTCACGCGGTGCGGGGACGGTCGCCCGCAAGCGGGGGTTGACCAGCATCCCGGACCGGGGCCGCGACAGCAGGTAGCCCTCCGCCACGAGTTGGTCGTACGCCGCCTCCACGGTCCCCCGGGAGACGCCGAGTGTCTGGGCCAGGGCGCGACTGGAGGGCATCGGTTCGCCGGGGCGCAGCGTGCCTGCGCCGACATCCCGGCGGACCCCCGCGGCGATCTGGGCCGGTAGGTTCAGGGCCGAGGCGGGGTCGAGCGCGAGGCTCCAGTCCCGCACCGTACGTTCCATGACCGCCAGCCTAGCAACTGGCCCACTGAACTTACTATGAACTGGCTCTGTTGTGGGCCAGATGCGTACGGAATCATGGGGCACCGTACGTAGACCGCTCGATCCGACGAGGACCCATGACTGACACGCTCTCCCCGACCGTCCCCACCACGGGCGCCCCGACCCTCGACGACCGCGTCGCGGTCAACACCGGACTCGCCCGGATGCTCAAGGGTGGCGTCATCATGGACGTCGTCACGCCCGAGCAGGCGAAGATCGCCGAGGAGGCCGGCGCCGTCGCGGTGATGGCTCTGGAGCGGGTCCCTGCCGACATCCGCGCCCAGGGTGGCGTGGCCCGGATGAGCGACCCGGACCTGATCGAGGGCATCATCGAGGCCGTCTCCATCCCGGTGATGGCCAAGGCCCGGATCGGCCACTTCGTCGAGGCCCAGGTGCTCGAGGCGCTCAAGGTCGACTACATCGACGAGTCCGAGGTTCTCTCCCCCGCCGACTTCGTGAACCACATCGACAAGACCCAGTTCAGCGTCCCCTTCGTCTGCGGCGCGACCAACCTCGGTGAGGCGCTGCGCCGGATCACCGAGGGCGCCTCGATGATCCGCTCCAAGGGCGAGGCCGGCACCGGTGACGTGTCCGAGGCGATGAAGCACCTGCGCACCATCAAGGGCGAGATCCGCGGCCTCGGCGCCAAGTCCGACGACGAGCTCTACGTCGCGGCCAAGGAGCTGCAGGCGCCGTACGAGCTGGTCCGCCAGGTCGCCCGCGAGGGCAAGCTCCCGGTCGTGCTCTTCGTCGCCGGCGGCATCGCCACCCCGGCCGACGCCGCGATGATGATGCAGCTCGGCGCCGATGGCGTCTTCGTCGGCTCGGGCATCTTCAAGTCCGGCAACCCGGCCAAGCGTGCCGCGGCCATCGTCCGCGCGACCACCCACTTCAACGACCCCCAGGTGATCGCCGACGCCTCCCGCGGGCTCGGTGAGGCCATGGTCGGCATCAACGTCGCCGACGTCCCGGCGCCGCACCGGCTCGCGGAGCGTGGCTGGTGACGTTGATCGGCGTCATTGCACTGCAAGGGGCGGTGAGCGAGCACGTCGCAATGCTCACCGCCCTCGGCGCATCCGTCCGCGAGGTCCGTACGCCGGACCAACTGGAGGGCGTCGACGGGGTTGTCCTGCCGGGCGGTGAGAGCACCGCGATGGCCCGCGCCGCGGCGAAGGTGGGGCTGTTCGAGGAGCTGGCGGCGCGGCGGGCGGCGGGGCTCCCGATCTTCGGCACCTGCGCGGGGCTGATCCTGCTCAGCGAGCGGGTCGAGGACGGCGCGGCACTGGACGGGTTTGCGACCGTCGGTGGGCTGGACATCACGGCGCGGCGCAATGCGTTCGGCGGTCAGTTGGCGTCGTTCACCGAGGATCTTTCGGTGGCCGGGATGGATGGACCTGCCTTCCCGGCCGTTTTCATCCGGGCACCTCAGGTGGTCGAGTTGGGGCCGGACGTTGAGGTGCTGGCGCGGACCGGTGGCGACGGGCCGGTGGTGGCCGTACGTCAGGGGAACCTGTTGGCGACGTCGTTCCATCCGGAACTGACGGCGGATGTTCGGCTGCACCGGTACTTCAGAGCGATGGTCCGCAGTTCCCAGCCGCCGGTCGATGTCTAAGGTCAGCGATCAAAGCAACCATAAGGCGGCTATCCACGCCCCAGCGGCCATCATGGGGCCGTAGGGGTACTCGGTCTTACGTCCACCCTTGCGGGAGATGATGACCGCCAAACCGACAACTCCGCCGAGGATCGCCGCCAGCAACGTCCCCCAGACCACATACAGCCAACCGAACCAACCCAGCCACGTCCCGAGCAGGCCGGCGAACTTCACGTCGCCGAGATAGATCCCGCTTGGGAAGACCAAGGCATTGATCAGGTAAAAGATCAACAGGGCGAGACCCATGAGGAGCGCCCAGCCCAACCTGACCCACTGACCGGCCCCCGCAGCCGCCATCACCAGCAGCCCTAGGAAGGCGGGATAGGCCCACACCATGACGGGGTCTGGCAGGCGCATCACGGCGAGATCGCAGCAAACCAACAGGGCGCAAACGACGCCGAGGGTCCAGAAAGCGGGAACCTCCCACCAACTGCCAGCCCGGGTCGCAGCGGCACCCGCTAGCAGACTGGCCACGAGACCGACAACCCAGCCCACTAACCAACTGCTGGTGGAGTCACAGACGCGACGGCCCCAACCGGACAGGAACCAGCCAGCGAGCGAGGCCACTGAAGCGGTCCCGATATAAGCAAGGAGCGGCAAGGGACCCATCACTTGTTGAAGGCGGCCAGAATGTTCAACATGACAGGGCCTAGGACCACGATGAAGATCGTCGGCATGATGCAGAACACCAGTGGAAAAGTCACTTTGACTGGGATCCGCTGTGCCTTCTCCTCCGCCTTCTGTCGACGCACGAGCCGCATCTCATCGGCCTGGGTCCTAAGCACGTCAGTCAGGGCTAGGCCGCTCTGCTCGGCCTGGATGATGGTTCGGATAAACCGGCGCAACTCCGGAACCTTGGTCCGGTCAGCCAACGACAAATAAGCCTCCCTGCGGGGTTGACCGACCTGCATGTCTTGCACCGTGCGTTGCAGTTCCCCGGCCAGCACGCCATCACTATTCCGAGCCACGCGCACAAGCGCCGCCTCGAAGCCCAGCCCGGCCTCGACAGCAATGCTCATTTGGTCCAGAATGTCGGCAAGCTCGCGGCCGATCTTCTCTCTGCGAGACGCGCCGATCCCATGGAGCCGAATCTCGGGAGCGGCATAGACCAAGACCACAAAGGCGATGGCCACGATGAACGTGCGGCCGGTAGGCATACGAATCACAGTCAAGAGCGCCAGCACTGCGACGACGAGTGTGGTCCACACTTTGAGGGCCACAACGCGGTCAAGTGGCCATTCGGCCGGCCGTCCTGCCTCCGAGAGCAGGCGGTCCAAAAGCTTGAGTTCCCCGCGGGGTACCCAGCGGGCCCCCGAGAGACGGTGTCGGTCTCGGTTCGACAACCCTTCGGACATCTTGAGTTCGTCGACCTCGGCGCGACGACCCAAGCTGAGGTTCCTCAGGGTCCGCGATCGGGTTGGGTCTGGACCGGCAATCACCAGGTAGCTCAGCAGTCCGAGCCCCGAGCAGGCGGCGACGATCGTCAACATCAATACCGGATTCATACTGTCTCCTAGTACTTCACCGAGGTGGCGGCTCGAAGCCATACGCCGCCGATAACCAGCAGAACCACACCTGCAGCTATCATCAGCCAACCGAGAGGGTCATGGATAAGAGAATCGAAGTAGTGCGGGTTGGTCAGAGAGACAAGAAGGAACATTCCGAAAGGTAGAGCCATCAGCACCCACCCGGACATTTTCCCTTCGGCGCTAAGGGCATCCACTTGGCGACGTAATGCACCGCGCTGACGCATTGTCTCGGCGATGCCATCGAGAACGTCAGCGAGATTACCACCGACCTCGCGGTTGATGGATATGGCTTGCGCCACCCAAGAGAAGTCTGTACTCTGCATCCGGTCCGCCACAGCTTCCAGGGCACTGTTCATCGGTCGACCCACCCGCAATTCATTGCCGACGCGAACGAACTCGCCCTGAGCCGGCTCATCCGCCTCCTGAGCCAGTACCTGCATAGCCTGTGGTAATGAGGTGCCAGCTCGGAGGTTGGCTGCCAGCGTCTGTAAGATTTCATCGAGCTGATTGGAAAAGGCAGCACGCCTGCGAGACACCTGAAAAGAAACTCCGAGGCGAGCCACAACTGGGACGATCAACGCCAGCAGCAGGCCAATGACGAAATTGGCAGCGACCAGTCCTGCGGCAAGTGCGAGGACGGAGGCGCTCAGGACTAGGAGGACGAAGTCCCGGGGGTCGGACCGGACTCCTGCCAGGTACAACATCTCCTGGAGTCCGTCGCCGCGCCCAGCCATGAGACGACCGACGCCCCGGGTGGCGGCTGCAGTCAGCCGGGCCAGCAGTCCGGGTGGTGGCGGTACGTCAGGCCGACGGCGCGACATGGGCAGGTCGTAACGTCGAGGAGCCAACGCTGCAAAGGCTAGGGCTATAGCCGCGATAAGCAGGCTGATTCCCATCCACATGATGGCGGGAGAGTCGAAGAGTGACATGGCGCCTATCGGGGTGAGTAGCCGCCGAAGACGGCGGAAGGGAGAGCGATGCCGAGCTCGTCGAACCGGTCCATAAACCGTGGGCGTACGCCGGTGGGCTTAAGGTGCCCGCGGAATCGTCCGTCACGATCCACGCCTGCAGCGTAGTCGAACTCGAAAATGTCCTGTAACGTGATCGTCTGGCCTTCCATACCGAGCACCTCGGTCACGTTCACGACTCGGCGGGTGCCGTCACGCAGCCGTCCGAGATGAACGATCAGGTCGACCGCCGAAGACACCTGCTCGCGGATGGCCCGCAGAGGCAACTCGATGCCAGCCATCAACACCAGGGTCTCGAGGCGGGCGAGCGTGTCACGCGGCGAATTAGAGTGCACGGTAGATAGTGAACCGTCGTGGCCGGTGTTCATAGCTTGGAGCATGTCGAGGGCCTCGGCGTCACGAACCTCGCCGACGACGATCCTATCGGGCCGCATACGCAGAGAGTTGCGCACGAGATCCCGGATACTGACTGCGCCCCGACCTTCGGTGTTGGCGTTACGCGCCTCGAGGCGTACCACGTGTCGCTGCTGGAGCTGCAGTTCGACAGTGTCCTCAATTGTGATTATCCGCTCGTCGTTAGGAATGAACGACGACAAGACATTAAGCATGGTCGTCTTACCAGTACCAGTGCCGCCCGAGACGAGAATATTGAGTCGTGCACGGACACAGGCCTCCAACAGTTCAGCCGTTTCAGGGATGAGAGTACCCAGCCCGATCATGTCCGGCACCGTCAGCACCTCTGTGGAGAACTTCCGGATCGTCAAAGTTGGGCCGCTGACAGCCAGTGGCGGAACGATTGCGTTGACACGTGAACCGTCCGCCAGGCGGGCATCGACCAGAGGAGTTGCCTCGTCAATGTGGCGTCCAACCCTGGAGACGATCCGGTCGATTACCCGACGCAGAGCCAATTCGTTCTCGAATGTGACGTCGGCAGGGGCCAGTCGCCCCGCCCGTTCGATGTAGATGTTGTCGGGGCCATTGACCATGATTTCGGTGACGGTGTCGTCAGCCAAGAACGGCTCCAGGATCCCGAGACCCAGCACTTGGGCTTGGACCTCATCGATTACCCGGCGACGTTCGACAACTGTCAACGGTGTACCTGACGACTCGATGATCGTATTCAGTTCGTTGCGAACCAGCGTCCGGAGTGTTTGCTCGTCCAGACTCGAGTCACTCAGCCGCGCGCCAAGGCGCTCGTACAGCGTGTCGGCCGCAGCTGATTTCAGGGCGGCGAGTGGGTCCGGTCCCATGGCTCGCTGGGGCGGATGGGTTATCGGGGAAAGTCCAGAAAGCCCCGAGCGGGTGTTCGTGGGATAGGCAGCGCAATCGGAACTTCCGGTGCCACGAAAGCGGCGGCATCCGCGGCCACGACGGGTTCAGATTCGGATGGGGCGCGTCCCTCCACAGACGAACTATGGTTTGCTGCGAGCCGATCTGAGAGTCTCATGCCCTACTACCCCAACGTCTCGTGTGCTTCGAGCTCGTAGCCTCTTCCACTCCCACGACAAGGTCGACGAGGAACTGAAGCTGCTTGGAAGCCTGGTCACGCCCGTTACCCTGCAGCAGTGGAATGCCCTGGTTCACCGACAAAGGAACCTCCTTGGCCACCGGAAGGGACACACTAACGGCTTCACCGATGTTGGCCTCGACGTCTTTGACCGTGATGCCACGGTGGGGATCTGTGAAGTTGAGGACCACATGGTGCGAGATCATAAGGTCGACCTGACGCAGAGTGTCCATCTCCTTCCGCAGCCCGCGGACGCCGGGAACGTCGAGGCTGGTGACCAGCACCAGATCGCTCGAGTTGTCGAGCGCCGTGAGCGTGTGCTCGCTGAGTCCGGGAGCGGTGTCGACGACCACGTACTGGAAGGCACCAGCGAGGGTGTGCAGTAGGACGCCGACCTCGCGGGCGCCCACGGCCTCGGCGTCACCGGGCGATTCCGATCCCGGGATCACGAAGAGCCCGGTCGAGTGCTGGGTGAGCAGGCTCTTCAAAGAGAGCGGATCTGTCGCAGTATGGCCCCGGGTGGCGTCTACCAATGTGTACTGAGGTGCCAGCCCCAAGGCCGTGGCCACGTCCCCGTACTGGACATCAAGGTCGACCAGAACAGTCGACTGCGCGAAGCGCCGGGCTAGGCCAACGGCTAGGTTTGTGGCAACCGTAGTCTTGCCGACGCCTCCCTTGGGTGAGGTGACGGTAATTACGCGCCCGAGGGTGGTTTGTTGCGCTGGGGCGCCGACCCTTTCGCCACGCTCGGCGAGGGCTCGTTGTCCAGCGAAGCTCTCGGCTCGGGACAGCGAGATTCGCCATTCCGGAATGGACGCGAAGGCGGAGACCACGTCCGTGGCACCGGCCTTAAGGGCCGAAAAACCAATCTGTTCCGGCACGTCCGAGGCCAAGACCACGACGATGCCGGCCTCGGTGCAGCGGCTGGTCAGACGCAGTGCCGCCTCCGAGTCGGGACGTGCGTCGAGCACGACGATCGGACGTTCCGGGTCACGCCCTAGCAATTCGGCACAATGGGACGGCATCGGGGTGGCCGGGCGTGTGGCGACGTCAGCAGCCCCTGTCGCGTAGGCGACATTCCGGGCGAGGTCAGGTGTGTTGGTGACCACAAGAAAGCGGCTCATCGGGCAAAGTTATCCGGGTTGACGACGCTCGAGCCCGCAGTATCGGTCGCCTTGTTCTGCAGGGACATCCACACCTTACCGTTCTCGGCGGCCCAAACGAGCCGCTCCGCGTCGTGGGTGTTCAGCGCTACAGTGATCATGATATTCACCTCCGAGGCCGAGCTAGACTGTGCCGCGGATGCCGACCCTGCGGCTGGAGTGGACGCCTGCAACTGTGCACCTCCTTGGACCCTAGTGACCAGCACCCCGTTCAACCCGAGCTTGGTCGTCTTCGCCTGATTGTCGGTCAGGAATATGCCGACCTTGTCTCCGGGCGTTGGTCGGCCACCGTAGACACGCTGACTGGTCAGGAGCACAGTAACCTCTTGCATACCGGCTGGCACCTGAGCGGACTGAAGGTTGGCTTGATCCACGAACCGCGAGCTAAGGACCTGTTCACCGGGAACGAGATCTACCGCTGAGACGCGCTTGCCGAGTTCGCTGACGGCGGAGACTGCGCCCTGAGCCTTGGCTGAGTGCGGAATTTGCTTCACTTGCACAGCATTGCCCAGCGCATCCGCCGCCGTGCCCTTGGCGACCGGTTGCACGACAACCAACACGGACTCCGGTTGCAGTGTGCGAAGGGCGCGCCTATCCGCCCCACCGACGTAGGCGATCAGGACGACCAGGGCGATCACAGTGAGGACGCCCGCGACGACTGCGGCTGTTATGCGACGTTTCGTCATACTCAGATCTCTTTGTTCCTACTGGATGAGGGCAACTTGATCGGTCCCCATGTCAGGGCCAGGTGGGTTGGTGCTCGACGAGTCAAGCGAAGCGAATCCCACGAACTTCCCGACGATCCTGGGACCCTGAGGGGAATCCTTGGCGCTCGTGCAATTGCCGCCGACGTTCCATTCCTCGGTATTCGGGCTGAAGCAATAACCCGTCACCAAGAAGCTCGCTAGGCCATAAATCTGATACTTGCCGTTGTTTCCATTGGTACATTGACCTTTGTCGACGCCGGTGGTGGCACGGTTGCAGTCCGAAAATACGGGGACCTGGACGATGGCGTTTTGCAGTTTCGTGGGATCGAAGCACGAAGGCGGAGCCAGACCGGGAGACACAGGCACCGTCCCACCGGCACTGACGGCCGCCTCACAGGTAATGGGGTCCACGCCGAGCCAGCCGAAACCACCCGAGACGTCGTTGGCAGCCATGTTCGCTGGAGGGACACACATTGTCGAGGCGTTGTCGGAGGTGATGGCCGTGGTCGCAGAGCTGCTGGTCTTGTAGTACAGAACCATCTCCGTACCCGACTCGCCAGGATCCCCCATCACGGTGCCGGACTGCTGGTAGAACGAGCAAAGGGACAGCGCCAGCGGCAGCACAGTGCCGGACGTCATCGTCCGCCATTTAGCCGTCGCCGCAGCAGCAACATCGGCCGTGTTGATACCCAAGACTGGTGCGAACCAGAGGCTGCGAGTCGAGAAATCGCGGACGGTAACGGTACCTGCAGAGGTGTCGAGGGTAGTGACCTCACCAGCCGCATTTGCGTCAAGCTTGTTTGCCTTGGCGTATTCGTCCGCCGTCGTTGTGTAAGCACCACAATCGCCCTTTGCGCAGCTCTGAGCAATCGCCAAGGACCCCGCGTCCGCGCCGTTCTGGAGCTGTTTCTTGTCGCTCCAAAGGGCCCCGCCATCGATGGCCAGCGCTGTAAAACTGGCCAGGACGACCATGGTGATTGCCACCAGGATGGCCGTCGCCCCGCGATCAGACGCTTGCCCCCTCAGCCACCGCATCTCATGACTCCCTTGCCCCCGAGTGTGACTCCAGTCGGGGCGACGGTCGCCAACCAACCGGTGAGGCCCACGTAAGGGTGGTTGATGGTCACCACGACTTGTCCGGCCGCTCCCGTAGGACAGGTCGCGGCGATGCCAATCTCCTCAGTCGGGTTGGCAAAGACTACGACAGGAACTGCCGCATTCACTGCTACCATTCGGGCCTGATCAGGGTTGTTGTGGATCGCCATGTCCCTGGCGGCCTCGCGTGCCGCCCCAGCAATCGTAGCCTGAGCCAGGAAGGCGAACCCGAACTCGATGGTCCCCAGGATCAAAGCCATCAGGATCGGCGCCAAGAGTGCGAACTCGACCACTTCAGCACCGCGATCTGACTTACGCATGAACCCCCATACCGTCGCGCCAGCAAGTGAGTAGGAGCGGACGGCGCCGCCGTCCGCTCCTAGAGACCGAGCACTCGACGGCTCAGCCGGCGACGATGCCAAGCTTGGCAGCGAGGCCGTTAAAGAAGGTGTTAACCTGATTACCGAAGGCCGTAACGCCGACAATAACAGCGAGAGCGATCAGCCCGACCAGCAGAGCGTACTCGACAAGCGTGGCGCCCTTGTCGTTGTCCTCGTGGCGTTGCTTGAGCATGAACAGCGTGGTGGTCATGAATGCGGCGAACTTCGTCATTAAGATACCCTCTCTGGTTCCGGGTCGAGAGCTCGACCCCCCGTGCGGCTCTCCCCCGGATGGGGGTTCGGACTCACTCTTGCGCGCCCAACGGGCTCCTGTCAAACAGCTGTGCTCAACCTCACCCTGCCGTGACTGTCAGCCGCCGTTCACAGATTTGATCATCAGTCACACAGGTTCGCGAGTGCTACCCTGCCGTCATCACGAAGGCGTCGTAAGAATGAGGCATGAGGTGTGGCTCGGGCCAGCGTCTCGCTCGTCGACCTGTAGCCATCCGCCTCGGAAGGTCTGCGTTCCTACGGATGCCACTGGTCCGCTCGTCTCATGCCGGCAGGGAGCTTTCGAGGGCGACTGATTGGTGATTGAACAAGCTCGGCAGGACGCCACTCCAACAAGGTGTGTCTTCTTAGAAAGGCCGTCACCCAATGGCGCTACGGGAATCCTTGAGATCGATGGACCTAGAACGGATCGCCTTAACCCCGATCTTCTCAGGCATGATTGTTATTTCTGCCCGTAACCTCTTGACTCAAGGGAGCGCTTCGCTTCACACAGGGGGCATCGTCAAAGTTCTCACAATGCTATATGGGGGCATGCTAGTCGCCTTCTATGTGTTGTTTGTGGCATTGCTGCTCACGCGAAGTGATGCCAAGGCGGCGAGCCCAGAGATCCTGCCACGGATCGCCGCCTATGCGGGGACGTTCGCCCCCTTCCTGCTTGCATTCGCTGAAAGTATGACGGTTCCGCCAAGTCTGTCGGTGATCGCGGTGTCCATTCAGGCCCTGGGGCTTGGCTTCACGCTTTACTCGCTGGCCGCCTTACGCAGGAACTTCGGCGTTGCTCCTCAAGTTCGCACGCTGGTACGGAAGGGCCCGTATCGATATATTCGGCATCCCCTCTACGTCGGTGAGACTGTCGTTTTGATCGGCGCCGTTTTGATGGGGCCGTCGTGGCAGAAGATGGCGATCCTGATAATGATTGTGACTCTCCAGATGTATCGCGCCATTCAGGAGGAGCGTCTGATTTCAGCACACCTTCCAGAGTACGCAGAGTATATGACATGGACGAAGAGATTCGTTCCCGGCCTGTTCTGATTCTGGAATCCGCTCCCCTCTTTGCGATTACTCACTTGCTCGACCTGGCCGCTCATTCTGCGGAAGCTTCATCCGGGAATATGACGCGCAATCTTTGCCAAACCGTTCCTCCTTGAAGACATGCGATACTCACAGTTCGGTAGTTCTCAAGCACATTCTTATGAACTTGCCAAAGCCGCTTGACGAGTCAATACCAAGCCCCCGCGTGGTCGTGGATGCGATGGTTAGACGGAACCTCGCAGCGCAAGCTGCGTGAGTTCTTGGGCACTGTGCGGCCGGCCCTGACTTCCGACGTTGCCGTGAATCGCCGAGGCCGAGACGGGTATTCATTCAGGATAAACGACCGTCGTGCTCGCGCGGTCCTGGCGGGCATGTGGTACGCACCAATGGAACCCCGAGCCCCCGGACTTCATTTTCACCGAAGCCGTGTCGTAGTCTTGGCCTGCACGACCAGCCTGAGGCGATCGACGAGACTGTTGCCGCTGACCGTGCCCGTCGGCCATTGGCCTCGTCGGGTGGCCGCTTAGGGGCTCTTCACAAAAGAGAGTGGAGTCGGGGTCTGAAGCCCCCGGTGTCGAGCAGTGCTCGTAGCCGGTAGTGGACAAGGTTCCGGAAGCCGAGGGCGGTGCCGCGTAGGTGTTCCAGTCGGCCGTTGATCGCCTCCGTCGGCCCGTTCGAGGTGCCGGGATGGTCGAAGTAGGCCAAGATGTCGGTGCGGCGGCGTTTCAGTGTCCGTCCCAGCGTGATCACCTCACCCAACGCCTTCGGGACCCCGTGGGAGATCGAGGCGATCAGCGCTGTCATCATCTGCTTGCCGTCGGCCCGTGACGGCTGTCGGTAGGCCTCGATCACCCGCTGGTAGACGCCCCAGGTGGCCTCGACGGCGACGTGGGCGTCGTCGGCGAACACCGCTCCGATCCGGGCAATCTGCCTGTCGGTGAGCAGGCCGGCGCTGGTCCGCAACGCCCGGCGGATGCCGTAGAGCGGGTCACCCGACCGGCCCCGATGCCCGCGGGTGGCCTGCTGGATCCGCTGTCTGGTCTGGTCGAGCTTGTCTCCGGCGAGGGCGACGACGTGGAAGGGGTCCATCACCTCCGCCGCGTCGGGCAGTTCCTCGACAGCGGCGGTCTTGAAGCCAGTGAACCCGTCCATCGCGACGACCTCCACCCGGGCGCGGAACGCTGCGGTCTGGTCGGCGAGCCAGGCCTTGAACACCTTCTTCGAACGTCCCTCGACCATGTCGAGGAGGCGCGCCGGGCCCGTGTGGTCACGGATCGGGGTCAGGTCGATGATCACCGTGACGTAGCGCTCGCCGTGGCGGGTGTGGCGCCACACGTGCTCATCGACCCCGATCACCTCCACCCCGCCCAGACGGGCAGGGTCGGCGATCAACAGCTGGCGGCCTGCGGCGAGGACGGCCTTGTTCGCGGTGTTCCACGCCACGCCCAGCGCCTGGGCGATCCGGGCGACCGACATCCGATCGATCACCAACGCGCGCAAGGCCCACGTCACCGCGTCACGCGACAGCTTCGCCCGCGCCGAGGCGGCCGGCCGCAGGTCCTGGCGCCACACCTTGCGGCACTGCGAGCACCGGTAGCGGCGCACCCGCACGTGCAGGATCGTCGGCCACCAGCCGAACGGGACATGCGCCAGTCGGCGGGTCACCATGTCGCGGGCAGTCCCGCGTTGCCCGCACGCGGGACACACGTCACCGGGCGCGACGACGTGGCAGACCAGAACGGTGTGGTCGGGAGCGACCTGCTGGCCGACCACCGTCAGGCCGAGACGATCGAGGCGGCAGAACTCGTCCAGGCAAGGAGTGGACAGGGGTGACGTAGGCTGGGACATACGGGCCTTGGGCTTGGCGATGACGGCGTAGAGAACCTCCATCTTCCAACCCAGGGCCCTTCTTCACGCCCATGTCCCAGAGTCGGCCCCAGTTCAGTGCGCACCTACACCCTCAACTGCGAAGAGCCCGCTTAGGCCGCGGTCGCGGCGAATTCGTACCTCGCGCTGCGGGCCACAAAGAGAGAGTTGATGAGCTGTACGGAATTTCGGTGGACATGGATGTTCCCAACCGAAAGTGCAGAATGATGCTGCTTCTGTCGTTCGACCGGGGAGAACCGATTGGAACCCCCTCGAGCCTTCCGTGAGGAACCGGGTCGGGGCAGTGATCGACTGCATACCTCAGGGTGGTTATCCCGTGATCGACTGCGGCCGTTCCCACCGGACCTGGTCAATGGGTCGGCCAGCCCAGCCGCGAGACCCCCAGTTCGTTTCCTTACCCAGACCCCACCCGGGGCGTGGGCGGCAACCGCAGCGATCAACCGCGCACACCCGTTGGGTCCGCCGAGGCCCTATGTGCGCGGGCGCGCCGGTGACGGTGTCCAGTACCGCCGGGTCGATGGTGTCCCTGTCCGAGGCAGGACCGATGACGTACTCGTAGTCATCTGAAAGCATCGACCTGGAGGTTGTCCTGGACTCACATCGGAGCGCCAAGGTCGCCGCGAGCGGACAGGTCGCGTATGTCCGCGGCGGACCAGCGGTTTGAAACCGGCCCAGAATTCGACCGTCGCCGACAGGCGGCTCCCCCTCGGCCTGCTAGCCTGCCGCCAACGTCGGTTTGTCAGGGGGTACGGAGCATGAGACGTCAGGCACAGCGACGTCGGATCGCCCGATCGATCACGGCCGCCCTCCTCCTGCCGCTGCTGGTGGCCGTGGTGCTCTTCGGCCCCATTCCAGCTTTGGCGGCGCCCGAGCAGTCATCCCTCCAGGACGTGTTGACCGCCCTGTCGGTGAAACAGGAGCCCGCCGACTACGTCGTGATCGTGGACACTTCCGCGTCCATGACGGACCAAGGTCGTTACCAGCGCGTACGGTCTGGACTCTCGGACATGGTCAAGGCTCTCGGCCCAGACGATCGAGTCGCCCTCATCACCTTCGACTCGACGCCCCAGGTCCGACGATCGCTCACCGCTCTGGGATCCGACAGGCAGGGCAGCATATCCTCGCTGCCAGCCGCCCCCACAGGTCAGGCCACGGACATCGGTGCTGCCCTCGCCACCGCCCTCGATGTCATGGAGCGGGGAGAGATCAAGAAGCGGGGCGCAGTGCTGCTCTTCACGGACGGCCAGATAGACACCAATCCGTCGTCTCCGTATGCAACGGTCAACTCATCCGGCTGGGGGCCACTGAAGCAACGAGCTGTCAAGCTGCAGGACAGTCACGACATCGCCCCCTGGCGATCGCGCTGACATCGAACACCGATGCCGCCGTTCTCAAGCAGGTGTTCTCCAACGTCAAGGACGTGTCATCGTCCGAGCTGGGCACCTTCCTGCCACAGGTATCGACAGATGTAATGAAGGCGGCCGCCGTCAGCCAATTGCAGGACCATCTCGCAGAGTCGGTCAACGTGTCTATCGACCAGCCCCTGGAACTCTCCAGTGGCTCCGCGACACTGACCCTTCACAACGCCAACAATGTTGTACCCGTCCAGGTGACGGATCTGGCCATCACGTCGGAGCCCAATCCAGCCGTCACAGTTACCGGTGTCCCAGGATCCCTCGACATTCCCGCCGGTGGAACCGTTAAGGCGGACGTGCAGTTGAGCGCTTCCGCACAGCTTCGTGGCATAGTCTCCCTGCAGGTCATGGGGAAGGTCGGCAGCCCCTGGCAGCACGTGATCACGAATGATCTGGGACTTACATGGAAGGCAGATGTCAAGCCTTCCCGCCTGAGTCTCACCGTCTCCCCCAATGCCACCGCGGAGGCCGGAGCGGTCATGGATAGCCCGCTCGTTCGCGTGGGCGGCATCGGGGTCGTCGTGATGGTGCTGATCGGCGGCGCATGGGGAGGCTGGCTGGCAACCCGCCCGCGCATGACAGGCACACTCTCGCTCCTGCGAAATGGCGCGGTGGTCGACGAGCGCTTGCTCAGCGGCCGCAAGTCGTCCTTGAATCTTGGCGACGGCTTGGCATCGATCGGTCTGCTTCCTGCCAAGGGGGCCGACGGGCAGATGGGAGTCTCCGTGCGCGCCTCGTCTGGAGTGGAGCGGGCAACGGGGACGCTGTTCGAGGGGGACGTGCTTTCTGTTGGTGAGTTAACGATCACGTACACAACGGACCGTACCCGAATGCTGCAGCTCATCGGGACCGACTGATTCTCGTCACCTCGGTTCGCTGTTCGGCCCCGCGAGATTGTCGAATCTCACGCCCGTATCCCTGGCCTGCGCGAGCAGCAAGGCCAAGCCGGTCTGATCGATGATCGCCCCGGGCACGGGATCGATTGCCGCCGACATCGATCATTTCCTCCGGTCTGCTCCGGTCGGGTCCGACATGGCCATCTCCTCTCTGATCAGACCGGGCCCCTACACACAGTTATTCTGACAGTCTCTTTCATCGCAATGGCGATCTACCCATTCCTTCACAGGTCGCCCTCTGCAGCTTCATCGTGTGCTCAAGAACTTGGGCGCCCCGTGGGAAGGCTTGAGATGCGGGGGTCACGTGGGCCGATTGCCGACCGCAGGGGTTCCGCGGGGCACTATGAATGGTGAGAGGGAGCCGTCGCCACGCTGATCCACAGGCAAGGGAGATGCCATGACCGAGACACTCGCCGGGCGTACGCTCCTGATGTCGGGCGGCAGCCGTGGCATCGGCCTCGCCATCGCCCTCCGCGCCGCTCAAGACGGCGCCAATATCGCCCTGCTGGCCAAGACCGACCGACCGCACCCTCGCCTCGAGGGCACGATCCAGACCGCTGCCGCTGCCATCCGGGACGCGGGCGGCCGAGCCCTGCCGATCGTCGGGGACGTACGTAACGACGAGGCGATCGCCCGAGCCGTGGACGCGACGGTCACCGAGTTCGGCGGCATCGACATCGTCATCAACAACGCCAGCGCCATTGACCTGTCCGGCTCGCTCGAGCTCAACCCCAAGCGCTACGACCTGATGCAGGACATCAACGTCCGCGGTACCTTCCAACTCTCCCGTGCCGCACTCCCCCACTTGCTGAAGGCCGAGCACCCCCAGATCCTCAGCCTCTCCCCACCACTCAACCTCAGCCCACACTGGCTCGGCGCCTATCCCGGCTACATGATCTCCAAGTACGGCATGACCCTCGCCACGCTCGGACTGGCTGCCGAGTTCGAGCACGCCGGAGTGAGAGCCAACTGCCTGTGGCCGCGCACGACCATCCGCACGGCCGCCGTGGCCAACCTGCTGGGTGGCGATGAGGTACTGCGGCACAGCCGGACACCGGACATCTATGCCGACGCCGCCTACCTCGTTCTCACCGATCCGCTCCGCCAGACCGGCCGGACGCTGCTGGTCGAGGACGTGCTGGCCGAGGCAGGGATCACCGATCTGTCCCGCTACTCCCCCGGCGTCGCCGAGGAGGACCTTGTCCCGGACGCCTTCCTCGACTGACAACACGGCCACAGCCGCGACACGCTGACGGCCCTGACGCCGCAGGGTCTCACAGAGACGTCAGCGCTGAACCGTGTGCCCCAGACCGGTCAGGAACCTGGCTATCGCGTCCTCGGGCGTCGGCACATGCTCGAAGACCTCCCCCTGCCGGGTCGTGTCGGCCACATACCTCCCCGACCCGAACCACTCGACCATCGCCCTCATGTCCGCATCCATGGACCGGAAACGCTCGTCCCCGACCCCGCTGCCGGGCGTACGACCAGCATCGGGAGCACCACCGACCTCGATCTGCCGCCCGAGGAGGTCGGAGGCGATCCGGGCGACCTCCTCGACGGTGACCGGCCTGGTCCAGCCGATGTCGATTCGCTCCCCCTCCACCCCGGGAACGTCGACGGCCTCCGCCAGATAGCGGGCCAGGTCGGCGATGAGGACGTACGTCATCGGCGTCGAGACCGGCCCCATCGGCGCCAACCGACCGGACGCGAACGGATCCCCGCCGTAACGGGTGAAGTTGTCCAGGAACGCTCCCGGCCGCAGCGCGACGAACGGCACGCCGCGGGATTCCAGCGCGTCCTCGGCCAGCTTCTTGTGCCAGAAGTGGGGGACGTCCGGTGTCTGGTCGCAGGTCAGGATGCTGGTCTGCACGAACCGGCGGACCCCTGTCCGAGCAGCGGCCTCGGCCAGGTTCGCCTGGCCGACGGTGTCGACCTCGAGCGCGTTCGGAAGCCGGCGGGTGTAGCCGGCCGCCGTCGTCACCACTGCGTCCACTCCGGTCATCGCCGCCACCAGTGACTCGAGGTCCAGCATGTCGCCGCGGGCGATCCGGACACCGAGCGCCTCCAGGGTGCTGGCATCGGTCGTCGGCCGTACGAGCGCCCGGAGGGTCGTGTCCCGGGTCAACAGGGCACGGACAACCTTGCCGCCGACGTCGCCGGTCGCCCCGACGACCAGGACCGTCCGATCGTCCCCCATGAGGGGCTGCTTCTGGGTCATTGCTGATCCCTTCCTTGTCACCGATGCGGAGGCCGGGCGCGTCAGTGTCGGTGACTCTGCTCACCATTGTCCTGCCCGATCATGGTGGGGGTCATCGACGCGGAGCCCGACGCGAAGGGGCCGGCCATTGGTCTCGAGAACGAGACCAGTTGGCCGACCCAGGGGATGGGGCACTGCGGATCAGGAGACCAGGTGGACCTGCGGCAATCCGGCACCGTTGAGATACAGGTCGTACGACACGCTGAGGATGCGCACTTGCTGATTACCAGTGCACTTGAGCGTGGTGAGCGGGGACACCGTGAAGGAGCCGGTCACCTGGCCGTTGCGCACGGGGAAGGTCCCCGACGCGTTGACGCTGGTGGTGTCGCTCTTGGGAACCCCATTCACAGGGTTACCGCTCTTGGTGAAGCACTGGGCCGTCGCGGTGACGGTGCCGGTGAGGGTGAAGTCGGCGTACTGGGCGTTGCCCAGTCCCGCCGCCTTCCAGGCGACGACGAGACTGTTGCCGCTGACCGTGGCAGTCGGTCCCTTGACGTAGTGCGGGCTGTCCGCGTAAGCGGCCGTCGCGGAGAAGCTGAGCGTCGCGACCAGGGCGACGAAGAGTGAGGTGAGGAGCTTGATGAACTTCTTGGACATGGGAGTTTCCAACCGGACCCGCGCGATGATGCCGCCCTACGGATGCCTCTGACACGGGACGACATCGGAGAAAACGTCGCGGAACTCTGGGTTCCGCCGGAGCAGGGGGAATGCCTGACGAGCAGGACCCTCGACGCCGGGACCCCCCAAGCGTCTCGGTGACGACGGCATGCCGGCTCGCAACTGCGGTGGACACGTTGGCCCGTGATCGGTGGGCCCCGAGGCTGATCGGCGATACAGGCGCTCGGCGACGCCGCCGGCCCTGAAGCAGGTCCTGAGGACGTCATCCCGACCCCCCACCGTCGAGAAACCACACACCAACTGCACGCGGAGGAACGGCCGGACAACCGGCCATACACGCTGTTCCTGAGAATTAGGTTAGGCTACCCTTCCTTCTCGGTCAAGAGACCACCGGCGTGCCTCGGCACCCCTCCCAGCCCTCAACCAGTCTGGACAGGTATGCACCCGGAGGGACTGGGTAAGGCAGGAGTGCCCGTCGCACCAAAGGGACCGCAGTTGGCCCTGACCGAGAGAACGCCCGATCCCCACCACACAGCGCCAGGACGACGAGAGGTAACTCCAGTGCCACCCAACGACTTCATCGACCTGACCCTCGGCGCTTCGGATGCACCGCCCCCGGATGCCAAGGAAAAGCCGCCGACGCCGCACCGCCTTACCGGCCCCAGCCGGAAGTACGCGGCGAAGCGCGCCGGCAGGGAATTCCTGAGCGACGGCGGACCGGACCTGGCCGCCATGCTCACCTACTACACCGTCCTGTCCCTGGCCCCCGCGCTGCTGGCGACCTTCTCCATCATCTCCCTGGTCCTGAGCAACAACGCCGGCACGGTGACCACCGCAGTGGACCGCCTGGTCCAGCAGTACGTGCCGCCGAAGTACCAGGGGCAGGTGGGGGATCTGGTGCAGAGCATCACGGGGTCGTCCTCCGGCGGCGTGATCGCCCTCATCATCGGTACCGCCGTCGCCCTGTGGTCGGCCTCTGCCTACGTCAAGGCGTTCTCCCGCTGCATGAACACCGTCTACGGGCGGGTAGAGGGCCGCAGCCTGGTGAAGCAGACCGGCACGATGCTCCTGACCACGCTGGTCATGCTGATCGGGATCGTCCTCATCCTGATCGCCCTCGCCGCGAACCAGACCCTGGTCGCCGGAGTACTGGGGCCCATCGCGGCACCGCTGGGCCTGACCGGGACCCTGAACTTCCTGATGGGCACCTTCCTGCCGATCTGGGCCTGGGTGAAGTGGCCGGTGATCCTGATCCTGGTGGTCGTGATGGTCGCCGTGCTCTACTACTTCACCCCCAACGTGCGCCAGCCGAAGTTCAAGTGGGTCAGCCTCGGCTCCGGCGTGGCGATCGTGGGCATCGCGGTGACCGGAGTGCTGTTGTCGATCTACCTCACCCAGTTCGCCGCCTACAGCTCCTACGGAGCGATCGGCTCGGTCATGGCGCTGATGCTGGTGCTCTGGATGTTCAACATCATGCTGCTGCTCGGGGCCGAGGTGGACGCGGAGGTGGAACGGGCGCGCGAACTGCAGGGCGGCATCGAGGCCGAGTCGAACATCCTGCTGCCCCCGCGCGACACCCGGATGGTCGAGAAGATGAAGGCGACCCGGGACCGGCTCCAGGCGACCGGTCGCGACCTGCGGCTCCAGCACGCCGAGCAGGCAGCGGACTCCTCGCCGGAGGAGACCGAGACCGCACCGGAGCGCAGAACTGACCGCCCCCGCACAGCGGAGCGCAGCGACGACCGGGCCGGCAGGGCGAAGCGGTAGCCCGCCCGGGGTGGCACGTCCTGGCGCCCGACAAGGTGCTCGTCTTCTGAGCCGCATCTGACTCCCCAGGGGGTGACCGCCCGGCCCATACTCCAAGCATGACGATTCGATCGCGTAGGTCGGTCCGCCCGGGGGTCAGGGCGGCCGCCTTCCTGGTCGTCGCCCTGATCGTGTTCCTCGTCGGCTGCACCACGCCCGGGGCACCCTCCACGCCCGCACCGGAAAGCACGACCGCCGAGGCACCACGCGGCGAGCCCCAGGTGATCGCCTCCCGCCTGCAGTCGCCGTGGTCGATCGCCTTCGCAGGGCGGACCGCCCTGGTGAGCGAACGGGACTCGGGCCGCATCGTCGAGCTCCTCACCGACGGGTCGCACCGCGAGGTCGGCAGCGTTCCCGGCGTGGTGCACGGTGGTGAGGGCGGGCTGCTGGGGCTCGCCGTCGACAGCCAGAACCGGCTCTATGCATACTCGACGGGCCCAAATGGCAACCGGATCCAGCGTTTCGGGCTCACCGGGACGCCGGGATCGTACGGGCTGGGGCCGGCACAGACTCTCCTGGACCACCTCCCGTCCGGCGCGATCCACAACGGCGGCCGCCTCGCGTTCGGGCCCGACGGCATGCTGTACGCGGGCGTCGGGGACACCGGGAACGGCGCCCTGGCCCAGGACCTCGGCTCGCTCGGCGGCAAGATCCTGCGGATGACCCCCGACGGAACGGTCCCGCATGACAATCCCTTCCCCGGCTCGCTCGTCTACAGCTACGGCCACCGCAACGTGGAGGGCCTCGCCTGGACCGCGGACGGGCAGATGTTCGCCTCGGAGCTGGGCCTCAACACCTGGGACGAACTGAACGTCATCGTCGCCGGGGGCAACTACGGCTGGCCGGTGGTGGAGGGCCGCGGCGGGACGGACCGCGGCTTCCGCGATCCCGTCCAGCAATGGCATCCGGGCGATGCGAGTCCCAGTGGCCTCACCCGGATCGGCGGGACGCTGTTCCTGGCCACCCTGCGCGGCCAGGTCCTGCGCGCGATCCCAGTCGCTGCCCCGTCGACCTCGACCCCGTACTACGACCACACGTACGGACGCCTCCGCGACGTCACCGCCGCCCCCGACGGCCGACTGTGGATCCTCACCGACAACACCGACGGCCGCGGCAGCCCAGGACCCGACGACGACCGGATCCTCGCGGTCGACCTCGGAGCGGGATAGGGCCGAGGGAGCCTCCCGGGACCACGGAGACCGCCGGTTTGGTCCTACGGCGGATCCGGACTACAGTGGTGTCTTGTCGCCGACGCGGGGTGGAGCAGTTCGGTAGCTCGCTGGGCTCATAACCCAGAGGTCGCAGGTTCAAATCCTGTCCCCGCCACGAACGGAACCCCTGGCCCGGGGCATCTTGATGAAAGTCAGATGCCTTCGGCCAGGGGTTTCTTGCTTCCTTCCGGCTGACCCTCAGCGCCTGCCGCCTGCGTTGTGGGCCGGGGCCTTTGGCGCGGCGACCCAGGTATTCCTTGCTC
Organism: Raineyella fluvialis; assembly: GCF_009646095.1. Lineage (NCBI taxonomy): Bacteria > Bacillati > Actinomycetota > Actinomycetes > Propionibacteriales > Propionibacteriaceae > Raineyella > Raineyella fluvialis. The sequence continues at coordinate 2,664,584 of NZ_CP045725.1, read as the reverse complement.
GATTGGGTCATAGGCCTGCCCTATGACCTCGCGGCGCAACCCATCCCCGTGTCCGGCCGTGGCGGCGAGTCAGCGGCAGTTCTGTGGCGAAGCCCCTCGAGGACGCTTGACTCGCAGAAAATGTTACCGGTAACATCGCAGATGACGCAGGCCCCGCAAGGGTCCGGACAAGGGAGTCAGTCATGCGTCGCAACCCGGCGAGGGTATCCGCGACGCGTCCTTTTGGCTGCACGACCATCATCCCGGGCCCCTTCGCGGCCTCTGTCGCTGCGGCACGGCCGCCCGCACGGAGCGGGCCGAGACCACCGGCCGCGGTGCAACCAACTGACGAAGGAATTTCCCATGGCCGGACGTAGCATCATCCCGGATCTGTCGACGCGCAAGGTCTGGTTCCTGATCGGTAGTCAGGAGCTGTACGGGGAGGATGTGCTGCGGCGCGTGGCCGAGCAGTCCCAGGCGATCGTCGCCCAGCTCAACGCCGCCACCCAGATCCCCGTCGAGGTGATCTGGAAGCCCGTCCTCAAGGACACCGAGGGCATCGTCGCGGCCGTCCGCGAGGCGAACGCCGATCCCGAGGTCATCGGCGTGATGACCTGGATGCACACGTTCTCGCCGGCGAAGATGTGGATCCGCGGGCTGCGTACGCTCCAGAAGCCGCTGTTGCACCTGCACACCCAGGCGAACATCGAGCTGCCGTACGCCGACCTCGACTTCGACTTCATGAACCTCAACCAGTCCGCCCATGGCGACCGGGAGTTCGGCTACATCCTGTCCCGCCTCGGCGTGCAGCGGAAGTCGGTCATCGGCCACGCCTCCGATCCGCGGGTCGCCGCCGAGATCGGTGCCTGGTCCCGGGCCGCCGCCGGCCTGGCCGCCCTCAAGGGGATGAAGGTCGCCCGGTTCGGCGACAACATGCGCTACGTCGCCGTCACCGAGGGTGACAAGACCGAGGCGGAGACCATCTTCGGTGCCTCCATCAACACCTGGCCGGTGAACGACCTGATCGCCCGCGTCGACGCGGTGAGCGAGGAGCGCATCGACGCGCTGGTCGCCGAGTACGACGAGCTCTACGACGTCGTCCCCGAGCTCGGGCCCGACGGCGATCGCCGCGAGTCGCTGCGCGTCGCCGCCCAGCAGGAGCTGGGTCTGCGGGACTTCCTCGAGGAGGGCGGTTTCCAGGCGTTCACCGACAGCTTCGAGGACCTCGGCACGCTGCGCCAGCTGCCCGGCATCGGGGTGCAGCGACTGATGGCCGACGGCTACGGGTTCGGAGCCGAGGGCGACTGGAAGACCGCCATCCTCATCCACCTCGCCGCGGTGATGGGTGCCGGGCTGCCCGGCGGCGCCTCCCTGATGGAGGACTACACGTACGACCTCACCCCCGGTGACGAGGTCATCCTCGGTGCGCACATGCTCGAGGTCTCGCCCAACCTCACCACGGCCCGCCCGACCCTGGAGATCCACCCGCTGGGTATCGGCGGCAAGGAGGATCCGTGCCGGCTGGTCTTCACCGCCGATCCGGGCCCGGGCGTCGTCGTGGCGATGGTCGATGTCCGCAACCGCTTCCGGCTGATCGCCAACGCCATCAACCTGGTCGAGCCCCGGGCCGCACTCCCCCAGCTGCCCGTCGGCCGGGCCCTCTGGAAGCCGCTGCCGGACTTCGTCACCTCGGCGAACGCGTGGCTCGCTTCGGGCGCGGCACACCACACCGTGATGAGCACCGCGCTCAGCCCGGAGGTGTTCGTCGACTTCGCTCGGATGGCCGGAGTCGAGATCGCGCTGATCGATGAGCACACCACCATGCCGGTGTTCGAGCGGAGCCTGCAGCTGGAAGCGACCTTCCGAGGCGGCCCGACGCCGGCCGGTATCGCGTAATGTGACAACAACCTGTGGGTCCCGGCGCGTCGACTGACGCTCCGGGGCCCGCCCGCTCAGGGAGAGGATCGTACGATGCCGGCTGAGGGTGGCAGGGCACCGAGCATGCGCGACGTCGCCCGCGTGGCGGGCGTCTCGCACCAGACGGTGTCGCGGGTGATCAACGACAGCCCACGGATCCGGCCGGAGACCCGCGAACGGGTCCAGGCCGCCATCGACGAGCTCGGGTATCGTCCCAGCGCCGTCGCCCGGGCCCTCGCCCACGGCCGGACCCGCCGGATCGGGATGATCATCGAATCCTCCAGCCACTACGGCCCGGTGAGCATGCTCCGCGGCAGTGAGGTCGCCGCCCGCAAGGCCGGCTACTCGTCCACGACGTACACGGTCACCCCTGATTCGATCGAGGACTTCCGGGAGGGCGTGGACTTCCTCACCGGGCAGGACGTCGAGGGGCTGGTGGTGATCGTGCCCAGGACCGAGACGCTTGAGCTGCTCGGCCAGCTGGACCTGCCGGACTCCTGCGTACTCCTCGGTTCGCTCCCCGGCCGGGCGAACGACCCGGCCCGCAACCTCGGGCTCCCCCGCGTCGGTGTCGACCAGGCCAAGGGCGCCCGGCTCGCGGTCCAGCACCTGCTCGACCAGGGCCATCAGGTCATCGGCCACGTCACCGGCCCCGTGGACTGGCTCGATTCCTGCGCCCGTGAGGCGGAGTGGCGCTTCGTCCTGGAGCAGGCCGGGCTGGCGACCCCGACGCCCGTGCGCGGGGACTGGAGCCCCGACGCCGGCTACGCCGCCGCCGACCAGTTGCTGGAGATCCCCGACCTGACCGCGGTCTTCGCGGCGAACGACCAGATGGCGCTGGGGCTGATCCACGCGCTCTCGGACCGAGGACTGCGGATCCCCGAGGACATCAGCGTGGTGGGCTTCGACGACATCCCGGAGAGCCCACATTTCCGCCCGCCCCTGACGACGGTCCACCAGGACTTCGAGACGCTGGGTGTCGCCGGCGTGGCCGTGCTGCTCGCACTGCTCGGCGAGGACGTCCCGGCGATGCCGCGCCGGATCGATCCCACCCTGGTCATCCGGGAGTCCACCCGGGTGCTGTAGTGGCGCCGAGTGCGCGGTGCGCGGATCGCCCCTCACCGGCCTGCCGACAGTGGCGTACGGCGTCGCCGGCGTGCTAACTTTTCGACGATCGTGATGCATCGGTAGGAGGTGAGACCCATGAACGCAGTTTCCGCAGTGGGTGCTCCCCCGCCGGCCACGATCGCGCGACTGAGGTAGTCGCCACCGGGAGCGCCCGACAGGCACCTCGCGAAAGGCGACTCCCATGAACACCACACCTTCTCCTGTCCCGCACGGCGGCTCGACAAGCCCCGAGCGAGGGACCTCCCACGCGCCGACGCCCGGCCAGAACAAGCCGCAGGTCGACGCGACCGGGCGAGTGCCCCACGGCGAACGCGCACTGGTCCTCGGCGGCGGAGGATCCACCGGCAACGCCTGGCTGATCGGCGTCGTCGCCGGTCTGTACGAAGCCGGTCTGGACGTGACCGGCGCCGATCTGACCATCGGCACGTCGGCCGGCTCAACGGCCGCGGCGCAGCTCGCCGGCGCGACCCCCACCGAAATGCTGGACGCCATCCTCACCGCCGCACCACAGCAGCCACCGGCCAGGTCGGGAGGATCCTCCGGTGGACGCGGGAGCGTTCGCCCGGTGAGCGACCATCTGGAGCGGATGACAGCCCTCATCGCTGCCGCCGAGGATGCCGCCGACCTGCGCCGCCGGATGGGCGCGGCGGCGCTCGAGCGGGAGGACGCGGCGGACAGCTCCCAGCAGGAACGCTGGCGCGCGACCGTCGCCGCTCGGCTGCCCAGCCGGCACTGGCCGGAACGTCCGCTGCTCATCACCGCAGTCGATGCCTGTACCGGCGTCCCTGTCGTGTTCGACCGCCACAGCGGGATCGACCTGGTGGACGCCGTGGCCGCCAGTTGTTCCAGCGGCTTCGCCTACGGGATCGGCGGCGGCCGCTACATCGACGGCGGCTACCGAGCCAACGCCGAGAACGCCGATCTGGCGGCCGGGTGTGCGCGGGTGCTGGTGCTGTCGCCCTTCGGTGGCAGGTCGCTCCATCCGAAGGAGTGGGGCACGCATCTGTCGACCCAGGTGGACGACCTGCGAGCGCACGGCAGCAGGGTCGAGACGATCTTCCCCGACGCCGACTCCGAGCACCTGTTCGGCGCCCACGCCATGGACCTGTCGCTACGGCCGGCAGCTGCTCGCGCCGGCCAGCGACAGGGCCTGGCACGGGCCGAGCAGCTCGCCGAGTTCTGGCGCTGAGGCCGCGGTGCTCCGCAGGGCTCACGCGTAGCGGCCCTGCGGAGTCAGCCGTGGTGTGTCAGCCGTGGTGTGTCAGAGCCGCTCGACGGCCAGCCGCTCGACCTCGAGCCCACGCTCGAAGCGCTCCATGAATGCCGCGAAGCCGGCGACGTCGGCCGGGTCCGGGTCCATCGCCGCCAAGTGGGCTCCGGCGAAGACCTTCGTCCGCAGGTAGTCCGGCAGCGACTCCTCGGCGCCGCGATCGCGCAGGAAGGCCGCCAGCACGGCGATGCCCCAGGCTCCACCCTCACCCGCACTCGAGCCGACGGTCACCGGCGCATCGAGGGCCGCGGCGAGGATCCGCTGCCCCACGCCCTCGGTCCGGAAAAACCCGCCGTGGCCGAACATCGAGGTGATCCGTACGCCCTCGCCGGTCAGCACGTCCATGCCGAGGCGCAGGGTCCCCAGCATGCCGAAGAGCTGGGCGCGCATGAAGTTCGCCAGGTTGAGGGTGCTGTCGGGAGTGCGGACGACCATCGGGCGTCCCTCGGCCAGCCCGACGTTGTGCTCCCCGGAGAGGAAGTTGTAGGCCAGCAGGCCGCCACCGTCGGCGTCACCGGTGAGCGCCGCCCGAAACAGCGTGCCGAAGACCTGCGACGGGTCGGCCTGCACGCCCAGCGCGGTCGCGAACTCGCCGAAGACCCCGGCCCAAGCGTCGACCTCGCTGGCGCCGTTGTTGCAGTGCACCATCGCGACCGGGTCGCCGGAGGGGGTGGTGACCATGTCCAGCTCAGGGTGCATCTGACCCAGCGCGTGGTCGAGCACCACCATCGCGAAGATGCTGGTGCCGGCGCTGACGTTGCCGGTCAGCGGAGCGACCGAACCAGTGGCCACCATGCCGGTGCCGGCGTCACCCTCCGGCGGGCAGAGCGGGGCTCCGGGCCGCAGGGCACCGGTCGGGTCGAGCAGGAGAGCCCCCTCGGGGGTCAGGGCACCGGCGTCCTCACCGGCCGACAGCACCCTCGGCAGCAGGTCGCTCAGGTGCCACGGCATTCCCTCGGCGGTGGCCACCTCATCGAACCGGTCGACCATCGCGGCCACGTACGACCCGGTGGTGGAGTCGATCGGGAACATGCCGCTGGCGTCCCCGACGCCGAGCACCCGCTGCCCAGTCAGGCGCCAGTGCACGTAACCGGCCAGCGTGGTCAGCTGGGCGACCCGGGAGACGTGTTCCTCGCCGTCGAGCATCGCCTGGCGCAGATGAGCGATGCTCCACCGCTGCGGGACATGGAAGTCGAAGAGCTGGGTCAGTTCGTCCGCGGCCGGCCCGGTGGAGGTGTTGCGCCACGTGCGGAAGGGGACGAGCAGTTCGCCGCCCTCATCGAAGGCGAGGTAGCCGTGCATCATCGCCGAGACGCCCATCGCGCCGAGCGCGGTCAGTTCGAGGTCGTAGCGGCGCCGGACGTCCGCGGCAAGGTCGGCGTAGCAGGCCTGCACACCCTCCCACACGGCGTCCAGGGAATACGTCCATCGTCGGTCGACGAACTGGTTCTCCCAGGCGTGGCTCCCCACGGCGATCGGCTCGTGGTCGGGACCGATCAGCACGGCCTTGATCCGGGTCGAGCCCAGCTCCATGCCGAGCACTGCCGTCCCCGCGCTGATCGCCTCACGGGCGCGGTCGGTGGTGGGGTCGATCATCGTTGATCCTCCTGGTCGTTCTGGTGCCGGCGCCGCGTGGTCGGCCGGTGGTCCGAGCATGTCACGTCGGCACACCCGTTCTGCACAGGGGTGCACTGGACCTCGGTCGTCGACAATGTTACCGTTCACATGAGCGGAGGAACAGTCCCCCGGACAAGAAGTGCAGGGGCCGCCTCCGTCCCGGACCGATACGAGACCGGGCATCGGAGCCCGGCACAGGGAGGCACCCATGTCCCAGACCACCGCGGCCAGCTCGACAGCCCCCGACGGAGTGCCCGACGAGCTGCGCGCCGTCGTCGACCGCCTCAAGACCGAGGTCGCCGCGCTGCACGCCGAACTCCCCCGCAACGCCCTCGTCGTGTGGACGGCGGGCAACGTGTCCGCGCGCGTTCCCGGCGCCGACCTGATGGTGATCAAGCCGTCCGGCGTGTCGTACGACGACCTCACCCCCGAGGCGATGGTCGTGTGCGATCTCGACGGGACCCTGGTCGAGGGCGACCGCAAGCCCTCCTCCGACACCGCGGCCCACGCGTACGTCTACCGGCACATGCCCGAGATCGGCGGCGTGGTGCACACCCACTCCGACTACGCCACCGCCTGGTCGGCCCGGCGCGAGCCGATCCCCTGCGTGCTGACGATGATGGCCGACGAGTTCGGCGGGGAGATCCCGGTGGGCCCGTTCGCGCTGATCGGCGACGACTCGATCGGTCAGGGCATCGTGGAGACGCTGCGCGCCAGCCGTTCCCGCGCGGTGCTGATGGCCAACCACGGCCCGTTCACCATCGGCGCGAGCGCCCGCGAGGCCGTGAAGGCCGCCGTGATGCTGGAGGACGTCGCCCGCACGGTGCACTTCGCCCGTCAGCTCGGCACCCCGGTGCCGATGGAGCAGGCCGACATCGACCGGCTGTACGACCGCTACCAGAACGTCTACGGCCAGTGACCCCAGCCGGCAGCTGAGGGCTCCAGCCCGTCGCGGAGCACGAGGCACAGCGGGGCCGGTCGTCCGAGGACGACCGGCCCCGCTGTGTGCGCGCGGTGTTGATCCAGGCGAGTTCATCCAGGCGAGCTCACCTGCGGGAGCTCACCGGGTCAGGTCCCCCTCGAGGGGATCCTCGACCCGGTCGAGGGTGGCCTCCGGGTCGACCTCCTCGAAGTGCATCTCGGGCGGGGCCTGACGGAAGCCCTTGGTCAGGATGGCCGTCCAGACGACGCCGATGCACAGCCAGCTCACCCCCAGCGTCAGGGCGTTGCGGTCCAACTGGGTCAGCAGGAAGAAGGAGATCAGGGCGCCGACCGCGGGCGCGACCACGTAGCCCCATGGGTTGTGCGTCCGGCCCGCTCGCCGCTCCCGGACCCAGTAGGCGACGACGGAGACGTTCACCATGGTGAAGGCGGTGAAGGCGCCGAAGTTGATGAACGACGTGGACGTGGTGACGTTCATGAACAGGGCCAGGAGCCCGACCAGGGCCGACAGGAGGATGTTCAGCGCGGGCGTGTGGTAGCGCGGATGGATGTAGCCGAAGAATCGCCTCGGCAGGACGCCGTCGCGGCCCATCGCGTACGTCAGGCGGGCGGCGCTCGACTGCGCGGCGATGCCCGAGCCGAACTGGGTGACCACGAGGCCGGCGATGAACAGCGCCGAGAAGAGGTCGCCGCCGATCTGCTTGGCGATCTCGAACGAGGCCGAGTCGGGGTCAGCGAACTGGGCGCCGGGATGCACCAGTTGCGCGGCGTAGCTGATGACGATGAAGATGCCGCCGCCGATCAGGGCGACCAGCAGGATCGCGCGGGGGATGACCCGCTGCGGGTTGCGGGTCTCCTCGGCCATCGTGGTGACGGCGTCGAACCCGAGGAACGAGTAGGCGGCGATGGCGGCACCGGCGGAGACCGCCCCCAGTGTCGTTCCCGCGTGCCAGAAGGGTGCCGGATCGACGAAGCCGGCGTGGTGCTGGCTGAGGTGGACGATCGACAGGGCCAGGAAGATCACGATGACCAGGACCTGGAACGCCATCAGCAGCAGGGTGGCCCGCTCCGCGACCACGATCCCGAGCAGGTTGAGGATGGTGGTGGTCACGATGAAGCCGAGGATCCACACCGCGTTGGGGACGGCCGGGAACTCGGCGTTGAGGAACGACGCCCCGATCAGCCAGATGACCATCGGCAGGAAGAAGTAGTCGAGCAGTGCCGCCCAGCCGACCAGGAGGCCAAGATGGCCGTTCTGGGTCTTGCGGACGTAGGTGTAGGCGGATCCAGCGGCAGGGAAGACGCGGGACATCTTGCCGTAGCTGAGGGCGGTGAAGAGCATGGCGACCAGGGCCAGTACGTAGCCACCGGCGACGGTGCCGTGGGTGGCGACCGCGACGATGCCGAACGTGCCGAGCACGATCAGCGGGGCCATGTACGACACCCCGAACAGGACAACGGAGCCGAGGCCCAGGCGGCGCTCGAGGTGCCGACTGGTGCGGGTGGTGGGGGGCTTGTGGGATGAGTTCGTCACTTCAGTCTCCCTTCTGGTTGATCGACCACCGCTCGGGCTCGATCTGCCCGTTGTAGGCCGGGAGTGTGAGCGGATGGTCGGCTGGAGTGAACTGGGACCACAGACGGTTGAGACCCGAGGTCCCGAAGCGGCGCACCCGCCGGCAGGCAGCCGGATCGAGGACGTCGGTCAGCATCAGGCGTTCGGCGGCGGGTGCCGCAGTGCGGACGATCCCCTCGGGATCGACGATCAGGCTGCGGCCCACACCCTCCGGGCCGGCGGAGTTCACACTCACCACGTAGACCTGATTGGTGATGGCGTTCGCCTGGGCCAGGACGACCTCGGCCGTACGGTCGCAGGTCGTGGTGTGGACGATGTTGACGATGACGTCGGCGCCCAGCCAGCCGAGTTGGCGGCTGTGCTCGGGGAACCAGGCGTCGTAGCAGATCGACAGCCCGATCCGGACGCCCTCGACGTCGACGACGGTGAACGCGCCACCGGGGGTGAACGGTTCGCTCGGCCGCCACGGGAAGATCTTCCGGTAGGTCCCCAGGATGTCCCCGTCGGGACCGAACATGACGGCGGTGTTGAAGAGTTCCCCGTCCGGACCGGCCTCGCAGAAGGAACCGGGCAGGAGATGGATGCCGTGGCGGCGGGCGATCCCGCTCATGGCCTCGACCCAGGGCCCCTCGAGACGTTCGGCCGCAGCACGCAGGTGCTCCGGAGTGCCACCGGCGGCCGGGACGGTGTGCAGCTCCGGGAAGACCAGCAGCCCGGCCCGGGGGAAGTCGTCGGCCATGGCCGCGACCTCGGAGGCGAACTGGTCCACCGCGTCCTGGCCGCGCAGGAGAGGAACCTGCGCCGCCAGGACGGAGAGCGGGCCGGCTGTCATGTGGCCAGGCCCACGTACTTGGTCTCGAGGTACTCCTCGATCCCTTCGTGGCTGCCCTCGCGGCCGAGGCCGCTGAGCTTGACTCCGCCGAAGGGTGCGGCGGGGTTGGAGACGATCCCGGTGTTGACGCCGACCATGCCGTACTCCAGTGCCTCGCTCACCCGGACCGCCCGGCCCAGGTCCTTGGTGAACACGTATGAGGCCAGCCCGTAATCGGTGTCGTTGGCCCGCCGGATCGCTTCTTCCTCCGTGGCGAACGTCGAGATCGCCACGACGGGACCGAAGATCTCCTCGACGGCGATACGTGAATCCGAGGGGACGTCGGTCAGGACCGTGGGCTCGTAGAAGTAACCGGGACCCTCGACACTCGCGCCGCCGGTGCGCAGCGTGGCGCCGTGCGCCACGGCGTCCTGGACCAGCGCGTCCACGCCGTCGCGGGCCCGCCCGTCGATCAGGGGGCCCACCTGGGTGCCCTCCGCGGCGCCGTGTCCGAGGCGCTGTTCCTGCATGACGGCGGTGAGCTTGGCCGAGAAGGCCTCCGCCACCGTGTCCTGGACCAGGAATCGGTTGGCGGCAGTGCAGGCCTCGCCGGTGTTGCGCATCTTGGCGAGCATGGCGCCCCGGACGGCGCTGTCGATGTCGGCGTCCTCGAAGACGATGAACGGCGCATTGCCGCCGAGCTCCATGGAGACGCGGAGGACCCGCGGGGCGCACTGTTCCAGCAGGCGGGTGCCGACGGCCGTCGACCCGGTGAAGGTCACCTTGCGCAGGCGACGGTCGGCGATGACCGGCGCCATCGTCTCGCCGGTCCGGCGCGTCGTGATGACGTTCAGTACGCCGTCCGGCAGGCCCACCTCCTGCAGGACCTTGGCGAGCAGGAGGGTGGTCAAGGGGGTCTGCTGGGCGGGTTTCACCACCATGGTGCAGCCGGCGGCGATGGCCGGTCCGATCTTCCTCGTGCCCATGGCCAGGGGGAAGTTCCACGGCAGGATCATCAGCGTGGGACCCACCGGCTGCTTCATCGTCAGGAGCCGCGTCTTGCCGTCCGGCGCCGTCGTCCACCGTCCGTCGACCCGGCAGGCCTCCTCGGAGAACCACCGGAAGAACTCCGCCCCGTACGTGACCTCGCCACGGGCCTCGGCCAGCGGCTTGCCCATCTCGTACGTCATGCACTGGGCGAACTCCTCGGCACGGGCGATGATCGCCTCGTACGCGGCACGCAGCAGTTCCGCCCGCTCCCGCGGCGCGACCGCGGCCCAGGCGGGCTGGGCGGCGGAGGCTGCCGCGAGCGCCTCGAGCGCATCCGTCGCGTCGGCCGCGGCGACCTCGGCGAGCACGGCGCCGGTGGCCGGGTCCAGCACGGGCAGGGTCTCCCCGGAGGCGGCGGGCCGCCACTGGCCGTTTATCAGTAGGCCGGTGGGGACGTCGCCGAGGAAGTCCGGGGCCTGGGTCTGGAGCTCAGCGGTCATGCGAGCTTCTCCAGACCGGCGGCGACGACGTCGAGGCCCTCGTGGAGGAGATCGTCGGTGATGTCCAGCGGCGGCAGGAAGCGGATGACGTTGCCGTACGTGCCGCAGGTGAGCGTCACGACCCCCTCGGTCTGGGCGTATGCGCTGACGGCCTTGGTCAGGGCGGCGTTCGGGCTGTGGTCGTCGCCACCGGCGATCAGCTCGATCGCCTGCATCGCGCCGCGTCCCCGCGCTTCACCGACGACCGGGAACCGCTCCGCCAGCTCACCCAGGCGCAGGCTGAGGATGTCGCCGATCTCGCGGGCCCGGCCGACCAGGTCGTCCTCACGCATGGTCTCGATCGCGCCGAGGGCGGCGGCGCAGGCGATCGGGTTGCCACCGTACGTTCCGCCCAGCCCGCCGGACTGGACGCCGTCCATGATCTCGGCTCGACCGGTGACCGCCGAGAGCGGCAGGCCGCCGGCGATTCCCTTCGCGGTGGTGATGATGTCGGGGACGATGTCCTCGTGGTCACAGGCGAACCAGTCGCCGGTGCGGCAGAAGCCGGTCTGGACCTCATCGGCCACGAAGACGATGCCGTTCCTGGTGCACCACTCGGCCAGCGCGCCGAGGAAGCCGGGCGGCGGCACGATGAAGCCTCCCTCGCCCTGGATGGGCTCGAGGACCACCGCGGCGACGTTCTGCTCACCCACCTGGGTGTGCACCTGCGCGACGAAGGTGGAGAAGGCCTCCTCCGCGCACGCCTCGGGGCCGCCGGCCCAACGGTAGGGGTAGGCCATGGGTGCGCGGTAGATCTCCCCGGCGAACGGCCCGAAGCCCTGCTTGTACGGCTGGCTCTTCGCGGTCAGAGCCATCGTGAGGTTGGTCCGGCCGTGGTAGGCGTGGTCGAACGCGATGACAGCGTCGCGTCCGGTGTAGGAGCGCGCGACCTTGACAGCGTTCTCGACGGCTTCGGCGCCGGAGTTGAACAGAGCGGAGCGCTTCTCGTGGTCGCCGGGGGTGAGCTCGTTGAGCGCTTCACAGACGTCCACGTACTCCTCGTACGGGTTCACCATGAAGCAGGTGTGGGTGAAGTCCGCGACCTGCTGCTGGACCCGCTGTACGACGCGCGGGGCCGCGTTGCCGACCGTGGTGACGGCGATTCCGGCCCCCAGGTCGATGAGTTCGTTGCCGTCGACATCGGTCAGGAGCCCGCCGCCGGCCCGTTCGATGTAGGCCGCGAAACCGATTCCCACACCGGCGCTCACCGCACGCGTGGTCCGAGCATGGAGCTCACGCGAACGGGGCCCGGGGACCTCGGTGACGATCTTTCGTTGCTGGGTGATGTTGGTCATTGAGTGGCTCCCGTCTGCACGTCACCGCTGGTGGCGTGGGGGTCATGCGGGTCAAGTGATATCCCGCAAGGTGGAATGACAAGAGAGTGGACTGGCGAGTCCTATGCTGTCCAATGCCGATTGATCATGTAGTTCATACGGTTTACGTATGGAGGTGGGTGTGGACTTCACCGTTCTGAGGTACTTCGTGGCAGCCGCGGACGGCGGCAGCGTGACCGCGGGCGCACAGGCCGTGCACGTGAGTCAGCCGTCGGTCTCGCGCCAGATCCAGGCGTTGGAGCGGGAGCTGCGCCTGACGTTGTTCAGCCGCCAGGGTGGTCGGCTGCAGCTCACCGCGGCAGGACGCGCGTTCCTCCCGATGGCGCGGGACCTACTGGCCCGTGAGGAGAAGGCGCGCAGGGCGGCCGGATATCTCGCCAGCGGTGCCATGCAGGACATCGCGATCACCACCTTGGGGACGACGCTGACCGACGTCATCGCTCCGTTCCTGGTCACCTTCACGCCCGAGGACCCGATGCCGTCAGTACGCACCGTCGGCCTGGACAGGCTGTTCGACGCCCCGAGCAGCACCGACCTCTACATCGCCGCCGCGGCCCCACCGCCCTGGCTCGAGTCGCGCCCGATCGCGGAACTGCCGGTCTTCGCCTGCGTCCGCGCGGACCATCCCTTGTCAGGGCGGGGAGCTGTGGAGCTCGCCGATCTCCTGGATCACGAGTTGCTCGTCCTGGACAAGGACTTCCCGGCGCGCCGTGCGCTGGACTCGGCGGCGGAATTGATCCGCAGCGCCCCACGCCGGACCCACCGGTTCTTCAGCCCGGAGGTGGCGATGGCCGTCGCGGCCGCGGGGCGGGGAATCGCGGTGGTGACCGATGACCCGCGCTTCGGCCTCGAGGCCCTGCGGATCCTCACGCCCGAGGGGCCCTTGCGGATCCACCTGTGCGGCGCGTGGGATCCCCACCACCATGCGCGCGGGCAACTGGAGTCGCTGTGTCGTCGCCTCGAGACGTTCTGTATTGACCGGTACGGCGAGGACGTGTCCCCGCGCCACTGACCCTTCCCCTTGGGAAGGCAGCCGCGAACGGCGTACGCAACGGTCGTCGAGCGCAGTCAGGGGGTCCGTGGGCGAGCCGACTGGTGCGGCGGTGATGGCTATGGCAACCCCTCCCTGCCGGCCCATCGCGCGGACGGGCTCCGACTGTCTTGGGGACAGACTGCCGCGCGGGTATTTCGGCGACGCTGACCTCGTGTAACGGAGGCGTTACGTCACGGGCATCCAGCAGTCGGCGGCGCCGGTGTCGGGGTCGGACTCGGCGAGGGCGACGGTGTCGGGGACGGAGAGGGCGTCGGTGTCGGTGTCGGTGTCGGTGTCGGTGTCGGGGTTGGCGAGCAGGAGGCAGCCGCGACACTCGGCGTCGTCCCCGCGGCAGACGTCTCGGTGGCCGTGGGGCCCGGTGCGTGCGAAGCCACGGCGGTTGTACTCGGCGACGCGCTCGGGCCGAGCGACGGCGAGGTCGTCGGGGTCGGACCGACGCTCGGAGTTGACTTGGGACTCGGGCTCGGGCTCGGGCTCGGGCTCGGGCTCGGGCTCGGCGATGGCGTGGGCGAAGGCGTCCGCGAGGGGCTCGCCGCGGGTGACGGCGTGGGGCTCGGGCTCGGCGTGGGCGAAGGCGTCGGCGTACGCGAGGGGCTCGCCGCGGGTGACGGCGCCCCCGACATCACGGGCGTCGAGGGTGCCACGACGAGGGGCAATGCGGCCGCAACGGCCGTCGACCCCCCACGCTCAAAGGTCGCCTTCCAGCGCAACACGGTCTGCAGGTAGGACTGCGAGTAGTTGTACGAGAGGATCGCCGACCTGAGCCCGGCATCCGTGGACAGGTCGCGGCCCCCCACGCAGAGGTAGCGACCGGTCGAGGCCGCGGCGTCGTAAACGTTCTGCGGGTCGGCCCTCCCGTCACCGTCACCGTCGACCCCATAGGCGCGCCAGGTCGACGGGATGAACTGCATCGGCCCCACGGCACGGTCCCACACCGGGTCGCCGTCGAGGACACCATGGTCGGTGTCAGGGATCGCCGCGAATCCGTTCCCGTCGAGGATCGGCCCATAGACGCCCGGGACGACACGATGGTCCGCGGTGATGCCGTGCCCACGAACGGAGCCCGACTCCACCTCCCCGATCGCAGCCAGCAAGGTCACCGGCAGGTGGCAGGAGGCCGGCGCCGAGCGGACGGCCGAGGCGTACGCCTGCGCCAGGACACTCGGCACCTGCGGCAGGAGCGGATCGGCCAACGAAAAGGTGCCACCAGCAGCCACCGCGGAGCCCGCGGCAGGCATCGTCGAGCCGGAGACTCCCACACCCAACGGCGACGACGTCACCGAGAAGCCTCCCGTCGGGGCGACCTCCCAAGGGACGCCCCAGCGCGGGCTCGCGAAGTACACGACCGACGCCGGCGTCGTGGACGCCTTACCATCGGCAGGCCGGAGGTTGGTGGACACGGCCGCCGGCGCGAGTGGCATCGCACCACCGGTCAGCACCAGAACGAGCGCGGCGCCGGTCCGGGCGACGCCGCGGCGAAGGGCGCCGAGGTCGGGTCGTGGAAGCTTCATCAGTGTGTCCCGTTCGGGTCGCACGACGGCAATCGATAAGGGGACATCGATCGTCACGCCTTCGGCAGCGCGATCGGTGCAGGACCCGGGCCCCGGAGCGACCGAGGGGGGACACGCTCCCCGGCACCCACGGTGCCGAGCGGGCCCCAGCGGGAAGGGCCCGTGTCCACTCTAAGCGAGCGAACCCGCGACCTGCCAGAGGCCGGGATCAGCCGCTTGGGTGAATTGTCGGGGCAGCCCGGATGTTCACCATCCCGCGATCCACAGCATCCGCCCCTGCCGCACAGAGCCGGCGGCCAGTAGGGTCACAGGAGACCTGACCGCGAGCCCCGAGGAGTGGCCGTGCAGAAGATCGTCCCCTGTCTGTGGTTCGACCATGCGGCCGAGGAGGCCGTCACCTTCTATACCTCTGTTTTCCCCGACGCCCGCATCGTCAACCTGATGCGCTACCCGACGGAGGACCTCCCCGATTTCCAGAAGGACTACGCCGGCCAGGTACTGACCGTCGAGTTCGAACTGGCGGGCCAGCCCTTCACGGCGATCAACGCCGGGTCGGAGTTCCCCTTCACGCCCGCCATCTCGTTCTTCGTCGGCTTCGACACCGGCAAGGACCCCCGGGCACGAGAGCAGCTGGACGCCCTCTGGGGGCACTGGCCGACGGCGGCGAGGTGCTGATGCCGCTCCAGGAGTACCCGTTCAGCCAGTACTACGGATGGGTGCAGGACCGCTTCGGGCTGACCTGGCAGTTGATCCTCGGCAACCCCGAGGGAGACTGGCGCCCGACCATCGTTCCCTGCCTGTTGTTCGGCAACGTCGCGCAGAACCGGGCCCGCGAGGCACTGCAGTTCTACGGCAGGGTCTTCCCCGATTCCCGGCCCGGACAGCTGGTGCCGTACACCGAACCGGCGGGACCCGCCGAGGTGGGCTCGGTGATGTTCGGCGACATCGAGCTTGCCGGCGTCTGGTTCGCCGCGATGGACTCGGGAGCCCCGCAGCCGTTCACCTTCAACGAGGCGGTCTCGTTCATGGTGAAGTGCGAGGACCAGGCCGAGATCGACACCCTCTGGGAGCACCTGTCCAGCGTCCCCGAGGCGGAGGCGTGCGGCTGGTGCAAGGACCAGTTCGGAGTCAGCTGGCAGATCGTCCCCGCCCATTTCGACGAGCTCCTGAGCCGCCCCAACGCCTACCAGCACATGATGGGCATGAAGAAGCTGGTGATCGACGACTTCTGAGGCCGGCTCACGCTGGCCATCACTGCGGCGTCAGCACCACCTTCACACAGCCGTCGGCCTTGCGCCGGAAGACGTCGTACCGCCGGGGCGCTTCCTCCAGCGGGACCCGGTGCGTGACCAGGTCCTGGGTGCCCAAAGGGTCGGCCGGGTCCTCGACCAGCGGCAGCAAGTCGGGGACCCAGTGCCGGACGTTGCACTGGCCCGTCCGCAGGGTCAGATGCTTGTCGAACACGGTGATCATGGGGAGGGGGTCGGCGGCTCCGCAGAACCCTGAGCGGTTCGCCTGGGTGCTGACCGGTCGCCCGGTCGGGCGGGGTCCGGAGGCCGAGCCCTTCTGGGGGAGGCCGTGCCCGTCGCCCGATTGTCCGAGGGCCTCCTCGAAGAGGCCGAGGGGCGCTACAGCCGGGCGTTCCGAGCCGGGCAGGGTCCTGAGGGCTGAACCCGGGCCGATGGTGTGACCCCTGCGGTGCTGGGTAAGAGCAATCGAGCGGCCGAACGGCCGCCGGATGATGCAGTCCAGACCATCACGAGAACCGAGCCGAAAGGGACACCCATGGCGGACCGACGCGGTGATGACACCAAGAACACTTCACAGCACACGGACGCGGGCCCGGACGAGGGAAAGGTCCGTACGGGCCCGGAGTCGTCCTCTTCCCTCACGTACTCCCAGGAGATCTCTTCCCCCGACCAGGATCCCGAGCACCCCGGCCGCAGCCTTGTGACCACGCATCGTGACGTGATCCGCCAGTGGGCCGAGACCCGCGGCACGACGCCCGCCGGGGCCGAAGGTACCGAGCACGGCGACCCCTTGGGCGTCTTCTTCCAGCTGGAGAGCCCCGGGCGGGAGGCCGCCTGATGCTGTATCTGGTCCCTGACGCCATGTCCGGGTGGGAGGATCCGTCATCCACGGCGATGACGATCCTGGACCCGCGCGACGGTGCCGTCGTCGGCACCGTCGAGTCGGCATCACGGACGGAGGTGCACGAAGCCGTGCGAGGGGCGCGGGCGGCCTGCGAGACGTGGCGACGGACGGCTCCCGCAGAGCGCGGGGCACTGCTGACCCGGGCCGCTGAGGCGGTCGAGGAGCACAGCCACGACCTCGCCGTCCTCAACCTCAGGGAGACGGGCCGTCCCGTCGAGGAGGCCGAGGGTGGCATCGCGGCCGCCGCCGCGACGCTGCGTCAGTACGCCGAACTGGGTCCCCTGCACCGAGGGCACCGCCTCCTCGGCGACTACGGCGCCGTCGACTACAGCATCGCCGAGCCGTACGGGGTCGCGGCGCTCTTCACCCCATGGAACGATCCCGTCGCAGTCGCCGCCGGACTGATCGGCGCCGCCCTGGTCACCGGCAACACCGTGCTGCACAAGCCGAGCGAGCGCTGCCCGCACCTCGGCCGCCTGCTGGGCGAGATCTTGGGACCGGTGTTCCCCGAGGGCGTGATGACGACAGTCCTCGGCGGCCCGGAGGTGGGGGAGCTGCTGGCAGCACACCGCGGAATCGGTGTCGTCGCCCATGTCGGGTCGACCGCCAGCGGCCGAGACATCAGCCAGTCTGCCGTCGTCACCGGAGCCCACGTGATCCGGGAGAACGGCGGCAAGGATCCGCTGCTCGTCGATGCCGGTGTCGATCCGTCCTGGGCCGCCTCGCAGGCTGCCCTGGGTGCCTTCGCGAACAGCGGCCAGATCTGCACGTCCGTGGAGAGGATCTACGTCCACCGGGAGGTGGCCGACGCCTTCCTGAGTGAACTCGCCGCGCGAGCCCGTCAGCTGAACCAGACCCGGGCGATGGCACCGCTGGTCGACCGGCGGCTCCGCCGCACAGTCGCCGCACAGGTGGACGCGGCCATCCAGGGTGGCGCCCGTCGCCTCGAGGGCGGTCGGGTGCCCCCAGGTCCGGGGGCGCATTACCCGGCGACGGTGCTGGCCGACTGCACCCCGACGATGGAGGTGATGGTGGAGGAGACGTTCGGTCCCGTGGCCCCGGTCATGGTGGTGGACAGCTTCGACGACGGACTCGCCGCGGCGGCCACCGGCAGGTACGGTCTGGCCTCAACGGTGCTCACCCCCGATCTGACGCATGCCCAGCGTGCCGCCGCTGAACTCCCGGTCGGGACGGTCAAGGTCAACGCCGTCTTCGGCGGGGCACCCGGAGGATCGGCCCAGCCCCGAGGCGACAGCGGGTCGGGATTCGGCTACGGCCCGGAGTTGCTCGATGAGTTCACCCGGGTCAAGGTCGTCCACTGGGCCGAGGGCATGGGCGGGTGATAAGGCCCGGCCCGAGCCAGGCCGCGGCCGCCGCGCCCCGCGCCGTGGTCGCTCACGCCCTCCGGCTACCCAAAGGACTCAGCCGAACCTTCGTGAGGTGGGTCACAATCTGAAGGGGGACACAACCAGTACCGGAACGCCCCGTCAGCGGAGGAGTCGCCATGAGCAGGGTCGAGGTCAACGGCACCACTCTGTACTACGAGGGGGCGGGCAGCGGACCGGCAATGCTCTTCATCCACGGGATGGCGGGATTTGCGGGAGTGTGGGCGGACCAGCAGGCCAGGTTGAGCGATGCGTTCCACTCCGTGGCGTACGACCGACGTGGCCACACCCGCAGCCCCAAGCCCGCCGACTCCCCCGCCGAGTCGGTCGAGCTGCACGCCGATGACGCGGCCGCTCTGATCCGAGCCCTTGAACTGGCACCGGTGATCCTGGTCGGCTCGAGCGGCGGGGCGCGGATCTGCCTCGACATCCTGCGCCGCTACCCCGAACTCGTCCGTGGCGCCGTGCTCTCCGAACCGCCGGTGTTCGCCCTCTCCCCCGCCATCGGCGAAGCGTTCATGGCACGGGTCAAGCCCGCCGTCGGCCAGGCATTGGGCAGCGACGACCCCAGCTCGGCGCTCGATGCCTTCTTCGGCATCATCGACCCACCCTTCTGGTCCTCCGCCCCCGAGGAACGCAAGGCGATGTACCGCCAGAACCTCCCGGCGATGATGGCCGATCTGCAGATGCCCACCTATCAGCTCAGCACGGACGACCTGGCCCGGATCGACCGTCCCTGCCTGGTGCTCTCCGGCTCGGAGAGCCTCTCCTGGTTCCACGACATTGCCGCCATCGTCGCGGGCGCCATCCCCGGCGCCCGCTTGCAGACCCTCGAAGGAGCGGGTCACGCGACGTATGCCACCCGGCCCGCAGAGTTCGAGCGAGCTGTCCGTGACTTCGCTCGATCTCTCGGTGACGCATCCGCCCCCACCGCGGAACGCAGTGGGGCGCCTACCTGAGCCACCCATTGACGGGGACACTCGCGTAGAGTGGGCTGCGGTGCGTCGGGAAGTCTGGTCGGCATCCCTTCGACCGACCCCTGGGAGACTCGCCCGATGAACCTCCGCCGCGCGCACGTGCACCCCCGCCTCGCCTGGCTCTTCCCGTGGCGCAGTAGCGCCGCCGAGGCCCTGCGAGTCGACGAGTTGCTGCGCAAGGAGACCGTCGGCGGAGCACTACTGGTCGCCATGGCCACCGTGGCTCTGGTGTGGGCCAACTCCCCCGCCGGGATGACGTACGTCGCCCTGCGCGACCTCATGATCGGCTATGCGCCCTGGCACCTCGACCTCAGTCTGGGGTCCTGGGCAGCCGACGGACTGCTGAGCGTCTTCTTCTTCCTCGTCGGACTGGAGCTCAAACGCGAGTTCGTCGCCGGGGATCTTCGCCGTTTCGGCACCGCCGTCACGCCGATCGCCGCGGCCGCCGGAGGGGTGGCCGTCCCCGCCCTGATCTACCTTGCCCTGATCGGGCGCGACCCGGCCCTGCGGCACGGCTGGGCCATCCCGACCGCCACGGACATCGCCTTCGCCGTGGCTGTGCTCGCGCTCATCGGTTCGCACCTGCCCAACTCGCTGCGCATCTTCCTGCTCACCCTGGCCGTCGTCGACGATCTGATCGCGATCGGGATCATCGCGATCGTCTACACCGATGCCATCCATCCGCAGCCGCTGCTGCTCGCCCTGGCCACCATCGCGCTCTACGGCCTGGTTGCCCAGACACGACGCAGGTTCCTCGGTGACCACCCGGCGGCCGTATGGCTCGTCCTGTTGCCGATCGGAGCCGTCGCCTGGGGTTCATGCACGCCTCGGGCGTACACGCGACTATCGCCGGGGTGCTGCTGGGCTTCACGATCCCCGTGCTGCACCATCGCCGCGACCGGGGGCCCCTCGCCGGTCCCGGTCTCGCCGAACAGATCGAGCACCAGCTCCGGCCACTGTCCACGGGCGTGGCCGTACCGATCTTCGCGTTCTTCTCCGCCGGTGTCGCGCTCGGCGGGCTCCAGGGTCTGGGCTCCGCCCTGCGCGACCCGGTGACGTACGCGATCGTGGCAGCCCTGGTGGTGGGCAAGCCCCTCGGTATCCTCGCCACGACCTGGGTGATGACCAAAGTGCTGCGCGTACGGCTCGACCCCACGCTGCGGTGGGTCGATCTGGTCGGGGTCGGCCAGCTGGCCGGTATCGGCTTCACGGTGTCCCTGTTGGTGGCCGAGCTCTCCTTCGCTCCTGGGAGCACGGCCCACGATCACGCCAAGGTCGCGATCCTCAGCGCCTCCGTGATCGCGGCCGCGCTGGCCTCGATCACACTCATCGCGCGCAACCGGCGCTACCGCACCATCGCTGTCGAGGCCGAGGCCGGGCAGGGGCTCAGGATCTGACCGGACCAGAGCAGGTCCCCGGAGGCTGAATCGGAAACCGGCGGGGAACGTTCGGCAAGGATCTGACCGCGATGAACAATGGCAGCGTGACCGATCCCCTGACGCTGGCGCACGAGGTCGACGCCGGCCTGCGAGCCGAGGCGCGGCCCGAGCGAGCTGCGTCGGAGAAGGCCTATCTCAAGAGCCACTTGCGGCACTACGGCACCTCGGTGCCGGCGATCCGCTCGACTGTACGCCGGACCGTGGGCGTTGAGGGTCTCAACCACGACGACCTGCGCACGCTCGTGGCGGCCCTGTGGGCGATGCCGGTGCACGAATGCCGGGTGGCCGCGGTTGAACTCCTGGCTTCCTACGTCCATCTGCTCTCCACCGACGACGTCGATCTTCTCGAGCGGCTTCTGCGGGAGAGCCGTACGTGGGCGCTCGTCGACGGTCTGGCGGCGAACGTGGTGGGGCCGCTGGTCGAGCGGGCCCCTGGAATGGGCCCCGTCCTGGACCGGTGGGCGGTGGACGCAGACCACTGGATCCGTCGGGCCGCGCTCCTGGCGCTACTGGTCCCGCTGCGCCAGGGCGCGGGGGACTTCGATCGCTTCGGCCGTTACGCCGATGCGATGCTGGCGGAGAAGGAGTTCTTCATCCGGAAGGCCATCGGCTGGGTGCTCCGCGACACCGGACGACGCCGCCCCGATCTGGTTTACGCGTGGCTACTGCCCCGCGCGTCGCGCGCCTCCGGGGTGACCGTACGTGAAGCGGTCAAGCCACTCAGTGACGCACAACGGGCGGCCATCCTGGCCGCCCGGAAACCCACCTGATCACTGTGGTGGAGCATAGGGGATTCGAACCCCTGACCTCTTCCATGCCATGGAAGCGCGCTACCAACTGCGCCAATGCCCCGCACGTCTGCCACCGGCGGTCCCCAGTGGAGACCAGACCGCCGCTCGGAGACAGCTCCGAACAGACAGAGAGTGGAGCATAGGGGATTCGAACCCCTGACCTCTTCCATGCCATGGAAGCGCGCTACCAACTGCGCCAATGCCCCTTGCAGGCGCCGATCCGGCCCGGACCGACCAGAGAACCTTAGCGCGGATCGCCCATCGCGCCAAATCAGTGCGGGCGCCCGGCGAAGGGTCAGACGTGCACGTTGTACTGGCGGATCCGCCACACGCCGTCGCGACCGGGGTCCATCACGATCCAGGCGCAGTTACGGATGCCGCCGAAGAGCCTGGTGTCGAAGAAGGACCCCCCGACGAAGGACACCGTCCCGATCCGGGCGGCCATGCCGTGGGTGACGACGACGACCGTCTCGCCGTCCTCAGCCTCCTCGGCGATGTCGCCGAGAGCGGCCGCGATCCGCTCGCCCATCTCGGCGCCGGTCTCACCGGTGGCGGAGCGCCGGACGTCCTCGCCGTTGCGCATCCGCTCGCCGATCTCCGGGTCCTCGTCGACGATCTCCTGGATCGTACGGCCGACCCAGTCGCCGACGTTGATCTCCCGGAGCCGCTCGTCGAGGGTGATCGGCAGGTCGGTCAGCTCGGCCAGGGCCTGCGCCGTACCCTTCGCCCGCGACAGGTCGGAGGAGACGATCGAGGTCGGCCCCCATTCGGCCAGGAACGGCGCCGCCGTCCGGGCCTGCTGCTCCCCCACCGCATTCAGCGGGATGTCGTGGTGTCCCTGGAAGCGCCCGGTGACGTTCCAGTCCGTCTCGCCGTGGCGCCAGATGATCAGCCGAGCGGCGGTCACCGCGTTTCCTCGACGTCCAGCGCGATCCGTGGGCAGTCGGCCCAGAGCCGCTCCAGCGAGTAGAGCGACCGCTCCTCGGGCTGCATCACGTGGACGACCAGGTCGAGGAAGTCGACCAGGACCCAACGCTGCTCCCGGTCGCCCTCGATCCGGGTCCGCTTCACGTTCTGCCGATGCAGCGCCTCCTCGATCGCCTCGACCACGGCGCCGACCTGACGGTCGTTGGCCGCCGTGGCGACGAGGAAGATGTCGGTGATCGCCAACTTCTCCGACACGTCGAACGCCACCAGATTGGTGGCGAGTTTGTCGGCGGCGGCCCGCGCGGCGATCGTGGCGAGGTGGACGGACTGGTCGGTGGCGGTCAAAGAATCACAGCTCCTGGTAGAGACCACGTTTGTTGATGTAGTTCACGATGCCGTCGGGTACGAGGTACCAGATCGGCAGCCCGTCGCGGACCCGCTGGCGGCAATCCGTGGACGAGATCGCCAGCGCGGGCACGTTGAGCAGAGTGATGCGATCGGCCGGCAGGTGCTCGACCGACGGGCCTCGAGCGACATGCCCGGCCGGCTGACGCCGATGAAGTGGGCCAACTCGAAGAGTTCGTTCGCCCCGCGCCAGGTGAGGATCTGGGCGAGGGCGTCGGCGCCGGTGATGAAGAAGAGGTCGACGTCGTCCCCCCGCTCGGCCCGCAGATCCTTCAACGTGTCGACGGTGTACGTGTCGCCGCGTCGCTCGATGTCGACCCGGCTCACGGTGAAGCGGGGGTTCGACGACGTCGCGATCGCCGACATGATGTAGCGGTCCTCGCCGGAGGAGACCTTGCGGTCCTTCTTCTGCCAAGGTGTGCCCGTCGGGACGAATACGACCTCGTCCAGCGCGAACCGGGCGGCGACCTCACTCGCCGCGACCAGGTGGCCGTGGTGGATGGGATCGAACGTGCCGCCCATCACGCCCAGGCGGTACCGCCGTCCGTACGCAACGTCACGGCGGCGCGCCAGGCCGGTCTGGGTAGTGGCCAATCGAGTGGTCAGCTGTGCGGGTGTGTCCGGCCGATGAGCTGGACGGCGAGCAGGAGTCCCACCAGGATCGCGAAGGGGATCAGGAAGAACGCCCACTCGGGCATGGGCAGCGTGTTGACGACTTCGGCCGCCGGCATGAGGAGCACATTGGTCATGGCGGTCATGCTAGCGGCTCGCCGCGAAGGTGTCCCGGTGTGGCCCGGGGGCGGAACACCGAGGGCCGCCCACGCGTACTCAGGCGCGGACCTGCCCGTTGCCCTCCACCACGTACTTCGTGGAGGTCATCTCCAGCAGCGCCATCGGACCGCGGGCGTGCAGCTTCTGGGTCGAGATGCCGATCTCGGCGCCGAAGCCGAACTCCCCGCCGTCGACGAAACGGCTGCTCGCGTTGACCAGCACGGCCGCCGCGTCGACGGCAGCGACGAAACGGTCCGCCGCGGTCCGAGAGTCGGTGACGATCGTCTCGGAGTGCCCGGAGGTGTAGCGGCGGATGTGACTGATCGCCTCGTCCAGCGAATGGACCACCTTCACCGACAGGTCCAGGGACAGCCACTCCTCCTCGAAGTCACCCTCCTCCACCGGAACGACAGCCTTGCTCACGCGCGCCGTCCGTTCGTCGCCGTGGACGGTGACGCCGGCCTCATCCAGTCCCCGCAGCGCCCGCGGCAGGAAGGCGTCGGCCACGTCACGGTGGACGAGCAGCGTCTCCAGCGCGTTGCAGACGCTGGGCCGCTGGGTCTTGGCGTTCAGCATGATCGCGTAGGCGACGTCCAGATCGGCGTCCACGTCCACGTACAGGTGACAGTTGCCGGTGCCGGTCTCGATGACGGGCACGGTGGACCCCTGCACGACGTGGTTGATCAGGCCCGCCCCACCGCGAGGAATCAACAGGTCGACCAGACCGCGGGCGGTCATCATCACATCGGTGACCTCGCGGGGCCCGGCGACCAGCTGGACGGCCGTCTCCGGCAGGCCGACCGCACGAAGGCCCTGGTGCAGCGCCTCGACGACCGCCAGGTTGGAGGCGTACGTCGACGACGAACCGCGCAGCAGGGCGGCGTTGCCGGACTTCAGGCAGATGCCGCCGGCGTCCGCGGTGACGTTGGGACGCGCCTCGTAGATGATGCCGATGACGCCGAACGGCACCCGCACCTGGCGGATCCGCAGTCCGTTGTCAGCGGTCCAGCCGCGGACGACGTCACCGACCGGGTCGGCCAGACCCGCCATCTGGCGCAGTCCGTCGGCCATCCCGCCGATCCGCTCCGGGGTGAGCCGGAGTCGGTCGATCAGCGAGGCCGAGGTGCCGTTGGCCTCAGCCGTACGGACATCCTCGGCATTGGCGGCCAGGATCGCTTCGGTGCAGGCCAGCAGGGCATCCGCCATCGCGTGCAGGGCGGCGTTCTTCACCCCGGTCGGGGTCACGGCGAGCACCTGGGCGGCGTCACGAGCGGCAAGGGCCTGGTCACGGAACTCCATGCCGGCAAGGATAATCCGCCGGTATCGCCGGTCCGTCGGGTATCCACTCCCCCACCCGCCGGCCTCGAACAGGTCAGCCGCTGAGCCGGACGGAGGTCCACACCTCGTCGGCATAGGGGCGTACGCCCAACTCCTTGACCCTGCGGCCCACGGCGAGGCGATCCGCGGGGACGGCCAGCGGCACCACCACCGGATCGGTCAGCAGCCGGTCCTCCGCGGCAGCGAGCGCGGAGTCTCGCCCGGACCCGGCGGGCAGCCCGTCGATCCCGTCGAGTGTCGAGCCGGTCCAGGTGGAGGCGAGCCCGAACTCCTCGGCCCCCCCGGACAGCAACCGGGTGAGCGTCGAGGAGTGTTCCGGGGTGTCCATCGCCACCCCCATCAGCTGGAGGTCGGGCCGGTTGGCAGTGTCCGACGCGGTCCCGAGCATCTGCAGGTACGCCGGCCACGACATCGCCACCGGCTCGGCGGTGATGCCCACCGCCTTCAGCTGGTCCGCCACGGCCACGTAGAGGTCTTCGGGAGCCGGCAGGTAGCTCTGCTGCACGCCGCTGGGGTAGGCGATCCGGACCTTCAGTCCGCTCACCCCGGCCTCGGCGAGCAGCCGTTTGGCTGCGGTGGGGTCGTAGCTGTAGGCGCGTGGGCGGGCGCGGCCGGGCATCAGGCCGTCGGCCACCTGGGAACCGGGCGGCATGGTGCGCACGACCAGCGCCTTGGGATCGATCGCCATCGCGATCGCCTGCCGCACCCGGGTGTCCTGCATGGCCTTGGCGCTCCGGTCGATACCGAGGTAGGTGAGGTCGCGCTGGGCCCGGGAGGTGACCCGGGTGTTCGTCTTCGGATCCGTCGTCAGCGAACCCGCCTCCAGCGGCGTGATCTGGTCGTAGGCGTCGATGGTGCCCTTGGTCAGCGCGTCGCCACGTGCCTTGGGGTCATTGATGGTCTTCACCAGCACCCGCTCGACGCTCGCCTTGGCGCCCCAGTAGTCCGCGTTGCGCACCAGGACCACCTGGACGCCGGGCTCCCAGGCCGCGAAGCGGAACGGTCCGGTGCCGGTGGGATGAGCGGTGGCGTACGCGCTCGCCCGCGGGTCCGCCCCGGTGTCGTACGCCCCGTACGTCGCCATCGCCGTCGGGCTCTGGATGCCGAACTGCGGGCGCGCGAGCTGCGTGAGCAGACCGGGCATCGGCGTGGTGAGATCGATCCGGACCTGCTGGGCGCCGAGCACGGTGCAGCCGGCGAGCCGGGTCCCCTGCTGGTCGATGAAGCCGCCGAAGACCTCCTGGTAGGCGGCGGAGACGTCCGTGTCCGCCGCCCGCCCCGACAGGGTCAGCCAGCGGTCGACGTTCACGCAAACGGCCGAGGGACCGAAAGCGGTGCCGTCCTGGAACTTGACCCCCTGCCGGAGGGTGAAGGTGTAGGTCCGGCCGCCGCGGGTGGCCTTCCACGATGTGGCGAGTCCGGGGGCGACCGCGTCGTCGACCTGGGCGGCCGCCGAGGCGTTCGGATCGGCCTGCGCGCCGCCCGTCTGTGTGGTGGTCGAGGCGGCCGGCGAGGGCGTCGCAGCCGTGGCGCCCTCGGGCAGGGTCACCAGGGTCTCGAAGATCTGCCGGGTGATCCTCAGACTGTCGGGATCGCTGACCAGAGCCGGATCGAGGGACAAGGGGTCGACGGCCGCGGCGACGACGAAGGTGCCCTGGCCGGTGGCGGCGGCACTGCCGGACGGGGCCGGCGTGGTGCCCGGTGTGGCGCAGGAGGAGAGCCCGACGAGCAGGGTGCCGGCCAGGACGGCCAGCCCCGCCCGTGCTCGGATCAACGCAGCACCACCAAGGAGTCGCGATGGACGGCGGCCCGCTGGAACCGCTCCCCGTACGAGGCGGCGAGGTCCCAGGTGTGGTGACCGATCATGCTCTTCAGGTCAGCCGAGGCGTACGTGACCAGCCCCCGGGCGACGACCTTGCCGCGCTCGTCGACCAGATCGACGGGGTCACCGGTGTCGAAGCTGCCTCGTACGGCGGTGATGCCGGCCGGCAGCAGCGAGGCCTTGCGCTCGGTGACGGCGCGGACCGCTCCGGCGTCGAGCACCAGGGCGCCGTCCGGATCACTGATGTGGGCGAGCCAGAGCAGCCGGGCGGGCCGGCGCTTGCCGGTGGGGACGAAGAACGTTCCCACGTCCTCGCCCGTCAGCAGCCGCGGCAGGTGCTCCAGGTCGGTCAGGCCCACCGCGATCCCGGCACCGGTGGCGATCCGGGCCGCCTCGAGCTTGGTGACCATGCCGCCGGTGCCCACCTCGCTGCCCCGGCGCGAGATGTCGATGCCGGCCACGTCGTCGGCCGAGCGGACGACGCCGATGCGCCGGGCGCCCGGCGTCTCCGGATGAGCGGTGTAGAGCGCGTCCACGTCGGAGACGAGCAGTAGCGCGTCGGCGTGGACGAGGTGGGAGGTGAGGGCCGCCAGCCGGTCGTTGTCCCCGAACCGCAGTTCCTGGGTGGCCACGGTGTCGTTTTCGTTGACGATCGGCACGACGCCCAGTTCGAGCAGCCGATCCATCGTGGCCCGGGCGTTGTGGTAGCGCTCCTGGTACTCCAGATCGGCCGTGGTGAGCAGCACCTGGGCGGCGGAGAGACCGAACCGGCGGAACAACGCGGTGTAGAGCTCCAACAACTGGCCCTGGCCGACGGCTGCAGCGGCCTGCTGGGTCGGCAGGTCGTACGGGCGGTGGGTGAGGCCGAGGGGCAGCAGACCGGCGGCGATGGCGCCGGAGGAGACCAGGGCCACCTCCTGCCCTCGGGCGCGGGCGGCTCCGATGGCGTCCACCAGGATGGCGATGTGCATGACGTCCAGATGGCCGTCCTCGCGGGTCAGAGACGACGAGCCGACCTTGATCACCAGCCGGCCGCAGGAGGCGAGGGCGGTCCGGTCGAGGGAGGACTCCGCGCCGTTGCTCACCTCTCGGGCTCCTCGGCATCCGCCTCGTCGACCGGCTCGGGGTGTTCGGGCACGGTCCGGGGGCCGAAGACGTACGCCTCCTCGTCCTGGGCGGCGTGGTAGGCGGCGTCCTTGTCACGGCGACGGGAGACTGCGGGCCGCTGCTCCTCGAGTCGCTGGTCGCGGCCACGCCGGGCCAGGATCTCGGCGCCGGTGTCGACCTGCGGGGCGAAGTCGAAGATCACCGCATCGTCGCCGCCGATGGCGACGGCGTCCCCGGCGATGGCCCCGAGGTCGAGCAGTTTCTCCTCGATGCCGAGGCGGTTGAGGCGATCGGCGAGGTAGCCGACTGCCTCGGCGTTCTTGAAGTCAGTCTGGCGGACCCAGCGTTCGGGCTTCGCGCCACGGACGCGCCAGAGGAAACCGCCCGCGCCGTCGCCGATCTTGCGGACGGTGAACTGCTCACCGGTCTCCCCGATGGCTGGCGGATGCAGCACGATCCGCGGTGCCGCGGGTGCCGGCTGGGCCGCGCGACGCTCTGCGACCAGCTGGGCCATCGCGAAGCGCAGGGCGGTGAGTCCCTCGCCCGTCTTGGTGGAGATCGGGAACACGCGCAGGCCGCGCTCCTCGATGTCGGCCCGGACGAGGTCTACGAGGTCATGGGCGTCCGGCACATCGATCTTGTTCAGCGCGACCAGGCGGGGACGATCCTCCAGTCCGCCGTGGGCGCGTAGTTCGCCCTCGATGATGTCCAGGTCGCTCAGGGGGTCACGCCCCGGCTCGAAGGTGGCGCAGTCGATGACGTGCACGATGGCCGCACAGCGTTCGATGTGCCGCAGGAAGTCCAGGCCGAGTCCCTTACCCTCGGAGGCGCCCTCGATCAGGCCCGGGACATCCGCCACTGTGTACGTGATGTCCCCCGCGACGACGACGCCGAGGTTGGGGACCAGTGTGGTGAAGGGGTAGTCGGCGATCTTGGGACGTGCCGCGGAGATGGCGGCGACGAGCGAGGACTTGCCGGCGCTGGGGAAGCCGACCAGACCGATGTCGGCGACCACCTTGAGTTCGAGGACGACCTCCCGGGCATCGCCCTCCTCGCCCAGCAGGGCGAAGCCGGGGGCCTTACGCGTCGACGAGGCGAGCGCCGCGTTCCCGAGCCCGCCCTTGCCGCCCTGCGCGACGACCACCTCGGCGTCGGGGGTGGAGAGGTCCGCCATCATCTCGCCGGTGGCCCTGTCGCTGATGACGGTGCCCTGCGGGACACGCAGGACGATGTCGTCACCGTTGGACCCGTTCTGGTGGTCACCGCGGCCCGGCTCACCGTTCGGGGCATGGCGCTTGTGCTGGCGATGGAACTCGACCAGCGTCGTCAGTCCTGGGTCGACGCGCAGGATGACCGACCCTCCGTCGCCGCCGTTGCCACCGTCGGGGCCCCCCAGGGGCTTGAACTTCTCGCGGTGGATGGAGGCACACCCGTGGCCCCCGTTACCGCCGGCCACCTCGAGGGTGACGCGATCGACGAAGGAGGGAATCGCCATGGGACTTCCTGACTGGGAGGGGACGGGCCGCCAGCCTACCAAGGGGGCGGCGCCGGCCGAGGGGGAAATACGGGACACGGGGACGAGGGACGAGGGGGAAACAGCGGAAAGGGCCGCCCCCGCGGGGACGACCCTTCCGTGTGTGCTGGAGAGAGCCTGCGTCGCCTCACTCGGCGCTCGCGGCGACCTCCACCGGCATCACGTTGATCACGCGGCGCCCGCGACGGGTGCCGAACTCGACCTTGCCCGGGACGAGGGCGAACAGCGTGTCGTCCTTGCCGCGGCCCACACCGTCACCGGGGTGGAAGTGGGTGCCGCGCTGGCGCAGGATGATCTCGCCCGCGTTGACGGACTCGCCACCGAAGCGCTTCACGCCGAGGCGCTGCGCGTTGGAATCACGACCGTTGCGCGTCGAGGACGCGCCTTTCTTGTGTGCCATGCTCGGTCCTCCCTCAGGCCTTGATGTCGGTGACCTTGACCTGGGTGTACCGCTGGCGGTGCCCCTGGCGCTTGGTGTAACCGGTCTTGTTCTTGAACTTCAGGATCCGGATCTTCGGGCCCTTGGTCTCGGCGAGCACCTCGGCGGTGATCTTGACCTTGCCGAGGGCGGCCGAATCCGAGGTCACCTTGTCCCCGTCGACCACCAGCATCGGCTGGAGCTGAACGGAGGAACCGACCTCGTCGGTGACCTTGTCGATCTCGACAACGTCACCCACGGCAACCTTGTGCTGGCGGCCGCCACTGCGCACGATCGCGTACACGCCTATCCTTCTCTCTTCGTCGAATCTGTCTCACCCGGACCGCGTCCCGCCGTGCCCGCATCCGTACGGGGGCCCGGAGACTTACGTCATGCCGGGTCGGAACGGCCCGGCTGTCATCAATCCGTCGTGCGGCGACCGGAACTCCCGACTGGAACAGCCCTGGGATCCTCAGTGCACCGAGGGTCAAGACTACGCAGTCGGGACGGTCCCGGTCAAACCGCTCAGTCGGCGGACGCCTCCGAGGAGGCTTCCTGCGGGGACGGTTCGGGCACGACGGCGTCCGCTGCCGGCTCACTCACCGGGGCGGCACCAGCCGTCTCACCCTGCGGTGCCGAGGCGGACTTACGGGTCCGGGACCGCGTCCCGGTCCCTGCTGTGCTCTTGGCCGCCGCCTTGCGGGGGCTCCGGACCGAGGGTGCGGTGACCGATGCTTCGGCATCCTCCGCCGTCGCGGTGGCGTCGGACGGCGCCGCCGAGGCCCGCTTGGTCGTCGTCCGCTTGGCCGTCGCACGCTTCGTGGACGCGCGCTTGGCCGGCGCCTTCGCGGCGGCTGCCGGCTCGGCTCCCGCCGTTGCTGTCGGCGTCTGGTCCGCCGGGACCTCCTCGGCGACGGCCTCCGGGGCCGCGCCCTTCGAGGCGGCGGTCTTGCGGGTCGTCGTCTTCTTGGCCGGCGCCTTGGTGGCGGCCGCCTTGGTGACGGTCGTCTTCTTGGCCGCGGTCTTGCGGGTCGTCTTCTTGGCTGTCGGAGCGGTCACGGACTCAGGCTCCCCGAACGCCTCGGGCACGGCCGGGGCCTCACCGTCGGAGGCGACCAGCGCCGCCACGATCTCGGCCAGGGCATCGCCAGGGACGGCCTGTGGTTCCGTCGCGGACGGCGCCTCGCGGGCGGGCTCTGCCGGGAGGAGCGGCGCCTCGGTGGCGGCGGTCACGCCGACCTCCACCGACTCCGTCGCGGGGGCACCGGCGGCGCGGCGGCTGCCGCGTGAACGCGCGGATCGCCGAGCGCGGGGCTCCGCCGTGCCGGACGTCGTCGCAGCGGTGGCGGGAGCCGACGGCTGCGTCCCTCGCTCATCCTGGATCGACTCGGCCGCCGCGGGCAGGCCGCCGGCCACCTCAGGCTCCTCGGCCCGGGGCTTCGACCCGGCGTGCGCAACGGCGCTCATGGCCGCCTGGGCGGCGGCCCTGGCCTCCACCGACATCGACTCCTTGTCGGCCTCCTTGACCGGAGCGGGAACCGCCGCGGTGGACGCCGCCGACTTGCCCCGGTTGCGCTTGCGGCTGTTGCGACCCTGGCGGTCCCCACCGTCGGCCGGGGCCTGGGTGGCCACCGGCATGTCGTGGATGAGGTAGCCGCGGTTGTCGCAGGCCTCGCACGGTTCCGTGAAGGCCTCGGCAAGGCCGGTGCCGATCTTCTTGCGGGTCATCTGGACCAGACCGAGGCTGGTCACCTCGGCCACCTGGTGACGCGTACGGTCTCGGCCGAGGCACTCGACGAGCCGCCGGAGCAGCAGCTCCCGGTTGCTCGGCAGCACCATGTCGATGAAGTCGACGACGATGATGCCGCCGATGTCACGCAGCCGCAGCTGGCGGACGATCTCCTCCGCCGCCTCGAGGTTGTTGGCCGTGACCGTCGCCTCGAGATTGCCGCCGTGGCCGGTGAACTTCCCGGTGTTGACGTCGATGACGGTCATCGCCTCGGTGCGGTCGATGACCAGGGACCCACCGGACGGCAGGTACACCTTGCGCTCCAGTGCCTTGGCGATCTGCTCGTCGAGGCGGTAGTGCGCGAAGACGTCCCCCTTGGCCTCGCTGTCCCACTCGACGAGGCGTTCGCGCAGATGGGGCGCCACCCGCTCCAGGTAGTCGGCGAGGGCGTCGTACGCGTCGTTCTCCTCACCGTTGCCATCGACGATCAGCTCGGCGAAGTCCTCGGTGAAGAGGTCCCGCACGGTCCGGATCGTCAGGTCGGGCTCGCTGTAGAGCAACTGCGGGGCGCCACCGCTCTTGGCGCGCTTCTCGACGGCGTCCCACTGCGACTTCAGTCGGGTGACGTCGTGCACCAACTGCTCGCGGGTGGCACCCTCCGCGGCCGTCCGCACGATGACGCTGGCGCTCTCCTCGATCAGCTCGGCAAGGATGTGCTTCAGACGCTTGCGCTCGACATCGGGCAGCTTGCGAGAGATCCCGGAGAGGTGGCCACCGGGCGCGTACACCACGTAGCGGCCGGGGATGGAGACGTGGTTGGTGAGCCGGGCGCCCTTGGCCCCGACCGGGTCCTTCGTCACCTGGACGACGATCTGCTGACCCGACTTCAGGACGCTCTCGATGCGCCGCTCGGAGTTCGCGGCACCGTAGGCATCCCAGTCGACCTCACCGGCGTACAGCACGGCGTTGCGGCCCCGGCCGATGTCGATGAAGGCGGCCTCCATCGAAGGCAGCACGTTCTGGACCTTGCCGAGGTAGATGTTGCCGATCAGCGAGGAGGACGACTCCCGGTCCACATAGTGCTCGACGAGCACGCCATCCTCGAGCACCGCGATCTGTGAGTATTCCTCGCCCTGGCGCAGCACCATCTGCCGACGCACCGACTCGCGGCGGGCCAGGAACTCCGACTCGGACACGATCGGGGCGCGGCGACGGCCGGCGGCGCGTCCCTCGCGGCGGCGCTGGCGCTTGGCTTCCAGCCGGGTCGAACCCTGGACGGCGTGGATCTGGTCGTCGGCCGCAGCATGCGGCTCGCGGACCTTGACGACGACCTCGGTCGGATCGTCCTCGGCGCCGGTGCTCGTGTCCTCACCGCGACGGCGGCGACGACGCCGGCGACGCCGGGAGGCGCCGGACGCGCCTTCCTCGTCTGTCTGGTCGCCGGACTCCTCCTCCTCGACCTCGGTCGAGGCACGATCGGCCTCGGCGGCGCCGGTGGGCTCCGCCGGGGACTCCTCGCCCTCGGTCTCCTCGGGCTCCTCGCCCTCCTCGGCGCCGGCTCCCGGCTGACCGCCCTCCGCACCGTGGCGGCGTCGCCCACCGCGGCGACGACGACGCCGACGAGGCTGACCGGACTGGGCCCGTTCCTCGTCGCCGGCCTCGATCTCGTCCGGCTCCTCATCAGCCGCGCCCTCGTCGTCGGCCTCGGGCTCAGCGGCCTGGGGGACGCGGTGGGGCGCCTCCGCCTCGTCATCGGGCTGCTCGGTGGCGGCCTCGTCGGCGTGCTCGGCGACCGTTTCGATCTCGAGGAGTTCATTGGCCTCGACCTCGGAGGTCAGGCTGGTGTCCGGCGCCGGGGGGCCTCCGCAGGCGCGACCGCTTGCGCGGTGCCCGCTTCGGGTGCGGCTTCCTCGGGCGCGACTTCTTCGGGCGCAGCGCCCTCCGGTTCGGCCTCCTGCGCGGCCGGGATCTCGGCGGTGGGCGCGATCGGAATCTGGGCTTCGACAGGTGGTCCGGCAGGGCGGCGGCGGGATCGGCGTCCCGCCGGCGGCTTGGGCAGATCATCGGCGGTGGGGGTGTGCTCGTTCTCGAGCATGGCTCTCCTTCACCCGGAGCGCTGGGCGCACCGGTGAGACGGGTGTCGCGAGCTGTCTCCGGCACCGGCACCGATCGGGTTCGGCGGGCGGACGTGGGACGCGTCACCAAGCTGGTGGTCTCCGGGAGACGGCGGCCCGCCTACCCCGCCGCGGTCGATCCGAATCGTGGTCGTCGCGGTCTCGAGGAGCGGGGCCCGTCCTGTCACCACGGGCACTGCCTCACCGGCCTGGGGCACCGGCGGTGCCCCGACCTGGGCGCAATTATTCCACAGGAAACCGGGCGTGCCATCTCGACGCACCGATTCGGCCCCTGCCGACGGGTGCGGGTCCAGGCCTCCGGGAGCCACGAGACGGCCCGGTGCTCAGCAGCCGGGCCGTCCGATCGCGCCCTGTGGGGCCGATCCGGGGAGATTCAGAAGAGCAGCGGGTCGAGTGCCAGCGCGAGGAAGACGAGCGCGAGGTAGGAGTTCGACCAGTGGAACAACCGCATCGGCTTGAGGGCGGCGTCGGTCAGCCCGCGATGCGCTCGCCGCCACAGGGCGACCGCCTCCCACAGGAAGGCGACCCCGCCGGCCGTGGCGATGACCGGGTACAGCCAACCCGTGCTCCCGATGGGCCACAGGGCGAGCGTGGTCACGACGGTGATGACGGAGTAGACGACGATCTGGTCGGCCACAGCGGTGGCCGGCTTGACCACCGGCAGCATCGGCACGTCCACCGTCGCGTAGTCCTCGCGGTAGCGGATGGCGAGCGCCCAGGTGTGCGGCGGCGTCCAGAAGAAGACGATCAGGAACATCACCAGCGGAGCCCAGCCGACCGAGCCGGTGACCACTGTCCACGCGATCAGGGGCGGGAAGCAGCCGGCGATGCCACCCCAGACGATGTTCTGGGCCGTACGACGCTTCAGCAGCATGGTGTAGACGAAGACGTAGAAGAGGATCGCGGCCAGTCCGAGTGCGCCCGACAAGGGATTGCCGCCCAGTCCGAGCACGGCCAGGGCGACGAGCCCGAGGGCCACCCCGAAGACGAGCGCGGATGGGCCGGAGATCTCGTGGCGCGGGATCGGACGGCGACGGGTCCGGCGCATCTGCTCGTCGATGTCGCGGTCGTAGACGTTGTTGAAGACGTTGGCTGACCCCGCGGCGGCGTAGCCTCCGACGAGGACGACGAGGACGTCCTGCCATCGCGGCAGTCCTCGCGCGGCCAGGAACATCGCGGGCACCGCGGTGATCAGCAGCAGTTCGATGACCCGGGGTTTCGTGAGCCGTACGTACGCCCCGACGACATCGACAACACCGGCCCGCGCAGGAACGGTCAATGTCCCCCCGTCGTGGGAGTCCGGCCTCGACTGGGCATCCACTACTGTCACGATTCCCTTCCGGCGGTCCGCGACCGGCGGACCTGCTCCGGTTCACCCTACCCGGGAAGGCCCGACAGGCCCCACCGTTCGTACCACCTGCGGCACGCCCGGTCACGGGTCGTTCCGGCCATCTCACAAAGTGCTGCGCACCGCGCGCTCGCAATACCTGGCAACCCCATGTCGAGTGTTTCGAGGGGCTGCGTAGGCTCGGGGTGTGACGTCGGGGACACCACCCCCGGCAGGGCCGCCGGAAAGAAGGACGAAGTAATGACCGTTACCTCCACCCCCACTGCTCTCGAATGGAGCGCCCTGGACGACAAGGCGGTAGACACTGCCCGCCTGCTCGCCGCCGACGCCGTGCAGAAGGTGGGTAACGGCCACCCCGGCACCGCGATGAGCCTCGCCCCGGTCGCGTACACCCTCTACCAGAAGGTGATGACGCACGACCCGGCCGACACCGACTGGGCCGGTCGTGACCGCTTCGTCCTGAGCGCCGGACACAGTTCCCTCACCCAGTACATCCAGCTCTACCTCGGTGGCTTCGGCCTCGAGCTGTCCGACCTGGAGGCATTGCGCACCTGGGGCTCCCGGACCCCGGGTCACCCCGAGTACGGGCACACGTCCGGCATCGAGACCACCACCGGCCCGCTCGGGCAGGGCATCAGCAACGCCGTCGGCATGGCGATGGCCACGCGTCGCGAGCGCGGCCTGTTCGATCCCGAGGCGGCGCCGGGTGAATCGCCCTTCGACCACCACGTGTACGTGATCTGCTCCGAGGGCGACCTGGAGGAGGGCGTGTCCGGCGAGGCCTCCTCCATCGCCGGCACCCAGCAGTTGGGCAACCTCGTCGTCATCTACGACGAGAACCAGATCTCCATCGAGGACGACACCGTCATCGCCTTCAACGAAGACGTCGCCCTGCGCTACGAGGCGTACGGCTGGCATGTCCAGACCCTCGACTGGCGCAAGCCCGGCGAGGACTACGTCGAGGACGTGCAGGGCCTGTACGAAGCCATCAATGCCGCCAAGGCCGTGACCGACAAGCCGTCCTTCATCCGCCTGCGCACCATCATCGGCTGGCCGGCCCCGAACAAGCAGGGCACCGGCGGCTCGCACGGCTCCGCCCTCGGCGAGGACGAGGTCCGCGCCACCAAGGAGCTGATGGGCTTCGACCCCGACCAGCACTTCGCCGTCGACGACGACGTCATCCGCCACACCCGTGACCTGGTCGCCCGCGGGCAGGCCGCCCGCGCCGCCTGGCAGGAGAAGTTCGACGCCTGGGCCGAGGCGAACCCCGAGAACAAGGCCCTCTACGACCGCATGCAGGAGCGCGAGCTGCCGGCCGGCTGGGAGGACGTCCTGCCGACCTTCCCGGCCGACGCCAAGGGTGTCGCGACCCGCGCCGCCTCCGGCAAGGTGCTCTCCGCCCTCGCCCCGGTGATGCCCGAGCTGTGGGGCGGTTCGGCCGACCTCGCCGGCTCCAACAACACCACCCCCGACGGCCAGCCGAGCTTCCTGCCGGAGAACCGCCAGTCGAAGAAGTTCAGCGGCGGCCCGTACGGACGCGTGCTGCACTTCGGCATCCGCGAGCACGCCATGGGCGCCATCATGAACGGCATCGCCAGCCACGGCGGGACCCGCGTCTACGGCGGCACCTTCTTCGTGTTCTCCGACTACATGCGCCCCGCCGTCCGGCTGGCCGCGCTGATGAAGCTGCCGGTCACCTACGTGTGGACGCACGACTCCGTCGGCGTCGGCGAGGACGGCCCGACGCACCAGCCGATCGAGACGCTGGCCGCCGTCCGGGCCATCATCGGTCTCGACGTCGTCCGCCCCGCGGACGCCAACGAGACGGCCCAGGCGTGGGCCCAGATACTGCGCAACAACGATCGGCCGGCCGCCCTGGTGCTCTCGCGCCAGAACCTGCCGACCGTCCCCCGCGGCACCGACGGCTTCGCCGACGCCTCCATGGTCGCCAAGGGCGGCTACGTGCTGAAGGACTGCGAGGGTGTGCCCCAGGTGATCCTGATCGGCACCGGCTCCGAGGTGCAGTACTGCGTCGCAGCACAGGAGAAGCTCGCCGCCGAGGGCATCCGCGCCCGGGTCGTCTCGATGCCCTGCCGCGAATGGTTCGACGAGCAGACCGACGCCTACCGCGACTCCGTGCTGCCGACCGAGGTACACGCCCGCGTGGTCGTCGAAGCCGGCATCGCCCAGGGTTGGCACAGCCTGATCGGCAATGCCGGTCGCACCGTCTCGCTCGACCACTACGGCGCCTCCGCCGACGGGAAGCTGCTGTTCGAGAAGTTCGGCTTCACCCCCGAGGCGGTCGTCGGCGCGGCGAAGGATTCCCTCGAGGCAGCGGCCGCCGGGAACGTCCTGCGCAACCTGCGCGCCCCCTCGGGCCGCGCTCACCTCGGCGCCTGAGCCCACGACTCCATCACGAAGGAAGACCATGAACGAACGACTGAAGTCCCTGGCTGACGCCGGGGTGTCCATCTGGCTCGACGACCTGTCCCGCGCCCGGCTGACGTCGGGCAACCTCAAGGACCTGATCGACAACTACTCTGTGCGCGGGGTGACCAGCAACCCGACGATCTTCGCCGCCGCGATGTCCAAGGGCGACGACTACGCCGACCAGGTCTCCGCGCTGAAGACCGCGGGCCACGACGTCGAGGGCGTCATCCGCGTCGCCACGACCGACGACGTCCGTAACGCCTGCGACCTGTTCACCGACCTGTACGTCTCCTCGAAGGGCTTCGACGGCCGCGTCTCGATCGAGGTCGACCCGCGCCTGGCGAACGAGACCGACGCGACCATCACCCAGGCCAAGGAGCTCCACGACCTGGTCGACCGGGAGAACGTCCTGATCAAGATCCCGGCCACGCTCGCCGGCCTGCCGGCCATCACGGCCGCCACAGCTGAGGGGATCAGCGTCAATGTGACCCTGATCTTCTCCGTCACCCGCTACGAGCAGGTCATCGACGCGTACCTGACCGGCCTGGAGCAGGCCGCCGCCGCGGGCAAGGACCTGTCGAAGATCCACTCCGTGGCGTCCTTCTTCGTGTCCCGGGTGGACAGCGAGATCGACAAGCGCCTCGACGCCATCGGCACCGACGCCGCCGCCGCGCTCAAGGGCAAGGCCGGCCTGGCCAACGCCCGGCTGGCGTACCAGCTGTTCGAGCAGACCATCGCCTCGGACCGCTGGCAGGCCCTGGCCGCGCAGGGAGCCAACCCGCAGCGGCCGCTGTGGGCCTCGACCGGGGTGAAGAACCCGGCCTACCCCGACACGATGTACGTCGCCGAGCTGATCGTCGACGGCGTGGTGAACACGATGCCGGAGAAGACCATGATGGCGTTCGGCGACCACGGGGAGACCCAGCCCGACACCATCACCGGTCACTACGCGGAGTCCCAGCAGGTCTTCGACGACCTGACCGCCGCCGGCG
This sequence comes from Raineyella fluvialis, assembly GCF_009646095.1. NCBI lineage: Bacteria > Bacillati > Actinomycetota > Actinomycetes > Propionibacteriales > Propionibacteriaceae > Raineyella > Raineyella fluvialis. The sequence goes on along the minus strand of NZ_CP045725.1, from coordinate 2,626,217 downwards.
TGGACATGGACGACGTCTACCGCGTCCTCGAGACGGAGGGCGTGGACAAGTTCATCGCCTCCTGGAAGGAGTTGCTCGAGACCGTGGAGAACGCTCTCGTCAACGCCTGACCCTCGCCCGACACCACAGGGGCTGGCACGATGGTGCCAGCCCCTGTGGCGTACCCGGCGGTAGACCGACCCGGCGCTCCGCCCGAGAGCAGATCCAGCGGAACCGAACGTTGTTGAATACTGAATCACCTGTACGGTGGGAGCGACCCTCCGACGTAAGGAGCAGAATGACCCAGGACAGCGCAGCGGTGATCACGCCGCAGGAGGCCCCGTACACGAACCCGTTGCGTGACCCGCGCGACCGGCGCCTCCCCCGCATCGCCGGACCCTCGGTCCTCGTGATGTTCGGTGTCACCGGCGATCTGGCCCGCAAGAAGCTGATGCCCGCCGTCTACGACCTGGCCAACCGCGGCCTGCTACCGCCGGGGTTCGCATTCGTCGGCTTCGCCCGGCGCGACTGGGAGGACCAGGACTTCGCCCAGGTGGTCGGGGAGGCGGTACGCGAGCACGCCCGCACGCCGTACCGGGAAGAGGTCTGGCAGCAGCTGCTCGCCGGTATCCGCTTCGTCCAGGGGGAGTTCACCGACGACCAGGCCTTCGACCGCCTCAAGGCGACGCTCGACGACCTCGATCGCACCCAGGGCACCGGTGGTAACCACGCGTTCTACCTCTCGGTGCCGCCCAAGTTCTTCGACGTGGTGATCAACAAGCTCAAGGAGCACGGCCTGGCCGAGGAGTCGAACGGCTCCTGGAAGCGGGTGGTGATCGAGAAGCCGTTCGGCCACGACCTGGCCAGCGCCAAGCAGCTCGAGCGTGTGGTGGCGTCGGGCTTCACCGAGGAGCAGGTCTTCCGGATCGACCACTATCTCGGCAAGGAGACCGTGCAGAACCTGCTGGCCCTCCGCTTCGCCAACACCATGTTCGAGCCGCTGTGGAACAACAACTACGTCTCCCACGTGCAGATCACCATGGCCGAGGACATCGGCATCGGTGGCCGGGCCGGCTACTACGACGGTGTCGGGGCAGCCCGCGACGTCATCCAGAACCACCTGCTCCAGCTCTTCGCGCTCACCGCGATGGAGGAGCCGACCGGCATGGGCGCCGATGCGCTGCGCGTCGAGAAGGAGAAGGTGCTCGAGGCGACCAGCGCCACCCGCCGCTTCGACCAACACACCGCGCGCGGCATCTACGAGGGTGGCTGGTCCGGCGGCGAACTCGTCAAGGGCTACCTCGAGGAGGACGGCATCCCCGCGGGTTCCACGACCGAGACGTACGCCGCCATCCGCGTCGACGTGCACAACCGACGCTGGGCGGGCGTGCCGTTCTACCTGCGCACCGGCAAGCGGATGCCGACCCGGGTGACCGAGATCGCGCTGCAGTTCAAGCCGCTGCCCTACGTCCCGTTCAACGCGCACGACACCGCCACCCTGGGCGCGAACGCCCTGGTGTTGCGGATCCAGCCCGACGAGGGCGTCACCCTGCGGTTCGGCGCGAAGGTGCCGGGCACGCAGATGGAGGTGCGTGACGTCAACATGGACTTCGAGTACGGCTCGTCCTTCACCGAGTCCAGCCCGGAGGCGTACGAACGCCTGATCATCGACGTGCTGCTCGGCGATCCGCCGCTCTTCCCGCGGAACAAGGAGGTCGAGGAGTCCTGGCGCATCCTCGATCCGGTCCTCGACTACTGGGCCGGTCTGAAGACCCAGCCGGAGCCGTACCGTCCCGGCACCTGGGGGCCCAAGTCGGCTATCGACATGCTGGCCCGCGACGGCGTCGCGTGGCGCCGGCCCTGACCACCGCTTGCTGACGAGGAGTCCGTGATGACCATCGAGATGAAGAACACCACCGCCGGCAAGGTGACGCGCGCCCTCCTGGACCACCACCACGAGCTGGGCAACGTGGGCACCGGCATGGTGCACACGTTCATCGTCGCCACCGACCGGGACGACTACCAGGAGGCCTATGGCGCGGCGCTGGCCGCGAACCGTGAGCACCCTTCGCGGATCCTCATCGTGGTCCGCGAGCCGGAGGCGGAGGACGGCCTGGACGCGGAGATCCACACCGAGGCAGAGGCGCGCGGTGACGTCCTGGTGCTGACCATGCGGGGTCGCACCGTGGAGCATCCGGGGTCGGTGCTCCGCCCGCTGCTGGTGCCCGATCTGCCGGTCGTCGTGTGGTGGCCGAACGAGGCCCCCGAGGACCTGCTGACGGACCGGATCGGCAAGTTGGCGAACCGTCGGATCACCGATGCGCTGGGAGCCGAGAATCCCACCCAGGCGATCATCCACCGCGCCTACTACCACTCCGCGGGTGACACCGACCTGGCGTGGACGCGGACCACCACCTGGCGGGCGCTGCTCGCGGCGGGGCTCGACCAGGTGCGCCAGCCGGTGACGGCGGCCACCGTCGAGGCCGCCACCGACAACGCCCCGGCCAGCCTGCTGGCCGCGTGGCTGCGCCTGAGGCTGGGCGTGGACGTGAAGGTGATCCAGACCGAAGGGCCAGGCATCACTGCCGCCCGGCTGGCGACCCCGGCCGGCACGGTCGAGATCGTCCGCACCGCCGTCGAGGAGACCGTCTACCGGATGCCGGGACAGCCCGAGCGGACGGTGGCCCTGCGCCGTCGCGCTGTCGACGAGCTGATCACCGAGGAACTGCGGCGGATGGACGATGACGTCGTCCTGGCCGAAGTGCTGGCGGAAATGGTCCGGCAGGAGGGCCAGTGTGCCCTCGACCTGGGACGGCGGGAGTCCGCCTGACGGGGCAGTCCGCCTGACGGGGCCGGGAGGCCGAGACCGGGCTCGGACGTCGAACCGTCAGGCCGTCGAGAGCCAGGCGACGCGAATCACCCCGAGGGTGACAACACCCTCGGGGTGATTCGAACAGTCGATCAGTGCGTCCCGGGCGCTACCGTTGCGCTTCGCGAGGGGACTGCTACCTGTCAGTAGATGACCTCGCCGGCGGCCCGTCGGGCGCGGAGCGACTGCAGCGCCTCGGCGAGGATCTCCTTGGCCTCGTCGTCGGAGCGGCGCTCCTTGACGTACGCCAGGTGGGTCTTGTAGACGGCCGTCCGGGGCGGCGGCGGCGGGTTCAGCTCATCGGTGTTGGACGGCAGGCCGCACCGGGGACAGTCCCACTCCGCCGGGATCTCGGCCTCCGCGGCGAACGCCGGGCGGGTCTCGTGCCCGTTCGCGCAGAAGTAGGAGACGTACCGCCGCGGTGCGGTGTCCCCTCGATCGGCCTCCCCCATGGGTCCGGCCCCGACACGGCTGCCGCGGATCGCGCTACCACCGATCACTTGATGTACTCCCCTGTCCCATGGTGTTTCGTGCGCCCCGTCACGCGCCCGGGTGGGTGCGGTAGAGCACCAGCAGACCGACGATGCACGCCAGCCAGATGATGCCGATGACGAGGGTCAATCGGTCGAGATTGCGTTCGGCCATCGACGAACCACCCATCGACGAGGACATACCTCCGCCGAAGAGGTCCGACAATCCGCCACCGCGGTTCTTGTGAAGGAGAATGAACCCGGTGAGGATCACGCTCAGGATCACGAGCACGATGGAGAGCGTCAGGATGGGCCACCACATAGCGAATACCCTAACCCAGCCGGTGGTCCGGCCAGAAAACGGCGGTCCCGACGGACGATGACATTCGTCGGGGTCGGCGGGTGTTCCCGACTCCCGCCCGGCACCCGGCCGACTCCCGTTGGGTGGTTGGCCGACCCCCCATGGGTGGTTGGCCGTGCAAAACTGCTTAATGACGCGCACCTTTGCACGGGCGAAACGTAGAGCAGTCCAATTGTGTCCGAGTGCACCTGGAACTTATCGGCAGCGGGGACAGCATCCTCGACGGCCCTCCCAGCCCTGGCGTCGGAGCACGGTGGCGAGTTCGCCAGCCACAGCGCATGGCCGCGACATGACGTCGTCCCATCCGTACCGCAAGGTCACCCAGCCGTTCACCGCACCGACATTGTCACGGCGGAAGTCGCGGAACTTCCCTGCCCCGGTGTGCCCCAGCCGCCCGTCGAGCTCGACGATGAGCGCGAATGCCTCGTACAGGAGGTCGTGGAAGAAGCCGGAACGGGCCGCCTGCCGTACCCCCACGGGCAGATCATGGGGTTTGAGCACCCGGTCATCGAACCGGTACTCGAGGACGCTGTCGAGCCCCCCACTCTCGCGGAGAAGGTCGAGGAGGAACCTCCGCCCGGCCAACCGCGGCCGGCGTTCCACCACCGCGAGAAGCGTACGTTCGTCCGTCAGGCGCTGACTCAGGCAGCTGGTCACGAGGGCGACGATCTCTGTTTCGCTGAGATCCACGGTCAGGTCACAGACCAGGTGTTCAACGGGAACGACGGGTGGCCGTCCGGAGACGCCGGCGAGCCTCCCTTGGCCGTCCTCATGGAACCGCCATCTACCCGTCGGGCGTCGGTTGCACCCTTCGGGTACCCAGACGTCGATCGTTGTCGGCAATTCGCCCGTCGGCCTGAGGCCGCAGAGTTTCGCGCCGGCAGGGCCACCGATGGCGGCGCCCGGGCCACCTCGGATCACGCCGACGGTGCAGAGCTGCTCCAGGGTGGGTTCGCCCTGGCCCGTCAGCAGGATCCCCGGTGCCATGCGCTGCCAGGTGCCGGACCGGACGTGACGACGGATGGAGGCGTACGGGAATCCCTCGTCGAGGGCTTGCCGGACAGTGATGACGCCGTTCTGGCTGCGGATGATGTCGGTGAGCGCCGATGAGGGTTGAGCCGGTCGTTTCATGCGATGAGCGTGAGACGCGGCGGTACGGGGTGGGCCGCTGTGGCGCCAGTGTGTGGAGCCGGGCCCTCCCGCGTCAGACGGGTGTGGACACTGAGCGCCCCTGCCCGTGCAAAGTTGCTGAATGACCCGCACTTTTGCACGGGCGAAATGCAGAGCTGAGCAAATGTGTCTGTCCACTCCCGCCGATACGACGAAGGCGGGCACCCGGAGAACCGGGCACCCGCCTCGGACCCGACAGGCCGATGGGCCGACAGGCCGACAGGCCGACGAGCCGATGGGCCGACGAGCCGACGAGCCGACGAGCCGAAAGACCTGACGCGCCCGAGGGCCAGTCACGGCCCCGGGCCTACGTCGGATCAGGCCGATTGCTCAGGCGTAGAAGGTGACGATCGGCACGAAGTCGTCGACCTTGAGGCTGGCGCCGCCTACGAGAGCCCCGTCGACGTCGGCCTGGGCCATGATCTCCTTGACGTTGCCTGCCTTCACCGAGCCGCCGTAGAGCACGCGGACGGCGTCGGCGACATCGGCCCCGAAGGACGAAGCCAGGCTGGCGCGGATGGCCGCACACACCTCCTGTGCGTCCTCGGGGTGGCGACCTCACCGGTGCCGATGGCCCAGACGGGCTCGTACGCGATGACGACCTTGGCGACCTCGTCGGCGGTCCAGCCGGCGAAGGCACCCTCGACCTGGGCAACCGTGTAGGGGACGTGGCGCCCCTCCTTGCGGATGTCCAGACCCTCACCCACGCAGACGATCGGCGTGATGCCGGCCTCGAGAGCCTTGCGGGACTTGGTGTTGACGATCTCGTCGGTCTCCGCGTGGTACTGACGGCGCTCGGAGTGGCCGACGGCCACGTACGTGCAGTCGAGCTTCTTCAGCATCGTCGCGGACACCTCACCGGTGTAGGCGCCCGAGTCGTGCTCGGAGACGTCCTGCGCACCGAAGCCGAGCGGGAGCTTGTCCGACTCGATCAGGGTCTGCACGGAACGGATGTCGGTGAAGGGCGTCAGGACGACGGCCTCCGCCTGCTGGGGGTCGTAGTTCGCGTCGGCGAGGGCCCAGGCGAGCTTCTGGACCAAGGCGGTGGCCTCGAAGTGGTCCAGGTTCATCTTCCAGTTGCCCGCCATCAGGGGCTTGCGTGCTGCCATGGTGTGGTTCCTTTCTCAGCCGAGGACGTCGAGACCCGGCAGGGTCTTGCCCTCGAGGTACTCCAGCGAGGCGCCACCGCCGGTGGAGATGTGGCCGAACTGGTCGTCGCTGAAGCCGAGCTCACGCACGGCGGCCGCGGAGTCGCCGCCACCGACGACGGACAGCCCGTCGACCTCGGTCAGCGCCTGCGCGACGGCCTTGGTGCCCTTGGAGAAGTCGGCGACCTCGAAGACGCCCATCGGGCCGTTCCAGAACACGGTCTTGGCGCCCTTGACGGCCTCGGCGAAGAGCTCCGCCGTCTTCGGGCCGATGTCGAGGCCCATCTGGTCCGCGGGGAGCTTGTCGGAGTCGATCACGGTGGACTCGAACGGTCCCTCACCCGAGGGGAACGCCGGGGAGACGACGGTGTCGACGGGCAGCAGGATCTGCTTGCCCGCGGCGGTGGCCTGCTCCAGGTACTGCTTGCAGACCTCGACCTTCTCCTCGTCGAGGAGGGAGGTGCCGACCTCGTAGCCCTTGGCCTTGAGGAACGTGTAGGCCATGCCGCCGCCGATCACCAGGGTGTCGGCGGTCTTGAGCAGGTTGTCGATCACGGCGAGCTTGTCCGCGACCTTGGCGCCGCCGAGGACGACGACGTACGGACGGGCCGGCTCCTCGGTGAGCTGCTTGAGGACGTCGATCTCAGCCTTGACCAGCTTGCCGGCGGCGTTCGGGAGCTTCTTGGCGAGGTCGTAGACCGAGGCCTGCTTGCGGTGGACGACACCGAAGCCGTCGGACACGAAGACGTCACCGAAAGCGGCGTACTTCTCGGCCAGCGCCTGGCGCTCGGCCTCGTCCTTGGACTCCTCGCCCGGCTCGTAGCGGACGTTCTCCAGCATGACCACGTCACCGGCGGACATGCCGTCGACGAGGGCCTGGGCGGAGGGGCCGACGACGTCCTCGGCCAGCTTCACCTCGACGCCGAGCAGCTCGGCCATCCGCTTGGCGGCGGGAGCGAGGGAGTACTTGGGGTTCACCTGACCCTTGGGGCGGCCGAGGTGAGCCAGCACGACGACCTTGGCGCCGGCCTCGCGCAGCGCGTTGAGGGTGGGCAGGGATGCACGGATGCGGCCGTCATCGGTGATGGTGTCACCGTCCAGGGGCACGTTCAGGTCGCAGCGGATGACGACCCGCTTGCCCTGGAGATCACCCAGATCTTCGATTGACTTCACTTCGAACCTTCCTCAGGAATGTGGGGAGCTGCTGTGGTTCCCGCGCGCGTGACGACGGACGGGCATACGGCCGGGGTGGACGTGCAACAACGGGGTTGGCCGGTGGCCAACCCCGTTGCGGTGTGCACTGTCGGCCGGGGACCGAATCAGATCAGAGCTTCGAACCGACCAGGACGGCCAGGTCGACGAGGCGGTTGGAGTAGCCCCACTCGTTGTCGTACCAGGTGACGATCTTGACCTGGTTGCCGATGACCTTGGTCAGGCCCGAGTCGAAGATGGTCGAGTGCGGGTCGGTCTCGATGTCCTTGGAGACGATCGGGTCCTCGGTGTAGGCGATGACGCCCGGGTTGGCCTCGGCGGCCTTCTTCACCGCGGCGTTGACCTCGGCCACGGTGGTCTCACGACCGGCCTCGAAGGTCAGGTCGACGACCGAGCCGGTCGGGGTCGGCACGCGCAGGGCGTAACCGTCGAACTTGCCCTTCAGCTCCGGCAGGACCAGGGCGACGGCCTGGGCGGCACCGGTCTTGGTGGGGACGATGTTCAGGGCGGCGGCGCGCGAGCGACGCAGGTCGGAGTGCGGGCCGTCCTGCAGGTTCTGGTCGGCGGTGTAGGCGTGGATGGTGGTCATCAGGCCCTTGACGATGCCGAACTCGTCGTTCAGCACCTTGGCGATCGGCGCCAGGCAGTTGGTGGTGCAGGACGCGTTGGAGATGATGTTGTGCTGCTCCGCGTCGTACTCGCCGTCGTTCACGCCGATGACGATGGTCTTGTCCTCGTTCTTCGCCGGGGCGGAGATGATGACCTTCTTGGCGCCGGCCTGGATGTGGGCCTGGGCCTTGGTGGCGTCGGTGAAGCGACCGGTCGACTCGATGACGATGTCGGCACCGATCTGGCCCCACGGGAGCTGGGTCGGGTCCTTCTCGGCGTACGCCATGATCTTCTTGCCGTCGACCGTGAGGGACTCGTCGTCGTACGTGATCTCGCCGTCGAAGCGACCGAGGATCGAGTCGTACTTGAGCAGGTGGGCGAGGGTCTTGTTGTCGGTCAGGTCGTTGACGCCGACGACCTCGACATCAGCGCCGGAGGCGACCAGGGCTCGGTAGAAGTTACGGCCGATGCGGCCGAAACCGTTGATGCCAACCTTGACGGTCATGTGTGTGTCTCCTAGAAAAGACTACTGGTGGATGAGGGGTGAGCCCGTCCACCCTGACGGACATGACTAAGCCTAATAAGGCCTCCCACCGGACTCGCAGGCGGGGTACCCCACTCCGACAAGCGGTAAGATATCGCGGGGCCGCTCAGCCGCCGGTCCTGGGAGGGGCTCGCGAAGGCCGCGGTTCCCCGCGGATCGAGAGGACCACCGATGCTCCGTACGAACCGGGTCGACGACGCCATCACGTCAGGACGTACGGCGGTGAACGCCTGGGTGACGATGGAGTCGACGTACGTCGCGGAGATCCTCTCGTACGCCGGTTTCGACTCGGTGACGATCGATGCCCAGCACGGCATGTTCGGCCGGGACGCCATCATGCCGATGCTCCAGGCCGTCTGCGCCGGACACGCCAGTCCGTTCGTCCGCTCCCCCAGCCAGGACCCCCGCGAGATCGGGTGGCTGCTCGACGCCGGAGCGTACGGCGTCATCGTCCCGGACGTCTCCACCGCTGAGCAGGCCGAGACAGTGGCCCGGGCCTGTTACTACCCGCCGCTGGGGACCCGTTCCCTCGGCCCGACCCGCGGCACCCTTTACGCCGGGCCGAGCTACTTCCAGGAAGCGGACCAGGTGATCCAGGTCTGGCCGCAGATCGAGTCCGCGCAGGGCTTCGAGAACATGGACGCCATCATGGACACCCCCGGCCTCTACGGTGTCTTCGTCGGACCCAACGACCTGGCCCTCAGCGTCGGCCTCAAGGCCGGCGGCACGATGCCCCAGCAGATCGTCGACATGGTCCACACCATCCTCGACCGCAGCCACGAGCACGGCCTGAAGATGGCGATCTACTGCGCCGACGAGGACGAGGCGAAGTACTGGGCTGACGAGGGCGCCGACATGGTCAACCCCAGCAGCGACTCCGGCCTGCTGCTGACCGGGGCCGGGCCCAGGTCAGCCACATCCTCGGTGACAAGGCGCCCGACACCTCCGACCAGCCGAAGGCCTACTGACCGCACGGGTGCGGCTGAGCGTACGCCTCCGGCCCGAACGTACGCTCGCGCCCCGACGGCGTGTGGGTAGGGCTCAGTCCTCGTCGGCCAGCATGTCGGGCGTGATGCTGGCCTCGGTGTCCGGAATGCCGAGTTCGGCGGCCCGACGATCGGCCATCCCGAGCAGCCGGCGGATCCGGCCGGCGATGGCGTCCTTGGTGAGCGGCGGCTCGTGCAGGTGCCCCAGTTCCTCGAGGCTGGCCTGCTTGTTCTCCATCCGCAACTCCCCGGCGCGCCGCAGGTGTTCGGGGACGTCCCCGCCGAGGATCTCCAGGGCCCTGCCGACCCGCGCGCTGGCGGCCACCGCGGCCTGGGCGGAGCGCCGGAGGTTGGCGTCGTCGAAGTTCGCGAGTCGGTTGGCCGAGGCCCGCACCTCGCGGCGCATCCGCCGCTCCTCCCAGGCGAGCACGGAATCGTGGGCGCCGAGCCGGGTGAGCATGGCGGCGATGGCGTCGCCGTCCCGGATCGCCACCCGGTCGATCTCGCGCACGACCCGGGCCTTGGCGCCGATACCGACGCGCCGGGCGGCCCCGACCAGGGCGAGTGCGGACTCGGGGCCGGGGCAGGTGATCTCCAGGGCCATCGACCGTCCCGGCTCGGTGAGCGAGCCGTGGGCCAGGAACGCTCCGCGCCAGGCGGCCACGGCGGCATCCGGATCGCCACCGACGATCTGCGGCGGGAGTCCGCGGACGGGGCGGCCGTGGTGGTCGATCAGGCCGGTCCGCCGGGCGAGGTCGTCGCCGTGGGTGGTCATCCGGACGATGTAGCGGGTCGCCTTGCGGAGGCCGGATCCGTTGACGACGACGAGCTCCGAGGGATACCCGTAGACCTCCTGGATGGCCGTGCGGAGCCGCCGGGCAGCGGCACCGGTGTCCAGTTCAGCCTCGATGACGATCCGCCCCCGGCGAGGTGCAGGCCGCCGGCGAACCGCAGGACCGCAGCCATCTCCGCGACGCGGGACGGGGTCCTCGAGACCGGAACCGTGGACAGCTCCGCCTTCACCTGTTGGGTCATCGCCATTGCCCCATGCTCCCACACCGATCCCGCCGGTCCGCAGCACCGGACCGGGGCACGGGACTCACAGCCCCATGATCTCCGCGTACGCGGCGGCGAGGCGCAACGGGTCGTGACGCGGTGTCCCGTCGCGCATGGCCACCTCGGCGACCACCAGTTCGGCACCCAGGGAGTGCGCGTACCCCTCCAGGTGATCGCGATCGTCCGCGACGAACCGGGGATCCGCGAGCACCACGTCGAGACGCAGCAGCGGGGCATGCTCGGCGAGGGCCTCGAGGTGCCGCGACGGGGTGAAGCCCGAGGTCTCTCCGGCGGGCCGGAGGTTCATCGTGAGGATGCGCTTGGCCCGGGTCTGGATCAGGGCGTCGGCCAGTTCGGGGACCAGCAGGTGCGGGATCACCGAGGTGAACCAGGATCCTGGTCCGAGGATCACCCACTCCGCCTCGTGGATCGCCTGGAGGGTCTGGGGCGCGGCCGGCGGGCCCTGCGGGACCAGCCGGATCCGGGTCACCTCCGCCCGGGTGGAGGCGACCCGGGCCTGGCCGCGCAGCACACTGATCTCGTCGGGGTGCAGCGGGTCGTAGCCGATCACGTCGGCCTCGATCTCCAGCGGGACCGCCGACATGGGCAGCACCCGGCCGCGGCTGCCGAGCAGCGACGCGACCATGTCAAGACCGGTGACCGCGTCGACCTTCTGCCACAGGCCCGCGATGAGGAGGTTCCCGATGGCATGGCCGCCCAACGGGCCGTTGCCCGCGAACCGGGACTGGAGGATCTCCGCCCACAGCCGGCCCTGCGAGTCGTCACCGCAGAGCGCCGCCAGCGCCATCCGCAGGTCACCGGGCGGCAGGATGTCGAACTCCTTCCGCAGCCGGCCGGACGACCCCCCGTCGTCCGCAACGGTCACTACGGCGGTCAGCCGGTCGGTGATCCGGCGCAGGGCGGAGAGGTTGGCGTAAAGGCCGTGCCCGCCACCCAGGGCAGCCACGGCGGGTCGTCGATCGAATCCGAGGTCCGCTGCCAGCATCTCAGAGCAGCTCCGCGTCCCGGTGCACGACCGAGGTCGGGATGTCACGCAGGCCCAGCCGGCGACCCAGGTCGATCGCCATCGACGTGGACCGATGGCGCCCCCGGTGCAGCCGATGGCGATGGTCATCAGCCACTTGCCCTCACGGCAGTAGCCGGGGACGATGATGTCGGTCAGCAGCCCCTCGATCCGGTCGAGGTAGTCGACCGCCCCGTCCTGGGCGAGCACGTAGTCGCGGACCGGCGCGTCCATGCCGGTCATCGGTCGCAGCTCCGGGATCCAGTGCGGGTTGGGCAGGAACCGGACATCCAGCACGAGGTCGGCGTCGACCGGGACCCCGTGCTTGAACCCGAACGACACGATGGTCGCCCGGAACTTCCGCTCCGCTCCTCCGTACGCGTGCGAGACGCGGTCACGCAACTGGTGCACGTTGAGGTTCGAGGTGTCGATGACGAGGTCGGCGACCGAGCGCAGGGCACCGAGTTGGGCGCGCTCGACCGTGACGCTGTCGAGCAGACGGCCTGAGCCCTGCAACGGGTGCGGCCGGCGGGCAGACTCCTGGCGGCGGACGATCACCTCGTCGTTCGCCTCCAGGAAGAGGATCTCCGGATCGACGTCGAGCCCCGTCGAGCGCAACTCGGCCAGGGCCGGCATCACGTCGGCGAACAGGGCCCGGCTGCGGACGTCGAGGACCGCGGCGAGGTTGTGGATCCCTGCGGCGCCGAGCATCCGGGTCAGTTCCGGGAGCAGCCTGGGGGAAGGTTGTCGACGACGTACCATCCGGCGTCCTCCAGGGCGTTCGCGGCGGAGGACCGACCCGCGCCGCTCAGACCCGTGACGATCAGTACCCTCTGCTCCTCCGCTGCCACGGCCCCATTATGGCCGACATCGGCGTCCATCCGGCTCATTCCTCCGTCAGCTCGCCCGTGGCGGTGTTCAACACCTCGCGCGCTGGCGCGGCGCCGACGGCCTCGACGACTGCCCGTGCGGTGGCCGGCCCAAAGCCGGGAAGGGCCCTGATCTCGTCCTCCGTGGCGGATTTCAGCCTCTTGACCGAGCCGAACTCCTTCATCAGCGTGGCGCGCCGACCGGGGCCCAGCCCCTGGACGTCGTCGAGCAGGGACTCCAGCATCGAGCGGCTGCGGCGGGTGCGGTGGTGGGTGATCGCGAACCGGTGGGCCTCGTCCCGGACCCGTTGCATGAGATAGAGCCCCTCGGAGGTCCGAGGCAGGATCACCGGATAGTCCTCGTCCGGCACCCACACCTCCTCCAGCCGTTTGGCCAGCCCGCACAGCCCGACGTCGGTGATGCCCAGGTCGTCCAGGGCCTGCTGTGCCGCGGCGACCTGGGGTGGCCCCCCGTCGACGACCACCAGGGCGGGGCGGTAGGCGAACCGGAGCGGCTTGCCCGTCGTCGGATCCACCAGCGAGGGCGCATCGGCCTCACCCTCGTGGGACTCACGGAGGAGTTCCTGCTCGCGCAGCATCCGGCTGAAGCGGCGGGTGATCACCTCGTACATCGAGGCCACGTCGTTCTGGCCCTCCACCCCTTGATGGTGAAGTGGCGGTACTCCGACTTGCGGGCCATCCCGTCCTCGAACACCACCATCGAGGCGACGACGTTCGTCCCCTGCAGGTTGGAGATGTCGTAGCACTCGATCCGCAGCGGGGCGGTCGGCAGCGACAGCGCCTCCTGGATCTCCTCCAGGGCCCGGGTCCGGGCGGTGAGGTCCACCGCGCGTTTCGTACGATGCCGGGCCAGCGCCTCCTCGGCGTTGCGCGTCACCGTGTCCATCAGCGTCCGTTTGTCCCCCCGCTGGGGCACCCGCAGGGACACCCTCGCGCCCCGGCGCTCGGTCAGCCAGGCGGCGTACACCTCGGCGTCCTCGGGCAGCACCGGCACGAGCACCTCCTTGGGGATCGGGCGGGCCTCGCCGTTCACCTCCCCGTCGGTGACCTCGAGCTCACCGGCGGCGCCGTACAGCTGGGTGAGAAAGGTGCCGACGAGCTCCGGCTCGGACTGGTCGGCGGTCCGGTCGGCGACCCAGCCGCGGCGGCCGCGGACGCGGCCGCCGCGGACGTGGAAGACCATCACCGAGACCTCGAGCTCCTCGGCGACCATGGCGATGACGTCCGCGTCGGTCCCGTCGCCGAGCACGATGGCGTTCTTCTCCATCGCCAGCTCCAGCGCAGCGATGTCGTCGCGCAGGACGCCGGCCCGTTCGAACTCCAGATTCGCCGCCGCCTCACCCATCTCGCGTTCCAGTCGCTTGACCAGTCCGGTGGACCGGCCGGCCATGAACTGGCAGAAGTCGTCGGCGATCGCGCGGTGCTCCTCAGCCGTGACCCGATCCACGCACGGCGCGACGCACTTGCCGATGTAGCCGAGCAGGCACGGGCGCCCGGCGGCCCTGGCGTTGCGGAAGGTGCCGGCCGTGCACGAGCGCATCGGGAAGACCCGCAGCAGGGTGTCGACCGTGTCGCGGATGGCCCAGGCGTGCCCGTACGGTCCGAAGTAGCGCCAGCCGCGGCGCTTCTTGCCGCGGCCCACGAAGACGCGCGGGTATTCCTCGGACCAGGTCACGGCCAGCCACGGATAGGACTTGTCGTCGCGGTACATCACGTTGAACCGCGGCGCGAATTCCTTGATCCAGGTGTATTCGAGGCCGAGCGCCTCGACCTCGTTCTGGACGACCGTCCAGTCGACCCGGGCGGCCGTGGTGACCATCGCCTGGGTGCGGGGGTGCAGGTTGGACAGGTCGGCGAAGTACGAATTCAGCCGCTGCCGCAGGGACTTGGCCTTGCCGACATAGATGACCCGGCCGTGGGCGTCGCTGAACCGGTAGACGCCCGGTTCGATCGGGATCGACCCGGGCGCGGGGCGGTAGCTGGACGGATCGGCCATGCCGACCAGCATAGGTGCCGGGTCCGACGCGGGGCGGTGGGCGATCAGCCGTCCGTCCCCGGGACGACGGGAGCGGTGGACGCCCGTCGGGGCCGGTCCCCAGGAGGACCGGCCCCGACGGATGCCCGATCAGCGCGTCCCGGTCAGGCCCCGAACCACTTGGCGGTGTAGCTGGCGATGGCCCGCTCGAAGCTGTCGTCGCTGTGGCGGCTGCGGATCCACGCGTCGAGGTCACCGGCGGCAGCCGCGGTCTCCCGCTTGCAGCCCTCCGGATCGGTCACGGCGTGGAAGAGCATCTCCTCCGCCTGCTGTTCGCTGTCGTAGAGGTACGGGTAGTTCTCCGGCAACAGGGCCCGTGCCCACGGCAGGTTCGGAAAGATGCCGATCGCTCCCGCGGCCAGGCCCTCGAGGTACTGCAGACCGTACGACTCGTCCGCCGAGGTGGCCAAGAAGGCCGTGGTGTGCGCCAGCCGGTCCCAGTAGTCCTCACGGGTCGCCATCGGGCCCACCCAGGTCCACTTCTCCCGCGAGATGCGCATCGCCTTCTCACTGATCAGGTCCTTCTCCTGGAGCCGCATCTCCAGCCTGATCGGGGTCCGGGCGCAGACCGCCGAGACGACCCTCATAAAGAGGTCCGGGCGCTTGCGCGACGCCAGCGTGACGGCCGGATACATCACCAACGGGATCGACGTCGGGCTGTGCGGACGGACTCGCTGGAGGTGGATGCCCAGGTTCGCCCAGCCGACCACTGCGGTATCGGCCAGGGCCGGAACGGCCCACTCGTTGAGCACGCCGCGCACTTCCTGCGCGGTGCGCTCGGAGTTCGCGAACGTCGGGAAGAGTCCGAAGGACAAGCCGAGCGAGGCCTGCCGGACCGTCTCGGTGAACTCCGACACGTTCTGCCAGAGGAAGTTCATCACGTGGGGGCTGCGGGCCCCCTCCTTGAGCACCGTCCACACCACGGGTGAGTCGAGCACGTCCATGTTGATGACGACGGTGTTGTCCCCGTCGATGAACTGGAGCGGCTGCTGGACGAAGCCGCGGCAGCGGCGCTGCTCCGGCCCGATCAGGATCGGGTCCGGGAAGAGTCGCAGCAGTCGGCGGACCAGGGTGGGACCGGCGGCCCGCCCGATGATGTCGCCTTCAGCGTCGACAAGCGGCTCGTGACTGAGTGTTCCGAACTTGACCGCGACCCGCTTGGTGGCGTTGGCGGGTGCCTTGGGAGGCACGGACATGGTGCTCACCCCTCCTGCGCCTGGACGGCGCGCTGATCGGTCGTCACACTGCGCCGCGGAGCGGCAGGGATGCCGGAGGCATCATCGGCGCGGGCACTCACTGCGTCCTCGCCCGGCACGGCGAGCGCGGGGGCGCCGGCGCGCTCGGCGATGGGCTCCTCCTCGTCGCCTTCATCCACGCCGGTGTCCTCCAGCGACGAGGTTATCCGCATGCCGTAGAAGGAGCGGTAGACGAAGAACGCGGAGGCCAGGAAGAACACGACCGCCAGGACGGTGACGAGGGCGCCGAACCCGCGCCCGGTGAGCGCCACGCCGAGTTCCACGGCCAGCAGGCCGAACAGGGTGGTGAACTTGATCACCGGGTTGAGGGCGACGGATGAGGTGTCCTTGTACGGGTCACCGACGGTGTCGCCGACGATCGTGGCGTCGTGCAGGGCCGTGCCCTTGGCGTGCAGGTCCGTCTCGACGATCTTCTTCGCGTTGTCCCAGGCGCCACCGGCGTTGGCCATGAAGATGGCCTGGTAGAGACCGATCACGGCGATGGAGACCAGGTAGCCGATGAAGAAGTAGGGCTCGATGAACGCGAAGGCGAGGGTGGCGAAGAAGATGCCCAGGAAGAGGTTGAGCATCCCCTTCTGCGCGTACTGGGTGCAGATCTCGACGACCTTCTTGGAGTCCGTCTCGCTGGCCCGGGTCACCGTGTCGTCGAGCCGGATGTTGTCCCGGATGTACTCGACCGCCCGGTAGGAGCCGGTGGTGACGGCCTGGATCGTGCCGCCGGTGAACCAGTAGATCATCGCCCCACCGGTGATCAGGCCGAGCAGGAACGGCGGGTGCAGCAGGGAAAGGTTCTGGATGCCCTCGGTCATGCCCTTGGTCAGGCCCATGATGATCGAGAAGATCATCGTCGTGGCGCCCACCACGGCAGTGCCGATGAGCACGGGCTTGGCGGTCGCCTTGAACGTGTTGCCGGCGCCGTCGTTCTCCTCGAGCATCAGCTTCGCGCTCTCCCATTCGGGCCGGAAGCCGAAGTCACGCTCGATCTCGGCGTCGATGTCGTCGATCTCCTCGATGGTCGAGAGCTCGTAGACGGACTGCGCGTTGTCGGTGACCGGGCCGTACGAGTCGACGGCGATCGTCACCGGGCCCATCCCGAGGAAGCCGAAGGCCACCAGACCGAACGAGAACACGGACGGCGCGAGCATCAGCGCGTCCAGGCCGGTGGTGGAGATGCCGTAGGCGACGGCCATCAGGCCGATGATCGCGATCCCGACCCAGTAGCCGGAGAAGTTGCCCGCGACCAGGCCGGACAGGATGTTGAGCGACGGACCGCCCTGGCGCGAGGACTTCACCACCTCCTGGACGTGGCGGCTCTTCGTCGAGGTGAAGACCTTGACCAGCTCGGGGATCAGGGCCCCGGCCAGGGTGCCGCAGGAGATGATCGTGGCGAGCTTCCACCACATCCCGCCGCCGAGGTCCGGGATGACCAGCCAGCTGGTGACGTAGGTGAAGGCGATCGACATCAACGAGGTGAGCCAGACGAGGTTGGACAGGGGTGCCTCGAAGTCCATCCGGGCGGCCTCGGCGTACCGGGCCCTGGTCAGTGCGGCATTGATGAAGTACGACACCGCCGAGGCGATCACGAGCACGGCACGGATGACGAAGATCCAGACGAGCAGGGTGACCTGGGTGGCGACATCGTGGACACCGAGCAGGATGAAGGTCACCAGCGCGACGCCGGTGACGCCGTAGGTCTCGAAACCGTCCGCGGACGGGCCGACGGAGTCGCCGGCGTTGTCACCGGTGCAGTCGGCGATCACACCGGGGTTGCGGGCGTCGTCCTCCTTGATCTTGAAGACGATCTTCATCAGGTCGGAGCCGATGTCGGCGATCTTGGTGAAGATGCCGCCGGCGATGCGCAGCACCGAGGCGCCGAGCGACTCGCCGATGGCGAAGCCGATGAAGCAGGATCCGGCCACCTCACCGGGCAGGAACAACAGGATGAAGAGCATCATGAAGAGCTCGACCGAGATCAGCACCATGCCGACCGACATACCCGAGCGCATCGGGATCGAGTGCACCGGGTAGGGCTTGCCCTTCAGCGACGCGAACGCCGCCCGGGAGTTGGCGAAGGTGTTGACCCGGATGCCGTACCAGGCCACGCCGTACGACCCCGCCATGCCGATCAGGCTGAAGAGCAGGACGATGCTCACGCGCCCCCAGCCGAAGCCGACGAGGAACTTGTAGTAGGCGAAGATGACCGCGCCGATGATCGCCCAGAGGATCAGCAGGAAGCGTCCCTGCGTCTGCAGGTAGGTCTTGCAGGTGGAGTAGATCAATTCGGAGATCTCGTGCATCGAGCGGTGCACCGGCAGCTTGCGCAGCTGGGCGTACGTCACGACGCCGAAGAGGAGTCCGAGCAGGCACACCACCAGGCCGACGGCGAGCAGTGCCTTGCCGTTGATGCCACCCACGAAGTCGACCTGGGACAGGTCCGGAAGGGAGAGGTTCGCCTCGCCGCCGATCGAGTGGCCCGCCGACGAGCTCGCGCCTGCGCCGGCGCTGCAGCCGGCCAGTAACGTGGCCAGCAGGCCGAGGGTGGCGGCGAGGAGCACCCGCGTCCTCCGGCGGGTTTCCGGTGGGGCGGGGAGGGCCGAAACCCTCGTCTGGTATCCGCGATGGTGGTCCGTCATGACGTGATCCTGGCTTCCTTGCGAGAGATTCAGACGGTTGTGCCCCCTCAGTCTATGACGGGGCGTAGTAGCCGATTCGGTGACATTTCTCTCACGTGAGGTTCTTCACAGGAATGCCGAGGCGCGGTCCGCGACCCCCTTCCGGGGCGCCTCCGGGCTAGCATTCTGGGCGATGTCGCCGGGCCCCCGGCGGACGGCGAACCCCACCAGGAGGAACTGGATGCAAGCGCAGCGCCGCACCGTTTTCAAGCTCGCCGGAGCCGGCGTCGCCGCCGCTTCCGCCCCGTTCGGTCTGTCGGCCTGCTCCGCTGACTCCACCGGCGGCAATGCCCGGATGCGCACCAAGAACAACCGTCAATTGCGGGTCAAGAAGGCCGACGTTCCGGTCGGTTCGGGCGTGATCTACCCCGACGAGGGCTACGTCGTGACGCAGCCCACCGCCGGACAGTTCGAGGCGTTCTCGGACGTCTGCCCGCACCAGGGCTGCCCGGTCCGCCAGATCACCGCCGACCAGCGGATTCATTGCCTGTGCCACAACTCGTACTTCGCCATCGCCGACGGGAAGGTCCTCGACGGGCCGGCGCCGACCGGCCTGACCCGTGCGCAGTTCAGCGAGTCCGGCGACGAGATCATCGTCACCGGCGTGCAGTGACCGCTCGCCGCCCCGTCCTCACCCGGCGCTGACGAGCGCGTCGCCCACACCGACGTCGGAGTGCTCGAGGACCGGCCGCAGGTAGCGGCCGGTCCACGACTCCGCGCAGTCAGCGACCTCCTCCGGGGTGCCCTCCACCACGATGGTCCCGCCACGTCGGCCGCCCTCCGGGCCCATGTCGATGATCCAGTCGGCGGTCTTGATCACGTCGAGGTTGTGCTCGATCACAATGACGGTGTTGCCCTGGTCCACGAGCCGGCCGAGCACCCCGAGAAGCTTGCGGATGTCCTCGAAGTGCAGGCCGGTGGTCGGCTCGTCGAGGACGTACACGGTGCGCCCCGTGGAGCGGCGCTGCAGCTCGGCCGCCAGCTTCACCCGCTGCGCCTCGCCACCGGACAGCGTGGTCGCTGGCTGGCCCAGCCGGACGTAGCCGAGGCCGACGTCGACGAGCGTCTGCAGATGGCGCGAGATCCTCTTGATCGGCTCGAAGAACTCCAGCGCATCCTCGATGGGCATGTCGAGGATCTCAGCGATGGTCTTGTTCTTGTAGTGCACCTCGAGCGTCTCCCGGTTGTAGCGGGCACCGTGGCAGACCTCGCACGGAACGTAGACGTCGGGCAGGAAGTTCATCTCGATCTTCAGCGTCCCGTCGCCATGACACTCCTCGCAGCGACCACCCTTGACGTTGAACGAGAACCGGCCGGGGCCGTAGCCGCGCATCTTCGCCTCCGGCGTCTCGGCGAAGAGCTTGCGGACCTGATCGAAGACACCCGTGTAGGTGGCGGGGTTCGACCGCGGCGTCCGCCCGATCGGTGACTGGTCGACGTGGATCACCTTGTCGATCTGGTCGATGCCCTGCACCGCCCGATGCTTGCCCGGCACCGCCTTGGCCGCGTAGAGCTGCTTGGCCAGTGACCGGTAGAGGATCTGGTTGACCAGCGTGGACTTGCCCGATCCCGAGACCCCGGTCACCACCGTCATCGTCCCCAGCGGGAACGTCACGCTGACGTGCTGGAGGTTGTTCTCGTACGCGTCCCGGACGACCAACTCCCGCCCCGCTGTCCGCGGTCGTCGAAACGCGGGCATCGGGATGGAGCGGCGCCCGGACAGGTAGGCGCCGGTGAGCGACTGGTGGTTGGCGAGCAACTCCTCGTACGGTCCGGACACCACGACGTCACCACCGTGCTCACCGGCCCCGGGGCCGATGTCGACCACCCAGTCGGCGGCCTTGATGGTGTCCTCGTCGTGCTCGACGACGATCAGGGTGTTACCGAGGTCGCGCAGCCGTTCGAGTGTCTGGATCAGCCGGGCGTTGTCCCTCTGGTGCAGGCCGATGCTGGGCTCGTCCAGCACGTAGAGCACACCGACCAGACCGGCGCCGATCTGCGTGGCGAGCCGGATCCGCTGCGCCTCCCCGCCGGAAAGGGTGCCGGCGGACCGGGACAGGGTCAGGTAGTCGAGACCGACGTCCACGAGGAAGCGCAGTCGCAAAGCGATCTCCTTGACCACCCGCTCGGCGATCTGCGCTTCGCGCTCGCTCAGTTCCAGACCGGAGAGGAAGTCCGCCGCGTCGGTGATGGCCATCGCGGCCACCTCGGCGATGGACTTCCCGCCGACGGTCACGGCAAGTGAGCTCGGCTTGAGCCGGGCACCCTTGCAGGCCGTGCAGGGCACCTCGCGCATGTAGCCGGCGAAGCGCTCCCGAGCGGTGTCGGTCTCGGCATCGTCGTGCCGGCGCGAGATCCAGTGCACGACGCCCTCGTACGACGTCGTGTACTTGCGCTCGCGGCCGAAGCGGTTGCGGTAGGACACGTAGACCGGGGACCCGTGGCCGCCGAGCACCAGTCCCTGGACCTCCGGGCTGAGGTCACGCCAGGGGGTGTCCAGGCTGAAGCCCTCCTCCTTGGCCATCCCGTGCAGCAGGCGCATGAAGTAGTCGCTGGTATGAGAGCCGGCCCATGGGGCGATCGCTCCCTCCGCGATGGACATCTGGTCGTCGGGGATGACGAGGTCGGGGTCCACCTCCATCCGGGTGCCGATGCCGTCGCACTGGGGACAGGCTCCCCAGGGGGAGTTGAAGGAGAACTGCCGCGGTTCCAGCTCCTCGAGAGTGATGTCGTGCCCGTTGGGGCAGGCGAGGTGCTCGGAGAAGTGCACCTCTCGCTCCGGATCCTTGGCGTCGCGGTCCACGAAGTCGATCGCGACGACCCCCTGGGTCAGGCCCAGGGCGGTCTCGATGGAATCGGTGAGGCGACGCTGGGCGGTCGGCTTGACCACCACGCGGTCGACGATCACGTCGATGTCGTGCTTCTTCTGCTTCGCCAGCGTGGGCGGGGCGGTGAGCGGGTGCTGCTCGCCGTCGACCCGGACCCGCGCATAGCCCTGGCCGGCGAGCTGCTGGAAGAGGTCGACGTACTCGCCCTTGCGACCGCGGACGACCGGCGCCAGCACCTGCAGGCGGGTCCCCTCGTCCAGGGTCATCAGCCGGTCCACGATCTGCTGGGGCGACTGACGACTGATCGGGGCGCCACAGACCGGGCAGTGCGGGTGCCCGGCACGTGCCCACAGCAGGCGCATGTAGTCGTACACCTCGGTGATCGTGCCGACCGTCGATCGCGGGTTGCGGCTGGTGGACTTCTGGTCGATCGACACCGCCGGGGACAGACCCTCGATGAAGTCGACGTCGGGCTTGTCCATCTGGCCGAGGAACATCCGGGCGTACGAGGACAGCGACTCGACGTAGCGCCGCTGACCCTCGGCGAAGATGGTGTCGAAGGCCAGGCTCGACTTGCCGGATCCGGACAGCCCGGTGAACACGATCATCGCGTCGCGCGGCAGGCTGAGCGAGACGTTGCGCAGGTTGTGCTGGCGGGCTCCGCGCACGACGATGCGGTCGAGCCCGGCGGGGTGCACGGGATCGGCTACCGAGGGGAGATCGGGATGATCAGCGGGTGTGGTCGGGCTCACCGGACAATCCTATGCACTCCCCTCTGACAGTCCGGGGTCCGAGCGCTCGGGAGGCCCGCACGATGGATACCGACGCCACCGACGCCACCGACGCCACCGACGCTCAGTGGAGGGCCTTGAGACCGATCACCCCGCCGATGATCATGGCCAGGAACGCCACGCGCAGCGGGCCCACCGGGTCGGCCCCGGTAATCATGCTGAATCCCACGGTGAGAGTGGCCCCGATTCCCACCCATACGGCGTAGGCGGTGCCGGTGGGCAGGTCACGCATCGCGTACGCCAGGCCGGCCATGCTCAGGGCGAGCGCCGCGACGAAGACCACCGACGGGATGAGTCTGCTCAGCCCGTCGGACCGACCCAGCGCAATCGCCCAGACGGCCTCCAGGACACCGGCGACCACCAGAACGAGCCAGGACATGCGGCACCCCTTCAAGCCGTCTTGTCGCACGCCGGGTACGGCTCCCTCGTCCGGGATCCCTCAGGGGGAATCCGCAGTACTGTCTCACATGTCCCGATCGGTCCGGAGCTCGGCGCTCGGTGCACTTCCCCGAGCGCGGATGCCATTGCCACCGGCCCCGATCTCCGCCACCCTTGGGAGCGAGGGAGGTCATCATGCGCTGCGTGCTGCTGCTGAACAATGCGGAACCCAAGCCGGGCGAGGTCTCACCCGAGGCCATCACGGCCATGCAGGAGGCGTTCGGGGAGTACGGCAAGGAGCTGGAGGAGGCCGGGGTGCTGGTCGCCGCCGAGGTCCTCACGTCACCCTCCGAGGGCACCAGCCTGACCCGCCGGCCCTGGGCGGTCGATGCCCATCACGGACCCTTCGCGCCGGCCACCGAACCACTGATGGGCGTCTTCATCCTGGACGTCCCGGATCGCGCGACCGCGCTCGCCTGGGCGGAGAAGTGTCCCGCCGCGACGTACGGCATCGTCGAGGTGAGGACCTCGGCCACCTCGTACCTGGACGGGCGGTGGACCTAGTCCCGTCGCTGGCGCGCGGGTCGAGGGGCGGGCGGGTATGAGCCATCGTTGGCCCGACCCCGCCGCCCTGGAACTTCTTGTCGCGGTGGCGGAACAGGGCAGCGTGGGCGCGGCGGCCCGGACACTCGACATGGCCCAGCCGAACGCATCCCGTACCCTGCGCAATCTCGAGCACGAACTCCGGCTTCGGCTCCTCGACCGTACGCCCCAGGGCTCGACGCTGACCTCCGAGGGCGCGCTGGTGGTGACCTGGGCCCGAGCCGTCCTCGGCCAGGCGCAGACCCTCGTCGACGGTGTCGCGCTGCTCCGCCGGGAACGCACCGCACGGGTCGCCGTCGCCGCGACACCGCTCATCGCCGAGCACCTGCTGCCGATGTGGGTGGCGGAGCTGCGCAGCACCGTCCGGGCCCGGGCGCCCCAGTGGTACCGCAGCGGCGCGCCGAAGGACTCCCCCACCGTCACCGCCTCCGCCGAGGTCGAGGTCGACCTCGCCGTCGCCGCGGCGCCCACGATCCTCGATCTGGTCGCCCGCGGTGAGGCGAGCCTCGGTTTCACCGAGGAACCGGTCCGGGCGGCGGGGCTGGAAGTACTGAACTTCGGGACCGAGGGCCTCGTCGTCGTCGTCGCCCCGCACCACCCCTGGGCGCGGCGCGAGCTGCCGATCACCGCCGCTGAACTGGCCCGGACACCGCTGGTCCTCGAGCCGGCGGCCAGCTCAACCCGTCGGGTGCTGGACCGAGCCCTGGCACCGTACGATGCCGTCCCGCCGCGGCTGGAGAGGGCGAACGCTGCCGCGGTGCTCACCGCCGTCGCCGCCGGCACCACCCCCGGGGTGGTGGGCAGCCTCGACGCCGCTTCGTGGATCCGGACCGGCCGGGTGGCGACTGTCAATGTCGCCGACCTCGTCCTCGCCCGCCCGCTGCTCGTCGCGTGGCGGAAGGGCGGACGTCCGCCGGACCTGGCCGGGGACCTGCTGGGGATCGCCCTGGCCCACGCCCGGCGGTACGCGACACCCGGTCGGGTGGGCTGACCGGGTGGGCGACGTCCTGTCGCCGACCGGCCGCGGTCGTTATGGTGGAGCGGTGAGCACCGACACCCCCGGCCCCGTGGCCGCACTGCCCGAGGTCCGCCACGCCCTGCGCACCGCCACCCACGACCTGCTGGGCGACACGATCCAGGTGAGCGACGACGACTGGGGCGGCCCTAGCGGCCTGCCCGGCTGGACGCGGGCCGAACTTGCGGCCCACATCGCCCGGCACGCGGACGCCGTGCGGGGGGTCATCGAGGGCGCGTTGCGCGGCGAGGACGTGCCGCTCTATCCGACGCCGGAGGCCCGGGAGTCCGCCATCCGGGCCGGCGCGGGGCGGGACGGCCTGGCGATCCAGGAGGACCTGGACGCGTCCTCCAGCGCGCTCGAGGACACCTTCGACCGGATCCACGACTGGACCATGCCTGTCCTGTTCCGCGGCACCCGGGTTCCGGTGGCGGCCCTGGCCCTGGGCCGGCTGGCCGAGGTCGCCATCCACCACATCGACCTGGCGATCGGGGCGGGCTTCGGCGATCTCGACCCGGACGTCGCCGTCCTCGTCCTCGGGTGGGCGGTCGAGCGGATCGGGAGCAAGCCCGATGCCCCGGCGCTGCGTCTCGTCGCCCCGGACGGGCGGGAATGGACGACGCCCGCCGTCGACGACGCCGGACCGACGCAGGTCAGTGCCGATCCCGCCCAGCTTCTCGGCTGGCTGGCGGGTCGGCTGCCCGCCGACGCGGTGAGCGGCGCCGACGGCGTGGTCGTCCCGTCGTGGTGACCGACCCTGTGACCGGGCCGGATGACCGGTGCCACGTCGAGCCCGGCGGACCGGCACTCACGCTCGACCTGGGTGACCTGACCCTGACCAAGGTGTCGGTCGGGCCGACGGACAACAACGCCTACATCATCGCCGCACCGCAGGGCCCGGTGGTCCTGGTCGACTGCGCCGCGGAGGCGGACCGACTGACCGAGGTGCTCGGCGATCGTACGGTCGGGGTCATCGTCACCACCCATCAGCATCCCGACCACGTCCGGGTGCTGACGGAGATGGCGCAGCGGACCGGGGCCGCGCTCGTCTGCGGAACGCCCGACCGCGAGGCCATCCGCCGCCGGACCGGGTCGGGACCGGACGGGCGGTGGGACGGCGACGTCATCCGCTGCGGCGACCTCGAATTGGGTGTCATCGGCCTCGTCGGGCACACCCCCGGATCCATCACGCTCGTCGTCACACCGGACCACGGGCCGGTGCACCTGCTCACCGGCGACGCGATCTTTCCCGGCGGGCTGGGGCGCACGACCTCCCCGGAGGACTTCGCCACACTGTTCGAGGACGCCGCCGGCAAGGTCTTCGACCGGTTCGGGGACGACACCATGATCCATCCCGGGCACGGCGACTCCACGACCGTCGGGCGGGAACGCCCCCACCTCGGTGAGTGGCGCGCCCGCGGCTGGTGACCCCGCGGCTGGTGACCCCGCGGGCTGGGGGCAGCGGCCGCGTCCGTGGATCAGTCGCGGCGGGCGTCCAGAACGATGTCGATGGCGACGCCGTCGGGCGTGGTCCGCTCGACCTCCTCGAGTCGCAGGACGGTGAGGTCCCCGGCCGCCGTCCGTAGCTGGGGCACGTCGAGCAGCATCGCCGGATCCTGGGGACCGCCGACGCCGTCGGTGAGGTTGCGCAGCGCGTGGCCGACGACGAACAGGTGCCCCCCGGGGGCCACCAGCCGGCGGAGCCGGGTGAACACGTCGGCGGTCACGTGCATGAAGGACACCAGCACCAGGTCATAGGTGCGCGGGGCCTGCCAGGTGGTGACGTCGTCGACCACCCAGTCGATGGCCAGGCCCCGGCGGGTGGCCTCCGCCTCGCCCTTGGCCAGCCCGACGCCGGAGAAGTCGATCGCCGTGACGTCCCAGCCGCGCTCCGCCAGCCAGATGGCATGCCGCCCCTCCCCCGCGGCGACGTCAAGGGCGGCGCCCGGTGTCAGGTCGGGGACCAGGGCTGCGACCTCCTCGTGCGGCTCGGCCCGCCAGACATGGTCGTGCTCGGCGTAGCGGCGGTCCCACTGGGCGGCGTCGGAGGTCGTCATCTCGTTCCTTCATGGAGGTCGGTGCGGCGGTTGGGTCGGTCCGGACGGGCCGACACCCTCACGATACCCATGGAGGTATGTGGCCGAGCCGCTACTTCGTGGCCTCGACCATCTGCCGTAGCTCCTTCTTGAGTTCGGCGATCTCGTCGCGGAGCCGGGCGGCCACCTCGAACTGCAGTTCGGCCGCGGCCTGGTGCATCTGGGTGGTGAGGTCCTGGACGAGTTGGGCGAGTTCGATGGACGGCACGCTGGAAAGGTCACGCACGGCACCGGACTCCACGGCGGGCGAGGTCGGCCCGTCGTGGCCACGCCGTCCCCGCCCCGCGGTCTGCGCCATCAGTTCGTCGGTGTCAGCGTCCTCGCGGGCGAGCATCTCGGTGATGTCGGAGATCTTCTTGCGCAGCGGCTGCGGGTCGATGCCGTGCGCGAGGTTGTAGGCCGTCTGGACAGCGCGCCGCCGGTTGGTCTCCTCGATCGCCACCTGCATCGACGGAGTGATGCGGTCGGCGTACATGTGGACCTGGCCGGCGACGTTGCGGGCGGCGCGGCCGATCGTCTGGATGAGGGACCGATCCGACCGGAGGAACCCTTCCTTGTCGGCATCGAGGATGGACACCAGGGACACCTCGGGCAGGTCCAGCCCCTCGCGAAGCAGGTTGATACCGACCAGGACGTCGTACGCCCCCAACCGGAGGTCCCGGAGCAGCTCCACACGCTTGAGGGTGTCGATCTCGGAGTGCAGGTAGCGGGTCCGGATCCGGTTCTCCAGCAGGTAGTCGGTGAGGTCCTCCGACATCTTCTTGGTCAGCGTGGTCACCAACACCCGCTCCCCACGGGAGGTCCGCTCACGGATCTGACCGATCAGGTCGTCGATCTGCCCCTTCGTCGGCTTCACGATCACCTCGGGGTCGACCAGACCGGTGGGCCTGATGATCTGCTCGACCACTCCGTGCGACCGCTCGAGCTCGTACGTGCCCGGGGTCGCCGAGAGGTAGACGGTCTGCCCGATCCGCTCGACGAACTCGTCGAACTTCAACGGCCGGTTGTCCATCGCGCTGGGAAGCCTGAAGCCGAAGTCGACCAGGGTGCGCTTGCGGGACATGTCCCCTCGTACATGCCGCCGATCTGCGGAACGGTGACATGCGATTCGTCGACGACGAGGACGAAGTCCTCGGGGAAGTAGTCGAGCAGGCAGTTCGGCGGCGTGCCGGCCCCACGGCCGTCGATGTGCCGGGAGTAGTTCTCGATGCCGGAGCAGGTGCCGATCTGGCGCATCATCTCCATGTCGTAGCCGGTGCGCTGCCGGAGTCGCTGCTCCTCGACCAGTTTTCCCTGGTCGTGCAGTTCGACGAGTCGGCGGTCCAGCTCGGCCTCGATGCCCTTCAGGGCACGATTCATCCGCTCGGGGCCGGCGACGTAGTGGGTCGCGGGGAACACATAGGTCTCGGTGTCCTCGCTGATCACCTCGCCGGTCACCGGGTGCAGCGTGGACAGCGACTCCAGTTCGTCGCCGAAGAACTCGGCATGGACGGCGTACTCCTCGTACATCGGGAAGATCTCCACCGTGTCGCCCCGGACCCGGAACGTGCCACGCGTCCCGGCCAGGTCGTTGCGGCCGTACTGCATCTCCACGAGGTGGCGCATCAGGTCGTCGCGCTCGTACTCCTGCCCGACCCGGAGGGTGAGCATCCGGTCGACGTACTCCTGGGGTGTGCCCAGTCCGTAGATGGCGGACACGGTGGCCACCACGATCACGTCACGCCGGGTGAGTAGGGAGTTCGTCGCCGAGTGCCGCAGGCGCTCGACCTCCTCGTTCAAGGAGGAGTCCTTCTCGATGTACGTGTCCGTCTGCGGGACGTACGCCTCCGGCTGGTAGTAGTCGTAGTACGAGACGAAGTACTCGATCGCGTTGTCGGGGAAGAAGTTGCGCAGCTCCGAGGCGAACTGGGCCGCGAGCGTCTTGTTCGGCTGCATCACCAACATCGGCCGCTGGAGTCGCTCGGCCAGCCAGGCGACGGTGGCGGTCTTGCCGGTGCCGGTGGCACCCAGCAGCACGACGTCCTTCTCCCCGGCCTCCAGGCGCCGCTGCAGCTCGTCGATGGCCTGCGGCTGGTCGCCGGCCGGGTCGAAGTCGCTGACGACGTGGAACGGGGCAACACGACGGGTGATGTGACTGACCGGACGCATGGTTCGAGCCTACGCGGCGGCACTGACATCGGCCGATCCCAGCGGTCTGCAGACCTCGTCAGCTCGCCCGTGCAGAAGTGTCTGTCATTGAGCAGAAAGACACGGGCGAGGTGAAGGGCTGAACGTTTGTGTCTGAGGACCCGGAGATGCGCCTGAGGTTGGGGCCGGACGGGCACGACGAAGGCGCCTGAGGCTGAGGACTGCGCAGGAACGACGAAGGCCCCCGCCGCATGGTGGGGGCCTTCGTGGCTAGATCAGGCTGGCGGAAGCTCAGTGGCCGCCGGTCAGCTTGTCACGCAGGGCCTGCAGGGCCTCGTCGGAAGCCAGCGAACCCTCGGTGGTCTCCTCGGACTCCGGGACCGAGCTGGTGTAGGACGTGCCGGAATCGACAGCCGCGGTGGCTTCGGCCTTCTCGGCGTCCACGACCTGCTGCTTGTGCAGCTCCCAGCGGCGCTGGGCCTCGGCGTACTGGTTCTCCCAGGCCGCGCGCTGCTCCTCGAAGCCGGGCTTCCAGTCGTTGGTCTCCGGGTCGAAGCCCTCGGGGTAGATGTAGTTCCCCTGGTCGTCGTACGTCGCAGCCATGCCGTAGAGCGTCGGGTCGAAGTCCTCGGCGTTGATGTCGAGGCTCTCGTTGGCCTGCTTGAGGGACAGCGAGATGCGGCGACGCTCGAGGTCGATGTCGATGATCTTGACCATGACCTTGTCGTTGACCGTGACGACCTGCTCCGGGATGTCGACGTGGCGCTCGGCCAGCTCCGACACGTGGACCAGGCCCTCGATGCCCTCCTCGACACGCACGAACGCGCCGAACGGGACGAGCTTGGTGACCTTGCCCGGAACGATCTGCCCGATCTGGTGCAGACGGGCGAACGCCTGCCACGGATCCTCCTGGGTCGCCTTCAGCGACAGGGAGACGCGCTCGCGGTCCATGTCGACGTCCAGGACCTCGACGGTGACTTCCTGGCCCACCTCGACGACCTCGGACGGGTGGTCGATGTGCTTCCAGGACAGCTCGGAGACGTGCACCAGGCCGTCGACACCGCCGAGATCGACGAACGCGCCGAAGTTGACGATGGAGGACACGACACCCTTGCGGATCTGGCCCTTCTGCAGCTGGTTGAGGAAGTTGTGGCGGACCTCGGACTGGGTCTGCTCGAGCCACGCACGGCGGGACAGGACCACGTTGTTGCGGTTCTTGTCCAGCTCGATGATCTTGGCCTCGAGCTCCTGGCCGACGTACGGCTGGAGGTCACGGACACGACGCATCTCGACAAGGGAGGCGGGCAGGAAGCCGCGCAGGCCGATGTCGACGATCAGGCCACCCTTGACGACCTCGATGACGCGGCCGGTGACCACGCCGTCCTCTTCCTTGATCTGCTCGATCGTGCCCCAGGCGCGCTCGTACTGTGCGCGCTTCTTGGACAGGATCAGGCGGCCTTCCTTGTCCTCCTTCTGCTGGACGAGGGCCTCGACCTCGTCACCGACCTGGACGACCTCGAAGGGGTCCACGTCGTGCTTGATGGAGAGTTCCTTGGAAGGGATAACACCTTCGGTCTTGTAACCGATGTCGAGGAGAACCTCGTCACGGTCGACCTTGACCACGGTGCCGGTGACGATGTCACCGTCGTTGAAGTACTTGATAGTGCCGTCGACTGCCTGGGCGAACTCGTCTGCAGAAGCAAAGTCGTCGACAGCGACCTGAGGCGCAGCCTCAAGGGAGGAGGTCATGTAGTAGGGCTCCGGTGTTGGAAAGTGATGCGTTACGCCGCAGCCCTGATCCCACCGGGCCAGCGATCAACCCAACAAACACGGACAACTTCTGTCGGTCAACACGTGAACCCCGTACGAGCGTGTCCCACTCCGTCCGAAGACACGCAGGCCACAGCGCATAGTCAGGCTATCGCGCGGCCGAGGGGAGGTCAATCCGAGGCACCCTTGGCCGGCCCGCGACGGTCCGCCCTGTCAGTGGGCGGCCTCGTGCCAGGACCGACCACTGCCGACCGAGACGTCCAGCGGCACGTCGAGCGCCATCGCCGCCCCCATCGCCTCCCGAACCAGGGCCTCCACGTCGTCGCGCTCGCCGGGGGCCACCTCGAACAGGAGCTCGTCGTGGATCTGCAGCAGCATCCGGGAGGTGAGACCGGACTCCCGCAGCCGATCATCGACCTTGAGCATGGCCAGCTTGATGATGTCGGCCGCGGAGCCCTGGATCGGGGCATTGAGAGCCATCCGCTCGGCCATCTCCCGGCGCTGGCGGTTCGAACTGGTGAGATCCGGCAGATAACGCCGGCGGCCGAGCAGGGTGGCGGTGTAGCCCGATCGGCGCGCCTCGTCGACGACCCCAGTGAGGTAGGCGTGCACCTCCCCGAAGATGGCGAAGTAGTCCGCCATCAGCTCCCTGGCCTCCGGCACCGAGATACGGAGTTGGTTGGACAGGCCGAAGGCTGACAGGCCGTACGCCAGGCCGTAGTTCATCGCCTTGATCTTCGCCCGCTGGGCGCCGGTGACCTGGTCGGCCGGCACGCCGAAGACATGCGCGGCGGTCACGGCGTGGAAGTCGCGTCCGGACCTGAAGGCCTCGATCAGCGCGTCGTCACCCGACACGTGGGCCATGATGCGCATCTCGATCTGGGAGTAGTCGGCGGTCAGCAGGCACTCGTAGCCGGCCCCGACGACGAACGCCTCTCGGATCCGGCGGCCCTCCTCGGTGCGGATCGGGATGTTCTGCAGGTTCGGGTCGGTGCTCGACAGGCGTCCGGTCGCGGCGACCGTCTGCAGGAAGGTGGTGTGGATCCGGCCGTCGTCGGCGACGGACTTCTGCAGCCCCTCCACGGTCTGCCGCAGCCGGATGGCGTCGCGATGCTCCAGCAGGTGCGCCAGGAACGGATGGTCGGTCTGCTCGAACAGGGTCTGCAGGGCTTCGGCGTCGGTGGTCCAGCCACTCTTGGTCCGACGGGTCTTCGGCATCCCCAGCTCGTCGAAGAGCACTGCCTGCAGCTGCTTGGGCGAGCCCAGGTTGACCTCCCGGCCCAGCACGTCGTACGCCTCGGACGCGGCCCGCTGGACCCGGGCGTCGAAGTCCTGGTGGAGTCCATCGAGCAGGTCGGTGTCGAGGGCAATGCCAGTCCGTTCCATCCCGGCGAGCACTCGCATCAGGGGAAGCTCAACGTCGTGCAGCAGTCCGCTCCCCTGGTGGGCGTCCAGATCGTCCTCCAGTACCAGGGCCAGCCGCCGGACGGCCTCGGCCCGGATCCGGGCCTCGTGTCCGGCCGACCCGGAGTCGTCGCCCAGATCGAGTGCCGACTGCGCCGGCGCCTGACCGCCCTCGACGACGACCAGTTCCTGGTGCAGTGTCCGGGTGACCAGGTCGGCCAGATCGTACGACCGCTGGTCGGGGCGCAACAGGTAGGCGGCCAGCGCTGTGTCCGACCACAGACCGGCCGGTGCCCAGCCGCGGGCCCAGAACGCCAACAGTGGTCCCTTGCCGTCGTGGAGGACCTTGAGCCTCGCCGGGTCCGCCAGCCAGGCAGCCAGGGCATGCTCGTCGGCGGGCTCGAGCTCGGCGGGATCGACAGAGAGCGCGTGGCCGTCCGCGCCCGCGATCGACAGCCCCACCACGTCTCCGCTGCCCGCACTCCAACGGCCGGTGATGTCCAGGCCGGTGGGTCCGTCAGCGGTGTGGTCGGCCAGCCAGCCGCCGAGGCTCCCCGGCTGCGGCGCGTCGTCGACCACCTCGATGGCCACTGCGCCGTCGGCGTCCGTGACCGGTTCCTCGGCACGGAGCAACTCGAACAGGCGGTCCCGCAGGACCCGGAACTCCAACTGGTCGAACAGTTGGTGCACCGCCTCCCGATCGACCGGGTGGCGGGCCAGGTCAGCGGGAGCGACGTCGATCTCCACGTCGCGTACGAGTCGGTTGAGGTCGCGGTTGCGGCGGACGTCGTCCAGATGGGCGCGCAGGTTCTCCCCGGCCTTGCCCTTCACCTCGGACACGCGGGCCAGCAGGTTCTCCAGACCGTCGTACTGGCTGAGCCACTTTGCCGCCGTCTTGGGGCCGACACCTGGGACACCGGGCAGGTTGTCGGAGGTCTCGCCCACCAGGGCGGCCAGCTCGGGATAGCGGTCGGGGCGGACCAGATAGCGCTCCTCGACACCCTCCGGACCGAGGTCGAGCAGGTCGGAGACACCCTTGCGCGGGTAGAGGACGTGGACCCGCTCGGTCACCAACTGGAAGGTGTCGCGGTCCCCGGTGCACACCCGGACGTCCATGCCCTCGCGTTCAGCAGCCGCGGCGAGCGTGGCCAGCAGGTCGTCGGCCTCGTAACCGTCCTTCTCGAGGTGCAGGACGCGCATCGCGTCGAGCACCTCCTTGATCAGCTCGACCTGGCCGCGGAACTCCGCCGGGGAGGCATCCCGGGTGGCCTTGTAGTCCTCGTACACCTCGGTGCGGAAGCTGCGGCGCGAGACGTCGAAGGCGACCCCCAGGTGGGTGGGCTGCCAGTCGCGCAGGAGGTTGATGAGCATCGAGGTGAAGCCGAACACGGCGTTCGTCACCTGGCCGGTGCTGGTCGAGAAGTTCTGCGTCGGCAGCGCGAAGAACGCCCGGTAGGCGACCGAGTGCCCGTCGATCAGCAGGAGCCTCGGCCGGCCGCCGTCGGGAGAACTCGTCGTCTGGGCGGGACCGGGGACTGTCGTACGGGGTGCTGTCGTGGTGGCCACGCGGTGACTCTACCCGTGGCCACCGACAACACCGTGGATCTGCGGATTACTGGTTCTTGGGCTTGCGGAGCTTCTCGATGATGCCTTCCGCGACCTCACGCATCGGCTTGCGCAGGTCCATCGCGGTCTTCTGGATCCACCGGAAGGCCTCCTGCTCGCTCATCCCCATGCCGCTCTGCAGCAGGCCCTTCGCCTGGTCGACCGCCTTGCGGGACGCCAGCCGCTCCTCCAGGTCCTCGACCTCGGCCTCCACGGCGCGGATCTCCTGGAAGCGGGCGAGGGCGATCTCGATCGCCGGGACCACATCGGAGGCTTCGAACGGCTTCACGACGTACGCCATCGCCCCCGCCTCGCGGGCCCGCTCGACCAGCTCACGCTGGCTGAAGGCGGTGAGCATGACGACCGGGGCGATGCGCTCACCGGCGATGATCGTGGCCGCCGTGATGCCGTCCATCCGGGGCATCTGGACGTCCATGACGACCAGATCGGGGCGCAGCTCACGGGCCTTCTCCACCGCCACCTCGCCGTCGCCGGCCTCGGCGACGACGTCGTAGCCCTCGTCACGCAGCAGCTCGACCAGGTCCAGACGGATCAGCGCCTCATCCTCGGCGACGATGACACGCGTCCGGGTGCTGCCCTCATCCGCGCCGCTGCCACCAGCGGCGATCAGCGCCTCGACCGAGAGAGCGGTCGGCTCCTCCACGGCCTTCGCGGAGGCCTCGGGCGCATTTCGCGCCACGTCCTCCAGGACCGACGCCTCCGGGGCCTCGGGCTGGGCCACCTCGGTCTGGGTCACCTCGGTCTGGGCCACCTCAGGCTCGGTGACCGGCGCGGCCTGCTCCGGGACCGACTCCGCCGGCTCGACCTCGGGCTGCGGCACTGCAGCGGGCTCCGGCATGGACTCGGGCTCGGGCGTGGCCGCCTTCCGGGTGGTCTTCTTGGCCGCCGCCTTGGTCGTGGTCACCTTCTTGGCCGCGGTCGTCTTCTTCGCCGTGGCAGCCTTCTTGGTCGTGGCCTTCTTGGTCGCGGCCTTCTTCGCCGGAGCCTTCTTCGCGGGCTGCTCGGGGCCATGTCCTCGGCGGACGCGACGTCCTCCCCCTCACTGCCGAGGGGCGTGTTGTCACTTGTCGTCATCGAGAATCACCTGTCATGAGGCCCCGGCACGAGGTGCCGGGGCGAACGGGGGTGGATCCGGTATAGTGATCCATCGTGCGCCGGGGTGGCGGAATGGTAGACGCGGACGGCTCAAACCCGTCTGTCCCTGACAGGACGTAGGGGTTCGACTCCCCTTCCCGGCACAACCGGACGCGGGGCCGCTGGCCCCGCGTCCTTCTCCATCTTCCTACACGCTGCCGATCTTGTGGACACGCAGCGAGTTGGTGCGTCCGGGACGTCCTGCCGGCGTACCGGCCACGATGACCACCCGCTCGCCGTCCTGGACGACGCCCTTCTCCTTCAGCGTCCGGTCGACCAGCCGCACCATGTCATCGGTCGCCTCCACCGTCGGGGTGAGCACCGTACGGATCCCCCAGGACAGCGTCAGCTCACGCTGGGTCTTGACCAGCGGAGAGAAAGCGACGATGGGGATACGCGGACGCAGCCGCGCCATCCGGCGGGCGGTATCGCCGGACTGGGTGAAAGCGACCAGGTAG
This sequence comes from Raineyella fluvialis, assembly GCF_009646095.1. Lineage (NCBI taxonomy): Bacteria > Bacillati > Actinomycetota > Actinomycetes > Propionibacteriales > Propionibacteriaceae > Raineyella > Raineyella fluvialis. The sequence goes on along the minus strand of NZ_CP045725.1, from coordinate 2,591,706 downwards.
GCGGCGCCGACCCGCTCCGCGACGTCGACGGCGGACTTGGAGATCACGCCACCGGTGGTGTGCGGGTCCCAGTCGATCGACGAGATCTGCTCCATGCCATGGACCTCGGTGGAGTCGACGATCTTGGCCATCGTGCCGACGGTCTCGACCGGGTACTTGCCGACCGAGGTCTCCCCGGAGAGCATCACCGCGTCGGCGCCGTCGAGGATCGCGTTCGCGACGTCGGAGGCCTCGGCCCGGGTCGGGCGCGGGTTGCCGATCATCGACTCGAGCATCTGGGTGGCCACGATCACCGGCTTGGCCCAGCGACGGGCCTTCGTGATGATCTGCTTCTGGACCAGCGGCACCTCCTCCAGCGGGAGTTCCACGCCGAGGTCACCGCGCGCCACCATGAACGCGTCGAAGGCGTCGATGATGTCGTCCAGGTTCTCGATGGCCTGCGGCTTCTCCAGCTTGGCGATGACCGGGACGGTCCGTCCCTCCTCGGTCATCACCTGGCGGACCAGATCGACGTCGGCCGCGTCGCGGACGAACGACAGCGCGACCATGTCGAATCCGTTGCGCAACGCCCACCGTAGGTCGTCGGCGTCCTTCTCACTCATCGCGGGGACCGACACCGAGGCGCCGGGCAGGTTGAAGCCCTTGTGGTTGGAAACCGGGCCACCGACGATGACCTCGCACACCACGTCGGTCTCGGTCACTCGCTTGGCGACCATCAGGATCTTGCCGTCGTCGACAAGGATCTGGTCGCCGGGCTTGACGTCGTGCGGCAGGCCCTTGTGGGTGCAGCCGACGTGGTTCTTGTCACCGACCACGTCGAGGGTCGTGACGGTGAATTCCTGGCCGTCGTCGAGGACGGCGGAGCCGTCACCCCCGAACGTTCCCAGCCGGATCTTGGGGCCTTGCAGGTCGGCGAGGAGGCCGATCGGACGGTCGGCCTTGGCCTCCGCGTCGCGGAGGTTCCTGAGCCGCTCCTCGTGCTCCGGATAGGAACCGTGGCTCATGTTGAAGCGGGCGATGTCCATACCCGCATTGATCATCTCGAGAAGCCGATCAGCGTCCGATGACGCCGGGCCCAGGGTACAAACGATCTTTGCTCTACGCACGGTCCGACTTTATCCGAGGACCCTGAGCACGGGGACACCGGCCCCGGATTTGTCTCATCTTGCACCCAAATAACGGGCGACGAGCGACGGGCGCGCCGCGGGCCCCAGCGCCGTCCCGCAGGAGCGATCAGCCGTAGGCGACGACGTCGAGCGCCCGCTCCAGATCAGCAGGGTACGGCGAGGTGAACTCGACGTACTCCCCCTTCGTCGGGTGGATGAAGCCGAGACGTACGGCGTGCAACCACTGGCGGTCCAGTCCGGTGCGGGCCGAGAGCGCCGGATCACTGCCGTAGAGGGGGTCTCCGACGCAGGGATGGTGGATCGCGGCCATGTGCACCCGGATCTGGTGGGTCCGGCCCGTCTCGAGATGGATGGTCAGCAGCGTCGCCGCCGCGAAGGCCTCGATCGTCTCGTAGTGGGTGACGCTGGGCCGCCCCCGGCGACGACCGCCATCTTCCACTCGTGGCCGGGGTGACGCCCGATGGGCGCCTCGATCGTCCCGGAGAACGGATCGGGGTGCCCTTGGACAAGGGCGTGGTAGGTCTTGTCGACCGTACGATCGCGGAACGCCTGCTTGAGCACGGTGTAGGCCACCTCACTCTTGGCGACCACCATCAGACCGGTGGTGCCGACGTCGAGGCGCTGGACGATCCCCTGCCGTTCGGGCGCGCCCGAAGTGGAGATCCGGAACCCGGCCGCGGCCAGGTGCTCGACCACCGACGGCCCGTCCCAGCCGAGGGAAGGGTGCGCCGCGACACCGGCCGGCTTGTCGACGACGACGATGTCGCGGTCGTCGTGGACGATCCGCATGCCCTCGACGACGCGCGGCACGACGCGCACCCCGGGGTCCTCATCGGGCAGGTCGACCTCGAGCATCGCCCCGCCCCGGACCCGGTCGGACTTCGCCACGGTGTCCCCGTCGAGGCGGACGGACCCCTCGGAGATCAGGTCGGAGACGTAGCTGCGGGACAGCCCGAGCATCCGGGCGGCCGCGGCATCGACGCGATCCCCTCCAGCCCGTCAGGCACCAGCAGGACCCGGGACCTCATGCGCGCGCCCCCCGATCGTCCGGAGCATCCTCCGCCGACTCCACGGGGGTCGCACCCGGGGCCACACCGGGCTCCTTCTCGTCGCGGGTGCGGTGGTCATGGTCGTACGGCCGACCGGTCGGCCCGTGATGACCGAAGAAACTGAGCACGACGACGAGGACGGCGGCCGCGCAGATCATCATGTCGGCGACGTTGAAGATCGGCCAGTAGGGCAGCATCAGGAAGTCGACGACGTGGCCGCGGAAGGCGGCCGGCGGCCGGAGCAACCGGTCGGTCAGGTTGCCCGCGACTCCGGCGGCGAGCAGGCCGAGGGTGACGGCCCAGCCCCAATGGCGCACCCGTGGCAGCGCGACGACGAGCACTGCCAGCAGCACCAGGCTGGCCAGCACCGCGAAGACCCAGGTCGACCCCTCGCCGAGACTGAACGCGGCCCCCGGGTTGCGGATCAGGTAGAGCTGCAGGAGCCGCCCCACCAGCGGGACGGGGACGCCGGGGTCCAGGGAAGCGATCACCGCCTGCTTGGCCACCTGGTCGGCCGCGACACCGGCCACGGCGACCCCGAGCAGGATCGTCCGGGCCGATCGGGGCGGCACGACCCCGGTGTGCTCCAGCTGGCGCACTATCGCCGTTCCTCCCGCTGCTTGCACGCCAGGCACAGCGTCGCCCGCGGAATGATCTGCAGGCGTCCCTTGCCGATCGGCTGCCCGCAGTTCTCGCAGCTGCCGTACGTCCCGCGCTTGATCGCGGCCAAGGCGCGTCGGGACTGGTCGAGGACCTCTTCGGAGTTGCGCACCAGGGACATCTCGTGGTCGCGCTCGAAGTTGGCGGAGCCGACGTCGGCCGGGTCACGACCGGTCACGTCGGACCCGTCGCGGATGCCTACCAGCTCCGCCTGGGTCTGCTCGATGATCTCGCGGGTGCGCTCGATGTCGGCTTCGAGCTCATCGACGATCTCGCGCAGTTCCTCGAGGGTCCAGGGATCCTCGTCCGGCTCCACGGGGAAGGCCGCGGGATCGAGGGCATCGCGCCAGGCCGCGTCGTCAGCCGGCCGCGCTGCGTCAGTGGTGGGCATAGTCAGGTCTCGTCTCTTTCCGTACGAACTCGTGGCTGGAGAGTACACGAAGGGCCCCACATCTGCGGGGCCCTTACTGCGTGTCAGGAGAGGAACTACAGGTTCAGCTGCTCCGCTGACGGGTCACTTGCCGCCCATCAGCGCATCGAGTCGCGGGGTCGCCGAGCTCTGCTGCCCCATCGGCTGGCGCTGCTCGACGCCCTGGGCCAGCATCGGACGGTTCTCCGGCTCGAACACGGAGCCCTCCAGAGCAGCCAGCTGCTGACGGATGTGCTCGCCGAACGTCGTGCGGAAGGCATTCTCGTGCGCCCGCAGCTCCGCGACGTTGCGCTGGAGCTGGTCGCGCTCGTCCTCCAGACCGCTGAACAGCTCGGCCCGGCGCATGTTGACCTCGTTGTCGAGGTTGTTCGCCCGGGACTGCGCGTCGGAGAAGAGCCGCTCGGCGTTGATGCGCGCCTCGGATTCCGTACGATCGGCGCGGGTCTGCGCATCGGTGGTGATCTCGTGCGCCTGACGGTTCGCGGAATCGATCGTTTCGCTCGCCTGCCGGTTGGCGTTGATGATCGTGTCGTTGGCCTGGCGGTTGGCCGTGTCGATGGTGTCGTTGGCCTGTCGGTTCGCGCTCTCGATGGTGCTCTGCGCCTCGGCCTCGGCCTCGGTGACGAGCCGCTCCGCCTGCTCGGTGGCCATCTGGACGAGGCGGACCACAGCAGGGCTGGCCTCGGCGGAGGTGGTGACGACGATGCGCTCGACGCCACCCTGGATGACCGGAGCGGGCGCCACGGGGATCGGCGACGGGATCGGCTCCGGGATCGGGCTGGGAGCCATCACCGGCTCGGGCCTCGCCATCTCGACCACAGGCTGGAACTGCGAGGTGGCCTGCTGGGCCTCGGCGGCGTTCTCGGCCGCCTGCTGGAGCGCCTCGACCTGGCGCCGCAGCATCTCGTTCTCCTCCACCAGCTTCGCGAAGGACGCTTCCACCCGGTCGACGAAGAGGTCGACATCAGTCACCTCATAGCCAGCACGCCGAGCCATGTGGAATTTGGTGTTGCGCACTTCGTCAAGCGTCAGTGTGGTCATACGTTCACCTCGAAATCGTCCAGTGGACCGGATGTCCAACGGAAAGCATTGGCCCGCCTCGGACGAGGCTACTGCGGTCGGCAAAATAGCCTACCCCAACAGTATCGTCCGTCTGTACGTGGCTACCGTATTTGGCGTAGCGGCAGGTCGCAAGGCGACCGGCGCCAACCCTCACCCGGCACCTGAAGGTTTGCCGGTGCCCCGCCCTCTCCAGCTCATGCCGCAGTGTCATCCAGCGATCAGGAACGTCGCGTTCAGCCGCATCAGCAGCCAGACCGCGAAGAACAGCAGCATGAACGACACGTCGAAGGCGACGTTGCCCATCCGCACCGGGCGGATGAACCGGCCGAGCCACTTCAGTGGCGGGTCGGTGATGCTGAAGGTGGTCTCGGCGACCAACAGGACCAGGCCCCGGGGGCGCCACTGCGGGGCGAGCACCGGCACCCAGGAGAGCACCATGCGTACGAACAGCAGCGCCATGAAGAGCCACAGCACGGCATGGATGACGAGACCCAAGGTGGTCAGCATGTACTTCCGATCAACAGAGCGGGCGAGGGATCAACTCTGATTGTAGAAGCCCTCCGCAATGCGCTGTTTGTCCTCGGTGGTGACCCGGACATTGTGCGGGGAGAGGAGGAAGACCCCGTTGTCGACCTTCTCGATGGAGCCGTTGAGGCCGAAGATCAGGCCGGAGGCGAAGTCCACCACCCGCCGGGCATGGTCATGCTCCATGAAGGAGAGATTGATGATCACCGGGAAGCCGTCACGGAAGTTCTCCCCGATGCTGCGGGCCTCGTTGAAGGTCTTCGGGGTGATGAAGATGATCCGGTTGATGTCCGCCGTGCGGGAGGGCTCCACGGCCGGCTCGCGGTAGGGCTCCTGTTCGGCCGGGAGCCGGACCGGCGAGGACACCGCCGCGGGGTGTGGGCGTGGGAACCGCGTGCGGGAACCATCTCGGTGACCTCTGTCTCCTCGTGGGACGGCTCGTCGTAGTCGTCCTCGCCCTGCCGGTAGAGATTGTCGTACGCCCCGCTGTCCTCGTACGTCCCGGACTCGTCGCCGTAGTCGTCCCCGAGGACCCGCTCCGCTCCGCGGGCGTGCCCGCGCAGGTCGTCGTCGTAGTCGTCGTAGCGATCGGTCTCGCGAGGCCCCAGGCCGATCCACTCGCTGGCGCGCTTGACCCATTGAGCCATCCGAGATCCTTCCTCCGTGTCGTCCGGTGCGAGGGCACCCACCGGCCTACGGACAACGGGCGTCATCAGTGACGATACCGTGCGCCCCGCAATGCCGGCGGAACCCGCCGCCGACACGCCAGCCGCAGGACGCCGGGGCGGATCAGCCGAGCCAGATCAGACCGAGTTGGCGGCCCGCCGCTGCACCGTCGCGACGGTGACTGTGCAGGGAGGGAGTGGTCAGCGTGCACGGGCCGACGTACGCCACCTCGACACCGGCTGCCCGGAGTTGGGCACCGACGCCGGCGGTGAGATCGATCGCCGGCGTCCCCCAGCGCGTCGTGCCTCGGGTCTCGGCGATGACCGCCGCAGCGGCGTCGGCCATCTCGGCAGGGACCTCGTAGCACTCGCCGTGGATGTGCGGGCCGACCCAGGCGACAAGGTCAACCGCCCCGAGGTCCCGCATGGCGGCCACGGTCGAGGGGATGATACCGCCCAGGACGCCGGCCCGGCCGGCATGGGCCGCGCCGATGATCCGGCGGACTGGGTCGGCCAGGACGACCGGGACGCAGTCGGCGGCACGGACCGCGAGCGCCACCCCCTCCAGTCCGGGGCCGGCGACGAGCGCGTCCCCCTCCGGCTGGGCCGTCTCGTCCCACCGGGCCAGGAACGCCTCGTCGACGAGGTGCACCTGGCAGGAATGCACCTGGTGCAGCGTCAGGACGCGGCTGAAGCCTGCGTCCGCGCGGAGGCGGCGCAGGTTCTCTGCGCGGGCTCGCGGGCCGCCGTCCACCGCACCGAAGCTGAGGGTGCCGGCGGCGGGGGTGACGCCCCCGTCACGGTCGGTGAAGCCGATGCCGACCCCACTGGCGGGATCGGCATCTGGCTGCTTCAGGTAGGCCCACACCGTGGGCGGTCAGCCGAGGAAGTCGGGCAGGTCGATGTCGGCGAGGTCGTCCTGCGGCTTGGCCGGCGAGGGACCGAAGCCGTTGCGCACCTCACTGGGAGAGGGGCTGCTCGCCGGCGCCGGCGGGGCGGCCGGTGCCGGGATGGCCTGGCCGGCCGGGGCGTTGTCGGCAGCCCGACCGAGACCGCCCTGACCTCCCGCGGCGGCCTGGGGCCGGAGCTGGTCGTTGGTCCGGCGGGTGATGCCCTGCTCACGCTTCGGCGGCTCTCCGCCGTCGAAGCCGGCCGCTATCACGGTCACCCGGACCTCGTCGCCGAGGGAATCGTCGATGATCGTGCCGAAGATGATGTTGGCGTCATCCGCGGCCGCCTGCTCGATCAGGTCGGCGGCGGCCGACACCTCGAACAGACCGAGGTCCGAACCACCGGCGATCGACAGCAGGACGCCATGGGCGCCGTCGACGCTGGCCTCCAGCAGGGGCGAGGAGATGGCCATCTCGGCGGCGATCCGGGCGCGGTCCTCGCCGCGGGCCATGCCGATGCCCATCAGCGCCGAGCCCGCGTTCGCCATCACGGACTTGACGTCGGCGAAGTCGAGGTTGATCAGTCCGGGCGTGGTGATCAGGTTGGTGATGCCGGAGACGCCCTGGTAGAGCACGGTGTCGGCCTGGCGGAACGCGTCGAGGATCGCCACCTGCTGGTCCGTCATGTCCAGCAACTTGTCGTTGGGGATGGTGATGAGGGTGTCGACCTCTTCGCGCAACGTCGCGATGCCGTCATCGGCCTGGCGGCTGCGGCGCTTGCCCTCGAACTTGAACGGCTTGGTGACGACACCGATGGTCAGCGCTCCCAGAGCGCGGGCCACTCGGGCCACGACCGGGGCTCCGCCCGTGCCGGTACCACCACCCTCACCGGCGGTGACGAAGACCATGTCGGCGCCCTTCAGCGCCTCCTCGATCTCGTCGGCATGGTCCTCGGCGGCCTGACGGCCCTTGTCCGGGTCCGCACCGGCACCCAGGCCGCGAGTCAGCTCACGGCCGATGTCCAACTTGACGTCCGCGTCGCTCATCAGCAGCGCCTGGGCATCCGTGTTGATGGCGATGAACTCGACACCCTGGAGCCCGGCCTCCATCATTCGGTTGACGGCATTGACACCGCCGCCGCCGACGCCGACGACCTTGATCACGGCCAAGTAGTTCTGGGATGCACTCGCCACGGGGTTCCCGCCTCGCTTCTGGATATCGGACTCCAACAGGTCTCCCGGTGATGGGAAGTCCGACGCGCCACCGGAGGCTCGACCGGACACCGTTCACCTGTCCGAAGACTGAGGCACGATGCGGCCCCAGACTGTTGTTCAGACTATGAGGATCGGCCCGTGGATTTCCACAAGGCCGCTGCGACGCGCCGAGAGTCTCAACCTCAACTCTAGGCATGTCCGCCGTAGTCGCAGCCCCCATGCTCGCCGGCGGACTCACCGCGTGGTCGGGAAGGCCGGCGCCGAGACGTCGTAGACCTTCGCGCCGTCGACCTGCTTGAGCAACACGGTGAGCACCTGTCCCTTGAGCTGGGGATCCTCAGGACCTCCCCAGACCACCGTACGGCCCTTGTCGAGTTCGAGGGTCACCGCGGCCGCTGAATCGGCCCGCACGGAGCGCACCTGAGCCCGGATGGCGGCCGGAAGGGTCGCCACGGTGCGGCCCACGGCCGAGGTCACGGCGGAGTCGCCGGGGTTCCCCTGGGCCTGCAGGACGTCCTTTGGCGCGTCGCCGACCTGCGCGTACGCCCGGCCCTCCGCGTCCACCAGGACGTAGGTGCCGTTCACGGGGAAGGCGACGACCGGGCTGCGTTCGGTGATCTGCAGACTGATCGTGTGGGGCCAGGACCGCAGCACGGTCACGTCCCTGACCGGCGCCAGCGATCGGACCCTGGTGGCGATCTCCGTGGTGTCCTGCCGGACCAGGGGGACACTGTCGGGCACCTGGGCGGCCGCGATGACCTGGTCGGGGGTGAGCAGGGACGTGCCCTGCACATCCACGGCTCGGGTGGCGAACACCGGCGACAGGGCCAGGAGCCAGACGGCGACAGCCACCAGCACGCTGATGACCAGGGCGACCGCCAGGCGGCGGCGCTGCCGGCGGAGGGCGCGCTCGCGGCGCAGGCGGATCGGACCACTCAGATCGGCGACGCCGTCCCTGGGCACCGCGCGGCGCTCACGCGCCCGCCGTGAGCCGGGCTCGGCGGACGCACCCGCCCCCTCGCGGGCCTGGGCGGGTGGTGGGACACGCCGCCCCATCAGCGGCCCGTGCGGGCCAGCGTCTCGACGACCATCGGGCCCACCGTGGTGACGTCGCCGGCGCCGATGGTCAGCACGATGTCGCCCGGTCGGGCGAGGGAGGCGAGCCGGTCCGCGGCCTCCGCGTGGGTGCCGACGGGGTGCACCCGGGCCGGGCCGAGGACGCGGGCCGTCACGTCCCCGATCAGCGCCGTGCTGACGCCGGGCATCGGTTCCTCGCGCGCGCCGTAGATCTCCATCAGGACCACCTCGTCCGCGGCGGTGAGAGCCCGGCCGAACTCGGCCGCGAAATCCCGGGTCCGCGAGTACAGGTGCGGCTGGAAACAGGCGACCACACGGCCGCTCCCTGCCGCGTCACGAGCGGCCGCCAGCACCGCGTCGATCTCGGTCGGGTGGTGGGCGTAGTCGTCCACCACCCGGATCCCGGCCACCTCCCCCACTGTCTCGAAGCGGCGGTGGGCGCCTCGGAAGTCTGCCAGTGCATCCGCGGCTGCGGCCGGGTCGATCCCCAAGGCCGAGGCCGCGAGGAGGGCAGCCGTCGCGTTCGCGAGGTTGTGCAGGCCGGGGACGCACAGTGACACCGCCACGTCACCGGACGGCAGTGCCACCGTGCCGCGCACGCCGGCACCGTCGTGGCTCACGCCGCTGATCCGTACGTCGGCGGCCGCGGTCGTACCGTACGTCAGGTGCGGGTGGTCCCCGAGTGCCTCGGCGAGGGCGACACCGCCGGGTCCGTCGACGTTGATCACCGCGAGGTCGCCGGCGCCCGCGGCGAACCGGACGAAGCCGGCCGCGTACGCCTCGGGGGTGCCCCAGTTGTCGAGATGGTCGGCCTCGACGTTGGTCACCACGCAGATCCGGGCCGGGTACTGCAGGAACGAGCCGTCCGACTCGTCGGCCTCGACCACGAAGGGCGTGCCCGGGCCACCCAGCCGCGAGCTCTCCCCCGTCGCGAGGGGGCGCCTACCACGTACCCTCCGTCCGCGCCAGTGCCGGTGAGGACGTGGGCGATCATCGCCGACGTGGTCGTCTTGCCGTGGGTCCCGCCGACCGCGATGCCCGGCCGGCCCAGCATCAGCGCGGCCAGCGCGGCGCTGCGGTGCCAGACGCGCAGGTCGCGGCGGCGCGCCTCGGCCAGCTCGGGGTTGTCCTCCCGCACCGCCGAGGAGACGACCACGGTCCGGGCGTCGCCGAGCTGAGCGGGGTCGTGGCCGACGTACGTCCGGACGCCGTGCCCCCGCAACATCTCGAGGTTGGCGGAATCGACGCGGTCGGAGCCGCTGACCTCGAGGCCGAGATCGGCGTACAGGGCGGCGATGCCGGACATCCCGGCGCCACCGATGGCGATGAAGTGGAGCGGCCCGATCGTGCGCGGGTCGGCCAGGTCGACCGGCGTGATCAGGGTCATCGGGCGGCCGCCTCGAGGATCATGTCGCAGAGCAGGTCAGCGGCGTTGCCGGGCAGCATCCCGCGACCCGCGGCCCGCATCCGCGCCAACCGGTCCGGGTCGGTGACGAGCGGCGCGATGATGTCGACGAGCGCGTCGCCCGTGCAGCGGATGTCGGACAGTCGGATGGCGCCACCGGCAGCGACCAGGGAGTCGGCGTTGCGGGCCTGCTCCCCGTTGCCGTGCGGCAGTGGCACGAGGACCGCGGGCAGTCCCACGGCGATCGTCTCCATCACGGTTCCGGCACCGGAGCGACCGACCATCAGGTCGGCCACGGCGTAGGCCTTCTCCATCGCGTCGACGTAGGCCACCGGCCGGTACGAGGCACCGGTCGCCTCGTCGACGACGGGGACCATCTCGGCGCGGAAGTTCTTCGGGCCCAGGACGTGCAGCACCTGGATGCCGCGGGCGATGAGCTCCGGGTAGGCGGCCGTGATCGCCGCGTTGATGCTCCGGGCGCCCTGGGAACCGCCACTGACGAGCACGGTCGGCAGCCCCTCCTCGAGCCCGAACTCGTGGCGCGCCGCCGGGGCCAGGGCCTCGCGGTCCATGCCGGTGATCTCGCTGCGCAACGGCATGCCGATCACCCGGGAATGGCGCAGGGGGGTGCCGGGAAAGGTCACGGCGACCCGGTCGGTGAAGCGGGTGGCGACCTTGTTGGCCAGGCCGGGAACGGCGTTCTGTTCGTGCACGACGATGGGGATCCGCAGCGCACGGGCCGCGAAGTAGGCCGGCATGGAGACGTAGCCGCCGAAGCCGACCAGCACGTCGGCCTGGTGATTCTTGAGGATGTGGCGCGCCTGGTTGATCGCGCGCCGCAACCGCAGGGGCACCTTCACCAGGTCGAGCGTCAGCCGGCGCGGGAGCGGAACGGGGTCGATCAGCTGGAGGTCGAGGCCGGCGGCCGGCACCACCCGGGACTCGAGGCCCTTGGGCGTCCCGATGGCCACCAGCGACACACCGGGCTCGCGCTCACGGAGGCGGTGGGCGGTGGCGATCAGCGGTGAGGTATGGCCGGCGGTGCCACCCCCGGCGAGCACGACGTTCGTCATCTGGTTCTTCCCGTTCCCTTCTGGCGGCGCCCTCCGGGCGTCGCTCCCCCACGTCCCCCGGTGCGTCCGGAAGTACTCTCGAGCGGGGCGGCCCGGCCGTCGACGACCGCGCTGACCCGCCCGATGTTGTGCTGGTGGGCCCTGGCTCGAGCCCGCCGTTCCCGTTCCGCCACGGCCCCCGGTTCGGCCCGGGCACAAGCCATCAGCAGACCCACCGCCATCAGCGTAGCCACCACCGCCGAGCCGCCGGCCGAGATGAACGGCAGTGGCACGCCCATCACCGGCCAGGCCCGCAGGACGACGGCGATGTTGACGTATGCCTGGAAGATGATCCACCCGGTCGCGCCCGCGGCGAGGTAGCGCTGGTACGGGCGGACGGAGCGCCGCATGATCCGGATCCCGGCCCAGCCCAGCAGGGCGAAGAGGGCGACGATCGACAGGGTGCCGAACAGACCGAGCTCCTCACCGATCACCGCAAGGATGTAGTCGGTGTGCGCCTCGGGCAGGCCGCCCCACTTCTGCCGGCTGGCGCCCAGGCCGAGTCCCCACCAGCCGCCCGAGGCGAGGGCGTAGGTGCCCATCATCGACTGGTAGTTGGCATCGGTGACACCTGACTGGGGACGCAGGAAGGCGACCAGGCGCATCATCCGGTAAGGGGTGGTGGCGATCAGGATGCCGACGACTCCCCCCGCCAGACCGGCGATCCCGGCGAAGATCTTGAGCGGAACACCGGCCACCCACAGGACGGTCGCGATGATGGCGGCCATCACCACCGAGGAGCCGAGGTCGCCCTGCAGCATGGTGAGTGCGATCAGCAGCCCCGACACGGACAGGTACGGCAGGAGCCGGCGCAACTGGTCGAGCTCCCGGTCGTGGTCGGCGAGGACCTGGGCACCCCACCAGACGATGGCCAGCTTGGCGAACTCCGACGGCTGACCGGTGAACGGGCCGAGGGCCAGCCAGTTGCGGTTGCCGTTCACGGTCAGGCCGAGGTTGGTGAAGGTCAGCAGCAGCCCGACGAAACTGGTCAGGACCAGGAGGATGGAGATCCGGCGGGTGCGCTCGGGCGGCAGGGCCGACAACCCGGCGGCGAGCACGAGGCCGCCGAGGATGAAGGCCGCTTGACGCAGGAAGATCTGGTAGGAGTTGCCGTTGTTCTTCGTGTACGACAGGACGCTCGAGGCGGACAGCACCATCATCGAGCCCATGAAGAGGAGCAGCGCCACCGAGGTGAGCAGCAACGCCTGACTGGCGCGCGGATGGTCGAGCCAGCCACGGACGGTGGCGGTGGTGTCGGCGACCCAGTCGCGGGTCTCGTCGGCCAGGTTGCGCGTGTCGATCGCCATGCCCTGCGTCCTCCGGTCGTCGTGGCTGTCGTCTGGTGGTGACGGCCCGACGAAACGTCAGGCCCGGCCCAGCCCCCGCGCCTCACGGGCGAAGTCGTCGCCGCGAGCCGCATAGTCCGGCCACATGTCGCGACTGGCGCACCCGGGGCCAGCAGGACGGTGTCACCGGGTCGGGCCATCCGGGCCGCGGCGGCCACGACCTGGGCCATGACCCCAGTGTCCGCCGAATCGAAGACTTCGACCGGGACGTCGGGGGCGTGTCGGCGCAGCGCCGCCGCGATCACCTCGCGGTCCGCGCCGAGCAGCACGACGCCCCGCAGGCGACCGGCGACCCCCATCACCAGGTCGTCGAAATCCGTTCCCTTGGCCTGTCCCCCGGCGATCCACACCACCGGGTCGAACGCGACCAGGGAGGCGTGGGCCGCGTGCGGATTGGTGGCCTTGGAGTCGTCGACGTAGCGCACCCCGTCGACCTCCGCCACGGTCTGGATCCGGTGACCGCCCAGGTGCAGGTTGCGCAGGCCGTCACGTACGGCGGTGGCGGGGACGCCGTACGAACGGGCCAGGGCCGCCGCCGCGAGAGCGTTCGCGACATTGTGCGGGGCGTACGGGTGGACGTCGGTCAGCGAGGCGAGTTCCAGCGCTGAGGTCTTGCGCTGTTCCACGAAGGCGCGGTCGACCAGCAGGTCGTCGACGACACCCAGCATCGAGGGTCCCGGGATGCCCAGGGTGAAGCCGATCGCCCGGGCGCCCTCGGTGACTTCGGCCTCCTCCACCATCCGCTCGGTGGTGGGGTCGGCGACGTTGTAGACGCAGGAGTGGGTCACCCGCTGGTAGATCCGGGCCTTGTCCGCGGTGTAGTCGGCCATCGACGGGTACCACTCGAGGTGGTCCTGCTCGACGTTGAGGACGGCTGCCGAGTGCATCGCCAGGCTGTTGGACCAGTGCAGCTGGAAGCTGGAGAGCTCGACCGCCAGCACGTCGTACGGCTGCGGGTCGAGCACGGTCTCCATCACCGGCTTGCCGATGTTGCCGCAGGCCACGGCGCGCAGACCGGCGGCCTGGAGCATCGACTCGAGCATCTGGGTGGTGGTGGTCTTACCGTTGGTGCCGGTGATGGCGAGCCAGGCGGGGGCCCGCTCGGGGTCCTGCAGCCGCCAGGCCAGCTCCACCTCGCCATAGATCGGTACGCCACGGAGCGCGGCCTGGGCCAGCAGCGGTGTGGTGGGGCGCCAGCCCGGTGAGGTGACGACGAGGTCGACGTCGTCGGGCAGCGTGGCGGTGGAGCCCGGTCCGAGCCGCACCTCGGCGCCCAGCACCTCGAGGATGGTGCCCCGCTCGGTGATCTCCTGCGTGTCGGACTCGTCCAGCACCACGACCTGGGCGCCGAACTCGAGCAAGGCGTCGGCGGCGGCGAAGCCGGAGGTGCCCAGGCCGGCGACCACGACGCGGGCCTGCGGCCAGGCGGAGGTGCGGTCGGCGGTGCCGATCCAGTCGGGTCGTACGCGGTTCACTGGAGTCCCAATCCCGTCACCCACTCGCCGTAGAAGATGCCGATGCCGAGGGCGACGAAGCAGCCGGCGATGATCCAGAAGCGGATCACGATGGTCACTTCGGACCATCCGAGCATCTCGAAGTGGTGCTGCAGCGGGGCCATCTTGAACACCCGCCGCCCTGTCCCGGTGCGCCATCGGGTGAACTTGAACCAGCTCGTCTGGATCATCACCGACAGGGTGATGATGACGAACAGGCCGCCGAGGATGACCAGCAGCAGTTCGGTGCGGCTGCAGATGGCCAGGCCGGCCAGGGCGCCGCCCAACGACAGCGACCCGGAGTCACCCATGAAGATCTTGGCGGGCTTCGCGTTCCACCACAGGAAGCCGAAGCAGGCTCCGGCCAGCGCGACGGCGACGACCGCCAGGTCGTGCGGGTTGCGGACGTTGTAGCAGGTCGGTGAGGCGGCCCCGCCCCAGGCGCACGACTTGTTGTACTGCCACAGATTGATCAGCGCGTAGGCCGCGAAGACCATCGTCGAGGCCCCGGCCGCCAGCCCGTCGAGACCATCGGTGAGGTTGACCGCGTTGGACGTGCCGAGGATGAGGATCAGGAACCAGATGGCCGCCAGCCAGACCGGCAGGCTCAGCCACGAGATGTCGCGAAGGAAGGACACGAAGCCTGAGGCGGGAGTGACGCCGCGCTCGTCGGGGAAATTGACGGCGAGGATGCCGAAGAGCACCGCGACGGCCGTCTGCCCCGCAAGCTTCTGCCAGGCGGTGAGGCCGAGCGAGCGCTTGTTGGAGATCTTGATCCAGTCGTCGAGGAAGCCGACGAAGCCCGTGCCGACGAAGAGGAGCAGGACCAGCAACGCGCTGACCGACGGCGGCTTCCAGGTGACCAGGTGCGCCAGGCCGTACCCCAGGACGACCGCGATGATGATCACCAGCCCACCCATCGTCGGCGTGCCGCGCTTGGTGTGGTGCGAGGTCGGCCCGTCATCGCGGATGAACTGGCCATATCCCTTCTTCACCAGCACACCGATGGCCGCACGGGTGCCCAGCAGCGTGCCCACCAGGGCCATGGCTCCCGCCAGCAGGATCGTCGTCAACGTACGCCTCCAGTCTCGTCAGCATCCGACACCCCGGTCCCACCGGCGGCGAGCGCGTCGGCAACGGTTTCCAGGGCCAGGCCGCGGGAGGCCTTCACCAGGACCACGTCCGCGGCCCCGAGGGGCGCCGCGGCCGTGATCAGGGCGAACTTATCAGGTGCCACGGACGCCCGGATCCCGACATTCTGCGCGAGGGCCCCCTCGACGATGGCGCCGGCGAAGTCCCCGATGGCCACCACGTCGGTGATGCCGAGGGTGGCGGCCAGGGCGCCGATCCGGCGGTGCTCCTCGGCCGCGTCGTCGCCGAGTTCGAGCATGTCGCCGATGAGGGCCCAGGTCCGGGAGCGGGGGTCACGGGACCGACGGGCGGCACCGAGCCTGGCCAGTGTCCGCAGACCGCTGGCCATCGAGTCGGGGTTGGCGTTGTAGCTGTCGTTGAGGATGACGGCGCCGTCCGGGCGCTCGTGCAGCTCCATCCGCCAGTGCGAGAGTGCTTCGGCGTCCGAGAGGGCGGCGGCGATCTGCTCGGCGTCGAGGCCGAGGACGTACGCCGCGGCGGCCGCCGCCAGCGAGTTGGGCACCTGGTGGGCGCCGAGCTGGCGCAGACGGACCGGGAAGACCGCCGTGACGACCTCGCCCTCCCCGGCCGGCGACCACGCCGTGCGGTCCTCGATGTGCAGGGTGTAGCCGTGCCGGTCGAGCTCGTCGGCCTCGACGTCGGTGGCCCACACCTGGACCTCACCGCCGTCGGCGGGGCGCTCCCCCACGGCGAACCGGGCGACGTGGCCCCGGGTCCGGGAGGCCATGGCGGTGACCCGGGGATCGTCACCGTTGAGGACGGCCCAGCCTGCCTCGTCGACAGCCTCGACCAGCTCACCCTTGGCCTTGGCGATCATGTCCTGCGAGCCGAACTCACCGAGGTGGGCGTGCCCGACGTTCAGTACGACGGCGACGGTGGGCGGCGTGATGGAACAGAGGTAGGCGACGTGCCCGATGCCACGGGCCCCCATCTCGGTGACCAGGAAGCGGGTGGTGGCGTCACAGCCGGTCGCGGTGAGTGGCGCGCCGATCTCGTTGTTGAAGGAGCCGATCGGGGCGACAGTGGGTCCGGCCGTGCGCAACACCTGGGCGATCAGGTCCTTGGTCGAGGTCTTGCCCGACGACCCGGTGATGCCCACCACGGAGAGTGCGGGGCTGGTGTCCACCACGTGACGGGCCAGCGCCGCGAGCGCGCGCTGCGGGTCGTCGACGACGAGGCACGGCACCCCCGCCTCCACCGGTCGTTGGGTGACGGCGGCGGCAGCGCCGGCGGCTGCGGCGGTGGCGACGAAGTCGTGCCCGTCGACCCGCTCGCCGGGGAACGCCACGAAGAGCGACCCGGGGGTGGCCCGGCGAGAATCGATGACGACGTCGGGACCGACGGCGAGGCCCTCCAGGGCGGACAGCTCCACCCCGTCCGGCGGCGCGATGCGGGCACCGATCGCCGCAGCGATCTCGGTCAGGGAGCGGGGTTGCACAGTCAGTCCTCCAAGGTGCGCCAGGCGGTACGGATGGCTTCGACATCGTCGAACGGGATGACGCGCTCCCCGACGATCTGGCCCTGTTCGTGGCCCTTGCCCAGCACGGCGACGACGTCGTCGGGCCCGGCGAGCCGCAGTGCGGTGGTGATGGCATCGGCCCGCTCGCCGCCGTCGAGCACCTCGACGGCGCCGGCATGACCCGGACGTACGGACTCGACTGCTCCGGTGCGGACCGCCTCGGTGGCGCCGGCCAGGACGGCGTCGCGGATCAGGCGGGGGTCCTCTGACCTGGGGTTGTCGTCAGTGACGACGACGACGTCGGCCCAGGTGGCCGCCGCGGCACCCATCGGGCCCCGCTTCTCCTGGTCACGGTCACCGCCGCAGCCGAGCACCGCGATGAGCTTGCCCGTGGGGCGTGCGGCGAAGGCCTCCAGGGCCGAGGCGACGGCCTGGGGGGTGTGGGCGAAGTCGACCACGGCGAGGGGTGCGCCGGCACCGAGGTCGACGATCTGCATCCGGCCGGGGACCTGGGCCGTGGCCAGGCCTGGCAGGGCCGCGCGGACGTCGACACCCGTCATCGCCAGCATCGCCGCGCAGGTGACGGCGTTGCGGGCGTTGAACAGCCCGGGCAGGCCGACCTCGATCTCCAGCGGACCGGTCGGCGTCGTGACGGCCACCCGGGAGCCCCCGGACGGCAGCGGCACGACGTCGTGGGCGTACCAGTCGGCCGAGGGGTCGGCGAAGCTGGTCGTCCAGACCTTCTCGAGCCGGCCCCGGCTCTCCTCGGCGAGGCGGACGCCCCACTGGTCGTCGATGCTGATCACGGCGGTCCGGGTGTGCTCGGGGTGGAACAGGCCCGCCTTGGCCTGGAAGTAGTCCTCCAGGGTGGGATGGAAGTCGAGGTGGTCCCGGCCGAGGTTGGTGAAGCCGGCGACGGCGAAGGGCACGGCCTCGACCCGTTCGAAGACCATCGCGTGCGAGGAGACCTCCATGGCGACGGACTCGGCCCCGGCTTCGCGCATCACGGCGAGGAGTGCGTGCAGGTCGACCGACTCGGGAGTCGTGATCGTCGTCCGGGAGGCATCCAGGGACAGGTCGCCGACCCGGAAGCCGAGGGTGCCGATGGTGCCGGCCTTCCGACCGGCCGCGGTCAGGCCGGCAGCCAGCAGGACGGCAGTCGTCGTCTTGCCGTTCGTCCCGGTGATGCCGTACATGGTCAGGTTCTCGGCGGGGCGCCCGTAGACCTCTGCCGCCCAGTGGGCCATCAGGGTCCGGGGCCGATCCACTGCGATGACGGGGAGCCCTTCCGCCGCCGGATCGTCCGCTCCGGCGCGGTCGGTGAGAACCACAGCGGCCCCCAGACCGAGCGCCGAGGCGGCGAAGCGGATCCCGTGGGTCCGGGTGCCGGCCAGGGCCACGTACGCGTCCCCCGGCAGCACGAGCCGCGAGTCAAGGGTGAGACCGGCGATGACGACCTCCGGGTCGGCGCCCTGGAGGTCGGCCGGATGTCCCAGTTCCCGCGCCAGGTCGCAGAGCGCGCCGAGCGTGGCGGGGCGGGTGGAGCGGGGACGCAGTGGTCCGGTCGTGAACGGCACAGTCAGACCGTACCCATCCCGGGGCGACCGAGGCCATCCGACCACTGGGCGGCGACGGTCAGGCGTCGGCCCCGGATCACCATTCGAGTTTGGCGACGGGCGCCTTGGTGGCGGACGGAAGGACGCCGTAGCGCGGCAGGGCGTACTGCATGATCTCCTTGAAGGCCGGCCCGGCGACGGTGGACCCGAAGTGCCCGTTGACCGGGTTGTCCACCACGACGTAGGTCAGGATCTGCGGGTCCTCGGCGGGGGCGGCGCCGATGTAGCCGGCGGTGTAGCCGACGTACTTGCCGGACTTCTCGTCGTAGCGCTGGGCGGTGGCCGTCTTGCCCACGGAACGGTAGCCCGACAGGGTCATCCCGGCCCCGGTGCCGCCCGGGCCGGTGACGGCCTCCATCATCTGCGTCACCATCGCGGAGGCCTGTTCGCTGACCACGCGGCGCGGCTGGGCACGGTCGACGCTGACCGGCTTGCCGTCGGCGTCCGTCGCCGACTTCACGATCGTGGGGGTGTTGTACACGCCGTCGTTGAGGATGCCGGCCACCGCCGAGGCGAGCTGGAGTCCGGTCACCGAGAGGCCCTGGCCGAAGGCCACCTGGTCGCGCGAGTAGTCCGGCAGGGTGGTCTTCGGCGCCCAGCCGGACGCCTCACCGGGCAACTCGATACCGGTCCGCTGGCCGAGGCCGAAGTTCTGCAGATGGCTGACCAGATCGGCCTTCGGCATCGTACGGGCCATCTCGACGGTGCCGATGTTGGACGACTGGGCCAGCACCCCGGTGGCGGTGAGCCGGATGTCGCCGTGTGACTCGGAATCGGTGATGGTCAGGTCGGCGGACTTCAGCGACGACGGGACGTTCACCTGCGTGTCGGGGGTGATGTAGCCGCCGTCGGCGAGCGCGGCGAAGGTGAGCACCTTCTCCACCGAACCGGGCTCCAGCGAGTCGCTGATCGCCCGGTTGCTCATGGCGTCGGCCTTGGCGTTCTTGAGGTCCGAGGCGTCGAAGGACGGATAGTTGGCCATCGCCAGGATCTCGCCGGTCTTGATGTTCATCACGATGGCGTAGCCGAAGTGCGCCCTGCTCGAGTCGACCACCTTCTTCAGCGACTGCTCAGCCGTCCACTGCAGCTCCGCGTCCAGGGTGAGCTGGTAGCTGGTGCCGTTCTGGGCGGGGGTGATCTCGTTCGCGCCGAGCGGGATCTTCGTGCCGGCCGGCGAGCTCTGGTAGACCTCGACGCCGTCCTTGCCGGCGAGCTGCTTGTCCTCGGAGTACTCGAACCCGTACGCGCCCTGCCGGTAGACCCCGTCGTCGTCCTGCTTGAGGACTCCGATGACGTTGGAGGCGACCGTGGCGCCGGGGTAGGTCCGGATCGAGTTCGTCGACGTCCACAGCCCACCGGCGTACTGCTTGGCGTCACCGGCCTTGGCGAGGTCGCCCCGGATCAGGTCGTAGGTGTGGGCCGGGACCTGGCGCTTGATCATCGCGTACCGGGTGTTCGGCCGGGTCAGCGGTTCCAGGTAGTCCGCGGGCACACCGCCGAGGTACTTCGCCAGGATCGCGGCGATGGTGTCGGCATGCGGTCCGGTGGCCACCGGATCCGCCGTCACGTCGACAGCGGGGCTGGATTCGGCGAGCACCTGACCGTTGCGGTCGGTGATGGCGCCACGCACGGCCGGCAGGGCCTGGCTGCGCTTGACCAGGGTGGCGGCCTGCGCGGCATATGCCTGCGGGTCGAGGCCCTGGATCTGGATCAGGCGGGCCCCCGACAGAACCGTGGCGCAGACCAGCACGATGACCAGGATCTTGATCCGGGCCGGCGAGCCGCCCCGGCCGAGGGGTGTGCTCAGCAAGGGGCCCAGCGCGAATCGCCGGGGCCGGGCGGAGATCCGCCGGCGCCGATGATCACGGTGCCGATCATCACGGTGCCGATCATCACGGTGCCGATCGGTCCGGCCCCGATCGTTACGGTGCCGATCGGCCGTCGGACCCGGTCGATGCCGATCGCCGGGCCGGGGCGCGCTCCCACCACCGGCCCGCCCCTGCCCGCCGGGGCCGAGCGGCTCGGACCGGGAGGCGTGCCTGGTCTGTCCGGTCTGGCGAGTCGCGGGTCGGCGCTGGTCGGCGGCGCCGGAGCGCGTACGAGCGCCGGACGTCTCCGGTCGGGCGGAGGATCGGGTCCCGGTCTCGGCACGACGGTGGCCGGTCTCGGGCACTGGGCCCCGGTCGCCGGCCGGCCGTCGGCCGCCTCGCACGTCCCTGCGCTCCTCACCACGAGCGGACTCGGGGCGACGATGCGGGGTCTGCTCGCGCTGGTCCGTCAGGCGGCGATTCTGCGGCATGGTCATCGCCCCTGGGACGGCGTGAGGGTCGGTTGGTTCGTCCCGGGGCTCGACGCCGGTGACGGCGAACCGGAGGAGGGTGAGGCCTGGGGCTGCGACGTCGTCTGGGCCTGCGGGGCGCTCTGGGCCTGCGTGGCGTCGGCGGGGGGCTGCGTCGAGGGCTGCGGCTGCGCCGCGGTGGCCGAGTTACGAAGCCCGGCGTACGGTCCACCGGCGGTCGCCGGCTTCGCGTCCCCCACCACGGTGCCGTCGGGCACCATCACGAAGCCCGGCGTCGTGTCCGGCACCATCCCCATGTCGAGGGCACGCTGCGCCAACTGGCCCGACGAGGACCGCCGGCTCAGTTGCTGCTGGAGGTCGGCCTGTTCGTTCTTCAGCACCTGTGCCTGGGCAGCGAGCGTACGCAACCGGAACGCCTGGTTCTGCAGCGTCACGTTGAGCATCAGCAGCAACGTCGTGCCGACGACAACAAGAGCCAGGAGGAACGTCCAGAACGAGCGCTGGGAGACCTGGGCCGCGATCCGGGGCACGACCCGCAACTGGGCCTGTCGTCGCTGGGCGGCGGCGAGGAACCCCGCGCGGGAGCCCAAGGTGGGTGACAGCAGAGCACTCATCAGGACTCCTTGATGCGCTGGGCGGCACGGAGCCGCGCGGACGCGGCTCGGGGGTTGCTGGCGGTCTCGTCGTCGGTGGGGCGCTCGGCCCCCTTGGTGAGGAGGGTGAAGGCCGGCTGCAGTTCCTCGGGAACGATCGGCAGGTCTCGCGGTGCGCGACTGGTGGAGGCATCCCGGAAGGCATGTTTGACCAGCCGGTCCTCCAGCGAGTGGTAGGCCAGTACGGCGATCCTGCCCCCGACCGCCAGGCTGTCGAGCGCCGCCGGCAACATCCCCTCGAGGGCCTCGAGCTCGCGGTTCACCTCGATCCGCAGCGCCTGGAACGTCCTCTTCGCCGGATGACCGCCGGTGTGGCGGGCAGCCGCCGGGATGGCGGACGCGATCACCTCCACGAGCCGCGCCGAGGTGACGAACGGGGCCTGCTCGCGGGCGGAGACGATGGCGCGGGCGATCCGGTCGGCGAAGCGCTCCTCGCCGTAGCGGGACAGGATCCGGGACAGCTGTGGCGCGCCGTAGGTATTGACCACATCGGCCGCGGTCGGCCCCTCCTGCCCCATCCGCATGTCGAGTGGGGCGTCGACCGCGTACGCGAATCCTCGATCGCGCGCATCGATCTGCAGCGACGACAGGCCCAGGTCGGCGAGGACCGCGTCGACCCGTGGGATCCCCAGCTCGCCGATCACCTCGCCGATCTCGTCGTACACGGCCCGGACGGCGGTCACGCGGTCGCCGTACACCGCGAGGCGTTCACCGGCGGTCGCCAGGGCGTCGGGGTCCCGGTCCAGCCCGACGGCACGCGCACCGGGGCAGGCGTCGAGCAGGGCCGCGGTGTGGCCGCCCAGACCGAGCGTGCAGTCGACGAAGACGGCACCGGGCTCGCGGAGCGCGGGGGCGAGGAGTTCGACGATCCGGTCCCGCATCACCGGAAGGTGGATCGCCTCAGGACGGGCACGCCCGTCCGTCGGTCCGGTGGGCGAGGGGATGGCAGCCGCAGCGTCATCCTCGGAGGACTCGCCGGGTCGCCTCGTCGAAACCATCTGTCGGTCCTGCCCTTCGGTTGCCCTCGCTCGTGTCGTCCCGCGCCGTGAACGCGGAGGGCCGTACGACCTGGTTCCGCCCCGAGGAGTGCGGGAAGTGCTACCTGACACAGGGGAAGTTGTGTCAGGGTGCTCACCCCTCGGGTCGGGGCCGGACCGTACGGCCTGTCCCGATCCCCCGGCGGCCTAGGCCCCCGGGAAAACTTCTTCGTTCATCTCGGCGAATGCCGATTCGTGCTCAGTGGAGTACTGCTCCCACGCGACGGCGTCCCAGATCTCGAGCCGGTTGATCACCCCGGTGACGACGATCTCCTTGTCCAGACCCGCGTAGGCCCGCAGGTGCGGGGGGATCGTCACACGTCCCTGCTTGTCAGGGACTTGGTCGAAGGCCGTCGCCGCCAGCATGCGCTGGTACTCGCGGACCTGTTTGACCGTCATCGGTGCGTCAGCCAACTCCTTCGTCCGTGCGGTGAACGCCTGGATGGTCTCGATCGTGAGACACCGGTCCTGCGACCGGGCCACGACGATGCCCTCCTGGAGCTCCTCGCGGAACTTCGCCGGTAGGACGAAGCGGCCCTTCTCATCGAGCTTCGGGGTGAATGTGCCGAGGAACATGTCGGCCACCCCCTGACCCGATCAGCTGGACCACCGTCCTCCACTTTCCCCCACCCTATTCCCTTTTCCTCCACCAAGCCACCCTTACGCCCCACCCTTCTCCCCTTTGTCCCACCGTTCCCACGCCGCGAGCCGCAGTGAGACGTCACCGTGGCGCTGACGCTCGGCGTGTCGCTGCCCGATCCCCTCCCCTGGGCCCCTTCCGTCACCCCCGTTGCGACCGCCGCCTCCCCCGCCCTCCCCGATGGCCCACCGGGATGGGCACCTCCACGGCGAGTGCGCGGGCAGGGGGCGGCCCGTAGAGCGGATGCGGAACAGGGCTCGCCTCAGCACAGGCATGTAGGGTTGGTGGCCGACAGAAGTGACGACCCTGGAGGCACAGTGAGCTCTACCCCGTACGGCGACCGAGGGCCCACCCCGCAGCGCTCCGCAACCCCTGCTCCCCAGCGCTCGGCAACCCCCGCACCCCAGCACTCGGCCAGCCCGGTGCCGCAGCGCTCGGCCGCCCCGGCACCACAGCGCTCCGCCACCCCCGCCTCCCCTTGGTCAGCAAACCCGGCACCCCAGCGATCGGCCGCCCCGGCACCGCAGCGCTCCGCCACTCCCGCCCCGCAGCGCTCTGCGACGCCCGCCCCGCAGCGCTCCGCGACGCCCGCCCCGCAGCGCTCCGCGACGCCCGCGCCCCAGCGCTCCGCGACACCCGCGCCGGCCTGGACCCCCAACCCCGCCTCCGCCGGCTCCGCCTCCCCGGCGTCGAACCGCCTGAGCAGCCCGACGTCGGCGTCGGCGACCACGCGTTCCACCCCGCCGGCCGGGCGCCTGACCAACCCCCAGTCAGCCGCGTACGGTTCCGCCGCGGGAACGCCGGCCTACCAACCCAGCGCGGGCTACCAGTCCAGCGCCGCCCAGCCGACCAACCCCGGCTACCAGCCCAGCGCCACCCAGCCGACCAACCCCGGCTACCAGCCCAGCGCCGCCCAACCGGTCTCAGCGACGCGCCCGGCGACTCGACCCGCCTCCGCGAGCCGTCAGCCCGCGACGCGCACCAGCGCCACCTCCCAGCCCAGCGCCGGCTACCCGACCAGTCCCCGATCGGCGGCCCCCACAGGCACCGGCACCCACTCCCTGGCCGACGTGGCCACGGTGATGGGGCGGGTCCGCGACGCCGTCGAGACGGTGATCGAGGGCAAGCGTGGCGCCATCGACACCGCCTTGGTCGTGATGCTGGCCGAGGGTCATCTCCTGCTGGAGGACGTGCCCGGCGTCGGCAAGACGATGCTCGCCAAGGCCCTCGGTAAGGCCATCGACTGCAAGGTCAACCGGGTGCAGTTCACCCCTGACCTGCTGCCGACCGACATCACCGGCGTGTCCATCTACAACCAGGCGACCCGCGCGTTCGAGTTCAAGCAGGGCGGCATCTTCGCCAACATCGTCCTCGGTGACGAGATCAACCGGGCCTCACCGAAGACGCAGTCAGCGATGCTCGAGGCGATGGAGGAGCGGCAGGTGTCGGCCGATGGCACCACCTACAAGCTCCCCAGCCCGTTCATGGTGATCGCCACCCAGAACCCGATCGAGATGGAGGGCACCTACCCCCTCCCCGAGGCCCAGCGTGACCGCTTCATGGCACGGATCGAGATGGGCTACCCGGCCGAGGAGGCCGAGATCGAGATGCTGCGCAGCCATGGTGGCCGCTCACCACTGGCCGACCTGAAGCCGGTCACCGACGGCCAGACGATCAGTGGACTGGTCCGGGCCGTCACCACGGTCTACGTCGCCCCGGCGCTCGAGCGCTACATCGTCCGGGTGGTCGGCGCGACGCGGACGACCCGAGACCTGCGGCTGGGCGCCTCGCCGCGCTCCAGCCTGCAGCTCCTCCGTGCCTGCCGGGCGCTCGCCGCGATCTCCGGGCGTGACTACATCACCCCGGACGACGTTGCCGCACTGGCTGTTCCTGTGCTGGCGCACCGCGTGCTCGCCTCGACAGAGTCCCAGCTCGCCCAGCGCTCCGTCGAGGACATCATCGGCAGTTGCGTCCGGTCGGTGCCGATCCCCGACCGGAGCTGATAGATGCGCATACCGCTGCGCAATCCGTGGGCCCTGATGACGCTGCGCGGCAAGGTGACCTTCGTCATCGGCGCCGTGCTCGCCGCACTGTCGGTACTCCTGGGTCAACGTGACGCCCTCCTCGTCGGACTGCTCCTGCTTCTGGTGCCGCTGGGTGCGGCGGTCTTCGTGGACCGTACGCGACTCAAGCTGTCCTGCGAGCGCAAGGTGTCACCGGGACGGGCGGCCATCGGCGAGGAGATGACCGGCACGCTGGCCCTCGACCGGCACGGCAAACTGCCGGTGGGCGTGCTGCGCTTCGAGGACCGCATCCCCGCCGCGCTGGGGCCGCGCCCCCGCTTCACCTTGCAGAACCTCGCCGCGGAATGGCACCGGGAGGTGAGCTACACCCTCACCGGTAGCCAGCGCGGCCGGTTCCAGACCGGCCCTCTACTGGTCCGGGTGTCCGATCCGTTCGGCATGGCCGCCCTGGATCGGCAGTTCAACGCCACCAGCGAGGTGATGGTGACCCCCCGGATCGTCCCGCTCGATTCGATGGGCAACGCCGGGGGCACCGGGAGCACCGGCGAAGCCAGGCCGCAGCGTCTTGGCCTATCGGGCCAGGACGACATCCTCGTCCGCAGCTACGTCCGCGGTGACGACGTCCGCCGCATCCACTGGCGCTCGACCGCCCGCCACGGCGAACTGATGGTCCGGCAGGAGGAACAGGCCTGGGACCCGAGCGCCACCGTGGTGCTCGACTCGCGCGGCGTCGCGCACCGAGGCTCGGGACCGGAGAGTTCGTTCGAGTGGGCCGTCTCGCTGACGGCGTCCCTTGCGGTCCACTTCCTCAAGGAGGGGTACGCGATCACCCTGTTCGGGGCGGACGGCCCGCTGACCGACCCGCATCTGGGCGATCTCGGCAAGGCGACGAGCCGGCGCGAGGCGATCACCCAGCTCACCGACGTCACCCTGTCCGACAGCACCGACCTGCGGCGTGCCGCCGAGGCGACCCTGCGCGGGGTGGGCTCGCAGATGACCATCGCGGTCCTGGGTCAGCTCTCCTCCGCCGATGCGGCGCACCTGGTGGAGATGAACCGCAACCAGGCGTACGCGATGGCCTGGGTGCTCGACGTCGAAGGCTGGGCGTCGGGCAACGGTCACCCGGAACGGGCCGGCCGGCCGACCCCCGAGGACCACGAGCTCGCCGAGAACGTGCTGCGTGACGCGGGCTGGCGGGTCGTCAGGGTGACCTCCGGGATGACTGTCGACGACGCGTGGGCGAGGATGTCGAGGATGGGGGAGCAACTGTGATCCGGCCGATCGACCGGACCGGGGGGGCGATCGTCGGGGCCTCGGTCCTGGCCACGCTGCTCCTCCTACCGTTCACCCAGGACCCCTCGTACCTGATCAGCGCGATCCCTCTGGCGGTGCTGCTCGGCGGCATCGGCCTGGTGCTGCGCCGGTTGCGGGTCAACGACGGCATCGTCTTCCTCGCCCAGCTCGTGCTGCTGGTGGTGTATCTGTTCTCCATCTCGCTGTCCCTGGGAATGCCGGGGCAGGGACTGGTGGGACTCTTCAGCGAGGGCGTCCGGCACATGTCGACGCACACCACGCCGATGATCGCCAACCCCGGCCTGACGCTGCTGCTGGTGGCCACCGTCGGCGTCACGACGGTGCTCACCGACCTGCTGGCCGAGGGGGTCGACCGGCCGGCCTGGGCGATCCTGCCGTCCCTGACGCTGTACCTCATCGGTGCGATCGGCCTGCTGCACGACATCCCGTGGTGGACGGTCGTCGTCCTCGCGGTGGGATACCTGTGGATCCTGCTGGCGGATGGTATCAACGCCGCCGAGACCTGGCCCCGACACCTCGAGCGGACCGTACGGCTGACCGGGCGGATCACGCCGCTGGCGGTGCGGATGGGTGGGATCGTCGCCGCGGCGGCGGTGGCCACCACCCTGGCCGTCGGCCTCCTCGTCCCGCTGCCCCCCGCGCACCAGCTCAACGGCGGCCAGCTCAACCAGGACTCCGGCCCGATCCAGCTCGCCGACCCGATGCTCGACATGCGGCGCAACCTGTCCCAGCCGGCCGACGCGGAGGTCCTGACCTACACGACCGACGCCCCGCAGGGTGAGTACCTCCGGATGGCCTCCTTGTCGGTGTTCGACAGCAAGGGCTGGCAGAACGCGTCGTTCCACCTCACCCAGGGCAACACGCTGCCGCCACCCCCGGGCCAGGACACCCTCGGCAAGGACGTCCGCACGCAGGTGAAGGTCACCGACTTCCGCTCGGAGTACCTGCCGCTGCCGTACGCGCCCAAGCGGTTCGACGCTCCCGGACAGTGGGCCTACGGGACGGATTCGCTCGTCGTGGTCGCGACCGGCAAGGATCGTACGGCGGCCACCCGCAACCTGTCCTACTCGGTGACCAGCATCGACACGTCACCGGACGGGCCGAAGCTCTCGACGGCGATGGCGGGACAGCCGAGCGATGCGAACCTCACCACCAGCGTCCCGCAGGACATGCCGCAGGAGATCGTCGACCTGGCCCTGAAGATCACCCAGGCCGAGCCCACCCCGGCGCTGAAGGCCGCGGCGATCCAGAAGTACCTGCGCAGCGACACGTTCACCTACAGCCTCGAGCCCCAGCCCGGCACCGGCTACGACGCGATGAAGCGGTTCCTGCTGCAGGACCACAAGGGCTACTGCGAGCAGTTCGCCGGGTCGATGGCGGCCATGGCGCGGGTCGTCGGGATCCCGTCGAGGGTCGCCGTCGGATGGCTGCCCGGCACCAAGAAGGGCGACGGGTACTCCGTCACCCTGCACAACATGCACGCCTGGCCCGAGTTGTACTTCGAGGGCGTCGGCTGGGTGCGGTTCGAACCGACCCCCGGCGTGGCCGTGCCGCCGGCCTGGACGATGACCGCCCCCGAACAGCCCACCGCCTCTCCCACTCCGACCCCGTCGCCCTCGGCCACGCCGTCGACCACCTCCGAGGCCACGCCCACCCCCTCCGCGTCGACGGCTCCGGTGGCACCGGCACCGCCGGTCATCAACGTCCTGGCGATCCTCGCCCGGGTGGGACTGGCCATCGTGCTGCTGGCGCTGGTCACCGGTCTCCTCGCGCTGCCGGGCCTGTTCCGTCGCCGACTCCGGACCCGGCGCCTCGCCCCCACGGAAGGGGAGCGCCTGGATTCCTCGCACCGGGCGGTCGATGCCGCCTGGGCCGAGGTGCGCGACACGTTCGTGGACTACGGCTATCCGTGGCCGGCCGGGTCACCCCGGGCCGTCGGGCGACAGTCGGCGGGAGTGCTGCCGGAGGAGTCGGGCCGGTCGCTCGTCACCCTGTCCCGCCAGGTCGAGCGCTCCCGTTATGCCGAGTCGGCGGTGCACTCGGGCGATCTTGCCGCCCTCGTGGGGAGCATCCGCGACGGCGTACGGAACGACAAGGCCTGGGATGTCCGGCTCCTCGGGGAGTGGTGGCCGAAGTCCTGGTGGCGGACCCTTGGGGAGGCCCTGACCTGGCACGCCCTGCGGGCCCGGGCCACGGCCGCGATCGCTCGCCGTCGCGACCGCTGATCGTCGTCCCGGGAGCCGTGGCCGACCGGCCCTGAACGGACGGACGTGGGGCCGGCCCGAAAGGACCGGCCCCACGCTCCACTGATGTTTGCGTTCCACTGATGTCTGCGCCTCACCGTGCCGCGGCCCGCGAATCATCATCGATGATCTGGTGTCACCGCGGTCAGAGATTCACCGGTGCGACACGGTCTGTCGGCGGGATCGAAGTCGCGACGTCCTACTCCTGATTCCCACATCCTGGTGTCTTTGTCAGTCACACAGCCCTGCGGTGGTGCCGGAGGACCGGGCCGCCGGCGGGTTCTCGCCCCGCTCGGCGGTCTTGGGACAGGCTGCCCTGAGGGTGCCCGTCTTCGGGTGGATCGTCGACCGGCCGCTCGCCGGTGCACGATCACTGCTGATCGTTGCCCTCCTGGCGACGGTTCCACCGCTCCTCGAACTTGTGCATGATGCGCCGGTCCTCGGCGCTGACACGCACCTTGGTGCGCCCCTTGCGTTGTGAGAGGGCATCCTGCTTCTGCCATGCGCTCAACCCCACGATCGTGGCGGCGAGCATGACCAGGAAACCGAACACACTGATCAACCAGTGGGTCTGGATGCCGACCAGCAACAGGACGACGCCGACTATGAAGGCGAGTCCCGCACCGATGGCAAGACGGGTCTCGAGGCGTCTTCCACTGTTGCCGCTGAGGGTGTCCGCAAGTTTGGGATCCTCGGCGGCAAAGGCAGCTTCCATCTGTTCGAGCAGCCGCTGCTCGTGTTCTGACAGGGCCACCACTACCTCCGACCGTCCTGTTGGGTGCTTGCGAAGAACTGTTACCCAGTTCCTCGGCGCCTACTGGTTACAGTTTAGTGCCCACCACGGCGTACTGGAATGATACGGCGCATCCCGAGCATTGACGGAGTCTTCCAGGGTCACGGAGCGTGGAGTCCGGACGTGTCCCGTCACCAGGTACGGGTCAGCGAGGCCCGTTGGACGGCGTGCGGGCCGAACCGCAGATTGGCGCGGTCGATCGCGGCCGTCGCCTCCCGCCACCCCTGGTCGGGGGTGAACAGGTCCGCCTGCGTGCTCACCGTCGCCGAGTCCCGCAGCCCCTCCATCCTGATCCCGACCTGGCGCACCCGGGCCCGTTGGAGGCCGAGCCGGTCATAGAGCGAGACCGCCCGACGATGGATCTCGTCGGTCAGGTCGGTCGGCTCCGTCAGCGTCATCGACCGGGTCAACGCGCTG
The DNA here is from genome assembly GCF_009646095.1 of Raineyella fluvialis. NCBI lineage: Bacteria > Bacillati > Actinomycetota > Actinomycetes > Propionibacteriales > Propionibacteriaceae > Raineyella > Raineyella fluvialis. Next base: position 2,562,004 of record NZ_CP045725.1, on the reverse strand, counting down.
AAGTTGGCGAACCGGAGGCTGAGGGTGACCGTACGTCCCACCAGCCGAGCCCGACGCAACCGGGCCGACGTACGTTCCGCCAACCGCAGCAGCTCCCGGTGGACGACCTCCGGGTCGTACACGTCGGCCGGGAAGGTCTCCTGGGCTCCGATGCTGCGCTCGTGCTCCTCGGGGCGACGGTCGGTGAGGCGGCGGGGGTCACGGCCGTTGGCCAGGTCGACGAGCTTCTCCCCCTGCCGCGGGCCCAATGCCCGTTGCAGGGTCGCCGGCGCTGTCCGGGCCAGGTCCCCGATGGTGCGCAGCCCCAGCCAGTTGAGGGTGGCGGCGGTGGACTCCCCCACTCCCCACATCTGCTCGACCGGCAACGGCCACAGGAAATCGGTGACCCTGCCCTGGGGGACGACGAGCATCCCGTCGGGTTTGGCCGCGACGGAGGCCATCTTCGCCACGAAGGGGTTGGGCGCCAGCCCGACCGAACAGGGCAGCCCCTGTTCGGAGAGGATCCGTGCCCGCAGGTCGGCGACGACCTGCTCGGGTCGCCCGAGTCGGCTGCGGGTGGCGGTCAGGTCGAGGTAGGCCTCGTCGACGGAAGCACCCTCGACCACGTCCGTGACGGTGTCCATGATCGCGAACACCGCCCGGGACGCCTCGACGTACGCCTCCATGTCGGGCTGGACCACGATCGCCTCGGGGCAGAGTCGCCGGGCCGTCACCGAGGGCATGGCGGAACGGACGCCGCGGGCCCGGGCCTCGTAACTGGCCGACAGGACGACGCCGCGGTGCTGACCACCCACGAACACGGGCCGGCCCCGCAGCTCGGGACGGCGCCTCAACTCGACCGAGACGTAGAAGGCGTCCAGGTCGAGATGGGCGATCACCCGCCCGCTCATCGTGTCCCCCGAGAGCCTGACTCCCGAGACCCTGAGCCCCGAGGGCGGGGAGCGACCGGGGTCAGTCCAGCACGGCGAGGACGTGGAGTTGCGTCGCCAGGGACCACATGTCCGGCGTACGACTGATCTCGTCCTCCAGTGCCAGCAGTTCGTCGCGCGCACCGGGGACGTCGAGGAACTCCTCGTTCACCGCCCCCAGCACGGCACCGATCCCCCGGATCTCGACCACCGAGAACCCCGCATCCTCCAGCAGCGTCCGGACCCGGTCCTGATCGAGGCGCGCGGGGTCGGCGAGTGCTGCCCGGGCAGCCGCGAAGTCGCCTGCCAGCGCCTTGTGCATCACCCGGGAGTAGCGCTGCCGGACCAGCAGGCTGACCGCCCCACCCGGTCGCAGCACCGTGGCCATCGCCCGGATGGCTGCCGGCTTGTCCTCGACCACGTCGAGGACCTCGTGACAGGTGACCAGATCGGTGGTCCCCGGCCCGATGAGGCCGACGAGATCCGCCGAATCCCCTTGGATCCCCCGGAGCCGGCCGGACAGTCCCGCCTCCGCCGCCCGGCGCTGCAGGGAGGCCAGGGCGTTCGGACTCGGATCGACGACCGTCACGTCGTACCCCTCCCGGGCGAGTGGCACCCCCATGCCGCCGGCGCCACCACCGAGGTCGACGACCCGGATGTCCTCCACGGCCCGGCCCCCCTGCCAGACCCTGGCCCGGTCGAGGACCACCTGCAGGGTGAAGGTGCCGCCGAGGGACCGACGCTTCTTGTCGGCCGCGGGGTGGGGGGAACCGCGGTCGGCCGGTCGGGTCGGATCATGGGACGTCCTTCGTCGGGAGATGCACCACGGCGATGGTGCGGCTGCTCCGAGCCTACCCAGTCGCCTCCTCATCGTCCCGGGCTCCCCGGGCTGGAGTGCCACAGCTTCCGTGGAGTGCCGACACCCGGGCCGGCGGGCCGGACGTCGGCGTACGGGGACTTCCGGAAGCCGCTGGAATGGACCAGGGTCCGGCGCTGGCCCATCCCGCCGGAACGGCCGTGCTGGTAGGCATCGGCCGGATCACCGCTCCCCGTCGCGGACGGCTGGTCGACCACCTCGCCGACTCCCGCGTACGCCCCTGGCACCCACCCCTCGGGCAGGGTGTCCATGGTGCGGCGGACCGCGTCGGCACCGTCCTCACGGAACACCGCGTTGAGGGCGGCGAGGTCCCAGCAGCCGGTCGCCCGTACGGACACGCCGCGCAGACCGGTGCGCCGGATCACTCCGCGCACCAGGAGCAGCCAGCCGTTGAACACCGTCGAGGTGAACGGGCCCTGGGCATCTTCGAAGAAGGTCGTGTCGACCGGCCCGGTGCCGTCGTCCAGACTGAGGAAGACGACCCGCCTGCCGCTCCGGATCGGCGGGGTCTGGGTCGCGATCTTGACCCCGGCGACGAGCACCTCGCTGCGATTGCGGACACCGAGCAGGTCGACGGCGTCGACGGTGCCGAGCTCCGCCATCAACGGCCGATAGAAATCCACGACGTGCCGGCTGACGTCCAGGCCCAGCACGTCGAGCTCCGCCCGGACCCGCTCCGCCATGGACATGTCGGGCAACCCGGAACAGGCCAGGTCCGTGGGTATCCTCGGCGCGGCCGCTCCCGACCCGCGGCCGGCGGGTCCGGCCGACCCGCGCCGGGAGACGTCGGCTGCGGGGACGACCACGTCGATGCCGAGAGCGAGCTGGTCGGTGCGGACGCCTCGGGTGCCGCGATGTCCGCGGTCCGCGCGGGACAGGTCGGCGATGGACAGCAGCAGGTCACGGCGGGTGGGACACCGCTCCGCCTGCTCGGGGGTGCGGACCTCGGACAGGTCGTAGAGGGCGTCGAACGCCCCCGCGGTGACGAGCCGTTCAGCCACCGGACGGGTGACCTGGGCCCGCTGCCAGAAATCGGTCAGCGAGGTCCAGGGGCGCCCGGCGATGATCCGCTCCACCTCCTCCGCGCTGATCCCGTGGACGTCATCGAGACCGATCCGCAGGCCCCACTCCTCCTCAGCGCCGGCGGGCATCCGCTCGACCCGATGGGTCCCGGCGCTGGCATTGACGTCCAGCCCGAGGACGGCGACCCCGCAGTGGCGGGCCTCGGCCAGCAGCAGCCGCTTGGGATACATGCCGGGGTCGTGGGTGAGGATCCCGGCCAGGAAGTGCGCCGGCCAGTGGGCCTTGAGCCACGCCGACTGGTAGGTCGGCAGGGCGAAGGCCGCGGCGTGGGCCTTGCAGAAGCCGAAGGAGGCGAACGCCGCCAGGACCTTCCACACCTCGTCGATCACGTCCTCGGCGTAGCCTGCCTCCGCCGCCCGCCGGCGGAACCACCGTTCCACCTCCCGCTGGCCCTCGGGACTGCCCAGCTCCCGGCGCATCTCGTCCCCCTGGGCCAGGGTGCAGCCGGTCATCGTGGCGATCAGCCCGATCACCTGCTCATGGAAGACGACCACCCCGCCGGTCTCGGCCAGCACCGGCTCCAGCGACGGGTGCGGGTAGTGCGGCGCGGCCCAACCCTGCCGGACCTCCAGGAAGGGACGCACCATGTCGGACTTCACCGGGCCGGGGCGGAACAGGGAGATGTCGATGACGATGTCGTTGAAGTCCCGGGGCCCGAAGGTGGTGACCAGCTCCCGCTGCCCGGGCGACTCGATCTGGAAGCAGCCGAGGGTGCGGCCGGCCCCGATCATCGCGTACGTGTCGGGATCGGAGAAGCCACTGGCTCCGAAGGAGTCGATGTCGATCCGCCGGCCGGTGGTGCGCTCGACCTCGTCGAGACAGTGCGCCATCGCCGACTGCATCCGGATGCCGAGCACGTCGAGCTTGAGGAAGCCCATGTCCTCCACGTCATCCTTGTCGAACTCGCTCATCGGGAACCCCTCGGCACTGGTCTCCACCGGCGTACGGTCCAGCAGGCCGCGGTCGGAGAGCACCACCCCGCACGGGTGCAGGGCGATGTGGCGGGGCAGGCCGTCGAGGGACTCGACCAGGGCGAACAACCCGGTGAGTCGCTCGGCGTCCAGGCCACTGGCCCGCAGCTCGGGCAACTCCCGCAGCGCCGAACGGGCGTCGCGGGCGCGGATGTGCGGGAACGCCTTGGCGATGACGTCGATCTCTCCCGGTGGCAGACTCAACGCCGCCCCGACGTCGCGGATGGCATGGCGGATCCGGTAGGTCTCGACCATCGCCACACAGGCGACCCGCTCGGTCCCGAAGCGCTCCACGATCATCCGGTAGACCTCGGTGCGCCGGGCCGACTCGACGTCCAGGTCGATGTCCGGCAGGGCGCGGCGCAGCGGGGAGAGGAACCGCTCCATCACCAGCCCCGAGGCCAGGGGGTCGACCCCCGAGATCCCCAGCAGGTAGTTGACCAGGGAGCCGGCCCCCGACCCCCGGGCGGCGCAGCGGATGCCCCGCTCGTGGATCATGTCGACGATGTCGGCGACGGTGAGGAAGTACGCGGCGAACCCCAGCTCGGCGATGGTGGCGAGCTCCGCCTCCAGCCGTTCCGTGACGACCGGGAAGGCGGCCCCGTACCGGACGGCGATGCCGGCCCCGCAGCGGCGGCGCAGTTCGTCGTCGGCGGCGCCCGCCCCGTCCCCCTCCCCCTGCAGGACGTCGAACTCCGGCAGGTGGATCTGCCCCAGTCCCAGGTCGGTGGCCGGGTCGAGCCGGCACCGCCGGCCGAGCCCGCGGGTGGCGGCGAGCAGCCGCTCCGCCCCTGCCCGGCCCAGCCCCGCCCGCCGGGCGATGTCCTGCAGCACCTCGAGCATCTCCTTGCCCGACTTGAGGTGGTCCTCCTCGTTGCGTCGTACGGCGCCACGATCGAGCGGCACGCCACGGCGGGCCGCATCGAGGACGTCGACGGTCGGCCCGAGGGAGGGATCCGCCATCCGCACCATGTTGGTGACCACGGCCTCGAGCCGGCGCTCGTGGGCCAGGGTGACCAGCCGGGCCGCCTGCTCCCCCGACCCGACCCCGAGCCCGGGCAGCAGCAGGTCGGTGGCGGCGACGGCGAGACGGCCTGCGCCGAGCGCGGCGGCCCACGCGTCCAGGGCCTCACCGGCCCCGGACAGGTCCCCGGCGGCGAGCGCCAGGCCGACATCGGAATCGGCCCCGAGCAGCACCACCACGTCGGCCCCCGGGAGATGGGCGCGGGCAGTGGCGGCATCGAGCAGCACCTGTTCGGGGGCAGGCCGGAGTCCGGCGTACGCTCCTCGACCGCCCGGTGGACCGCCGAGGTGAGCCGGCACAGGGCGGCCCAGCCCGCCGCGGAGGTGGCCAGGACGACCACCCGGGGGACCTCGATCTCCCGGAGCGGTCCGCCGAGCGCGGGCCCCCGGCGCGCCGGTCGACCTCCCGGCGCACCGGCCACGCCCCTCACCGTGCCGACCCTCGTCCGGTGTGCCCCGCCCAGCCCCGGGTCCTCGGCCACCATGGCCCGGGCGAAGGATCCGACGCCCGGGCCGTCTCCCAGGTCGCGGGGATCGAGCCCGAGATCGACCCCGAGCACGGGGGCGATCCCGGCACGAAGGCAGTCCTTGGCGAACCGCACGGCCCCGTACAGCCCGTCCCGGTCGGTCAGTGCCAGGGTGTCCATGCCGTGCTCGGCAGCCGCCCGCACCAGCGCCCCAGGATGGGAGGCGCCGAACCGCAGCGAGTAGCCCGAGGCCACCCGCAGGTGGATGAAGGGGTCGTCCCCTTCGAGGACCTCCATCGGCTCCTGGATCTCCATCGCCGGCCCCTCAGTCCAGCACCGCGAGCAAGGACCAGCGCCCACTGTCCTGGTGGCGGTAGATCTGGAAGACACCCTCGCGCCCCCGCCAGGGATCACGGGCCCGGACCTGCCAGATCTCGCGTTGCTCCACCACGACCTCCACCCGGTCGCCCTCCCACCAGGGGTCGGCGAGCACCCAGTGCCCCTCGACCTCCCGGATCCGCCAGGTGTGGCTCCGCCACCGGAACTCCGCCGGCAGACCGGGGAGCTCGTCCTCCAGCGTCGAGTAACTGCCGGCACCGAAACATGCTTCGATCGGCTCGTCGTACTTCCTCATCGTCGGGCCTCCCCTCGCTCCGGACCGGCCACCAGCGCCGACCCGGATCTCCATTTTATCGAACAAACGTTCGAGACAGAAGAGGAGCGTACGGGCCCCCTGTGACACCCGCGCAGAAGCGTCCCGACGGCGCCCATCGGCACCGCGCGACGGAGGCGGCCCGCGGCACTGACTACCATCGGAGCCATGCAACCCGGTGACAGCGTCCACATCCCCGCTCTGGCCGGGACCGTCGCCGTCGTCCTCGCCGTCCTCGTGGCCGCCACCGCGCTCGCCACGGGGGAACGATCGGGGGGCCGCCTCCACCGGGCCCACCGCCCCGGGGTCCGTCGCCCCGGGGTCCGTCGCCCCGGGGTCCGTCGCCCCGGGGTCCGCCGCCAGCGCCCATCCCTCCGACCCGGCGTCCGCCACCACCCGGCCGGCCACCACCCCGTCCACCAGCGTCTCGGCCAGCGCCACTCCCTCCTCCCCCGCAGCCCAGCGCCAGGGGATCGGCCTCATCAAGGCCCGCCTGAACGACCAGCAGCCGCTGTCGATCACCGTCCTCGGTGACGACTCCTCCGTCGGGGACACCGGCTGGGTGTTCGTCTGGGCCCGGGACACCCTGGGCACCGGCCACACCGTCGTATACCACGAGTACAGCCGGTCGATCGGCGGTTACCTCGGCCCGCGCACCCTGTCGACCGACGGCCCCCGGATCGACGTCTGGAACGCCTCCTACGCGAGCGCCACCACACCGAAGGTGGCCGCCGACCTCGGCAAGCTCTACCCGCAGCCCACCGACGTGGTGATCCTCAACCTCGGCCACCAGGACGACCCGGCAACCATCGACGCGGACACCACTGCCCTGTGGCAGGCCGTCACCGCCAAGCAGACCCCCTTGGGCCTCGTCATCCTGCAGAACCCGGAGACGGCCACCACGGGGCTCCAGGACACCCGGATGAAGAACCTCGCCCGCTCCGCCGACCGGCTCGGGCTGCCCACCGTCGACGTCCTCCGGGCGTTCACCGACAGCAAGGTGCCGCTCACCCAGTTGGTGATCGGGGCCCGCCCGACGGACCAGGGGGTCCACCTGTGGGTGGCGACCCTGACCACGGCGCTGACGTGAGCACCCGGCACGCCTCCCGCCCGTCCGACCAGGACGGCGGCACCGTCGTCATCGTCGGCGGCAGCCTGGCCGGGATGGCCGCGGCGGCCCGGCTGGCCAAGCGCGGTCACCGGGTGACGCTGGTACGCCGGACGCCGCGACTCGCGGCCGAATGGCGGCCCGACGGGCCGACTCGCCCCGGCCTGCTCCCGGAGGTGCTCACCCTGCCGGCACCGTGGCGCGACCTGTTCAAGAAGTCGGGCCGCATCCTGCCGGCGGAACTGGCCCGGGCCGGCCTCGACCTGGTGCCCGCGGCACCGGCCCGCCACATCTTCACGGACGGAGAGGAACTCCTGCTGGGCGGCGACCGCGGCCAGCAGTTCCACCAACTGGCCGCCACTCACGGCACGGCCGTCGCCGAGTCGTGGCGGGACCTGGTGGACTCCCTCGAACCGCTCTGGCACCTCGTCCGGACCCTGGGGCTGGAGACCTCCCTGGTGTCCGGGCGTCAGGTGCGGCCCCATCGCCGGGCGCTGCGGTGGGGTCTCAGCGTCGCCGACCTGGCCGCGGCCCAGCCCCATCCGCACCTGCGTGCGCTGGTCGAGGCCGCCGCCTGGCGACGGGGTCACGACCCTGCCCGTACGCCCGCCTTCGTCGCCGCCCTGCTCAACGTGGAACGGACCTTCGGACGCTGGACGGTCGTCGACGCCGAGGGCCGGCCCGCCGGCAGCGAGCGGCTGCTCGACCTGCTCGAGGCGCGGCTCGCCGGCCGGGGCGTCGACGTGGTCGACTATGAGCGCCCGATCCGCTTCGACAGCTCGCCCCGCCGGCCGGACGGCCGCACCCTGGCGGACGAGGTGGTCGGTGCGGTGCTCCCGGCCGGGACCCGGCCCGATGCGGTGGTGCTCGCCGAGGGCCTGCACGACCTCGTCGGATCGTACGGATTGCGTACCCGGGCCGCCCGAAGGGTCGCAACCCTCACGCCGGTGCTGCGCCCCCGGCGCTCATGCGGCCCGGCGGAGCCCGAACTGCCCGGTCCCGGGATCACCGAGATCGTCGACCACGCGGCGCGACGGGTCACCTGGGCCAGCCAGGACCGTACGGTCATCCACGACTGGGGCGCCGCCACCCCCGACCCCGAGCACGGCCCGGCCTGGGACGGCCCGCAGACGTGGTTGCGGCGACTGCCTGTCCGGCTGGGCGAGCGCCTCTACTCGGCCGGCCCCTGGGGCGGGGCGGCGACGACCTTGCCGCGGTGCTGATGTCAGGAGCGCTGGCGACGTACGACGCCCATTTCGACCTCACCGGCCTCGACACCCACCCCTCCAACAAGGACCAGTGAGCCACCACCCCCGCTTCGATGACGGACCGCTGCGAGGCGACCCCGGAGCATCGGGATAGACTGCAGAGTCACTCCCGGTAAGGACGAAACGCTCTTGACTTCTCATGACATCTCGTCGGACCTGGCTCGCGAGCTCGCCGTCGAACAGGCCCACGTGGACAAGGTCTACGAACGCCTGGCCATCGCCACCAAGGACGCCCAGCGGGCAGCGCAGGCAGGCGCCTCGCGCTACACCAGCGATCGTGGCGACTACCTCCGGGAGGAGGACGCGACGAGCGTCTACGAGCGGGACGTCTTCGCCTACCAGGCGGCCAAGCGACTGGCGGTCCTGGAGGCCGAGCACGAGGGATTGGTCTTCGGCCGACTCGATCTCACCAATGGTGACACCGACTACATCGGCCGGATCGGCGTCCACGACGACGACTACGAGCCGCTGGTGATCGACTGGCGGGCCCGGGCCGCCGAGCCGTTCTACCGTGCCACCGCGGCGGACCCGATGGACGTCATCCGGCGGCGGGTGCTGCGGTGCCGCGACGACCGGGTGATCGGCATCGAGGACGACCTGCTCGACGGCGCCTCCGCCCCGGTGGACCTGCCCGTCATCGGCGAGGGTGCGCTGATGGCCGCGCTGAGCCGCGCCCGCGGGCACCAGATGCGCGACATCGTGGCCACCATCCAGGGGGAGCAGGACGAGGCGATCCGGGCGCCCTACCAAGGCGTCACGATCATCTCCGGCGGTCCGGGCACCGGCAAGACCGTCGTCGCGCTGCACCGCGCCGCCTACCTCCTCTACACCCACCGGCGACGCTTCGAACAGGGCGGCGTGCTCGTCGTGGGTCCCTCTGACGTGTTCATGACCTACATCGAACGGGTGCTGCCGTCCCTCGGCGAGGAGTCGGTGACGCTGCGCTCGGTCGGATCGGTCCCCTCCGACGTCCTGCCGGTGGACGCCCACCGGACCGACGACTCCCGGGCAGCGGTGATCAAGGGCTCGGTGCGCATGGTCGACGTTCTCGCACGGCTCGTGCAGGTCCCTGCGACGGTGTCCGTGGTCGGGCGCACCGGCCACCAGCCCAAGCTGGACCGGGACTTCCTGGTGACGGTCAAGGGCAATGCGCTGCGGCTCACCGGCAAGTCCCTGATGGGGTTGCGCCGCCAGACCGTACGCCAGACGAAGGCCAACCACGCCCGCCGCGCCGGCCGCGACGCCATCATCTCCGCCCTGTGGGACCTGATGCCGCCCGACCACGGCCTGGAGCGCGACGCCTTCACCGACCTGGTGTCGGACCACCCCGCGGTCGTCGAAGCACTCAACACCTGGTGGCCGACCCAGCACGCCACGGTGGAGCTGCGCCGTCTCTCCTACCCCGAGGTCGTCGCCCGGGTGGCCGACGGCCTCCTCGACGCCCAGGAGCAGCTGGAGCTGCTCGCCTCCTTCGCCGAACTGGGGGCGGAGGGCCACGAGGACTGGTCGGTCGCCGACGTCGCCCTGCTCGACGAGCTCGTCTCGCTGCTCGGCACTCCCCTGGACGAGGCCGCCGACGAGCCGCTGTTCCTGACCGCCGACGCCCAGGTCAGCGAGATCATCACCCTCTCCGACCGACTCACCCACGAGCGGACCGACGACCCGTACGCCGACCGCTTCGAGACCTTCGCCCACGTCCTGGTGGACGAGGCGCAGGACATCACACCGATGCAGTGGCGGATGCTGCGCCGCCGGGGGGCGCAGGCCTCCTGGACGATCGTCGGCGACCCCGCGCAGAGCTCCTGGCCCGACCGGCACGAGCTCGACGCCGAGATCCGCGCCCTGGTCGGGCTCGGCCAGCAGCGTACGTTCCGGATGAGCACGAACTACCGCTCGCCCGCCGAGGTGTTCGACCTGGCCGCCAAGGTCGTCTCGCGAGACTTCCCCGACGCCGATCTACCCACGGCCGTCCGGTCGACCGGGATCGCGCCCGACCTGCGGACGGTCCACCGCGGCGACCTCGCCGACACGCTCCAGGAGCTCGTCGACGACCTGTCGACCCAGGTGGGCGGCACGATCGGGGTGATCACGCCCCCGGCACGCCAGTACGACATCGAGGAGCTGCTCGACGGGCTCGCTGTCGACGACGCCGTGCGCGATCGGGTGGTGTGCGTCAACACGCTCCAGGCGAAGGGCCTGGAGTACGACGCCGTCATCGTGATCGCGCCGGACGAGATCATCGCCCAGCACATCGGCGGCAGCCGGATCCTCTACGTCGCCCTCACCCGGCCGACCCAGCGGCTGGTGACCCTCGACCTGGTGCCGAACGGTGCGGCACTGACCCCCGGCGCCTGGCGGGTGGATCTCGACTGACCGGACCGGCCTCGGACGGCCGCCGGCCTCAGCCGCGGAGGCCGGGGTCGGCGGCCAGCACCCGTTCCACCTCGTCGCGGCTGGGCGAGTAGGCGCCGTGGTGGGAGACGGTCAGGCCGGACGTCACAGCGGCCCGGTGCAGCGCGGGCATCACCGACTCCCAGGTGGCCTCGCGCAACCGCGCCCCCGCCTCGGGACCGCCGAGCAGTGACGCGTCGAGCAGACCGGAGATCAATCCGGCCGTGAAGGAGTCCCCCGCCCCGACGGTGTCGGCCAGGTCGACACCGAGCGGCTCCACCAGCACGGTGTCCGGGCGCCCGGACAGCACGGCGTTGGCGCCCTGGGCACCCCGGGTGACCACCACGAGGCCCGGACCCAGCGCGGCCCAGCGTCTCAGGACGTCCTCGACGGGCTCGCCGGGATAGAGCCACGCGACGTCCTCGTCGGACGCCTTGACCACGTCGGAGAGTGCGACCAGTTCCTCGACCCGTCCGCGGGTGCGGCTCGGTGACCCGAACAGGGTGGGACGCACGTTCGGGTCGTACGACACCGTCCCCACCCCGGCCGTGGCGCGGACGGTCTCCACCAGTTGCGAGCCACCGGGCTCGAGGATCGCCGCGATCGACCCGGTGTGCAGGTGTGACCGCTCGGTCAGCGATGGCAGGTCGGCCACCTGCCAGGTGACCTCGAACTCGTACGTCGCCCGGCCCTCCTCGTCCAGCCGGGCGTAGGCCACCGAGGTCCGCAGCGCCCCGTACGTACCGGGGGTGACGGCCACGTCGTGGTCCATGGCGAAGGCGTCGATCCGATGGCCGTACTGGTCGTCGGCCCACCACGAGGCCAGCGTGGTGGGATGCCCGAGGCGGGCGCACCCGCAGGCCACATTGAGGGGACTGCCCCCGACGTGCTCGGTGGTGACGCCCCCACGGTCGACGACGTCGATCAGCGCCTCACCGAGACAGAGGACGGGCTGGTGCGGGGACGGGGGCATAGGGACTCCTGGCGACGTACGGAGGACCGACGGGTGTCCCCAGTCTGACACCCCGCGCCGCTCAGGCCCCGGGGATCGTCTGCTTCAGCCGCGAGAAGATCTCCCGGGTCGCACGGGAACGGTTGAGCGTGAAGTAGTGCAACCCCGGCGCGCCACCGGCGAGCAGCCGCTCGCACAGCTCCACCCCGATGTCCACGCCGACCCGCCGGACCTCGTCCGGGTCATCGGCGACGGCGTGCAACCGGGCGACGACGCGATCCGGCAGGGGGGCGCCGGACAGGTCGGCGAAGCGCTCGATCTGGCTCACGTTGGTGACCGGCTGGATCCCCGGGATGATCGGCAGGTCGGACCCGAGGGCCCGGACCCGCTCCACCAGCTCGAAGTAGCGGTCCGGTTCGAAGAACAGCTGGGTGATAGCGAACGACGCCCCGGCCTCCTGCTTCTCGACCAGGATGTGGGCGTCCAGGGCGGCGTCGCGCCGGTCGGGGTGCAGGTCCGGGAAGGCCGCCACGCCGATCACCGCGGCGGGGTTGCGACGCCGGACGAGGCGGACGAGTTCGGTCGCGTTGTCCAGGCCCTGGGGATGACGGACCCACGGCTCCAGCGGGCCACCCGGCATGTCGCCGCGGATGGCCAGGATGTGGTTGATGCCGGCCTCGGCGTACTTGTCGACCACCTCGGCGAGCTCGTCGACCGGCTGACTGACGCAGGTCAGGTGGCCCATCACCTGCATGACATGAGCCTGTGGGTCCCGGGCCAGCCGCTCCTTCATCAGCTGGGCGAGCCGGGCCGTGATCGTCACCGTCATGTCGCGCCGGGAGCCGCTGGCACCGTACGTCACGGAGACGAAGTCAGGCTCGAGGTCGTCGAGTTCGCGCAGGGACTGCCACAGCATCGCGTCACCCTCGAGCGTCTTCGGCGGGAAGAACTCGAAGGAATGCAGCGCACGCTCGCCTGCGCGCAGCAGTTCGTCGATGGTCCGGGGCTCCATGGCGCTCACGATAATGTGGCCGATTCGAGGCGCACCCCCTAGGCTCAGTCCGTGGTCAACCGTCTCGATCCCGCCCAGCCGCTCGCCGCCGAGTTCCGTCAGGACGTCCAGGACGCCCTGACCGGTTTCCTCACCGGGCAGCGGCAGGTGCTGGCGGACATCGGCGCGGAGCTCGACCCGATGACCGAGCTGGCCGAGGTCTTCACCGGCGGAGGCAAGCGGCTGCGGCCCGCCTTCGCCCTGTGGGGGTACGTGGCCGCCGCCGGCCGGCCCGACCACGAGACGTACGAAGCGCTGGTCCGCGCCGCCTCGAGCCTCGAGCTGCTGCACGTGTCCGCGCTCATGCACGACGACGTGATGGACAACTCCGACACCCGGCGTGGAGTGCTCGCGGCCCACCTCCAGTTCGCGGGCCTGCACGACGAACACGACTGGGTCGGCTCCGGCGAACAGTTCGGCCGTGCCGGGGCGATCCTGCTCGGCGACCTGCTGGTGATGTGGTCCGACGAGATGGTGCACACGGCCGGCGTGCCGCTCGACGTGCTGCACCGGGCCCAGCCCTACCTGGCCGCGATGCGGACCGAGGTGACCTGCGGGCAGTTCCTCGACGTGGTGGCGCAGGCCCAGCCGCTGCGTCCCGATCGGTTGCAGGACAACATCGACCAGGTGCGCCGCGTCGTCGAGTTCAAGTCGGCCCGCTACTCGGTACGTCGCCCCGTCCAGTTCGGGGCGGCTCTCGGCGGGGCCCGCGACGAGGTGCAGCAGGCCCTGGCGGCGTACGGTTCGCCGCTGGGCCGCGCCTTCCAGTACCGCGACGACCTGCTCGGTGTCTTCGGCGACGAGGAGGTCATCGGCAAGCCCGCCGGTGGCGACCTGCGCGAGGGCAAGCACACCCTGCTGCTCGCCTACGCACTGGCTGACTCCAACGACGCCGGCCGGAACCGGCTGCTCAGCCTCGTCGGCTCGGCCGACCTCAGCGACGAGGGCCTCGCGGAGGCCCGCGACCTGATCATCGCCAGCGGGGCCCGGGACAAAGTGGAGGCGGACATCGAGTCGCACCTCGACCGCGCCCTGGCCGCCCTCGACGGGGCAGGGATCACCGACGAGGGCCACCAGGCGCTCTCCGTCCTGGCGCGCGCGGCGGTCCGCCGCAGCCACTGAGCCCTCCGGCTCCTTTTACCCGGGCCCGTTGGTACGGCGGGAAAGGTTCCTACCCTGCCACGGAATCCGCCGTGGAGACCGCTCCGACACGCTGTCCAGGGGTGCCTCTCAGAAGAATCTGAGGACGACGGTCGGGAGAGCACATACCTGTGACACCCGCCCGTGTCGCTCCCTCCGAAACCCTCGAGCGCCCCTCTAGACTCTTGCCTCGAGGCTGACACGGCCCCTTCCCCTTTGACCGTGTTAGGAGCAGACGTGAGCAATTCCAGCACTGTCGACCCGTTGATCGGCCGCGCCCTCGATGGGCGCTACCAGATCATCTCGCGTCTGGCCCGCGGCGGCATGGCCACGGTCTACCGGACGGAGGACCGCCGGCTCGACCGTACGGTCGCGGTCAAGGTCATGCATGAGGGTCTCGGCGACGACCAGGACTTCGCCAGGAACTTCGATCGCGAGGCCAGGGCGGCCGCCCGCTTGTCACACCCCAGCATAGTCTCCGTTTTCGATCAGGGCAACGATTTCGGACGTCCCTACATCGTCATGGAACTGGTGGAGGGGTCAACCCTGCGACGCCTCGTCAGCCGCGACGCGCCGCTCAGCCCGAGCCGCTCCCTGGATCTCATCGATCCGATCCTCTCGGCCCTCGCGGCCGCGCATGACTCCGGGTTGATCCATCGCGACGTGAAGCCGGAGAACGTCCTGATCTCGCGCAGGGGCCAGCTCAAGGTCGCCGACTTCGGCCTCGCCCGGGCCGTGACGGCCCAGTCGGCCGCCGCGACCCAAGGACTGTTGGTCGGCACCGTCTCGTACCTCCCGCCGGAGCTCGTCGAGCTCGGGCACGCGGACACCCGGTCGGACGTGTACTCCGCCGGCATCATGCTGTTCGAGATGTTGACCGGCAAGAAGCCCCACACGGGCGACACGCCGATCCAGGTGGCGTACGCACATGTGCACCGCGACGTCCCGAAGCCGTCCGACTGGGTGGACACCGACTGGCGTCGATCGCTGGACGGCATCCCCCCGTATCTCGACGCCCTGGTGGGCGCGGCGACCGCCCGCGACCCCGAACAGCGTCCGCGCGATGCACGGGCCTTCCTCGACGGGGTGCGCCGGGCCCGCAAGGCGCTCTCGTCGGGCATCATGCACGACCCGCACCTGACGGCATTGCTGGCCGACCCCAACTCGCTCGACGACACCGAACCGGTCGACATCGAGTACACCCCCACACGTCGGGCCATGGCTGCCCTCGCAGCCTCGCGAGCGGCGGCGACAGCGGCCCGGGAGACCTCACGTCCGACTGCCCCCGGTGAGGGGATGACGGCGATCTCGGTGGCCACGGCGCCGGCCACCCCGACCGTCGAGACCGCCCACGTCGAGGGCCCCGTCCTCCAGGGTCCTGTCGCCGAGGCCCCTGTCACTGGGAACCGCGTCGCTGAGAACCGTGCCGGTGCACATTGCGCCGTGGAACGTCCGCGGGTCCCTGTCACCGCCGCTCCCACGGTCCCCGACGCCGTGCCGTCCAGGCCGGAGCCTGTGACCTCCTGCCGGACCGAAGCGCCGGCCATCGAGGCCGAGGAGATCGACTGGGCCGACTCCGGCGCCATTGACATCGACCGCGAGTCGCGGCGCCGCCGCGTCCGACGCGTCGCCTCGGTCATCACCACCCTCGTGGCCGTGCTCGCCCTTGCCCTGGGAGTGTGGTGGCTGACCGCCGGCCGCTACCTGCCGGCCCCGACGGTGACGAACATGACGCAGCCGGACGCGGCCGCGGCCGTCAAGGCGGCGGGTCTGAACTTCGCCACCACCGAGGAATTCTCCGAGACGGTGCCGTCGGGTCGCGTCGTCGCGACCGTGCCCGGCCCGGGTGAGGACATCGCCCGCGGCGCGACGCTCACCGCTGTGCTGTCCAAGGGTCCGGAGCGCTATCCCGTCCCGCCGGTGATCGGCAAGGACGGCGCCGCCGCGCAGGAGGCACTGAAGTCCGCCCACCTCGCGGTCGGCACCCTCAGCCAGGCGTGGAGCGAGGACGTCGCCGAGGGCGTCGTCCTGGCGGCCTCGGTGCAACCCGGCACCACGGTCAGGCCCGGCACCGCCGTCGACCTGACGGTCTCGAAGGGCAAGGAACCGATCGCCATCACCACCTGGTACAACCGCGACGCCAAGGACGCGGTGGCCACCCTGGCCGGCAAGGGCCTGCGGGTGGTCACGTCGGAGGCCTTCTCCGACCAGGTCGCCGCCGGCAAGGTGGCGGGCCAGACACCGGCTGACGGGACGCTGCATCGCGGCGACACCGTGACCCTGACGATCTCCAAGGGGCCGGCGCAGGTGTCGGTCCCGGATGTGAAGGGAATGGCGGTGAAGGACGCCCAGGACACGATGACGAAGGCAGGGTTCAAGACCTCGACCCAGCCGGTGGAGGTCAACTACCTCGGCCTGGGCTACGTGGCCCGCGCGTCCTCCGACCCCGGCTCAATGCTGGCCAAGGGGTCGACAATCACCCTTTACCTTGTCTGAGCGCGGGCGGCACCCTGAGCGGTCCCTGTGCCGCGAGGTGATATCGATTCGTTATTTCGGGCTGCTGACCCTTACCCTGGGAACAGACGTTCACCAGGGCACCGGAGCCCCGCCCCTGGGAAACCGCCCGACGCTCGACCTCAGGAAAACTGCGTGCGCTTCCCCCGCCTGACCGGCCTTCCCTTCCTCGCCAGCATGTTCCGCGCTGACCGGTCCATCGCCCCCGAGCTGCGGGCGAGTGTGGCCCGGCGACGTCGCCGCCGTGTCGCGGCTGGGGTGGGCGCAAGCCTCGCGCTCTACAGCGCGGTCGTGGCGATGCCGGCGGATGCCGCCACGCGACCCGCTCCCGCACCGGCGATGACGACTGTCATCCCCTGCCAGGACGTGATGTTCATCGGGGTCCGCGGTTCCGGTGAGACCCCCGACGCGAGCCTCTACGGGATGGGCCCGGAGTCGGCCCTGGCGTGGCAGCAGTACCGGATGGAGATCCCCGGGCACTCCGCAGCCGCGATGTCGATCGACTACCCCTCGACCTCCGTCACCACGCTCGCCTCGCCGTACTCCTCCGACGAGTTCTTCCGCAGCATCGACACCGGCGTGATGAAGCTCGAGGCGGTCATGGCGGAGCGCTCCGTCAACTGCCCGAACGAGCACTACGTCATCTCCGGAAAGTCCCAGGGCTCGATCATCACCCACCGCGCGATGGCGGACATGGCCGCGCACCGGTCCGCGTACGGCACGGGCCTGATGGATCGCATCGACGGCGTGCTGGCCATCGCCGACCCCGACCGGCTCCCGGACGACTCCGGCCATCTGTACGGCAGCACCGCCACCGGTGCCGACCACTACGGCATCTCCTACGCGGCGCCGTTCATCGCGGGCAATCGCTACCGCCCGACCACCGCGAACGTCGACACCTTCTGGGCCCACCCGGATCGCTGGCACACCATCTGCAACGCCGGCGATTCGGTCTGCGACTTCACCGTCTCCAGCTCGTCGCCCTCGAACATGCTGCGTGGCTTCGACATCCACATGAACAGCTACGTGACGGATCCGACCGGCGTCCGCACGGCGGCCGCCGATGTGGCCGCCCAGACCCGGTCACGGACGACGGCGCCTGAACAGGCGCCGCAGGCCCCCCTCGTCTGACCCCTCCCCCGCGGCGCCCTGGCCCCACGGCCGTTCGGCTACGGGTCCCGACCGGTCCTGCCCCGGTCCCGGACCAGCCGCACTCGCCCCGCCCCAGACCTCGGACATGCCGCGGTCGGCGGAGTCCGGCCCGGCGACCGGTTCGAGTCCCCGCAACCGACCCACGATGGAGTCGACCGCTGCCCCGATGCGTCGGAGCGCCTCGTCGTAGACCCCCGGCGCCGCCCGGAACGGGTCCGGGACGTCGTACTGGTCGGGGTCGGTGAAGCGTATCGTCCCGCGCCGCTGGGCGGCGATGGCGGTGAACTCCGCGAGCCGATCCGGCACCCGCAGGGTGTAGAAGGGCTGCGTCTGCCCGCCTTCCGTCCACTGCTCGAGCGCGGCCGCGTATTCCGTGAGGGTGAACGTACGCCCCAGGGCCCGCGGCACGGCCGTGACCACCTCAGCGCGGTGGTCGCGCGTCATCGCGAGGACCAGATCGGCCCGCTCGATCAGCTCCGGGGTGAGGTAGCGGGCCCGGAACCCATCGGTGTCGACCCCGCCGGCACGCAGGCGCTCGGCCATCTGGGGATCCACCGGGCGGTCGACCAGCGCCGCGACGCCGGCGCTCTCCACCACCACCCCGGCGCCGAGCCCCCGGCGCAGCAGGAACTCGGCCGCCGGTGAACGGCAGATGTTGCCGGTGCAGACGGTGAGGATCCGGAACGGTTCGGACATCGACGTCCTCCTGGCCGGCCGAGACGCTCAGAACGTCTTCGGCGTGTACTCCTGCACGGGATTCGCGCGCTTGATCCGGCCCTCGTTCAGCCGGTGCGCCACGGTGAAGGCGAGCTCAAGGGACTGGTTGCGGTTGAGCCGCGGGTCGCAGAGGGTCTCGTACCGCTCCCCGAGGTCCTCCTCACCCAGTTCGCCGACACCGCCGACGCACTCGGTGACGTCGTCGCCGGTGAGCTCGATGTGGATGCCCCCGGGCCAGGTGCCGCACTGCTCGTGCACCTCGAAGAAACCGTCGACCTCGTCCGCCACGTCCGAGAACGCCCGGGTCTTCACACCGTTGTCGGTGGTGAACGTGTTGCCGTGCATGGGGTCACACATCCACACGGGCAGCCGGCCCGACGCCATCACCTCGTCGATGACCGATGGGAGGACCGTACGGATCTTGCCGGCACCCATCCGGGTGATCAGCGTAAGCCGACCCGGCTCGCGGTCGGGGTCGATCTTGTCGGCGAGCGCCAACGCGTCCTGGGCCGTGGTGCTCGGGCCGAGCTTGATCCCGATCGGGTTGCGCAGGTGGCGGAGGAACTCGACGTGGGCACCGTCGAGCTGACGGGTGCGCTCGCCGATCCAGATGAAGTGCCCGGACACGTCGTAGGGGGTCCGTGTCCGCGAGTCGATCCGGGTCATCGCGTGCTCGTAGTCGAGCAACAGGGCCTCATGGGAGGAGAAGAACTCGACCGTGTGCATGGCCTCGTCGTCCATCCCGCAGGAGACCATGAAGGCGAGGGCCCGCTCGATCTCCTGGACCAACGCGGTGTAGCGCTCGTTGACCGGCGCCGACCGGACGAAATCAGCGTTCCAGGAGTGGGCGGTGCGGAGGTCGGCGAAACCGCCGGTGAGCAGGGCTCGCGCCAGGTTCATCGTCGCCGACGACGAGTTGTACGTCTCGAGGAGTCGCCGCGGGTCGTGGCGCCGGGACTCAGGGGTGAAGTCGTAACCGTTCACCGCATCACCGCGGTAGGCCGGCAGGGTCACCCCGGCCCGGGTCTCAGTGTCCTTGGAACGGGGCTTGGCGTACTGACCGGCGATCCGGCCGATCTTCACGATCGGCACCTGGGCGGCGTACGTCATCACGACAGCCATCGACAGCAGCGTCCGCAGCTTGTTCTGGATGTTCGCCGCGGTGACACCGGCGAAGGTCTCCGCGCAGTCCCCGCCCTGGAGGACGAACCCCTCGCCGCGGGCGACGGCGGCGAGCTTGTCGCGCAGGTCGTCGCACTCGCCGGCGAAGACGAGCGGCGGGCGCGTACGCAGCTGGGCGATGACGTCGGCCAGCTCGGCCTGATCCTCATAGCTCGGCTGCTGGGCCGGATTCATGGCGTGCAGCTGCTCGAGGGAGGGGATTCGTGATGCTTCAGACACGCGCACGAGTCTAGGCGGAAACGCCACCCGCCCTTCCCCGTCCCGCGGAATCGTCGATCCGCGCTCGGCCGGTGGGGGCCGGCGCCCGAACCGACGGTTCGGGTCAGTCCTCGTTCGGCGCCGGGGAGACGGCCGCCGGCGGCTTGGGCGTGTTCAACCCGGGACGCGCCAGCACCTTGGTGGCGAGCTGTTCAGGGGTGAAGTTGCCCGCCTTCACGCTGGTGCCGTAGACATCGACGTACTCCTGACCGGAGAGCTCCGCGATGGCGGCCATGATGCGGTCAGTGATCCAGCGCAGCACGTCACGCTCGTTGTCGCGGCCGCGATACTCCGAGAAGTCGAGGGGCCGACCGATCCGGATCCCGGGCTTGCGCATCAGCGGGATGCCCAAGGGTCCCTTGACCAGTTGGGAGTTGATCATCGCGACCGGGATGACCGGTGCACCCGAGTGCAGCGCCAGCCGGGCGACACCCGTCTTGCCCTTGTAGAGCCGGCCGTCCGGCGAGCGGGTGCCCTCGGGGTAGATACCGAGCAGGTCGCCGTGGCCGAGCACGTCCGACACCTCGACCAGGCTCTCGGCGCTGGCGCGCCCGCCCGAGCGGTCCATCGGGTGCATGCCGACGGCCTTCAGGAACCAGGCCACCACCCGGGACTTGGGGTCCTTGCCGTGGAAGGCCTCGGCCTTCGCCGGGAAGACCATCCGGCGGCGGATCATCGCCGGCAGCATCAGCGTGTCCCCAGCCGAGATGTGATTGCTCGCCATCAGCGCCGGCCCGCTCTCCGGGACGTTCTCGCCACCCTCCACCCAGGGTCGCCACAAACCCACGATCGCGGGGCGAAAGAGCAGCCGCTTGAACAGTGAGTAGGCCATCTCGGACACGAGTACCTCCGGCGATCGGGGACCAGACCCGGACGCCGCCGCGCGGATCTGCAGACAGCTCAGCCTATCCAATCGCCTCACGGCGACGGAGGTCGATCGACGCTCGGCCGGCGGTACGCCGTCGGCGCTAGAGTCAGACCATGGTCAACCGCCCCGTCCGGCCGGTCGTCACCGTGAACCCCGAGTCCCGGGGCTACCGCCTGACGGCGGCACCTGGCGCCCGTACCTCCGGTGATGCGACGTCCGGCACCGGTGACACGCCCGCTCCGGGGTCGCGTGCCGTCCTGCTCTGCCACGGATTCAGCAGTACCCCCTCCTCGCTACGTCCTTGGGCGGAGCACCTGGCCGCGTGCGGATACGACGTCTCGGTCCCCCGGTTGCCGGGGCACGGCACCAACTGGCGCGAGATGAACCGCACGGAGTGGACCGACTGGTACGACCGTGAGGAGCAGGAGTACGTCCGTCTGGCCGCGCGGTACGACGTCGTCTTCGTCGGGGGGATGTCGATGGGCGCCGCCCTGGCGATCCGGCTGGCCGAGCAGCACCCGGAGATCCCCGCGATCGCCGTGGTCAACCCCTCGATCGGCACGGCCGACCGCCGTTACCTGCTACTCCCGGTGCTGTCCCGGCTGATCGCCTCGACCCCAGGGATATCGGGCGACATCAAGCATCCCGGACTGCGCGAATACGCCTACGACCGCACGCCACTGCGAGCGGCGAGTTCGATGCGCGGGCTGTGGCGCGACGTGGTCGGACACCTGGATCGCCTGACGGCACCGACGCTCGTCTTCCGGTCCACCGTCGACCACGTCGTCGACGACACCTCCCTCGGCCTGCTGCGGCGGGCGCCCTGCGAGCTCACTGTCAGGATGCTCGAGAACTCCTACCACGTCGCCACCCTGGACAACGACGCGCCGATCATCGAGGCCGGCAGCGCCGAGTTCTTCGACCGGTTCACGACCCGGCGCTGAGTCCCGTCACCCCCGACGGGCCAGATCGGCGGCGCCCACCAACCCGGCGTCATTGCCGAGACGGGCCGGGAGGATCTCGGCCACCGGCCGGAAGCCACGCCCGGTCAGGTGCCGGGCGAAGGCGGTCCGGGCCGGCCCCAGCAACTTCTCGCCCGCTTCGCTCACACCACCGCCGATCACGAAACGCTCGGGGTCGAGGATGGCCGCCAGTCCGGCGAGTCCCCGTCCGAGCCACTCCCCGACCCCGGTGAGGATCTCCTCGCAGGCCGGGTCGCCCGCCAGGGCCGCCTCGGTGACATGGAAACCGCGGATGGCGCCCGCATCCTTGCCCACCCGCTCCAGCAGTGGCAGGGCCCGCGGCGAGCCGGTGCCGGCCAGCGCGACAGCCTCCCGGCGCAGGGCCTCTCCCGAGCAGTACTGCTCCCAGCAGCCCCGATTGCCGCAGGGACAGATCTGGCCATCGGGCACGACGCAGAGGTGGCCCCATTCGCCGGCCACCCCCAGCGGCCACGGTGGACCTCACCGTCGAGCACGAGTCCCCCGCCGATGCCGGTGCCGAGGGTGATCATCGCGAAAGTGCTGCTGCCCACCCCCGCACCGAAGCGATACTCCCCCAGGCTGCGGCGTTGGCGTCGTTGTCCACCACGACAGGCAGGACGAGCCGTCGCTCGAGTCGCTCCACCAGGGGTTCGTTGCGCCAGGCGAGGTGGGGGGAGAACCGTACGATCCGCCGGGTCTCGTCCACCCATCCGGCGGCGCCGATGCCGACCGCGCAGGCGGCCGGGTGCTCGTGGGCCAGGGCGTCCACCAGGCGCACGATCGCCTCCTCGACCGCGTCCGCGCGTTCGGTCGGAGTCGGCACCGTCCGCCGCCCGATCAGTCGCCCGTCGCCGTCGACGACCGCCGCCGCGACCTTCGACCCACCGATGTCGATCCCGATGGCCGGTCTGCGGTCGGGTGTGGACATGTCCTTCTCCTCATCTGAGCTCAGCGATCACCGTACGACCGCTGAGCTGCGCGCGCGCCGCCGCGAGCGATCCGGCGCCCGCCTCCGATGCCGCGTACCAGCGTGCCACACGATCCCATCCCAGCCGGGCGGCGAGACCCTCGACGATCCTCCCGGCGACACCGTAGTCATCGATGGTCAGGGGCACCCAGTCGTCCGAGGGCCAGCCGCTCGGCCCGCCGGCCACGGGTGCCGACCTGCCGAGCGCGGCGTCGACAGCGGCCTCGGCGGCGCCCACCGAGGAGGCCGGCACCACCGGGCCCACGGTCGGGCCGAGCACCCGGTGGGTGAGGGCGACGGCGTAGCCCTCCTCGACCCACAGCGGCCCGGGGAGGTCGGGCGCCAGGGTGCGGACGTGGACCAGTTCGTGGACCAGCACCTGCCGGGGCAGATCACCGCCGGTGCGGGCCACCTCCGGGTTGACGACGATCCAGGTCCGTCCGCGCTGCGACGCCGGAGCCGCACCACGGGCGACCATGCGCGCATCGACCCGCAGCGTCGTGGCGGCCGGTCGAGTGCCCGGCCCGGTCCCGAGCACGGCCGCCTGCCCCGCCGCGGTGGGCGCCACGAGGGTCACTGCACCGAGGGGCCCGGCAGGGAGGACAGGATCGAGGGCGGCCGCGGCATCCTGCAGGGCGGAAGCCCACAGCCGGCAGTCGGCCGGGACGGCGCAGGCGACTCGGTCACCCTGCGGGAGGGACAGGGTGCGGGTCAGCCGGAGGCGATCCGCCGGCGCGGGCGCCCGACCGGTCCCGGCCTCGAGCGTGGGCGCGGCCACCGTCGTGGTGAGCAGTCCCGTCACCAGCAGCCCCGTCGCCACGGCTGCCGCGAACGCTTCCCTCACCGCAGCAGCCACCGCGGAGCGATCCCCGCACCGGTCGTGCCGCAGGGCCGAGACGTCACGCCCATCGCGTCACTCACCAGACCTCCCGACCGTACGATCCCTGCCCGTCGGGCCCAGGATAGGCCAGCTCCGTCGTGTCGACCCGGCCGCTGTCAGAGGGCTTCCTTAGCCTGTTCCCGTGATCACCCAGCTGCCCTTCGATGGTCTGGCACAGGTCGGCGACGACCTGCAGCCGTCGTTCGCCGACCTCGGGGAACCACTGTCGTCGGTCGACTTCTGCGTGGTCGACCTGGAGACGACGGGCACCGGTAAGGACGCAGCCATCACCGAGATCGGCGCCTCGCATGTACGGGCCGGAGAGGTGCTCGCCGAGTTCCAGACCCTTGTCGACCCAGAGCGTCCGGTGCCCGCCGAGATCAGTGTGCTGACCGGCATCACCCCGTCGCTGCTGCGGGGGGCGCCGAACCTGCCCTCGGTGCTGCCGGCCTTCCTGGAGTTCAGCCACGGGTGCGTGATGGTCGCCCACAACGCCCGGTTCGACATGGGTTTCCTGCGGCGCGGCTGCGAGCGTCTCGGCTACCCCTGGCAGCCTCGGCAGGTGCTGGACACGCTGGCTCTGGCCCGCCAGATCATTCCCCGTACCGAGGTCCGCAACTACGCTCTCGGCACCCTGGCCGCGCACGTCCGCGCCGACACGACGCCGACCCACCGGGCCCTCGAGGATGTCCGGGCCACCGTCGATCTGCTGCACTACCTGATCGCGCGGGTCGGCAACCGTGGCGTCACCACCCTGGACGACCTCATCGCCATGATGCGGCCGGTCTCCCCGACCCGCCGGCAGCGGGCACCGTGGGCGAAGGACCTGCCACACGCTCCCGGGGTCTACTGGTTCTTCCGCAACGATCCGCCGCGCCTGAGCGCGGTACCGGCCGAGGAGTCCGGGGGGAACGACACCGAGGAGAGCCTTCTGCCCGTGCCCGGGAGTCCCGGGAACGACGGGCGGGAGATCCTTTACGTGGGCACCAGCGTCGACATCCACCGCCGGGTGCAGGGGTACTTCACGGCCTCGGAACGGCGGGCGCGGATGGAGGACATGATCCGGCAGGCCGACGGCGTGTCCTGCGTCGAGTGCCGTACGCCGCTGGAGGCGAAGGTCCGCGAACTCCGGCTGATCACCACGCACCAACCCCGCTACAACCGCCGCTCCAAGCGGGCGGCCCATCCGGTCTGGATCGCCCTCACCGATGAGCCGTACCCACGGCTGTCGATCGTGCGGGATCCGGGGACCAAGGTGCGCTTCGGCCCATTCCCCGGTCGAGACGACGCCCAACTGGTGGTCGAGGCCCTGCACGAGGCGTTCCCGGTCCGGCAGTGCTCGACCCGACTGAGCGTCCGGCGCCCCTCCCCGGCCTGCGCCCTCGCGGAGATGGGCCGCTGCCCCGCGCCATGCGACCACCGGATCGGGCGCGACGAGTACATCGAGCTGGTCGGGGAGGTGGCCAGGGCCCTGTCGGGCGACGTATCCACCGTGGTGAGCGCCCACGCCGCCAGGATCGGACCACTGAGTGATCAGGAGCGGTACGAAGAGGCGGCCGAGGTGCGCCGGCGGCTGCAGGGATACCTCGAGACCAGCCGCCGCCACCAGCGCATCGCCTCGCTGGGACGGTGCGCCCAACTCGTCGCCGCCCGCCGGACCGCAGACAGCTTCGCCCCCGCCGGTGCGGCCGGGCGCCCGGGCTGGGAGATCCATGTGATCCGCTACGGGCGGTTGGCCGGCGCGGCGCGCACCCGGCCGGGAGAGTCGGCGGTGAGGGTGGCCGAGGAGGCGGTCCTGCTGGCGGAGTCCGTGGCTGCGTCACCCCATGGCTCGGCGGCCTTCCCGGAGGAGACGGCCCTGGTGGCGAGTTGGCTCGAAGAACCCGGCGTACGGCTCATCGACGTCCAGGGCGATTGGGTCTGGCCGCTGCGGACGACCATCGCCGCCGAGGACCTGCCCCGGGTGCTGACCGGCCTGCGGCCCATCGCCCGCCTCGGCCGCGCGACGCCCGTCCCCGCCGCGCCGCCCGGGGCTGGACACTAGGATGACGGCCATGGTCACCGCAATCGTCTTCGTCCACGCCGAAACCGACCGGATCCCCGAGGTCGCCCAGGAGATCGCCGATCTCGACGGTGTGACCGAGGTCTACTCCGTCACCGGATCCATCGACCTGGTCGTCATGGTCCGGGTCCGCGAGCTGGACGATGTGTCGGCGGTCATCTCCGACCGGCTGAACAAGGTGGGCGGGATCATCGAGACCGAGACCCACATCGCTTTCCGGGCCTACTCGAAGCACGATCTCGAGGCGGCCTTCAGCCTCGGCAACTGATCCTCGGGCACGCCCCGCGTTGTCCGATGTCCGCCGCCGGGCGGGGTCCGGGCGACCGGACCCCAAGCTGCTCAGCGGACGAGGATGGCCGCCGTGGCCACAACCGCACACACGACCAGGATCCCCGCAGCGCCCATCAGGTGGAGCTGGTCGGACCGGGTCAGGGACCCGCGCCGACGTCCACCAGTGCGGGGCTGAGTGGACCACAGCCACCCGCAGAGGCCGCCCGCGACGATGGCGCCGACGTCCGCCAGCACCATGGCCGGAGCCTGAAAAGCGGTGAAACCGACCAGGATGGCCAGCAGGATGACGTCGGCCTTGGCGTCCTCCCGGTCATGGAACTTCGCGCCGGCGTTCGCGGCCAGCAGTCCGATGATCGACGTGGAGGCGCCGCCCATCACGGCCGTCGTCGGGCCTGCCGCCAGCATCAGCACCCCGGCTCCCAGGCCGGACAGGAAGTACGTCGCGAGGAAGCGCCAGCGCCCCCACATCATCTCCATGGACCGCCCGAACATCCACAGCACGAAGCCGTTGATGACGAGGGAGAGGATGCCGCCAGAAATCAGGACGTGGCTGACGAGCCGCCACACCTGGCCATCGAGGATCGCCAGCCCCCAGTAGGCGAACAGCCCCTGGATGCGGCCGAGCGAGACCGCGTCGGCGGCCTGGATGATGACGATCAGGCCGATCAACAGCACCGTCGCACTCTCCGAGCGCAACGTCGCGAACCGTCCCGCGCCGCCCTGCCGTACTCGGCGGGAGGTCACTCGGGTCCGGCGCTCACGGGACCTGGCCCCGGCGACACAGTCGGGGCACTGGAAGCCGACGGATGCCGGGATCATGCACTCACCGCAGATCGGCCGCCCGCACCGCTGGCAGGTGATGCCGGTCAGCCGGTCCGGGTGCCGGTAACACGGGCGGAAGCCCGGGCCGTCCGGGCCCGGGCTCCCCATCGGTGGTGTCACGGCAGCATCAGCCCGCGACGATCTCGACGGACTCCATCACCACAGGGTTCGTGGGGCGATCAGCCCGACCGGTCGGCACAGCCGCGATCTCGTCGACGACCTTGCGGGACGCCTCGTCGGCCACCTCACCGAAGATGGTGTGCTTCCGGTTGAGCCACGGCGTCTTGTCCACCGTGATGAAGAACTGCGAGCCGTTCGTGTTGGGGCCCGCGTTGGCCATCGCCAGCAGGTACGGCTTGTTGAAGGCGAGCTCGGGGTGGATCTCGTCGGCGAACTTGTAGCCGGGGTCGCCGGTGCCGGTGCCGAGCGGGCAGCCGCCCTGGATCATGAAGCCCGGGATGACACGGTGGAAGGTCAGCCCGTCGTAGAAGCGTCCGGTCGTCCGCGCGCCCGACTTCGGATCGGCGTACTCCTTGGTCCCGTCGGCCAGGCCCACGAAGTTGGCCACCGTCTTGGGCGCCATGTCGTCGAACAGGGTGATGGTGATGTCCCCATGATTGGTGTGCAGGATTGCAGTGGAGTTGCCCACGAGCTGCCTTTCGTCGGGGTCGGCGGGTCGCGACCCGACGACACGGTCATGTCCGCTCCATCTTGTCACGCTCCGGTGACCGGGCAACCGCGCCAGCGCCACAGCGGGCCGCGGCTTTTGTGGCGTTCCGACGAAGAACACTGCGCAAACCTGTCTGATCTGGAATGGCGGTCGCTACGCTGGACGTACGCCACGGCCGCTCAGGCGCGCCCGGCAGGCGAGCCCGGGCGTCGCAGGCGCTGACACGACGAATGCTGGTTCGACGAAATTCGGAGGCAAGAGTGAAGAGCAAATCCCAGAAGGTCGTCATCGAGGCCGAGATTCCGAAGAGCCTCACCGAGGTCGGTGTCGATGCCGTCGACGCTGCCATCAAGGCGGCCACCCCTTACCTCGACCAGGCCCGGGAAGCAGGCGCGGCCCGGATCGCGGAGGCCCAGACGAAGCTCGCCCCGCTCGCCGCCACGGCGCAGGCCCGCCTTGCCCCCTCGCGGAGCAGGCGCGGGAGCGCGGCGTGCAGGCTCAGGAGATCCTCACCGATTACGCGCACGAGGCGCAGTCCCGGCTGGGTCCCGTCGCCCACGAGGCCCAGGTCCGGCTCGCACCGGTCGCCCACGAAGCCAAGGTGCGGGGCGTCGCCGGCGCCCGCGGCACCCTCCAGACCGTCGCCCCGCGGATCGAGCAGGCTCTGCTGGCCGTGGGTCCGCTGGCGGAGGAAGCCGCGGCCCGGATCAAGGAGGACGTCGTTCCCCGCGCGGAGAAGCTCCTCGACAAGGCCGCTGACGCCGTGGCCGCGGAGGCGGCCGCCGTAGCCCCGAAGGGAAAGAAGCTGTCCCGCAAGGCGGCCAAGCAGCTGGCCAAGGCGGACGCCCGGCTGGCCAAGGCGCAGGCGAAGCTCGAGGGGCGCCGTCGGGGCGGCACGACCTGGAAGGTCCTGTTGATCCTCACGGCCCTCGCGGGGATCGCCCTCGTCGTGGCCAAGAAGCTCGGGTCCCCGAAGGAGGATGCCTGGCAGAACTACCAGCCGACGCAGCCGGCGGAGCCCCGGCCCTCCACGCCGGCCCCTGCCGAGGAACCGACCGCTGAGGCACCCGTCGCCGCCGACATCCCCCTGGACGAGATGGACGACGAGATGGCCGAGGCCGAGGCCGAGATGATCGGCGAAGGCGGCGGCATCAGCGAGTTCGACCGGGCGGTGTCGACCGACACGGCGACCTCCTACGGGCCGGATTCGTACGTCGGCATCGAGCCCCCGGAGGGCTTCCCGATCAAGGGCAATCCCCGGTCGATGAAGTACCACCTGCCAGGCAGCGACTCCTACAACCGCACCGTGACCGATGTGTGGTTCGCCACGGAGGAGGCCGCCGCGGCGGCCGGATTCACCAAGGCGACCCGCTGACCGCTGATCAGGCGAGTGGTGAGGGGCGGAAGGCTCGAAGCCTTCCGCCCCTCGTCTGCCCGGACGGTCACGCGCACCTGGCCGTCGCGATGACCCGTCGGGGCGCAGCCGTGCCTGAAAGGGTCCATGACGAACACCCGGACAAGGACCACGGGGACGAGGAGGGGCGCGGATGACGAGCAACCCGGTGACGGCAGTCGCGATCGTGGCGGCCGCCGTCACGATCGGCGTCCTGGTGGCGGGGGCGACCGGCCCGATCCTGCGCCACCTTCCCCGGCAGGCGGTCGCAGGTTGCGACCTCGAGGACGAACCGCCGGACTACGTGGCTCTGGCCGGACGCGGCTTCTCGCTGGCCTGTGGCGGCCTCGCGGCGGCGGCGAGCCTGACGGCTCTCAGCTTGGCGCCGGTCGCCTGGCTGCCACTGTGGCTGGTCTGGGCATCGGGCCTGGCCCTGCTGGTGGCCATCGACGCGCGGACCACCTGGCTGCCGCTCCGACTCACCCGGGCCATCTGGGCGCTGGGATCCTTCGCCGTCGTCACGACCCTCCTGCCGTGGAGCGGCGCCACGGTGTCGCCAACGGAGGTGACCCGGGTGCTGCTGGGGGCCCTGAGCGCGGGGCTGTTCTACCTGACGCTGTGGCGGGTCGGTCAGGGGCTGGGGTTCGGCGACGTCCGGATCAGTCCCGTGATCGGCGCGCTGGGAGCGTCGGTGTCCTGGACCGGCTGGTGGGTCGCGCTGCTGGCCGGCAGTCTCCTGGGAGCCCTCTGGGGAGTGGCCCGCGCAGTGCGAGGTCGTCGGGGACCGTACGCGTACGGCCCCTGGATGTGGCTCGGCCCCGCCGCCTCCCTCGTTCTGGGCGCAGCGGGGCCGTTCGGTTGACGCGGAGGGCCGACCGCCTGGTCAGGCCTGCGCGAGTCGCTGCGTGGTGGCGATCCAGCTGTCGAGCCGCGCGAGTGCCCGTCCCGAGTCGATCGCTTCGCGCGCCCGCTCGACGTACGTGACAAACTGGGCGGTGATGTCGGCATCGAGGTCCGGGCCGTCGTAGGCGAGGATCGTGGCAGCAGCGTTCAGGATGACGATGTCGCGCACTGCGCCGGGTGCTCCCGCGAAGGTCGTGCGGACGATCGCGGCATTCACCTCAGGCTTGCCCCCGACGAGGTCGGATCTCTCGGCGCGGGCGATGCCCAGGTCGAGCGGGTCGAGCCGGGTGGCCACCACCCGGCCGTCCTTGATCAGCCACACCTTCGAGGCGGTCGTCGTGGTCAACTCGTCGAGCCCGTCGCCACCGAAGAACACCATCCCCTGGTTGCCACGCTGGGCCAGCACGCCCGCCAGTAGGCCGGCCATCGCCTCGTTGGCGATGCCGATGGCCTGCGCCTGAGGGCGGGCAGGGTTCGACAGCGGGCCCAGGTAGTTGAAGATGGTGGCGATGCCGAGCTCACGCCGGGATGTCGCGGCGTACTTCAGCGAGCCGTGATAGAGCGGCGCGAAGAGGAAGACGATCCCCTCCTCGTCCATGACCTCCTGCTGCTTCTCCGGCGCGAGGTCGAGGACGAGGCCGAGGGCCTCGAGACAGTCGGCCGTACCGCACAGGGATGAGGCCGCACGGTTGCCGTGCTTGACCACCTTCGCGCCGGCGGCTGCCGCGACGATCGCGGACATCGTGGAGATGTTGACCGTGTTGGCCCGGTCCCCGCCGGAGCCGACCACGTCCACCGCCCGCGTCTCGACGTGCACGGGGCGGGCGAACTGCAGCATCACCTCCGAGAGTGCGGCGACCTCGTCCACGGTCTCCCCCTTGGCCCGGAGGGCCACGGCGAAGCCGGCGATCTGCACGGGGGTGGCGTTTCCGCCGAGGATCTCGCGCATCGCCCACGAAGTGGCCTCCGGCGCCATGTTCTCGCCCTTGAGCAGGCCGGTCAGCACATCCGGCCAGCTGTAGTTCCTCGTGGTCATGTCACTCCTCCTCGTTCTTCCGGACCCGGACGGGTTCTGCGGGCAATGCGGCGCGGACCCGACCGGCTGGGTCGGGTCCGCGTCATGACGATCAGGCGCCGGTCACCTGGAGGTGATTGCGCAGCAGGGCGGCGACGGCACCGGGGAAGGCGACGTGGTCGATCGGGTAGCGCTCGATGGCGTCGGCCAGTGACCAGGCCGAGAGCCACGCATCGTCCTTGCGGATCACGAGCAGCAGGATCGGCGGGCAGTCGGCGATCTCCTCCTTGAACTGCTTGGAGATCCCCATCCCCCGGCGGGGGCGGCCTCGGCGTCGAGGATGACCAGGTCGATGCCTCCCTCAAGCATCGCGTGCTCGACGGCGGCATGGGTAGCCGTCTCCACAATGGTGACAGGCGGCAGATCGGCGGCGACGCGACGACCCAGAGCCAACTTCACGCTTTCGCGCACCTGACGGTCATCGGAATACAGCAGGACCGTCACCGTCTTGTCGGACGCGTCTGCGCTCATCAGCCCTCCTCGGGACTCGGATTCCAGCGAACAGGTGCATCGTAGCGTCAGCCCTCGGAGGGTCCGCCGGGGACCGGCACCCGCACCGAGACCGAGGCCCGCCCGTGCCATCTGACGGAATAGCCAGCAGGCACCGGGAAGTGACCACGGCCACATCTGGCCCCCCGCCATCACGCCGATCCCACTGCGTCAAGACAGCCCAGGTAACGATCGCCCAACCAAACGGCGTCGGAGCCCGCGACGCCGAGCGCGGGGCAGTGATTACGGCCATAATGCAGACGTGGCTTCTTCATCTGACTTGATGGGCGCTGGGCGGGCTATTCCCACCGGAGCCCTCCATTCCGTCCCGAACACCCGACTCCGCGGCCTGCCGGGCCGTCCCGATCCACTCGCCGTCGGCATGTGGGTCTGGCTGGCATCCGAGCTCATGTTCTTCGCCGCGATCTTCGCCGCGTACTTCAACATGCGCAACATCCACGCCGCGGCAGGCACCGGTGGCTGGACCCCCGCCGAGTGGCTCGACATCCCCAAGGCGGTCGCCGTGACCGTCGTACTGGTGTTGTCGTCGGTCACCTGCCAGTTGGGGGTGCACGCGGCCGAGCATGGGCGGGTGAAGCGCACCGGGTCGCTCCTGAACGTCGGGGGCTGGGGAATGCGCGAGTGGTACACGCTCACCTTCGTGATGGGCGCCTTCTTCCTCTCCGGCCAGATCATGGAGTACTCGAAGCTCTTCACCGAGGGCCTCACCCCGCAGTCCTTCGCCTACGGCTCGGTCTACTTCTTCGGCACGGGCTTCCACGGCCTCCACGTGCTCGGCGGCCTTGTCGGCTTCCTCTTCATCCTTGCCCGCACGTACCTCGCGCGGACCTTCACGCACGAGCAGGCGGTCAGCGCGATCGCCCTGTCGTACTACTGGCACTTCGTCGACGTGGTGTGGATCATCCTCTTCTCGGTGATCTACTTCCTCCACTGACGAGCGTCACGGACCCCCAACCACAGAGAGGCACATTGCTGTGAAGTATCTGTCCACGCGGAGGCGACACCCGGCTGCCAAGCCACTCATCCTGGTGCTCGCCCTGTTCCTGGTCGGAGCCGTGTACGCGCTCGTCATGCCGAGCACCCGGGTTTCCGCCGCCCCCGGCCTGTCGCAACAGGTCGAGCAGGGCAAGGCGCTGTTCCAGGTGTCCTGCTCCTCCTGCCACGGCCTGAACGGCGAAGGCACGACCCAGGGTCCGTCCCTGGTCGGTGTCGGCGCCGCGTCCGTGGACTTCCAGATGGGCACCGGCCGCATGCCGATGGCGCGCCCGGGCCAGCAGGCCCCCCGCAAGAAGTCCCAGTTCTCGCAGGACGAGATCTCGGCCATCTCGGCGTACGTCGCCACCCTCGGCGCCGGCCCGGCGATCCCGAACGCGACGGTCGTCGACCCGACGAACCTCACCGATGAGGAGATCGCCCGCGGCGGGGAGCTGTTCCGGACGAACTGCTCGGCCTGCCACAACATCACCGGCAAGGGCGGCGCACTGCCGAACGGCAAGTACGCGCCCTCGCTCACCAAGGTGGACACGGTGCACATCTACGAAGCCATGCGCATCGGTCCCCAGCAGATGCCGGTCTTCTCCAAGAACGTCATCACCGACCAGGACGCCCAGGAGATCATCGGCTATCTCAAGAGTGTGAACGGCAGCGCCAGCAACGGCGGCGGCCTCTCCCTCGGCAGCATGGGCCCCGTGACCGAGGGCCTGTGGGCCTGGGTCGTGGGCGTCGGCGGCCTCATCGTGCTCGCCGCCTGGGTCACTTCGAAGGGGGCTCGCTCCAAGTGAACGACAACATGACCAACCAGCTCGAGCGACCGGTGGACGATCCTGGTCTCGAGCCGCATATCCCCAGCTGGGTTTCCACCAACCCGCACGCCGACAAACACGCGCAGGGCCGCGTCGTCGTCGCCTTCGCCGTCTCCTCGCTGTGCGCGCTGGCGTCCGTGGTGACGTACTTCGCGATCCCGCACGGCATCCAGATCGAGATCGGTGCGTTCCGCTCCGATCTGCACAACGTGGTCTTCGGGACCACGATGGGCCTGGCGATCTTCCTGATCGGCGTCGGCGCCGTCACCTGGGGCCTGAACCTGATGGACGACACCGACTCCGTCCAGCAGCGCCACATCCCCACTTCGTCCGACGAGGCCCGTACCGAAGCTCTCGTCACCGTGAGTGAGGGGATCCGCGCCTCCGGCGTCGGGCGCCGCAAGTTCATGATGGCCAGCCTCGGTGGCGCCTTGGGCCTGTTCGCCCTGCCGCTCGTCGTGACCCTCGCGGACATGGGCCCGTGGCCGACCGCCCGCAAGCGGGCCAATACGATCGAGCGGACCATCTTCGCCGAGGCGACCCCGCAGAAGCCGATCCGCCTCGTCAACGACATCAGCTGGAAGCCGATCAAGGCGGCGGACGTCGAGATCGGCCAGCTGATCAACGCCCAGCCGGAGAACCTCAAGAACTACGAGGGCGTGGAGTACCAGCAGGAGAAGGCCAAGTCGTCGATCATCATCGTCCGGATGGATCCGGCGTCGATCAACATCCCGGCCTCCCGCAAGGACTGGCAGGTGTCGGGCATCCTCTGTTACTCGAAGATCTGTACCCACGTCGGGTGCCCGATCACTCTGTGGGAGCAGCAGACGCACCACCTGCTGTGCCCCTGCCACCAGTCCACCTTCGATCTGGGCAATGCGGGTCACGTGGTCTTCGGCCCGGCGGCGCGCTCGCTGCCCCAGCTCAAGATCGGCGTCGACTCTCAGGGTTACCTGATCGCGACCCAGGACTTCACCGTTCCGGTGGGCCCGAGCTTCTTCGAGCGTGACTCGCGCAACGATTACAAGGAAGGTGACGCGTGATGGCCAAGCCCACCTCCGTCTCTGAACCCCGCGATCCGGGCAGCGCCACCACCACGATGCGCAATGCCTCCGCGAAGGACATCGATCTGCCCCCGGTGTTGGTCAAGCAGGGCAAGGTCGCCGGTTGGCTGGACGATCGGGTCGGGATCGCAGGCATGGCGAAGGCCGGCCTGCGGTACGTCTTCCCCAACCACTGGTCCTTCCTCATCGGCGAGATCGCGCTGTGGAGCTTCGTCGTCCTGCTCATCACCGGCGTCTTCCTCACCATCTGGTTCAAGCCCTCCATGGCTGAGGTCGAGTACAACGGCTCGTACCAGCTGATGCGGGGCATGATGATGTCCCAGGCCTTCGAGTCGACGATCCACATCTCGATGGACGTCCGCGGCGGGCTGCTCCTGCGCCAGATTCACCACTGGGCGGCACTGCTCTTCGTGGCCTCGGCCTTCGCCCATGCCGCCCGGGTGTTCTTCACCGGCGCCTTCCGCAAGCCGCGCGAGATCCAGTGGATCCTCGGCGTCGGCCTGCTCTTCCTGGGCACCATGGCCGGGTTCTCCGGCTATTCGCTTCCCGACGACCTGCTGTCCGGCACGGGCCTGCGGTTCGCCGACGGCCTGATGCGCTCCATCCCGCTGGTCGGCACCTGGGTCGAGTTCTTCGTCTTCAACGGCGAGTTCCCCGGCGACCTGATCGTGTCGCGCCTCTACATGGTGCACATCCTGCTGATCCCGGCTCTGATCCTCGCCCTGGTGGCGGTCCACGTCGGGCTCGTCTCCTACTACCACCACACCCAGTTCGCCGGCCCCGGCCGGACCGAGAACAACGTCGTTGGCGAGCCGGCCTTCCCTGCGTACATCGCCAAGGCCGGCGGTCTGTTCTTCCTGACGTTCGGCGTCCTCACGCTGTTCGGCGCCCTGGTCACCATCAACCCGGTGTGGACGTACGGGCCGTACAACCCGGCGCAGGTCACCGCCGGCTCGCAGCCTGACTGGTACATGGGCTGGGTCGAGGGTGCCGTCCGGATCATGCCGGGCTGGGAGTCGCACTGGGGCCACACCACCTGGTCGTGGAACATCTTCATCCCCGGCGTGGTCCTCCTCGGCGCCTTCTTCACCCTGATGGCGCTGTGGCCCTGGATCGAGGCATGGTTCACCGGCGACACCCGCTCCCACAACCTGCTGGAGCGTCCGCACGAGAACCCGACCCGGACCGCGTTCGGCGTCGCCATCATCACGCTGATGCTGCTGCTGCAGTTCGGTGGCGCCAACGACCTGATCGCCACCCACTTCAAGCTGTCGCTGAACGCGATCTCCTGGACCCTGCGGTTCGCCATCTTCATCGTCCCGGTGATCGCCTTCTGGGTCACCAAGCGCATCTGCCTGGGCATGAAGCGGGGCGACCACGAGCGCCTGCTCCATGGCTCGCCCACGGGCGACATGCAGCGCACCCCGAGGGTGGCTACGTCGAGGCGCACGTCCCGATCAGCCACGACGAGGCCTTCACCCTCACCGCGGTGGACCACGCGGCCCCGCTCGAGGCCGACGCCGACAGCGACGCCCGTGGCGTGAAGCGTGACGGGCAGCAGATCTCCAAGACCCGCGCCCGCGCGACGCAGTGGTGGTCCGGTAGCGTCCCCCGCACCCCACCCGCGAGGAGCTCGAGGAGGCCCATTCGCATCACGACGGCGGGCACGAGGTCGAGCACCAGGTCGAGCACGAGCCCGTGCCCGAGTCTGCGCGCGAACTCGAAGGCTCCGAGAAGCACTGATCGGATCCACCGAAGTCACCAGGAGGGCCCCCGCCGAAAGGCGGGGCCCTCCTGCTTCCTTTCCGGCCCTGCCCCTCCCCCGGCCCCTCGGCCTGGCAGCACCGGCATACCGCCGACCCAAGGTGCGACAGATGGGTGACAATGAGGCCGTGCGATTCCTCACCAGCCCCCTACGTTCGACCTCACGTACAACGACGTGTTCATGGCGCCGAGCCG
Source organism: Raineyella fluvialis (assembly GCF_009646095.1). Lineage (NCBI taxonomy): Bacteria > Bacillati > Actinomycetota > Actinomycetes > Propionibacteriales > Propionibacteriaceae > Raineyella > Raineyella fluvialis. The sequence goes on along the minus strand of NZ_CP045725.1, from coordinate 2,526,041 downwards.
GTCCAACGTCACGTCACGCTTCGACGTCGACCTCACCAGCACCGACGGCATCGGCACTCCCCTGCCGATCGTCGTAGCGAATATGACGGCCATCGCCGGTCGGCGGATGGCAGAGACCGTCGCCCGCCGGGGCGGCATCGCGATCCTGCCCCAGGACATCCCGACCGACCAGATCGACCGGTCCATCCGGCGGGTCAAGGAGGCGCACACCGTCTTCGACACGCCCATCCACGTCGCGCCGGACACCACCATCGGCCAGGCCATGACGGTCATCCACAAACGCGCCCATGGGGTCGCGGTGGTCGTCGAGGACGGGCGGGCGATCGGACTCCTCGAGCCACAGAACACCTCCGACGTGGACCGCTTCGTCCAGGCGCGCGAAGTGATGCGTACGGATTTCCTCACGCTCCCACCCGACACGGACCCGATCGCGGTGTTCGAGGCCTTGGACAACCATCACCTCGACGTGGCGGTGATCGCCGACGGTGACCGCCTGGTGGGGATCATGACGCGCAAGGGCGTGGTCCGGGCGACCATCTACCAGCCCGCCACGGACCGGGACGGACGGCTGATGATCGGCGCCGCGATCGGGATCAGCGGCGACGTCGAGGCGCGGACCAGCGCCCTCCTCGACTCCTGTGCCGACGTGCTCGTCGTCGACACCGCCCATGGTCACCAGGATCGGATGCTGCAGGCCCTGGAGTCCGTCCGTACGGTCCGCGACGAGGTGGCCGCTCGTACGGGTGTCCGCGTGCCCATCGTGGCCGGCAACGTCGTCACGACCTCCGGTGTGCTCGACCTCATCGCTGCCGGCGCGGACGTGCTCAAGGTCGGCGTCGGACCCGGAGCGATGTGCACCACCCGGATGCAGACCGGAGTCGGCCGGCCCCAGTTCAGTGCCGTGCTGGAATGCGCCGAGGCCGCCCGCGCGGAAGGGAAGGCCGTGTGGGCCGACGGTGGCGTACGCCACCCGCGCGATGTCGCCCTCGCGCTGGCCGCGGGAGCCGGCTCGGTGATGATCGGCTCCTGGTTCGCGGGGACGTACGAGTCGACGGGCGAGATGCAGATCGACCACCAGGGCAGGCTCTACAAGGAGAGCTTCGGGATGGCCTCCTCGCGGGCCGTCCGCAGCCGTACGTACGGCTCGGGGCCTTCGAGCGGGCACGTGCCAGCCTCTTCGAGGAGGGCATCTCCAGCTCGCGGATGTACCTCGACCCGCGCCGCCCCGGCGTCGAGGACCTGCTCGACTTCATCACCTCAGGCGTCCGGTCCAGCTGCACGTACGCCGGAGCGCGGGACATGGCCCAGTTCCACGAGCGCGCGGTCGTGGGCGTCCAGTCCACGTCCGGGTACGAGGAGGGCCGCCCGCTCCTGCAGAGTTGGTGATCTGACAGACCGTGCGACGGTGGGTCGCCCCGGCGATGGGACCAGCACCCACCGTCCGGCGGGCGGAGGGGACGCCGAAGGGGCCCGGACGGTCGAACCGTCCGGGCCCCTTCGGGCGTTTGGCCAGACCCTCGGGCGGGCCCGACACACTGTGTCAGTGGGCGTAGTCCCCGCGGTAGAACTGCAGCGACCAACCGGCGACCGCCCACACGCCGATACCGACGCCGATGATCGTCATCCAGTAGCCGAAGATCCAACCGAGGAACATCATCGCGACGACGAGGGCGCACCAGAACGGCCAGATGCTCGCAGGAGCGAAGAAGCCGACCGGTCCGGCCCCATCAGCGACGGTGGCATCCAGGCGGTCCTCCGGACGGGCGTCCATCCGGCGCCCGGTCAGGGCGATGAACGCCCCGATCATGACGAGGAACAGGAAGGTCAGGATCAGCACCACCGTGCCGATGATCTCGACCTCTCCCTGCGTCTTCCAAGTGCTGAAGGCGTACACCGGGCTCATCAGGCCGAGGTAGATGGCCAGTGCCCAGAAGAGCCACTGTTCAGCCTTCACTTGGTGACCTCCTTGGTCGAGACGGCGGACGCGTCATCCAGGACGTGCCCGTGAATGGCGTGGGCGATCTCCGGGTAGTGCAGGTCGAAGGCCGGGGCCTCGGACCGGATCTTCGGCAGCGACGTGAAGTTGAAGGCCGGCGGCGGGCACGAGGTGGCCCACTCCAGCGACCGGGCCCAACCCCACGGGTCGTCGACCTCGACCTTCGGATTGTTGCGGGAGATCCACAGGTTCCAGAGGAACGTCAGGACCGAGATGCCGGTGATGAACGCGCCGACCGTCGAGATCTGGTTGAGCGCGGTGAAGTGGTCGGTGACAAGGTAGTCAGCGTATCGACGCGGCATGCCCTCGATACCCAGCCAGTGCTGGACGAGGAACGTGGTGTGGAAACCGATGAACGTGAGCCAGAAGTGGATCTTGCCCCAGGTCTCGTTCAGCATCCGACCGAAGAACTTCGGCCACCAGAAGTACAGACCGCCGAAGAAGGTGAAGACCACGGTCCCGAACAGTGTGTAGTGGAAGTGCGCCACCACGAAGTAGGAGTCCTGCATCTGGAAGTCCAGGGGCGGAGAGGCCAGCATGATGCCGGTCAGGCCACCGAAGAGGAAGGTCGTGATGAAGCCGAGGATCCACAGCATGGGCGTGTCGAGCGAGATCGAGCCGCCCCACATGGTGCCCAGCCAGTTGAAGAACTTCACGCCTGTCGGCACGCCGATCAGGTAGGTCATGAAGGAGAAGAACGGCAGGCTGACCGCGCCGGTGGTGAACATGTGATGCGCCCACACGGTGAAGGACAGACCACCGATCGCGATCGTGGCGATCACCAGGCCCACGTAGCCGAAGATCGGCTTGCGGCTGAAGACCGGCACGACCTCGGACGCGATGCCGAAGAACGGCAGGGCAAGGACGTAGACCTCGGGGTGTCCGAAGAACCAGAAGAGGTGTTGCCAGAGCAAGGGGCCACCGTTGGCGGCGTCGAGAATCTGGGTACCGAGCGTACGGTCCGCGAAGAGCACCATCAGGCCGGCGGCCAGCACCGGGAAGGTGACCAGCACGAGGATGGCGGTCACCAAGATGGTCCAACTGAAGATGGGCATCCGGAACATGGTCATCCCCGGAGCACGCAAGGTGATGATCGTGGTGATGAAGTTCACCGACCCGAGAATCGAGGACAGACCGAGCAGGTAGAGCCCGGCCGTCCACATGTCACCACCGGTGCCCGGCGTGTTGATCGAGTTCGACAGCGGGGCGTACGCGGTCCAGCCGAAGCTCGCAGCACCCTCGGGGGTGAAGAAGCCCGAGCAGGCGATGATCGAGCCGAAGAGATACAGCCAGTAGGAGAAGGAGTTCAGTCGCGGGAAGGCGACGTCCGGGGCACCGATCTGCAGCGGCATCAGCGCGTTGGCGAAGCCGGCGAAGGCCGGAGTCGCGAACATCAAGAGCATGATCGTGCCGTGCATGGTGAAGAACTGGTTGTAGGTCTCGTAATTGAGGTACTGCAGACCTGGGTTGGCCAGTTCGGCGCGCATGAACAGGGCCAGGACACCGCCCACGGCGAAGAAGAACAGCGCTGTCATCAGGTACATGTGACCGAGCAGCTTGTGGTCGGTCGTGGTGAGCCAGTCAATGATCCGCGCGCCAGTGGATACTGCTGGCCTTTCCCGGGTCTCGGACGTCGAAGCGACGCGTGCGACAGTCGTCATCGTCAGTTGCCCTCCTTCTTCTGGAGCTGGGGGTTGGCCTGCAGCGGGCCGTAGAAAGTACCGGTCCGACCCTGTGCCTGCAGCCCCTTGAGATACGCGTTGTACTGCTCGACGGGCACGATGTTGACGTTGAACAACATCGCCGAGTGATACGTACCGCAGAGCTCAGCGCACTTGCCGGCGTACGTCCCCACCTTCGTGGGCGTCACGTCGAACGAGTTCGACCGACCGGGGATGACGTCGAGCTTGTAGTAGAAAGCGGGGACCCAGAACGAGTGGATCACGTCCGGCGAGTAGAGGTTGAATCGAACCGGCTCATTCACCGGGAGCACCAGCGTGGGCGGCGACTCGATGGTGCCGACCGCGTTGACGTTGGCCCCCACCGCCGGGTTCTTCTGTTCCATGTAGTTGAAGGCCCACGACCACTTGAACCCCACCACGTCGATCTGGTGGACCTTGGTCGAGTCCGCCTTCGCCTGCACCAGGTTCTGCGTCTTCACCGTGTAGAAGAAGAGCGTGCAGACGATGACGATCGGCACGAGGGTGTAGACGAACTCCAGCGGAAGGTTGTACCGCACCTGGCGCGGCACTTCCTGCGGATCGCGCCGCCGGAAGCGGATCAGGCTGTAGATCAGGATCGAGAGCACCAGAGCGCCCACCATGAAGGCGGCGATCCAGGAGCCCACGTACATCTGACCCATTGCCGGAGCACGATCGCTCGCAGCCTCGGGCAGACCCAAGTATCGGCCCTGACCAGCTCCTTGCTGCACGTCGCCGCAACCAGCCAGCAGCACTGCCAGCCCTGCGGCACCGAGGACAGCCCACTTCCGTGGCCGCCGCCATCCCTTCAGACCCACGTCACACCCTTCCGATCACACCCAGGCGGCAGGGCGCAACCCTGCTGCCACTTTCGGTCTGTCCCACAGTAACCGAGTTCACCATCAGCGGCTGGCGACGATGCGGAGTCGTGATCGCGTCCGACCACGGCACCCCTGCGAAGTGACGTGAATCACTGTGAATGCTGGGCAATAACGCCGATGTGCGGCTTGGACGACGCAGGGCCCCGTCCCGGAGGACGAGGCCCTGCATGCGGCACGTGCCGGATTCCGGCACGTGCCGGAATGCCTGGATCAGTGGAAGCTGTCACCACACGCACAGGAGCTCTGCGCGTTCGGGTTGTCGATGGTGAAGCCCTGCTGCTCGATGGTGTCCATGAAGTCGATGGTCGCTCCGGACAGGTACGGAGCGCTCATCCGGTCGGTCACCACGTTGACGCCGTCGTAGCTGCTGACGATGTCACCCTCCAGCTCACGCTCATCGAAGAAGAGCTGGTAGCGCAGGCCCGAGCACCCGCCCGGCTGCACGGCGATGCGCAGGGCCAGGTCATCGCGGCCCTCGCTCTCCAGAAGGGACTTCACCTTGGCGGCGGCGCCGGTGGTCAGGATGACGCCCTGCTGCGCCAGGGTCTCGTTCTGCACGGTCATATCGCTTCTCCTCCGGCCGGTCCGCGGACGCACCAGCGAGGTGGCGGTCCAGGGTCCGGCTGTCGTCCGGGTCTGTGGCTTCCGGTTCTGATGTCGGATCTGGTTGACAGGGCAACCGCGATCAGTCTAAGCCGACATACCGGGCGATCCAAGCCCTCGACGGAAAGGCTGGCCCGGCCGCCGTTCACCCGGCCCAGGTGCGGGCGACACGACGCCCCATCTCCTCCAGTTCCGCACGCTCGACGACGACCGTCTCGCCCGGCACCCCCGGTCGAACGGCGTAGGCCGCATCGAGCCCGTGCGAGCGCATCTCCCGGGCGGAGATGGTCACGAAGCCGGCCACCGCGACCACGGGACGCATCGCCGCCCCCGCCATCGCGACGACGGCCGCGACCGTTTCGCCGCCTCGGTGCGCGAAGTCGTACGCCCCGGCGCCGGTGACGACCACGTCGGCCTCGCCGATGGTGGCGGAAAGGCCGATGGCCTCGTCCAACCAGGCGGACGCCGTGGTGACCGTCGCACCGAGGGCGGCGAGCGCGAAGCCGGTCCCCCCACATGCACCGAAACCCGGGGCGTCGGGTGATTCCGGTGCCAGCAGGTGCGCGAGACGTTCCAGGGAACCTTCGGCGGCGAGCAGGTCCGCCGGGTCCCACGCCAGCCCGTCCTCGCGCAGCGTCACTCCGTGCAGGGACGCCACGCCGCGCATGCCGAGCAGCACGCGATCGGCTTGATCGGCCGGCACCACCGCGACAAGTCGCTCCACACCGGCGAGCGCCCGCCTCACACCGGTGATGTCGATGGTGCTGAGGCCAGCGAGTCCGGCGATGCCGCGGTCGAGCGGGACATCGGCGCTCGCCCCGAGGGCAGCCAGGAGGCCGGCGCCCCCGTCACGCGCCCGGCATCCGCCGAGGTCCACCACCAGCGTGCGGATGTCCCTTGCTTCGGCCACGGCCCGGGCGATCGCCTCACCCCAAGGCGCTGAACTGGCCTCGCGGCTGGGGTCTGCGTCTGCAGCGGGTCGCGATGGCGAGACCTCGACACCGACGAGCACGGTCTGCGCCGTGGCGACCTGGAGCAGCAGGGAGGAGTCCCGGGGCGAGGTCGCGACGCTGATCGGGGCACCCACCAGGTCGGCGTACGCCTCCAACAGTCCGGCGCCGGCCGCGCCGATCGGCACGACGGCGAGGTCGTCGGAAGGGCGCCGCGCATTCCACCCGGTGGCAAGGGCAGCGCCGGCGTCTGCCGACGAGAGTCCACCGATCCGATCCGTGACGAAGGCCACGCGTAGCGTGCGTGCGGCGCGCGGCCCCGACACCGTCGCCGGCGCGACGTCATCGGGGCCGGGCACCGGTGTGGGATCAGTCAGGGATCAGCCCTTCTTCACTGTCGCTGAGCCATGCACGGACGTCGGCCACGGTGGCCGCCTCGTCGGGAAGGATCAGGTCGGAGTCGGCCAGCTCGTCGTCGGGCACCCGCTCCCCCCTGCTCCGGACATCGGAGAGGAGGGCATGGAGCACCGCGGTGAGGGCAGCCTGGTCATCGGCGTTGACGGCCTGCTCGACGTCGTCGTCGAAGGTGTTGAGCGAGGCCAGCGCCTCCTCGGACAGTCGGAACTGGCCCTCGTTCAGGATGCGGACGATCACTTCTGCTCCTCTGGCCGGGACGGGTTCGGGGCGGCGGGAGTGGGCTGGCCGAAAGGCTGGCCCTCGGCGGTCTGGCCAGGGACCTGCTCGGCCGGGACCGTCCATTGCTGGTCGGGAGCCGGCGCCTGCTGGGCCTGTGGCGGGACCTGCTGGGCCTGCGGCGGGACCTGCTGGGCCCGGCCAGGCGACAGCTGCTGCTGCGGTGCGGTGGGCACGCCTTGGCCGATCGCCTGCTGCGTCGGGGCCGGCGCGCCCCCGAGCGCGACCTGCTGCTTCAGGGCGGCGAGCTCGTTCTCCACCTGGGAGGTGGAGGCCAACTGGTCGAGCTCGCGAGTCAGGTCATCCTGCGTCGACCCGGTGAAGTCGTCCAGCGCCCCGGAGGCGAGCAATTCGTCCACCGCACCGGCCCTGGCCTGCAGCTGGAGGGTCTTGTCCTCAGCCCGCTGGATGGCCAGGCCGACATCGCCCATCTCCTCACCGATACCGGAGAACGCCTCGCTGATGCGGGTCTGGGCCTCGGCTGCCGAGTAGGTGGCCTTGATGGTCTCCTTCTTCGTCCGGAAGGCATCGACCTTGGCCTGCAGGCGCTGCGAAGCCCGAACGAGCTTCTCTTCCTCTTCCTGCAACTGCGCGTGCTGGGTCTGCAGATCCGCGAGCTGGGAGGTGAGACCCGATTTCCGGGTCAGCGCCTCGCGAGCGAGATCCTCACGGCCGATCTCCAGTGCACGGCGGGCCTGCAGGTCGAGCTTGTCGGCCTGCTGACTCAGCTGATTTGCCTGCAGTTCGAGGCGCTTGCGGCTGGTCGCCACATCGGCGACACCCCGGCGCACCTTGCGGAGCAGCTCGAGCTGGCGCTCGTACGAGTAATCGAGGGTCTCGCGAGGGTCTTCCATCCGGTCCAAGGCGCGATTCGCCTTGGTGTTGAAGATCGTCGAAATTCTCTGGAAGATGCCACTCATAGACGGTCCCTGGTCCTTCCGTGGGGCGCTCGGGTCGTGCGTACGCCGTCCAGCCTAGGGCGTCGGGTGTCCTGAGACGAGACCCCGAGGCCCCGTTCGGGGCCGAGCGGGTGAGGTCCCGGAGGCCGCGATCGTCCGGCACCCAGCCAGCCCCCGGTCCCGGGACGACGGTCAGAAGGAGGGACGGCTAGTCTGGACGCCGGGCCCGGCACCGCCGACGGCGATCCGGCCCGGTGCGGGACGTACACGACTACGTGCGCCCGGTTGATGCAGGACGGACGAGAAGGGCCGACGTGGGACTGTTCAGCAAGAAGGACGACTCCGCCAAGAAGGGCACCGCTGCGGCGGCTCCGGTGGTACCGGCCGCGCCCGCGGCGCACCGGAAGAAGGAAGGGCCCACGCCCACCCGCAAGGAGGCTGAGGCTGCCCGGCGAGCTCGCGTCAATCCCACCCTGACGAAGAAGGAACGTCGCGAGCGAGACTCCGAGGCCGAGCGTCGGGGACGGCAGGAAGAGATTCGCAAGCGCGACTCCGATCCCGGCCGCACCTTGATGCGTGACGTGGTCGACTCCCGGTTCCGCCTGGGTGAGGTCGTGATGCCCCTCCTCCTCGTGACCCTGGCCACCAGCCTGATCGTCGGCAAGAACCCCCAGCTGGCGAACTACGTGATGATCGCCTTCTACGTCATCGTGTTGGCAGTGCTGATCGACATCTGGTTCATGTGGCGACGCTTCACCAAGCTCCTGGAGGAGCGTCACCCCGGCTATCCCAAGCGCGGCCTCTTCATGTACGGGATGAACCGCAGCCTCCAGATCCGTCGCTGGCGGATCCCCGCCCGCGGGTCAACCGCGGCGACAAGATCTGAGGCGACGATGGCGTTCAGCTGGACGACGGATCCCGCCCTCGACCCGGCCACGGCCACCTCGCTCGGCGTGAGCACCACCTTCGGCACCCAGGCGGAGGCGGAGGCGTGGTTCGCCGAGCACTGGACCGACCTGGACGAGGCCGGAGTCATCGCGGTCTCCCTGCTCGACGGCCAGGCCGTGGTGTACGGCCCGATGCCGCTCAGCGCCTGACCCGGCCCAAGAGCCTCCCTGGGGGCGACTAGCGTGTCGAAGCGGTGCGGACGGATCCGTCCGCACCGTCGTCCGTCCGGGCCTCCTGCGGCTCGGCAGTCACGGGCGACGGCTGACGTGCGAGAGGACGAACGGTGAACATCACGACGCTGCCGCAGTTGCGGCTCGCTGAGGACCTGCCCGACGACATCGACTACTTGGTGGTCGGGACCCGGCTCGTCGACGACCGGGGCCTTCCCCACGGCCTGCCCGACGGGGTGGAGACCACCGCTCTGGACCTGGACCTGCTGGGAGTCGGGGCGAAGAGCCGTACGTCGGTCGGCAGTGTCACCCCGCTCGGCAGGCTCGCCGGCGGGACCCGAGTGGTCGCCGTCGGCCTCGGCAAGGACCTTCCGACCGCCGAGGTACTGCGCCGAGCCGCCGGAGCGGCCGTGCGGGCGATCTGCGCGACGGTGGCTGCCGGGGACGAGGTCGCTGTGGCGGTGTCCCTCCACGAGGACGCCCTCAGCCTGCCGATCTCGGTCTTCGACACCGTCCGGGCGATCGCGGAAGGTGCCCTGCTGGGCACGTACGAGCCGGTGCACGCGGTGGGTGACATCCCCGCCGCCAAGGTGGCCAGGGTGGTCGTACTGGACAGCGACCCCGAGGCTCACGACTCCGCATTGCGGCTCGCGGCCGCCGTCACCAGGGCCGTGGCTCGCGCGCGCGACTGGGTGAACACCCCCGCCAACGTCCTCTTCCCGGAGTCCTTCGCCGCCGCGGTGACCGACTGGTTCGCCGGAGCGCCGGTCGAGCTGACCGTGCGCGACGAGGACCAACTGGCCGCCGAGGGCTTCGGGGGGGTGCTCGCGGTGGGGGGCGGGTCGGTCCATCCGCCGCGGGTGGTCCGTGCCGCGTACTCCCCTGCCGGGGCGTCCCAGAAGCTGGTGCTCGTCGGCAAGGGGATGACCTTCGACGCCGGTGGCCTCGACATCAAGCCGGCCGGCCACATGCTCACCATGAAGTGCGACATGGGAGGGGCCGCTGCCGTGATGGCCGCGACCCGAGCGATCGCCGACCTCGGACTGCAGGTGGAGGTGGTCGCCTACGCCGGAATGGCGGAGAACCTGCCGTCCGGTAGCGCGTACCGCCCCTCCGACGTTCTCACCATGCACGACGGCACCACCGTCGAGGTCACCAACACCGATGCGGAAGGGCGCCTGGTGCTGGCGGACTGTCTGTCCGTCTCGCAGGCCGACGACGCGGATCTGGTCGTCGACATCGCCACGCTGACCGGCGCCTGCATGCGGGCTCTGGGGCTGAACACCATCGGGCTGGTTGCCAGCAGCGACCAGGTCGCCGGGCGCCTCCTCCACGCGGCGGAGCGGAGCGGTGAGGCCATGTGGCAGATGCCGCTGACCGACGAGGCTCGTGACAAGCTGACGTCTCCGTACGCGGACATGGCCTCGGCCAACACCGACGGATACCTGGGCATGCAGGTCGCGGCGGCCTTCCTGGAGCACTTCGCCGGAGAACGCCACTGGGCGCACCTGGATATCGCGGGACCGGCCTGGCGCGAGGGCACCGCCGAGGGCTACCTCGCGATCGGGGGCACCGGCGCCGGCGTACGCACGCTGGTGGACCTCGCCCTGACGATGGAATGACGCACGGAGGCGGCCCGGACCTCGGCGTGCCGGGCCGCAGGACGCCGCGCCGCAGTCCGCTGAACTTCGTTCCCGGTGGCGGCGCGGACAGGTAGGGTGACGACGTACCTGACTGCGTCGTCACTGTTTCCGAAGGAGTCCAAAGCGATTATGTCGACTTCTGTAACTCTCCCGGCCCTGGGGGAAAGCGTTACCGAGGGCACCGTCTCCACCTGGCTCAAGAAGGTCGGTGACACCATCGCCGTCGACGAGCCGCTGGTCGAGATCTCCACCGACAAGGTCGACACGGAGGTTCCTTCACCGGTGGCCGGCACGGTCCTCGAGATCCGCGTGCAGGAGGACGAGACCGTCGAGGTCGGCGCAGTCCTGGCCATCATCGGTGAGCCCGGCGAGGCCGCTGCGGAGTCCGCCCCGGCAGCTCCCGCCCCGGCCGCCGAGGCTCCCGCCCCGGCAGCACCCGCTGCTCCGGAGGCTCCCGCCGCCCCGGCGGCCCCCGCGGCCCCCGCCGGCGGCGCCGCCCAGGGCACCGAGGTCACCCTCCCCGCCCTCGGCGAATCCGTCACCGAAGGCACCGTCTCCACCTGGCTCAAGAAGGTCGGCGACACCATCGCCGTCGACGAGCCCATCGTCGAGATCTCCACCGACAAGGTCGACACCGAGGTTCCTTCACCGGTGGCCGGCACGATCCTCGAGATCCGCGTGCAGGAGGACGAGACCGTCGAGGTCGGCGCAGTCCTCGCAGTCATCGGCGACGCCAACGCAGCCCCAGCACCAGCCCCGGCAGCCCCCCAGGCCCCGGCGGCACCCCAGGCACCGGCTGCTCCCCAGGCCCCGGCAGCGCCCGCTGCTCCTGAGGCTCCCGCCGCCCCGGCGGCCCCGCGGCTCCGGCGGCCCCGGCCGGCGGCGCCGCCCAGGGCACCGAGGTCACCCTCCCCGCCCTCGGTGAATCCGTCACCGAAGGCACCGTCTCCACCTGGCTCAAGAAGGTCGGCGACACCATCGCCGTCGACGAGCCCATCGTCGAGATCTCCACCGACAAGGTCGACACCGAGGTTCCTTCACCGGTGGCCGGCACGATCCTCGAGATCCGCGTGCAGGAGGACGAGACCGTCGAGGTCGGCGCAGTCCTCGCAGTCATCGGCGACGCCCACGCAGCCCCAGCCCCGGCAGCCCCCCAGGCCCCGGCGGCACCCGCAGCCCCGGCTGCACCTGCTGCTCCGGCCGCTCCCCAGGCACCTGCTGCTCCGGCGGCCCCAGCTCAGGCAGCCCCCGCCGCGCCCGCTCCGGCCGCTCCGGCCGCTCCGGCCGCTCAAGCTCAGGCAGTCACTGTGGCCCCGCGCGCAGCCGGTGGTGACGCCGCTGAGGCCGCGTACGTCACCCCGCTGGTCCGAAAGCTGGCGGCCGAGCACAACGTCGATCTGGCCAGCCTGACCGGCACGGGCGTCGGCGGCCGCATCCGCAAGCAGGACGTGCTCGATGCGGCCAAGGCCGCCGCCGCACCGACCGCTGCCGCACCTGCGGCTCCCGCCTCGGCCGCTGCCGCTCGCGAGGCCTCCCCGCTGCGCGGCACCACTGAGAAGATGTCGCGTATCCGCCAGACGATCGCCCGCCGGATGCGCGACTCGAAGGACGTCGCCGCCCAGCTGACGGCCACCGTCGAGGTCGACCTCACCCTGATCTCGCGCCTGCGCAACCAGATCAAGACCGACTTCAAGGCCAAGAACGGCGTCGGCCTCACCTACCTGGCGTTCATCGCCAAGGCCACCGTCGAAGCGCTACAGCAGTACCCGATCGTCAACGCGACCGTGAACATGGACGAGAAGACGATCACCTACCCGGCCGGCGAGAACCTCGGCCTTGCGGTCGACACGCCCAAGGGCCTGATGGTCCCGGTGCTGAAGAACGCCGGCGAGATGAGCGTCACCGACTTCGCCAAGGCGATCGCGGACCTCGGGAGCCGCACCCGCAATGGCAAGGTGGGACCGGACGAGCTGTCCGGCGGCACGTTCACCATCACGAACTACGGGTCGGTCGGCAGCCTCTGGGACACGCCGATCATCAACCAGCCCGAGTCCGCCATCATGGGGACCGGCGCGATCGTCAAGCGCCCGGTGGTGCTGGTCGACAAGCATCTCGGGGAGACCATCGCGATCCGCGACATGATGTACCTCAACCTGTCCTACGACCACCGCATCATCGACGGGGCCGACGCCGGCCGCTTCCTGGTGGCCATCAAGGACCGGCTCGAGGACGGGGACTTCGGCGCGGAGTTCGGCGTGGAGGACTGACCCCGCCCGTCGGCGACGCACTCCTACGGGGGCCCTGGGACGAGATCCCGGGGCCCCCGTGGCTGTTCGGGGGTCCGGGCGTCGGTTGGTCAACGACGGGGTGCTGTTCGCGGATCCTCTTGCAGCGCCACCGACCCTCGCGGACGATCAAGGAGCTCGCGGACCGCAGGACGGCAGCGAGAAGACTGGAACGTCCGCGCGGAGGCATGGGCCGGCCAGAACGTCCGCGCCCGATGCCCCTGCGGCCGCCGAACCGTCCACGCGGAGGCATGGGCCCGACAGAACGTCCGCGCCCGATGCCCCTGCGGCCGCCGAACCATCCGCGCGGAGCTATGCGCCCGCCAGAACGTCCGCGGCCGACGTCCCCTGGGGCCGCCACCCCCGCTGGGAGGCCCAGGCCTCCGCGGTCGGGCGGACCCGTTGCCACCATCCGGCGACCTTGGACTCGTACGCCTCCCAGGAACTACTCGTCTCGGCTGCCGCCCGGTGCGCCGTCGCGGCGGCTTCACGGGCGGACGGCTCGGCCACCAGCCAGTCCCGGCAGAACAGCTGGTCCCGCCATTCCGCCGAACCTTCCTGGCACAGCCGGATGCGCACTGGCCGGCCCGGGTCGCAGGACAGGAACACACCGTCCGCGCCCTCCGGATGACCCAGTCGCCCCAGCGCCGCGCGCAGGTCGTCCACCTGCGCCGGAGCCGTGTCGGGCACCCCGATCAGTAGGTGGATGAGCGCCGGTGCGGTCAGGCCCGGTACCGCCGTGGGACCGACGTGGTCGTACGTGGCCTCGACGCCCAGCAGCGGCCCGAGTCGGTACGCGATCCGCGCGAGCAGCCGTCGGGCCTCCGCTCCGGAACCGGTCACGCGCCCAGCCAGGAGGTGCACAGGGGTCGGCAGGTCGGCAGGTATGCCGGCGCGCACGTTGGCCTCGAAGGCGACGAAGCGTTGCCAGAGTGCCTCGACCTGGGCCGCCAGCGCGCCCGGGTCACCGTTGTTGTCCACCACGGCATCCGCGACCGCCAGCCGGGCCTCCCGCGTGGCCTGGTGGGCGATCCGGGCGCGGGCGTCCTCCGCGGCCAGACCGCGGAACGCGGCGAGGCGTCGGACCCGTTCCTCGACGTCGACGTCGACGGCCACCACGAGGTGGTACTGGGGCCCCGCGCCGATCTCGACCAGCAGTGGGATGTCGTGCACGACGATGGTCCCGACGGGAGCAGCGGCGATGATCTCCTGGGTGCGGGCGCGGATCAGCGGATGGGTGATCGCCTCGAGGTCCCGGCGAGCGGCGGGGTCCGCGAAGACGACAGCACCGAGCGCCGCCCGGTCCAGTGATCCGTCCTCACGCACGACGTCGGCGCCGAACCGCTCCCGTACGGCGGCAAGGCCCTGGCTCCCCCGCTCGACCACCTCGCGGGCCAGCGCGTCGGCATCGATCACCAGCGCACCCCGTTCGGCGAAGAGCTTCGCCACGGTCGACTTGCCCGACCCGATCCCACCGGTCAGTCCGATCATCAGCACATGCCGCAGGCTACGGCACCCCCTGGAGGTGCCGCAGCGTTCCGAGGAGCGCCTCACCGGGAAACGCCCGCGTACACTCGGCCGCATGCCCGCCACCCCGATCAATGTTCCCGGCGCCGATGTCTCCGTCGTGTCCCCGCTCGGCATCACCTACCGGACTCTCGGCCTGTGGCCGGACCGCACGGAGACGACGGACTACTCCGCGGCCTGGGACCTGCAGCGGGAGATCCACGCGCGGGTCGTGGAGGGTCTGGACCGGGGCACCGTCCTCCTGCTGGAGCACGACCCGGTCTACACCGCGGGCAAGCGCACCGATCCGGCGGACCGTCCTGTCGACGGCACGCCGGTGATCGACGTGGACCGGGGCGGTGACATCACCTACCACGGGCCGGGGCAGCTCGTCGGCTACCCCATCGTCCGGCTCCCCGCCAACGGCATCGGGGTCGTCGACTTCGTCCGGCGTTTGGAGGAGGCGCTGATCCGTACGCTGGCCGACCTCGGCATCACGGCGGGCCGGGTCCCGCACCGGACCGGCGTCTGGTTGGGCGCCACGGAGGGAGATCCGGCACGGGGGATCGCCCCGAAACCGGAACGCAAAATCGCGGCCATCGGCATCCGCGTCTCGCGCAAGACGACGATGCACGGTTTCGCCCTCAACGCGGACATGGACATGAGCTGGTACGACCGGATCGTCCCCTGCGGCATCCGGGACGCCGGTGTCACCAGCATCGCGCAGGAGCTGGGGAGCTGCCCCAGCCTCGCCGAGCTGGCCGATCTCGTCCGGCCCCATCTCGACGCGATGCTGCGGTACGAGCCGTACGAGGCCTCCCCCGACGTGGGTGAGG
The DNA here is from genome assembly GCF_009646095.1 of Raineyella fluvialis. Classification (NCBI taxonomy): domain Bacteria; kingdom Bacillati; phylum Actinomycetota; class Actinomycetes; order Propionibacteriales; family Propionibacteriaceae; genus Raineyella; species Raineyella fluvialis. Next base: position 2,510,931 of record NZ_CP045725.1, on the reverse strand, counting down.
AGCACGCCCACAACCCCCAGACGGCGCACCTTCGTCGCCCGGCGGTCCAGGCGACCCCCACTGGCCCCCAGGTGACGTACGGCCTGACGGTCTGACGGCCGCGGGCAGGCGACGGTCGGGCGCGATCAGGGCCGATATCTACAGGTAGACTCCCGTGGGTGACCATCGCACCAGAGGGACGCAAGATGCTCCGCCTCGAGGTCCGCAACGCGCAGACCCCCATCGAGGAGAAGCCGAAGTGGATCCGTACCCGCGCCAAGTTCGGCCCGAACTATCGGGAGCTCAAGGACCTGGTCGCGGCCGAGCAACTCCACACGGTGTGTCAGGAAGCCGCCTGTCCGAACCAGTTCGAGTGCTGGGAGGACCGCGAGGCCACCTTCCTGATCGGTGGGGACCAGTGCACCCGACGGTGCGACTTCTGCCAGATCGACACCGGCAAGCCGTCCCTCCTCGACCGCGGTGAGCCGCTGCGGGTCGGTGAGTCCGTCCAGAAGATGGGGCTGCGCTACGCGACCGTCACCGGCGTGTGCCGCGACGACCTGGAGGACCAGGGCGCCTGGCTGTACGCCGAGACCATCCGCCAGATCCACCGGCTCAACCCGGGCGTCGGCGTTGAGATGCTGGCACCCGACTTCGGCGCCGTGCCGGAACTGCTGGGCCAGGTCTTCGACGCCGCCCCGGAGGTCTTCGCCCACAACGTGGAGACCGTGCCGCGCCTGTTCAAGCGCATCCGCCCCGGCTTCCGCTACGAGCGTTCCCTGGACGTCCTCACCCAGTCCCGCGCCGCGGGCCTGGTGACGAAGTCCAACCTGATCCTCGGCATGGGCGAGACGAACGAGGAGGTCTCGCAGGCCCTCCGTGAACTTCACGAGGCCGGCGCCGAGATCATCACCATCACGCAGTACCTGCGCCCCTCCGAGCGCCACCATCCGATCGAGCGGTGGGTGACCCCCGAGGAGTTCGACGACTTCGCCGACGAGGCGCGCGAGATCGGCTACTCCGGGGTGATGAGCGGTCCGCTGGTCCGTTCCTCCTACCGGGCCGGGCGGCTCTACCGCCAGGCCAAGGATGCCCGGGGCAACGGCGGAGCTGTGATGAAGATCCACGGCGTCAACCCGACCAGCGGTCAGCAGGTCTGACCGACAGGCCCGCCCGGGCGGGCCACCACCCGACGTACGGCCCCGGATGCCGATCCGGACCCACCGCACGTCGACCACCGAACCGACAGCACAACAGCAAGGTGATGACTGATGGCCAAGAGTGAGGCCGCGAAGGACCTGGCCCAGAAGCAGAAGGCCGCGCGCCGCGCCGAGAAGGAACGCCGGCGCAACAGCGAGGACCCCCGCGACTGGGGCTGGTGGAAGCAGATCACCTACGCGTACAAGGCGACCGCCAAGGTCGACAAGCAGCTCACCCCGTGGATGATCGGCGCGTTCGTGCTGCCGATCCTCATCTGCGTCCTCGTCGCCGCCCTGCTCGGTGGTGGCTACGTGCTGTGGATCATCACCGGCGCGATGGGCGGCCTGGCCCTGGCCGTCTTCGTCCTCACGCAGAGGATGAAGCGGGCCACGCTGGAGCAGGCCCGCGGCCAGGTCGGCTCGGCGGCCGCTGCGCTCGGCATGCTCAACGACAAGGTGTGGGCGCACGAGCTGGGCATCACCGGCACCCGCCAGCAGGATCTCGTGCACCGGGTCATCGGCCCGTCGGGCGTCGTCCTGATCGGTGAGGGCGAACCCGGTCGACTGCGCACCATCCTGGCTTCCGAGGAGCGCAAGCACGCCCAACTCATCGCCGACCTGCCGGTCTGGGTCGTCCAGATGGGCGACAAGGAGGGCCAGGTCTCCCTGGACGACCTTGCCAAGCACATCAAGAAGCTCCCGCGGACGCTGGACAAGTACCAGATCACCGAGGTCAAGTCCCGGGTCAAGGCCCTCGACGCCGTACGGCCCCGGGTGCCGATGCCGAAGGGCCCGATGCCGACCAACGCCCGCCAGGTGAAGGGCAGCAAGCGCGCGCTCCGCGGCCGCTGAGGCCCCGTCCGGCTCTCCTGGCCGGACCATCCTCCTCCTGGGGCGCCTGTTCCTGACCGGCAGAACGGTCAGGAACAGGCGCGCCTGACGTCCGTCCCCGGACGGTGTCCCGGCCCGTCCCGTCGTCCCTGGAAGGGGAGAGCAATGTCCCGCTCCGTCACCAGCCCCACGGCCCAGGCTCCCGCCGGCCTCCCGAGGACCACCGCGCGCGACAACCTGGTGATCAACCTGTTGCTCGTCTCCGCCTTCGTCGTCATCCTCAACGAGACGGTGATGGGCGTGGCGATCCCCCGCCTGATGACCGACCTGCGGGTCACGGCGGTGGCGGCGCAATGGCTCACCACCGCGTTCATGCTGACGATGGCCACCGTCATCCCGATCACCGGGATGCTCATCCAGCGCTTCCCGACCCGGGGCCTGTTCATCACCGCGATGTCGCTGTTCTCCCTGGGCACCGCGGTCGCCGCCCTGGCCCCGGGGTACGGGGTGCTCCTCGTCGGCCGGATCATCCAGGCCAGTGGCACCGCGATCGTGATGCCACTGCTGATGACCACTGTGATGACGCTGGTGCCGCCGCAGGTCCGGGGTCAGCGGATGGGCAACATCTCCGTCGTGATCTCGGTGGCACCGGCCATCGGCCCGACCATCTCCGGGCTCGTCCTCAGCCTGCTCAGCTGGCGGTTCATGTTCGTCCTCGTCCTGCCGATCGCCGTGACCTCGTTGGCACTGGGGGCGCTGAAGATGCCGAACGTCACCGAGCCGGTCCACGCTCCGATCGACGCGCCCTCGGTGGTCCTCTCCGCCCTCGGCTTCGGTGGTCTCGTGTTCGGACTCAGCAGCCTCGGCACCTCCGCGGGGAAGGGCGCGCCGACCCTGCTGATCGGCACCCTGGCAGTTGGCGTCGCCGCGCTGGCCCTGTTCGTCTGGCGACAGCTTGCGCTCCAGCGGGCCGATCGTGCGTTGCTGGACCTGCGCACCTTTCGCAGCCCGGTCTTCGCCGTCTCGGTGACGATGTTCGTGGTCTGCATGATGGCCCTTTTCGGCACGCTGATCCTGCTGCCGCTCTTCCTGCAGAACGTGCTGGGCATGACGGTGCTGCACAGCGGCCTGCTCCTGCTTCCCGGCGGCCTGGTGATGGGGCTCCTCGCCCCGGCGGTGGGCAGATTGTTCGACCGTTTCGGTCCCCTGCCCCTCCTCGTCCCCGGCACCACGCTCGTGGCGGGGGTGCTCTGGGTCCTGGCCGTCATCAGCACCTCGCTGACCCCGTGGGTCGTCCTGCTGGTCGCCCACGTGGTGCTCAGCATCGGGCTCGCCCTGATCTTCACCCCGCTCTTCACGTCGAGCCTGGGCGCCCTGCCCCAGCACCTCTACTCCCACGGGTCGGCGACGGTCTCGACGATCCAGCAGGTCTCGGGAGCCGCCGGCACCGCGCTGTTCGTCTCCACGATGGCCGCGACGGCTGCGGGCCGCGCCGCCGCCGGCGTGAACGCGGTGGTCGCCGAGTCGGCCGGGATCCGGGCGGCGTTCCTGGTGGGCGCCATCCTCAGCACGGTGGCGATCATCACCTCGTTCTTCATCCGCCGCCCGGCGGGGCCGAGCGAGCCGGTCGCCGATCAGGGCTGAGCCGGTACGGTCGCGCACCGGTTCGCACCCTTGTCTACTCTGGAGAGGCTATGGCGCATCTGCTCGGGGCCGAAGCCCTTCACCTGGAATTCCCGACCAAGCTGGTCTTCGACTCGATCACCCTGGGGGTGAACGAGGGCGACCGGATCGGCATCGTCGGCCGCAACGGCGACGGCAAGTCGAGTCTGCTCGCGATGCTCGCCGGTCGGCGTACGCCCGACTCCGGACGAGTGACCGTCCGCAACGGCGTACGGATCGGCGTCCTGGACCAGGCCGACACCCTCCCCGACAACGAGACCGTCGGCCACGCCGTCGTCGGGGACACTCCGGAGTACGAGTGGGCGGGCGACCCGCGCATCCGTGACATCATCGCCGGGCTGCTCGGCGACCTGGACTGGGAGGCCGGGCTGGCCACCCTGTCCGGCGGTCAACGCCGCCGGGTCGCCCTGGCCCGTCTGCTGACCGGCAGCTGGGACGTCCTGGCACTGGACGAGCCGACCAACCACCTCGACCTCGAGGCGATCACCTGGCTGGCCGAGCACCTCAAGACCCGGTGGACGGCAAGCGCCGGCGGGCTGCTCGTCGTCACCCACGACCGCTGGTTCCTCGACGAGGTCTGCACGGCGACCTGGGAGGTGCACGACCGGATCGTCGAACCCTTCGAGGGCGGATACGCGGCCTACATCCTCCAGCGGGTGGAACGCGACCGACAGGCGGCCGCCACGGAGGCCCGCAGGCAGAACCTCGCCCGCAAGGAGCTGGCCTGGCTGCGCCGCGGGGCACCGGCCCGCACCTCGAAGCCGAAGTTCCGGATCGAGGCGGCGAACACCCTGATCGCCGACGTCCCGCCGATCCGCGACACCGTCGCGCTCCAGTCGCTGGCGGTCACCCGGCTGGGCAAGGACGTCGTCGACCTGCTCGATGCCTCCGTGTCGTACGGCGACCACCAGGTGCTCCGGGGCGTGGAATGGCGGCTCGCCCCCGGCGAGCGGACAGGCATCCTCGGCGTCAACGGAGCCGGCAAGTCCACGCTGCTAGGGCTCATCGACGGATCAGTGGCGCCCACGGGTGGGCGGGTCAAACGCGGCACGACGGTGAAGGTCGCCACCCTGAGCCAACGCCTGGACGAGCTCGAGGAGTTCCTCGACGACCCCGTCCGGGTCGTCATCGCCCGGCTGCGGTCGACCTACACGCTCGGCTCGGGGTCCAAGGCCCAGGAACTCACCCCCGCCCAGTTGCTCGAGCGGCTCGGATTCTCCAGCGCACAGCTGTCGACGCCGGTGAAGGACCTGTCGGGCGGCCAGCAACGGCGGCTGCAACTGCTGCTGATCCTGCTGGACCAGCCGAACGTCCTCATCCTCGACGAGCCGACGAACGACCTCGACACCGACATGCTCGCGGCCCTGGAGGACTTACTCGACTCGTGGCCGGGCACCCTCGTCGTCGTCAGCCACGACCGGTATTTCCTGGAGCGGGTCACCGACCAGCAGTACGCCATCCTCGACGGGTGCCTGCGGCACCTGCCTGGCGGCGTGGACGAGTACCTACGGCTGCGGATGGCCCAGGAGCGTGCCGCTGCGGCGGCCCCCCTGACCTCCGAGGTGGCTGCCCCACCGGCGTCCGACCGCCCGTCCGGCAAGGAGCTCCGCGACGCCGAGAAGGAGCTCGCCTCGCTCGAACGCCGGATCGAGCGCCTCCAGCGGCAGGCCGCGGACGCCCGGGTGAAGCTCGCCGACCTCGATCAGTCCGACTACCAGCTGCTGGGTGCGGAGATGGCCAAGATCACCACTCTGGAGGACGAGGCCGAGGGACTGGAGGAGCGCTGGCTGGAGTTGTCGGTCCTGTTCGAGTGACGGTACGGGGGCACCCCCGCGAGGACTGGGATGACAAAAGAGACCCCCGGAATCTCTGGCGTGTGACCTACGTCACGCGCTACCGTGGCTCATGCGAATCTCCGACATCCTCCAGCGCAAGGGCTCCGCTGTCGTCACCCTCCCCCTGGATTCCACCATTGCCGACGCGGTTGCGCTGATGCGTGATCGCGGGATCGGCTGTGTCGTCGTCACCGGGCCCGACTCCCCCGCCCTGGGGATCATCGCCGAACGTGACATCGTCCGCAGCGTTGGCCAGCAGCCGTTGGACACCCCCGTCTCGAGCATCATGCAGCAGGATCCGCTCACCTGCGACCTGCACACCGACGTGGAGCAACTGGCCGGCCGGATGACCGACCAGCGCGTCCGCCATGTCCCCGTGGTCGAGGGCGGACGACTCCGCGGACTCGTCAGTATCGGTGACGTGGTGAAGGCCCACCTGGACGACCTCCGCAGCGAACGCGACCACCTCGTCGCCTACGTCCAGTCCTGAGCGCGACCCCAGCACCGCACCGACAGACCCCACCCTGACCCGGGACGTCCGCAGATCGTGCGCGTCCCGGGTCTCTCAACGACGCCGAACGACGACCGTACGCAGCATCATGTCGTTGAGGCTGCGCCGATCCGGGCCGATGACCACGGCGGGGATCAGGATGCAGATCATGAACGTACGGACGATCGCGATGCCGAAGCCGATAGCGCGACCGTCGGTCCGGGTCACTCCGATGCCGACCACCATCTGGCCGAGGCTCGACCCCATCAGCCCGGTCAGCAGGGCCTTCTCGAGGAAGAAGACGATCAGGGTGGCCCACTTCTCCGGGCCCATCCCGGTGAGCACCGCTCCCCAGGTGACCAGCACGGCCACCAGCATGGACACCGCCCAGTCCAGGACCAGAGCAGTGAGCCGCTGACCCCACGTGGCCAGGGAACCGCGGCCTTCGGCGGGCAACCCGAGCGAGGCGCCGGGCTGGTCCTGGTCACGGGTCTGCTCCGCGCTGTACGTCATTCGGTCAGGTTACCCGGCCGGGCTCGGGGCGCCACCCGCGCGGAACCGCAGGCAGCACAAGCCGTAACATGTCCGCAATAGTCGTGCAACGGCCGAGAAATCCGGCATTCCTAGGCTGACCACGCAGTTCACCACTACCTACCCTTTCGGAGGCGCAATGTTCCAGGGAGCTGACGACCTGTTGGCCTACATCAAGGAGCAGGACGTCGAGGTCATCGATGTCCGGTTCTGCGATGTCCCCGGTGTGATGCAGCACTTCACGGTCCCCGCCAAGTCCTTCGACAAGGACATGTACGAGGAAGGCCTGGCGTTCGACGGTTCCTCGATCACGGGCTTCCAGAAGATCCACGAGTCGGACATGGCCCTGCTCCCGGACCCGACCACGGCCTACCTCGACCCGTTCCGCAAGGCCAAGACCCTGGTCCTCGACTTCTACGTGCACGACCCGATCACCAAGGAGCCCTACAGCCGCGACCCGCGCAACATCGCGCGCAAGGCTGAGGCCTACCTGAAGTCGACCGGCGTCGCCGACACCGCGTTCTTCGCCCCCGAGGCCGAGTTCTACATCTTCGACGACGTGCGCTACGACACCAACGCGCACGAGAGCTACTACCACATCGACTCCGAGGAGGCTGCCTGGAACACCGGCACCGCCAACGAGGGTGGCAACCGTGGCTACCACGTGAAGACCAAGGGCGGCTACTTCCCGGTCGCGCCGGTCGACCACTTCGCCGACATGCGCCAGGACATGGTCGCCAACCTCGAGAACGCCGGCCTGACCCTGGAGCGGGCGCACCACGAGGTCGGCAACGCCGGTCAGCAGGAGATCAACTACCGCTTCAACACGCTGCAGGCCGCTGGCGACGACGTGATGAAGTTCAAGTACATCATCAAGAACACCGCGTGGGAGGCCGGCAAGACCGCCACCTTCATGCCGAAGCCGGTCTTCAACGACAACGGCTCGGGCATGCACGTGCACTCCTCGCTGTGGAAGGACGGCCAGCCGCTGTTCTTCGACGAGAACGGCTACGGCGGTCTGTCCGACATCGCCCGCTGGTACATCGGCGGCCTGCTGGCCCACGCCCCGTCGCTGCTCGCCTTCACCAACCCGAGCGCGAACTCGTACCACCGCCTGGTGCCCGGCTTCGAGGCTCCGGTCAACCTGGTCTACTCGCAGCGCAACCGCTCGGCCTGCATCCGCATCCCGATCACCGGCCCGAACCCGAAGGCCAAGCGCGTCGAGTTCCGCTGCCCCGACCCGTCGTCCAACCCGTACCTCGCCTTCTCGGCGATGCTGCTGGCCGGTCTCGACGGCATCCAGAACCGGATCGAGCCCCCGGAGCCGATCGACAAGGACCTCTACGAGCTGCCGCCCGAGGAGCACGCCGACATCGCCACCGTCCCGGCCTCGCTGGAGGGCGCCCTTGACGCTCTGCGCGCGGACCACGAGTACCTGCTCGCCGGCGACGTCTTCACCGCTGACCTGATCGAGACCTGGATCGAGCTGAAGGAGGGCGAGATCGCCGCCCTGCGTCAGCGCCCGCACCCGTACGAATTCGACCTGTACTTCGACATCTGATCGGTTCCCCGCGGAACCAAGCGCCTGTCAGCACCGGCCGCCATCACCTTTCGATGGCGGCCGGTGCTGCGTCGTCGGGGTGCCCGAGCGGGCGACGACGGAGGCCAAACATCATCGGATCATTGATTCAACTTTGAAAGTTTAAGGTTGATGCTTTAGATTTGAATGGTCAATGACGACATGAACCCTCCGCCTCCGCCGGCACCCCTGCACCCCACCTAGGAGCACCATGCGCAGCGTCCTGTCCCCCAACCTCGTCACCCGCGACATCGTTCCGCTCGTGAGCCGGATCATCCTGGGCATCGTCCTGATCGCCCACGGCTACCAGAAGTTCGCCCTCTGGGGTCTGGCCGGCACCGGGCAGGCCTTCGCCGGGATGGGCGTGCCGATGCCCGGGATCTCCGCCGTCGTCGCTGCCGTCATCGAACTCGCCGGTGGCATCCTGCTCGTCCTCGGCGTCTTCACCCCGATCGTCGCGGTCGTGGTCTTCCTCGAGATGATCGGCGCCGCCCTGCTGGTGCACCTCCCCCACGGCGTCTTCGTCGGCGACGGCGGCTGGGAGTTGGTCGGCGCCCTCGGTGCCGGCACCCTCGCGCTGGCCGCCGGGGCCGGTCGCTTCTCGATCGACGGCCTGCTGCGAGCTCGTACGTCGCAGACCGCAGCCGCAACCGGTTCCGAGCGCGAGTTCGCCGAGGTCCACTGACCTCAGCGAAGGTCACAGCACACCGACCTCGGGTCGGCACCCCGATGGGGTACCGACCCGAGGTCGTGTCGTCCGTCCCGCCGCCGACATACGCCTGTGCATTAACGCCGGGATTCACATGCGCATGCACACTCCTATTGGCCGGCCCGCAACTCGGGCGTCAACTCCGGTACCAGGACGGTTCACCTCGCACCGATACACCGTTCATGGGATGCGACGACGCCTCCGGAGGGACGGCCACACCGGGTGGCCGGGCGTGCCGCATCTTCGGGACGACCCCCCGTGAAGCGTGGACGACCGGCCTGTCGCGTTCCAGAAATGGGACCTCATGATTGCAGTTGTTGGTTTCTCCGCGCGTTCCGCGGGTTCCTCCGACGCGGACGAGTTCTGGCGGATCGTGGCGAGTGCGATGCCCCAGTTCGGCCCTACTCCCCACGACCGCTGGCGGGCGGAATCCGTCCTCTCGAATGAGCGCGGACGCCCCTTCACCTCGTACACCAACACCATGGCGGCGCTCGAAGATCCGTACGGCTGGGATCGCGCTGCCTTCGGCATCCCGGTCGCCCGCGCCCGGGCGATGGACCCCCAGCAGCGCCTGACCCTCACCTTGGCCCGGGAAACCTTCGACCGGGCCGGTAGGACGTCGGCGGCCGTCGCCGGGCGGGGGATCGCGACGATCATCGGGGTGAGTTCCAATGACTATCGGCTGGTCACCTCGGCACCGGTGATCGCCCGGATGACGACCGACGGCAGTTTCGGGGTTGCGGACCCGACGTTGCAGGAACGCGTCATGGCCAGCGCCTCCTCGGCTATTCAGCGGATCAGCGCCTATTCCATGGCGGGGGTGCTGCCGAATATCATCCCGGCGGTCGTGCAACAGCATTTCGACCTCAACGGGCCGTCATTCGCGGTCGACAGCGCCTGCTCCTCGGGGCTCACGGCGATCCATCTGGCCTGCACCATGATCGAATCCGGCGAGATCGACGAGTGCCTGGCCGGAGGTGTCTATGTCGCCCTGTCCCCGGACGTCCTCATCGCCTTCGCACAGATCGGCGCGCTCTCACCCAGCGGCCGCTGCCAACCGTTCACCACCGAAGCTGACGGTTTCACTCTGGGCGAGGGGGCGCCCTGCTGTTGCTGAAGAACCTCGAACTGGCCCGCCGCGACGGCGACACGATCCACGCGGTCATCGAGGGCTGGGGGTCCGCCTCCGACGGGCGGGCCCCGGGGATCATGACCCCCACCAGCGACGGTCAGGTCCGCGCCATCCGAGCGGCACGGAAGCGCGCCGGCTCCGAGCGGCCGGTCGACTACATCGAGGGACACGGCACCGGCACCGTCGTCGGCGACGCCGAGGAGGTCCGCTCCCTCGCCGCCACGGACGAGGACCCGACCGGCCCGGCGCTACCGATCGGCTCGATCAAGGCGGTCGCCGGCCATACCCTCGCGGCCTCTGGTGCGCTGTCCACCGTCAAGGCGGTCCAGATGATCCGGCACCAACGGATCCCGTCCCAGCCGACGACGCCCGCCGCGGAGCACCCGGGTCTGGCCTCCACCCGCTTCCACCTCGCCGGTCACCGCGACAGCCGCCGGCCGGTGCGTCGTGTCGCCGTCAACTCGTTCGGCTTCGGTGGCGCCAACAGCCACCTGATCGTCTCCCACCCCGAAGGAACCCTGTCATGAGCCCTTCCCTGCTGCTGATCTCCGGCACCTCACCGGACGATCTCCGGTCAAGGTGCGAGACCGTCCTGGCCTCCCTCGACGACCCGCTCAACCACGGCGCGTCGCTGGACGACCTGCAGGCCCGGCTGGCGGTGATGACACCGGCCAGCCATCGCCTGGCGATTCTGGCGACCACTGTCGCCGATGCCCACCAGACCCTGCGACGCGTGATCGCGATGCTCCCCGAACTCAGCGACGACCCCGACCAGACCCCTGCCTGGTACGCGGCGACCGTGTCCGACGAGCCCCGACGGGTGGCCTTCGCCTTTCCCGGCCAGGGAGCCCAGCGGATCGGCGATCAGGAGGTGCTGGCCACCCTCGACCCCGCCTTCGCCGACCGCTGCCGGGAGTTGCTCGAGGCATCGGCCGTCCCCGACCTCGAACGTCTGCTCACTGCGGGCTGGTCGGACTCGGCGCCCGACGCCGACGTCGACTCCGCGGCGATCCACCTGACGGATGCGGCGCAGACCGTGCTGACCGTCCTGGGCGTGGCGGCCACCGAACTCTTCACCCGGCTGGGGATCCGCCCTGATGCCGCCACGGGTCACAGCGTCGGCGAGTTCGCTGCTCTCTACGCGACCGGCGCCCTGTCCGCGCGGGACGCCGTACGTCTCGCCTCCGAACGCGGCCGGATCATGCGCGCTCACCTGTCCGACGGCGAGTTCGGCATGGTCGCGCTCCGCTGTTCCGGGGAGCAGGCGGCCGCACTGGCGGAGGGCTCGCCCTCCGTCCACCCGACCTGCTGGAACGACGCCCACCAGACCGTGTACGGCGGGACGAGGGAAGCGCTGGAGGCGTACGCAGCCCGCTGCCGCGCCGCCGGTGTGACCGCCACCCCGATCCCGGCCCAGGGTCCCTTCCACACTCCCCTGATGGCCGGCAGCCGGGACGATTTCGCCGCGCTGCTGACCGACGCCGACCTGACCGACCCGGCGGTGACCTTCATCTCCACCGTGTCGGGACGACAGGAGGCCGACGCCGAGACGATCCGCCGCAGCCTTGCCGACCAGGTCACCACACCGGTGGACTTCCGGTCCGCGGGCGCCGTCCTGCTGTCCGACGAGCCGGTCGTGGTGCTCCAGCTGTCCGGCGGCGAGTCCCTGCTGCGCATGCTGCAGCATGACCACCCCGAGGCGAACTTCCTGGGCGTCGGCTTCGGCGGGACCTGCGACAGCCCGGAGACGGTGCTGCGCAACCTGGCCCGGCTGTTCGTCGCCCTGCCTGGCGTCCAGCTCGCGCCGGTCCTCGCGCACAGCGGCGTCGCCGCGCACTGGCGGCTGCAGGACGTCCGGCTGGAGCGCCAGTCGGTGATCAAGCCGGTGGGGGCCACCCCGTCGCGGCACGAGGGTACGGCGCACGCCCAGCCGCACCCGCGGCACCGCTCACGCGAGCTCACCCGTCCGTCGTCGGCGCCGCTGACGCGGCCCGCGGGCGCGCCGGCGCCTGCGGTTACAGGGACGGACGAGAGTGCCAGGCCCATGTCGCCGGCCGTGTCCGTCGGCGCGGTGCGGACAGCTGTGCTGACGGCCATGGCGGAGGCGTCCGCGTCCCCGGTGGCGGAGATCGCCCGTGGCGGCCGCCTGGCCGAGGACCTCGGTTTCGATTCGCTGCTGATGACCGACACGCTGCGACGCCTGTCCCAGCACCTGCCCGACCTGCAGGTGACCGACCTGCGCCTCGCCTCGGTCAGGACTCTGGACGACCTGGTCGGCGAGCTCTCCCGGGTGACAGGGGCCACCGCGGCGCCCGCCGAGGCGGAGCCCGCCGAGGGAGTCTCCAGCTCGGGTGACCCCGGCCTGTTCGTGCTCCCGGAGCGCTGCGAGCGGACCCTCGCGTCGTTCCCGGAACTGGCCGCGTTCGACCGGAAGCAGGCGGAGTTCGCCGCCGCCGGGACGCTCCTCCCCTACTACCTCCCGCACGACGGGACCATCTCGCACCACACGGCGATCGAGGGACGGCCGCTGATCTCGTTCAGCTCGTACAACTACCTCGGCCTCTCCGAACACCCCGAGGTCCAATCGGCCGTGGTCGACGCGGTGCACCGTTACGGGACGTCCGTCTCGGCCGCCCGCATCCTCTCCGGCAACCGACCGCTGCACGACGAACTCGAGCACGAGATCGCCGACTTCCTCGGCAGCGAGGACGCGGTGGTTCTTGTCGGCGGGCACGCCACCAACGCGTCGATCGTGCCGCAGGTCGTCAGCGATGGCGACATCGTCCTCCACGACGCGCTCGCCCATGACAGCATGCAGCAGGGCATCAGGGCGAGCGGCGCGGCACGGCACAGCTTCCCGCACAACGACATGGCCGCACTGGCCGCGGCGTTGGAACGGCGGCGGGGGAGCTACCGGCGCGCGCTGGTCTGCGTCGAGGGGGCGTACAGCATGGACGGCGACACCGTCCCCCTGGCGGAGATCGTCGCCCTGAAGGAGCGCTACGGCGCCATCCTCATGGTGGACGAGGCACACAGTTTCGGGACGGTCGGCGCCACCGGGCGCGGCATCTGCGAGGCCACCGGCGTGTCGCCCTCGCGGGTGGACATCCTGATGGGGACGTTGTCGAAGTCGATGGCCAGCTGCGGCGGGTACCTCGCCGGAAGCCACCGCTTCGTCCAGTTCCTCCGGTACAACCTGTCCAGCCTGGTCTTCAGCGCCGGCCTGTCGCCCGCGAACACCGCCGCGGCTCTGGCCTCCCTGCGGGTGCTGCGCCGCGAGCCGGAGCGGGTCCACCGGTTGTTGGCGAACGCGGATCACTTCCGCGCCGGCGTCGAACACCTGGGGCTCGATCGCGGCGACGGCGTCGGCACCCCCATCGTCCCGGTCATCTACGGAGACTCGGCCCGCACCCTCCAGGTCTCCAACGAGCTCTACCGCAGAGGGATCAGCATCAACCCGATCCTGGCCCCGGCTGTCGCGGAGCGACTCGCCCGGCTGCGGGTGTTCGTCACTGCCACGCACACCCGCGAGGACCTGGACGCCGCCATCGACGCGCTCGCGGAGGTGTCCGAGGCCACCCTGATCGGGGCGACCCTGGCGTGAGCCCTGTCGCCGACGCAGTGCCGAGGGTCGGTCGGACGACGGTCGTGATCGCGCCCGACCGGTCCGGGCACTGGACCGACAACCCGGAGCTGCTGCACCGCCTCGCCGAGGCCCTCACCGGGTGTGCTCGGGGCCGGGTCGGCGTCGAGGCCGTCGACCGTACGCTCCTCCGGGTCACCCGGCCGGGCGGCGGCAGTCGGCACCTCCGCGTCTCGGCCTCCCACGAGGCCGGCCGGGTCGGCGTCGCGCTGACCACCGGGCCGGGGATCGGCTTCGACCTGTGCGGGAACGGGCGGGCCGCGTCGATCCGCTCCGCCCTGCCGCTGGTACTGTCAACGGCCGAGCGGGCACTGCTCCCGCCGGCCGATGCCCCCACCACCGGTCCGCAGTCAACGTCCCCCGCCGAGGTCGTGCTCTGGACGGCGATCGAGGCGCTGACCAAGCTCGCCGGCGGACGGCTGCTCTCCCCGGCCAGTCGGCCGCGCCTCACGTCCGTGGCACCGCCTCTGGCCGCCGGCACGTCCCTGGCCCACGGCTGCTGTGGCGACCTGACCTGGTGCGCCGCTCTCTCCCCCGCTTGATCCCAGGTGAAAGGAACACCATGCGCATCGCTGTGATCGGGGCCACCGGCCAGATCGGTACCCGTCTCGTCGCCTCCGGGCTGCAGGCAGGCCACGAGGTGGTGGGCATCTCCCGGCACCGGCCGACAACGACCTCCGCCGACTGGCGCAGTGTGGACGCCGAGGACCCCGAGGCACTCACCGTGGCGCTCCGCGGTGCCGATGCCGTCGTCACCACCCTCGGCCTGCGCTACGACATCGCCACCTGGCGTGACCGGTGGGTGCCACTGACCCGCTCAGTGGTCGACGCGGCACGCGGGGCCGGCACCGCACTGCTATGGCTCGACAACTGCTATCCGTACGGTCTCCCGGGGACCCCCATCACGGAGCAGACGCCGATCGCACCGCGCTCGAGGATGGGGGCGGTCCGCGCCGAGGTCCACGAGGTGCTCCGGTCGGCGGCAGAGCAGCTGCCGATCACCGTGGCCAGGGCGGCCGACTTCCTCGGTCCTGGCGTCGAGACGACTCTGGTCCCGTGGAGCTCCCTCGTACGCGCCAGCCGTCCCGGCCCTCGCCGTACGCGCCTGCCCTGGATCGGTGATCCCGACACCTCGCACCAGTACGCCTCCGCCGACGAGGTCAGCCGCGCCCTGCTCACCCTCGCCGAACACGACCCGGACGGCCCCGGGGCGCTGACGACGTGGATCCTGCCTGCCCTCGCGCCGGTGACCGGGCGTGACCTCTGCACCGTCCTGGCCCGACTCTGCGGACACGCGGTCACCGCGTTGGTGCTCCCGCAGACCCTGCTGAGAGTGGTGGGTGGGGTGAGCCCTCTCGTCCGCGCTTCGAACGACATGGCCTACCTGAGTCGACACGACTTCCTCGTCGACGACACCCGCTTCCGCACCGCCTTCGACTGGGGGCCAGTGGGCACCGTCGCCGAGCTGCTGGCAGACCTGCGGGGGGTGCCGGCGCAGATCGGCCAGGATCCGACTCCAGCCGGCTAGTAGTCCTCGGGATCCTGGTACGGGGACGGCAGGTCCTTGTCGGTGAGGCTGGCCGCGTAGTCCGGCACCTCGTGCTGGAGTTCGCGGTCGGTGCGCTGGTAGCCGGTGGAGGCTGGGCGTTCGGGCAACGTCATCTTCTCGTGCTCCACGTGCTCGTACGGCACCGAGGCGAGCAGGTGGGCGATCATGTTGATCCGGGCCGCCCGCTTGTCCTCGGAGTCCACCACGTACCAGCGGGACTCGGGCAGGTCGGTGTGGACGAACATCTCGTCCTTGGCCCGGGAGTAGTCCTCCCACTTCGTCAGCGAGGTGATGTCGGTGGGCGAGAGCTTCCACCGTCGCATCGGGTCGGTCAACCGGGACTCGAAACGCCGGTACTGCTCCTCGGCGGACACGGAGAACCAGTACTTGCGCAGGATGATCCCGTCCTCGATCAGCATCCGCTCGAAGATCGGACACTGGCGCAGGAATCGCACGTACTCGTCGGGAGTGCAATAGCCCATCACCCGCTCGACGCCGCCCCGGTTGTACCAGGACCGGTCGAAGAGCTTGATCTCCCCCGCCGCCGGCAGGTGGGCGATGTAGCGCTGGAAGTACCACTGCGTCGTCTGCCGCTCGGTGGGGGCCGGAAGCGCCACGATCTCGGTGAGGCGCGGGTTGAGGTACTCGCTCACCCTCTTGATCGCGCCGCCCTTGCCGGCGGCGTCGCGCCCCTCGAAGATCACCACCAGGCGTTGTCCGGTGGTCTTGACCCACTGCTGCATCTCGACGAGTTCGCCTTGGAGGCGGAGCAGCTCCGACTCGTAGACGTCGCGCTTCATCTTCTTGCCGTTGCTTGACTTGCTGCTGCCGTTCTTGCCGCTCTTCCCGTTGCCGTTCTTGGCGGGGGTGTCCACCTGCTTGGCGTCGTCGCCCATCATGCTCTCCGCTTCCACGAACGCGCTGCGCGGCGGCCGGTAGCGGAGCGTCAGCCCGGACCCGACCGCACGCCGGGCGACATCCTTCCGGGCTCCCGGCTCCTGCGGAGCCGGGTCCCCTGCCTCATCAGCCATGTCGCTGTCGGCCATGGAGCAATCTTTCCACCATGGCGCGCCCGCGTCACGGGATCAGTGGGTCTACGACCCCTGGGGTCCGGCCGGCCGGAGCGTGGCGAAAGGATCGGTGACGGCCAGTTCGCGCCCCGTGAAGCGGAACAGTTTGCCCGGCCGCCCGCCCGCGCTGCCCGGCGCCGACACCAGGCCCGTCGCGACGAGCTGACCGCGCCGCACCAGGATCCGTTGCAGGTTCGTGGCGCTCACCTCGTGCCCGAGGGCCGCGGCGTAGGCGTCGCGCAACTGGGCCATGGTGAACATCTCGGGGGCGAGGGCGAACCCGATGTTGGTGTAGGAGAGCTTCGCCCGCATCCGGTCGACGGCGTGGCGGACGACCCGGGCGTGGTCGAAGGCCATCACCGGCAGGTCGTCCACCGGCAGCCACCCGGCCCGCTCCGGCAGCGGGGGGTCACTCGTCCACGGCACCAGGCCGACATAGGCGGTCGCGATCGTGCGATCGTACGGATCCCGGCGAGGGTCACTCAACGTTTCCAACTGCTCCAGATGGGCCACCTCGGCCAGGTCCACCTTCATGGCGAGATGACGCCGGGCACTCTGCCCGATCGACTCGTCGACCTCCACCGGTCCGCTGGGGAGCGCCCAGGACCCCTCGTACGGGGCCCTGCGTCGACGGGTGGCCAGGACCGACAGCACCGGGGCCTCCGACCCACGATCCGGCCGCACCTGCAGCACCGCCGCGATGGCCTCGTGACGGTACTTGGCCACTCCCGCGTCGTCGCGCAACGGCCCGCTGCCCCACCCCTTGTCAGCACCCACGTGCGGCATGCTACAGTTCCCGCAGTTTTCGCCTCCTAGTCGAAAACGTACCGAAGGAGCACCCCCGTGACCATCACCGACCTCGGCACCGACTCGAGCGCCTGGACTCCCGCCCAGTGGGAGAGCTGGCGGGCGGAGGTCCGCCGCCTCGCCGACGAGCAGGATGCCGTGATCCTGGCGCACAACTACCAGGTGGCGCCCATCCAGGACATCGCCGACCATGTCGGCGATTCCTTGGCCCTCTCCCGGATCGCGGCCGAGTCCCCTGCGCGCACGATCGTCTTCTGCGGGGTGCACTTCATGGCGGAGACCGCCAAGATCCTCTCCCCCGCGAAACGGGTGCTGATCCCCGACGCCGCGGCCGGCTGCTCGCTCGCCGACACCATCACAGCCGACCAACTGCGGGCCTGGAAGACCGAGTACCCCGGTGCGGTGGTGGTGTCGTACGTCAACACCACCGCGGCGGTGAAGGCGGAGACGGATATCTGCTGCACGTCGTCCAATGCGGTCGAGGTCGTCTCGTCGATCCCCGCGGACACACCGGTGCTGTTCGGCCCCGACCAGTTCCTCGGCGCCCACGTCCGCCGGATGACCGGCCGGGACAACATCCACGTCTGGCTCGGCGAGTGCCACGTGCACGCCGACATCTCCCCCACCGCGCTGGTGGACAAGGTCCACGCCAATCCCGAGGCCGAGCTCTACGTCCATCCCGAGTGCGGCTGCACCACCAGCGCGCTGTGGCTGGCCGAGTCGGGCGAACTGCCCCAGGAACGCACCCACGTCCTGTCCACCGGCGGCATGCTGGACCTGGCCCGGACGTCGACCGCGGCCAAGGTGCTCGTCGCGACCGAGATCGGCATGCTGCACCAGTTGCGCCAGGCCAACCCGCACACCGTCTTCGAACCGGTCAACCCGCGGGCCGCGTGCCCCTTCATGGGCATGATCACCCCGGAGAAGCTGCTGGCCTGCTTGCGCGACGGCACCGACGAGGTCGACGTCGACCCCGCCACCGCCACGAAGGCGCGCTCCGCGGTCGAGCGGATGATCGCGATCGGCCGGTCGGGACGGGGCGAGTGAGATGACCGTACGGATCCCCACTGCACGTCCCTCCTGGCGACGCGCGACCGGAGTCGTGATCGTCGGCTCGGGAGCGGCCGGCCTGTCCGCCGCCGTCCACCTGGCGGCCGCCGGCGTGCCGGCGGTGCTGCTCACGCGAGCCGGTATCACCGACGGCGCGACGGACTGGGCCCAGGGTGGCCTGGCGGCCGTCTGGGACGAGACCGATTCGGCCGCCGCCCACGCCCACGACACGGTGGTCGCCGGGGCCGGTCTGTGCGAACCGCGTGCCGTGCACGAACTCGTCACGGGAGCCCCGGCGGCCATCCGCCGGCTGGTCCGCCTCGGCGCCCGCTTCGACCGGGACGACACCGGCGCGTACGACCTCCACCTGGAGGGCGGTCACCACGCCCGCCGGATCCTGCACGCGGGCGGGGACGCCAGCGGCCATGAGGTCGAGCGGGCCCTCGCCGGGGCCCTCCGCAACGCCGCGGGTACACCCGGCTCGTCAGTCGAGGTGCTCGAACACCTGCGCGCCGTCGATGTGCTGACCGACCCCGCCGGCCGGGCCCGTGGCGTGCGGGTCCGCCAGGATGACGGCACCATCGGCGACTGGCTCGCCGGCGCTGTGGTCCTCGCCAGCGGCGGCATCGGCCAGGTCTGGCCGCTCACCACCAACCCCGCGGTCGCCACTGGCGACGGGATCGCGATGGCCTACCGGGCCGGCGCCGTCGTCCGCGACATGGAGTTCACCCAGTTCCATCCGACGGTGCTGTGGATCGACCCGTCCCGCCGTGTGCCGGGCGACCGGGGCGTCCTGGTCTCCGAGGCCGTTCGCGGCGAGGGCGCGGTGATCGTCGACCACAGCGGACGACACGTGATGGAGGGCCTGCATCCGTTGGCGGACCTGGCTCCGCGTGACGTCGTCTCCGCCGCCATGCAGGCGCACATGGTCGGGACCGGCGAGGAGCACCTGTTCCTGGACGCGACGGGCTTCGGGGAGGCGACGTGGCGGCAGCGCTTCCCGTCGATCCTGGCGATGTGCCGCGAACGAGGGATCGATCCGGTCACCGACCCGATCCCGGTGCGGCCCGGGGCGCACTACCTGTGCGGCGGCGTGGCCGCGGATCTCGACGGCCGGACCGCGGTCCCTGGCCTCTACGCCGTCGGAGAGGTGGCGGCGACAGGTGTCCAGGGCGCCAACCGCCTCGCCTCCAACTCACTGACCGAGGGCCTGGTGGCCGGGGACCGAGTGGGTGCACTGCTGGCAACCGCCTGGCGCTCCGGGACACTGAACCCACCTCCCGCCCGTCCCGCCGGCACCGGGCACCACGACCTGCGTCCCAGCACAGCCTCATTGGTCGATCCGGTCCACCGCGACCGGCTGCGGGCGATCATGGACCGCGGCGTGGAGGTCTCGCGGACCGCCGAGGCCCTCGACGACGCCCTGACGGCCCTCAACGCCCTACCGACCCTCACCCCGCCGGCGGACGACATCCTGGACGACGACATCCTCGACATGACGAACCTGCACACCGTCGCCACCCTGATCGCCACGGCCGCGCTGACGCGCACGGAATCCCGCGGCTGTCACCGTCGGGCCGACCACCCCGAGGCCTCCGAGGACTGGCGCCACCACCTCTGCCTGACGCTCGGACCCGATGGCGCCCCGACGCTGATGCGCCAGCCGCTCGGGGAGACCTCCGGCACCGCTGCCCTGTCCCTTCCGACCCGTACGCCCCACTTCCAGGAGGCCCTCGCATGACCGTCCCCACCCCATGGCCTGAGGAGATCAGCCGGGACCTCGTCGCCGCGGGCCTCGATCCGGGTCATGTCGCCGAGGTCGCCGAACGTACGCTCGCCGAGGACCTGTCCTGGGGGCCGGACGTGACCTCCGAGGCGACCCTGCCCGCAGCGGCGACGGGCACCGCCGACGTGGTCGCCCGACGCCAGGGCTGCCTGGCCGGTGTCCCGGTCGCCGCCGCCGTGCTGCACAGCCAGGCCCGTCGCGACGGGGCCGACCTGCGCGTGACGACCGTCCGCGCGGACGGTGACCGGGTCGGTCCGGGTGATCTCGTGCTGTCCGCCACGGGGCCGTTGCGGACCCTGCTGACCGGCGAGCGGAGCATGCTCAACATCCTCTGCCAGCTGTCCGGGGTGGCCACCGCCACGGCCGCCTGGGCCGATGCCCTCGCGGGCACGCCCACCCGCGTCCGCGACACGCGGAAGACGGTCCCGGGGCTGCGGGTGCTGCAGAAGTACGCGGTGCGCTGCGGAGGCGGTGTGAACCATCGAATGGGCCTCGGTGACGCGGCCCTGATCAAGGACAACCACATCGCCGCGGCCGGATCGGTGGCGGCCGCCTTCGAGTCGGTCCGGCGCCACGCGCCGCAGGTCGCCATCGAGGTGGAGTGCGACACCCTGGACCAGGTCGCGCAGGCCATCGAGGTCGGCGCCGACCTGCTGCTGCTGGACAACATGGATCCCGACACCGTCCGGGCCGCCGTCGGCCTCGCCCGTCCCGCGAAGGTCCGGACCGAGGCGAGCGGTGGCCTGACCCTTGCTGATGCGGCGGCGTACGGCGCCACCGGGGTCGACTTCATCTCGGTCGGGGCGCTCACGCACTCGGCGACGGTGCTCGACCTGGGCTTCGACCTGAGAGTTTCCGAGAAATAGGTCACACCAGCAGACCGGACGGGTCGATCGGAGGCACACTGAAGCGACTTCAGTCGTCGTGGAGAGGAGACCAGATGGGTGACCGCGCACAGAACGCCGAGCCGCTGTGTGAGTGCGGATGCGGAGCGACAGTAGCCGCCTGTACCTGCCCGAACTGCGACCACAAGGCGAAGTCCTGATCCGTCTTCGATCATCGGGGACCGGGCCGGCCACACAACGGTCCCGGTCCCCGATGCGTTCTCCGAGGTGTTTCGTCCGAGATGTTCGTCCCGGCCGTCGTCACTCGCCCCAGAACAGCCGCTCCACCACCGCCCGGGCCCGGTGGGTGACCTCGCCGTAGCGGGCTCGCAGCGGTCCGGTCCCGCTGAACCCCATCGTCGCCGCCACGGCCGCCGCGTCGGCACCGTCCGTCGGCAACGTGTCGGAGGCCCGGCCCCGCACCAGCATGATCACGTTGCGGATCCGGCTGGCCAGCAGCCACGCCTCCTCGAGCACCTCGGCGTCCGTGGCCGAGATCAGCACCAGGTCACGTTCGGCGCGCAGCGCCGGCAGTGTCCGGGTCGTCCGCAACTCGGGATGGTCGTACGCGTGCCGCAGCTGGATCAGCTGCACCGTCCACTCGACGTCGCTCAGTCCGCCCGGGCCGAGCTTGGTGTGCCGGGACCGCTCGACGCCGCGGGGCAGCCGCTCGGCCTCCATCCGGGCCTTCAGCCGGCGGATCTCCCGCACCTGCGCCTCGGTCAGGCCGCCCGGTGGCCACCGCAGCGGGTCCACCGCCGCCAGCAGGCTCTCACCCAGAGCGCGATCCCCTGCCCGAACGCGCAGCGCACCAGCGCCTGCGCCTCCCAGGTCGATGACCAGCGCTGGTAGTAGGCCCGGAAGGACTCCAGCGACCGCACCATCGGGCCGCCCTTGCCCTCCGGCCGCAGGTCGGCGTCGATCTCCAGGGCGGGGTCGGCACCGGGCTGGTGCAGCACCTGGCGCAGTCGGGTGATCGCCGCGATCGCCCGCCGATGACTCCGGGGATCGTCGGTGTCCTCCATCACGAACATGCAGTCGGCGTCGGAGGCGTACGACATCTCACCGCCGCCCCACCGCCCCATCGCCATCACGGCGAGAGCGGGCAGCGGCTCGCCGCGCTCCTCCGCCTCGCGGGCGACGACCCTCAGCGTCGCCTCCAGGGTGGCCGCGGCCAGGTTGGACAAGGCGTCACCGACGTCCTCGACCTCGATCCGGTGCAGGATGTCGGCCATCGAGATGCGCAACAGTTCGCCACGTCGCAGCGCCCGGATGGCGGCCGCCGCCGACTGGGCGTCGTCGTGGCGCAGGGCGGCGGCGGTGAAGTCGGCGACCAGCTTGTCGAGGGGCCGGGGCAGCTCCTCCCCCTCGTCGGCCAGGATCTGCACCGATTGCGGCGAGCGGAGCAGCATGTCCGAGGCGTAGCGGCTGGTCGACAGGATCAGCGCGAGGCGTTCGGCCATCGCACCACCGTCGCGCAGGGCCCGCAGGTACCAGGAGGAGCGGCCCAGCCCCTCGGAGACGCGGCGGAACGCGAGCAACCCGGCGTCCGGGTTGGGGCCGTCCGCGAACCACCCGAGCATCGCCGGCAGGATCTGCCGCTGGATCTCCGCCTGCCGGGTCATCCCCTGGGTGAGCGCCTCGAGGTGCTGCAGGGCCGCGCGGGGATCCGCGTAACCGAATCCGCGCAGCCGGGCCTCGGCCGCCTCCGGCGTGAGCCGCAACTCTTCGGTGGTGAAGTGGGAGACCGCCTCCAGCAGCGGTGAGTAGAAGACCCGCTGGTGCAGGGCGACGACCCGCCGGGTGCTGTCACGCCAGGCCTTCACCACATCTTCGGCCGGGTTCTTGCGGAAGCCGAGCGAACGCCCGAGGCGTCGCAGGTCGGCCTCGTCGTCGGGGATCAGATGCGTACGCCGCAGGCGGTAGAGCTGCACGCGGTGCTCCATCGTCCGCTGGAAGCGGTAGGCCGCCGCCATCTCGGCGCCGTCCTCGCGCCCCACGTAGCCGTATTCGACGAGGGCGTCGAGGGCGGGCAGCGTGCCGGGCTCCCGGACCCGTTCGTCAGCCCGGCCGTGGACGAGCTCGAGGAGTTGAACGGTGAACTCGGTGTCGCGAAGCCCACCCTCGCCCAGCTTGATCTGGCGGCCCTGCTCCTTGGCCGGGATCAGGCTCACCACGCGCCGCCGCATCGCCTGCACGTCGTGGACGAATCCTTCGCGACCGCCCACCTGCCAGACCATCGGGGCAACGGTGTCGACGAACGCCTGCCCGAGGCGGCGGTCGCCGGCAGCCGGTCGTGCCTTGAGCATCGCCTGAAACTCCCAGGCCTTGGCCCACTTCTGGTAGTAGGTCCGGTGGCTGGCCAGCGTCCGCACCAAGGGGCCGGCCTTGCCCTCCGGACGCAGGGCGGCGTCGACGGGCCAGATCGTGCCGGCGCCGGAGTGCGCGGAGCAGATCCGCTGGAGGGCCGAGGCCATCTTCGTCCCCAGCGCGGCCAGGGCGTCACCGCCGATCAGCGGCCTCCCGTCGGGGTCCTCGGCGGGCTCGACGACGTACAGCACGTCGACATCGGAGATGTAGTTCAGCTCTCGGCCGCCGGTCTTGCCGAGGGCGACCACGGCCAGCCGGATCCTCGCCGCCTCCTCGGCCCCGACCTCACCGCGCGCGATGGCCAGCGCGGACTCCAGGACAGCGTCGGCGAGGTCGGCCAGTTCAGCGGAGATCGCCGGCTGGATCGCGGCCGGATCCTCGGCGCACAGGTCGCGGGCAGCGATGCGCAGCACCGCGGCGTGATAAGCCACCCGCAGTTCGTCGCCGCTGAGGTGCGTGGCGACGGGAGCCTCGGCCTCCGCATCCGCGCCGACCGCCGAGAGCAGCGTGGCCCGCAGACTCGCCGCGGGCGTACGGCCCAACGGTCCGGACAGCTCGTCGATCTGGCGGGGGAACCGGAACAGGTGCTGCTGCAGGCCGATGCTGGCTCCCAGCACCAGGGTCAGCCGGCGGGCCAGCTCAGGGTCGTCGACCATCCGGCCGGGCAGGGACGGATCCTCGTCGCTCAACCGGTGCAGGCCGGTGAGGGCCAGGTCGGGGTCAGCGGCCGCGGTGAGCAGGTCGAGGCAGGCGTCCTCGCCGCTGGGCCAGCCGTGGAGCAGCTTCTCGGCACGGCCGGCGTCGGTGAATCCGAGACGTGCCAAGCGTCCGACCGTCGTTTCCAGCCGATCCATGCCTCGCATCGTACGTCCTGACACGTCGTCCTCCAGGGTTCCGGCCCGCGGATGCAGCGTACGGCACCCCGTTCGGTCCCCGTTCGCCGCACCGCAACATCCCCGACACCCATCGGGGGTAGCGTCGACGAGGTGACACCGACGATGCGGGCCCAGCGCCAGACCCAGAAGCTGCGGCACACGTTCGCCGAGGAGTTGCGGACAGTCGAGGACATCGTCGTCGGCCTCGTCCCCGCCGACTACGCCGCACCGCCCGTCCACCCGGGGTGGGACGTCCGGTTGCTGTGTGCGGGCGCGTTGGGACGACTCACCGACGTCTCCGCCCAATTGGAGCGGCCCTCGGCCTCCCGCCCGGTCACACTGGAGCGGTACGCCTCCCACCTCCTGGCCACTCGGCACCGCCGGTACGACCGGGCCGTGGACACCGCGGGCCAGGACACCGGGCCCCTGCTCGGTGACCAACTCGTGGCGGTGATCGAGGACGTCGTCGCCGGTGTGGTGGAGGGCGACCTGCCCGCGCTGGTCGACACCGGCGCCGGGCAGCTGAGCCTGCTGGACTTCCTGCGGGTGCACGTACTGGAGCTGGTCCTCTTCCATGACGACCTGGCCCGCACCCTGCGGGCCGCCGGGCGCCAGATCGTCGCACCGCCGGTGGAGGCGACGGCGACGGCGGTCCGTACGTCGGCCGACATCCTGGCGGCCCGAGCACCCGGCAAGGCGATCGAGGTGCGGATCCCGCCGTTCGCGGCGGTGCAGATCGGGGACCCGGTGAGGGCGACACCGGGTGGCGTCGTGGCTCCCGAGCCGGCCCACACCCGGGGCACCCCGCCGGCTGTCATCGAGACCGACGCGACGACGTTCCTGCGGGTGATGAGCGGGCGGATGAGCTGGGACAGCGCCGTGGCCGACCACGGTGTGATGGCGTCGGGGCTGCGGACGGACCTGTCCCCGCTGCTGCCCCTGATCGCCTGAGCGCGTGATCACCTGAGCACGTGATCGCCTGAACGACTCGGGCGGCCACGCCGTGGAGCGTGGCCGCCCGGGTCGAGCGAGGACCTCCGGTCAGAGGTTCGGCAGCATGGTGTCGAGTTCGTAGGCCGTGACGCGGTGGCGGTAGGCGTCGAACTCCGCGCGCTTGTTGCGCAGGAAGAACTCGAAGACATGCGTACCCAGCGTCTCGGCGACCAGCTCCGAGCCCTCCATCACCTGGATGGCCTCCTCCAGGCTGCGGGGCAACGTCTTGATGCCGAGCATCTTCCGCTCCCGGTCGGTCAGCGACGACACGTCGTCCTCGGCCTCCGCCGGCAACTCCAGCTCGCGTTCGATGCCGTCCAGGCCCGCCGACAGGGCGAGTGCGTAGGCCAGGTACGGGTTCGCGGCCGAGTCGATGGAGCGCAGTTCGACCCGGGCGGAGCTGCCCTTCGTCGGCTTGTACATCGGGACCCGGACCAGGGCGGACCGGTTGTTGCGCCCCCAGCTGATGAAGGACGGCGCCTCGTCCCCGTGCACCAGGCGCTTGTAGGAGTTGACGAACTGATTCGTGACGGCGGTGATCTCGGCGGCATGCGAGAGCAGGCCCGCGATGAAATGCCGGCCGGTCTTCGACAGGTTGTACTCCGCCGACGCGTCGTGGAAGACGTTGTTGTCCCCCTCGAACAGGGACATGTGCGTGTGCATGCCCGAGCCCGGCTCGTCGGTGAAGGGCTTCGGCATGAAGGTCGCCCGGACGCCCTTGCTCATCGCGACCTCCTTCACCACCA
This sequence comes from Raineyella fluvialis, assembly GCF_009646095.1. Taxonomy (NCBI): domain Bacteria; kingdom Bacillati; phylum Actinomycetota; class Actinomycetes; order Propionibacteriales; family Propionibacteriaceae; genus Raineyella; species Raineyella fluvialis. The sequence continues at coordinate 2,485,190 of NZ_CP045725.1, read as the reverse complement.
CCCGGAAGGTCATGATGTTGTCGGCCATCGAGAGCGCATCGGCATACCGCAGATCGATCTCCTGCTGCCCCGCCCCGGCCTCGTGGTGGGAGAACTCCACCGAGATGCCCATCTGCTCCAGCATCGTGATCGCGGCGCGGCGGAAGTCGGTGCCATGCGGCTGGGCGGTGTGGTCGAAGTAGCCCGAGTAGTCGATCGGGGTGGGTTCCGCGCCCGGCTGACGGTCGGGCTCGATCAGGAAGAACTCGATCTCGGGGTGGCAGTAGAACGTGTACCCCATGTCGGAGGCGCGGGAGAGCGCCCGCTTCAGCACGTAGCGCGGGTCCGCCCAGGAGGGCGAGCCGTCGGGATGACGGATGTCACAGAACATCCGCGCCGTCCCCCCGGCCTCCTCACGCCACGGCAGCAACTGGAAGGTGGAGGGGTCGGGATGGGCGACCATGTCCGACTCGTAGACGCGCGCGAAGCCCTCGACCGCCGACCCGTCGAAGCCGATGCCCTCGTCGAAGGCGCCCTCGAGTTCGGCGGGCGCGATCGCCACGGACTTCAGGTACCCCAGCACGTCGGTGAACCAGAGGCGTACGAATCGGACATCGCGCTCCTCGAGAGAACGGAGCACGTATTCGGTCTGCTTGTCCATGCGGACAGTCTGCCGCGAATCGTGTTTCAGCGGTGTGACGACCGGCCAAGTGGCGTGCCGAGGCGGAGCTGCACCCGGACCTCGGCTGCACCCAGGGTGCGCGAGTAGAGTCGGGACGTGATCGAGAGGCGCCTTCGGGGCTGGAGCCACGGCCGGGAGGACCGTCCCGCCGGGTGGTCGGTCCTGCCGCAGCCCGGGCCGCGTCCCGAGGCGCGCGGCAGCGTCGTCGGTCCGTGGGCGCTGCGCGCCTCGACGTTCCCCCGCCCCTCGTCCGGGTCATCCGCGACGCGGCCGGCGGCAGCGTCACCTGGTTCCCCCGCGGGGCCCGCCTCCCCGGCGCGCCGAACGACACCCGGCACCACGGGCGAGGAGTCGGCGGCCACGACCGGGACGAATCCACACGTGGTTCCACTGGGTGGCGGTCTGGCGCTCGTGTCGGTCGGGCGCTGGGACGAGGAGTCGTCCACGACGATCCAGATGCCGGCCATCCGCGACGAGCCCGCCGCCAGCCCGGGGTCCGCGACCCCAGCACCCGACGACCCCGGCAGGCACTGACCCGGTCAGTCCCGGTCGGGAGGCAGCACTACTGCTCGTCCTCCTCGTCCTTCCACCGCGGATCCTCGTCCCACGCCTCGTTGCGCTCCTCGACCCGTTCCAGCGCATGACCGGCCTCCTCGCGCGTCGCGTAGGGGCCCAGCCGATCGGCCGCCCGACAGCCCTCGTAGCGCTCCACGGCGTGGTGCTTCATGCAGTACCACCAGGTGTCTTCCAGTTCGGTCACGATGTCCTCCTGTGAGGGTGGCGGCACGCCCTCGTGCCGCAATTCCAGCATGGCACCACGGACCGGGGTCGTCCGGTTGACGGCTCCGCACGATCGCGGAAGGGGCCGTGACGCCGAGTAATCTGTCCCCTGTGACGCCCGTGAAGCAGTACCTCGTGACCCCCGTCCTGCACGTGCCCGCCGGCATCGACCGCCCCGAGTACGCCGACAAGGCCAAGGACGACCCCACGATCGACCGCTACACGGGTCCGGACGTCCAGACCGCCGAGACCATCGAGAAGATGCGCGAAGCCTGCCGGATCGCCGCCAACGCGATGCACGAGGCCGGCCGGGCCGTCGCCCCCGGTGTCACGACCGACCAGCTGGACCGGATCGCCCACGAGTACATGTGCGACCATGGCGCCTACCCGTCCTCGCTCAACTACCGCGGGTTCCCGAAGTCGATCTGCACCTCGGTCAACGAGGTGATCTGCCACGGCATCCCGGACGAACGGCCGCTGGAGGACGGGGACATCGTCAAGATCGACGTCACCGCCTACAAGAACGGCGTGCACGGGGACAACTGTCACACCTTCCTGTGCGGCGACGTGGCGCCCGAGGTGGTCGACCTCGTGGACCGCACGAAGGAAGCGCTGAACCGTGCCATCAAGGTCGTCCGGCCGGGGCGCCAGGTCAACGTCATCGGCCTGGCGATCGAGAAGTACGCCAAGCGTTTCGGATACGGCGTGGTCCGCGACTACACCGGCCACGGCGTACACACCGCCTTCCACTCCGGCCTGGTCATCCCGCACTACGACTCCCCGTTCGCCACGACCGTGATGCAGCCCGGGATGACGTTCACCATCGAGCCGATGATCACCCTCGGCAGCTACGACTGGTACCAGTGGGACGACGACTGGACCGTACTCACCAAGGACGGCAGCATCTGTGCGCAGTTCGAGCAGACCTTGGTCGTCACCGACGCCGGCGCCGAGGTGCTGACGGTCGCCGACAATCCCGTGGTGGATCACTGACCGATCCGGTCCACTAGATTGGGGGCGCGCCGGACGCCCCAGCACCTGCCGCCCCGCCATCCCGCTCCAATCTCCCACTCCCAGGAGGACACCGCGTGGACACGCTCCTCGACATCGTCGGAATCTCCAAGTCGTACGGAACCCACCGCGTCCTCGACGGCGTCGATCTGTCCGTGGGCCGCGGTGAGGTCGTCGGCATCGTCGGTGAGAACGGAGCCGGTAAGTCGACGCTGATGTCCATCTTCTCGGGCCACCAGCAGGCCGACGGCGGGACCATGCGCCTCAACAACGCGCCGTACTGGCCCAAGGACAGCGTGGACGCCCAGTCGCGCGGTGTCGGCATCATCCAGCAGGACTTCACCCTCGACCCGGAGCTGACCGTCGCACGGGCGATCTTCCGCAACACCTATCAGGCGGACCGCCCGCAGCGGGCTCTCGTCCGCCCCGCCCAGTGGTTGCTCGACGAGGCGGCCGTGGGCCTGAGCCCGGACATGGCCATCGGCGAGCTCGCCCATGCCGAGCAGGGCCTCGTCGAGGCCGTTCGCCTGCTGGCAGAGGACGCGCAACTGGTGATCATGGACGAGGTGGCGGCGACGCTCAACCTCAAGGAGCTCGACAAGCTGCACTTCATCATCAGTCGGCTGACGCGGCAGGGCCGGTCGGTGCTGTACGTGTCCCACCGCCTGCACGAGGTGCAGTCGGTCGCCAGCCAGATCGCGGTGATCCGCAGCGGCCGGATCCCCGAGATCCTCGACCCCCGGCAGGTCACGGTCGACGACATCGCCGCCCACATGCGTACCCGGGGCGCTCGGCGGGCCTGGTTCCCCGACCGGATGGACGAGGAGTTCGCCCGCGAGGAGGCCGAGGCCGCCCAGCCGTCGGCACCGGGGGCCTCCGCCGAGGCGCCGACGACCCATGCGCCGCAGCGGTCGGCCGACCCCGCACCGTACGTCCCGCCCACCGCACCGGCCGCACCGGCTTTCGAGCCTTCTCCGACCCCCGAGCCCATGGACAGCTGGGCGGTCCCCCGTTCGATGACCAGCCCGTGGACCGCCGGCCCGGCGCGGAAGCCGGCCGTTCCCCCCGCCGCAGCGGCGCCCACCTTCGAGGCACCGGTCGTCGAAGCACCCGTCGAGGCACCCGTCGTGCAGCCTGCCGTTGAAGCACCCGCCGTCGAAGCACCGGTCGTCGAGGCGCCCGCCCCCCAAGCCCCGCCCACCGCTCCCGGCCGGGGCCGCCGCGCCATGGCCTCCGACGACGGACGGACGTACGCCGACGAGGCCGGCGACGAGTCGCAGCAGATCATTCTCGAGGTGGTCGGCCTGACCGCCCCCGGCATGAGCGGTCAGGGGGTCGAGGACCTGTCGTTCAGCGTCTTCTCCGGTGAGGTGCTGGGGATCACCGGTTCCCGTCGAGCTGGTCAGGACGCCATCGTCGGGGCCCTCAACGGGCGCGCCCCGGGGACCTTCCGGACCCTGCGGATCAACGGCTACAACCGGACCATCTCCTCCCCCGAGGACGCCGCACTGCTCAAGGTCGCCTACCTGGCCGGCCCCGACGAGGAGACGGGCGAGGAGCGGAAGCGTTCCGTGGCCCGAGCGATGCTCACCGGTGGTTGGTCCGACGGGTCGAGCTTCGAATCGGAGGTCGACGGGATCGCGACCATCCTGGGGGCTCTCGAGAAGCTCCACTCGGCGACCAAGAGACTGCGCGGTCGTCGCGCCATCCGCCATGGGGAGAAGCTCGAGAGCGTCGGGTCGACGCTGTCGGGTGGCCAGCAGCAGATGGTCCTGCTGGACGAGCTGATGACGCAGGAGGCCGACGTCCTCATCGTCAACGAACCGGGCCGGGGCTTGGACTTCGACGCCCGCGCGGTGATGCGGGAGAAGCTCAACGACGCGGCGGAGAACGGTGCCGCGGTCCTCCTGGTCTCGTCCGACGTCGACGAGCTCGTCCGCAGCTGCCGCCGGGTGCTGGTGATGGACCGGGGCCAGATCGTCCGCACCGTCGAGGGATCCCCCCTCTCGCCCGACGAACTCTCCGCGGCGCTGACCCAGGTCGGCTGAGCACGACGGCGTCACTGCCCGGCCTGCGCCCGGCAGTAAGGTGACCCTTCCCACGGTCGCGACCGTGGGTCGATACTGGCGGTGGACCGACCCATCCGTGCTCTGCCGGATGCTCGTCAACTCCGGCTGAGCCGTTCCACTGCCAGGAGGACACCATGGACGACGCTCCGTACGCGGTCATCGGGATGACCGAGGGCCTGCACGCCGCCCGCGCCGAGGCGCGGCGGATCATGACCGAGTCGAACGGTGACCTCGTCGCCGAACACGAGCAGATCCTCGATCGGCTGCTCGAGGCCGACCTCGTCACCGGCGAGGAGAAGTCGATCCTGCTGAGCCTGTTCAAGATCGGTCGCGAGGCCGGCGAGGGCAAGATCGACCCCGCGCGGGCCTACTTCGAGTCCCGGGCCGTCTACGACAAGCTGGCCGTCAGCGGCCGGACGAGTCCCGTCGCGCTGATCATCGCGTCGGCCAATGTCGGGGCCTTCGACGTCAACCCGGGCCCGGACGGCTCCCCGACCGTGGTCGTCTACAGGCTGAGTTACGGCTCGTCGCTGGCAGGAATCGGGGCCGGGATCGGGGCCATCCTCGGCGGCGTAGCGGGCGGAGTGCTCGGCGGCCAGATCGGCGGCTTCATCGGCGGCGTCATCGACGAGAAGAAGGACAAGAAGAAGTAAGGGGATCAGCGCGGCGTCCGGATCAGCGGCCCGTCGCGTGAAGCGAGGAAGACGTAATCCGAGGAGACAGAGGGGATCCGAGGAAGAGGGGGACGAGTCGAGCTGTAAGCCGGGTTCTGTGACGCCCGAGGGCGCCGACGACCATCTATCTTGGACCGCTGTTACCAGCGGCCTCGCGCGACCTACCCGGGAGCTCGGGCGAGCAGCCCTCGGACGCTCCCTGTCTGGTCTTGCTCCGGGTGGGGTTTACCGAGCCACCCCAGTCACCTGGGGTGCTGGTGGTCTCTTGCACCACCGTTTCACCCTTACCCGCCGTGGAGGCGGGCGGTCTGCTTTCTGTGGCACTGTCCCGCGGGTCACCCCGGGTGGGCGTTACCCACCACCCTGCTCTGTGGAGCCCGGACTTTCCTCAGCACTCGCGTGCCGCGGCCGTCCGCTCGACTCGTCCGACGCACCAGTCTACGGCATCCGGGCGACCGGGGTTTCCGGCGCCGGCGAGTGGCCGGCGTGACGTGAGCGAAAACTGGCGGCGGAGAGGGCCAGTCGCCGACGACACCACGTAATGGCGCGGTCGTCTGACCGGGGCGGGCATCGAGCCGCCAGAATCCGCTCACCTGCCATCGACCACGCTCACGGGATCAGGCTGAATTCCGTCCGGCCGGCGGCGACGTCGACTCGGTCGAGGCGGACCCTCAGCCGCTCCCCCAGCGGCGGAGTGCCGACCACGTCCGCCTCCACGGCGGGCTTGGAGATCATCACCCGGGCCCGCTCGGGGGCCTTCCCGCGCAGCTCGATCACGGTGCCGAGGAACTCCTGCCCCACCCGTCCGGAAAGGGTCAGCGCCTCGGTCATGTCGATGATCGAGTGCTCGAAGGTCGCCGCACGGGCGTTGGAGGCGTTCATCTCCTCGGGCAGCTTCTCGTACGCGGCCAGCACCCACTCCGGCACGGGTCGGCCCGCGCACAGCGCCACACAGGTCTCCTCCGTGTAGCGGTCCACCAGCCGGCGCAGGGGTGCGGTGACGTGGGAGTACTCGGTCGCCAGCGCGGCATGGACGTCCAGCAGTGGACGGCTGCCGACGAAGGCGTCGTAGTCGGCCCCGCGGAACAGCATGGTCGCCGAGTAGCCCATCGCCGCGTCCTCGGGCCGGTTCATGTCGAGGGTGCGGATGAACTCCGGGTACGGCTGCCCCGTCGGCCACGCGATGTCCAGGGCGGCCGCCGTCCGGCGGAGCTTGGCCAACGCGGTCGGCTCTGCCGGGGGCAGGGTGCGGAGGATCCCGACGTTGTGGTCGAGCATGATCCGGGCGGCGGCCATCCCCGTCAGCAAGGAGATCTGGGCGTTCCAGTCCTCGACCCGGACGGGGCGGCGGAACTGCAGCCGCCAGCGCCCCGGTGAGCGGACCTCGATCTCCTGCTCGGGGATGTTGAGGCTGACCCCGCCGCGGGCGACCTCCCGTTCCTCCCGCAGCAGGCCGACCTGCTGCAGCAGGTGCAGCGAGTCGTCGGCCCGGTCGGTGTCGAGGTCGAGTTGGACCTCGTCATAGCTGAGCTGGGCCCGGGAGCGGACCAGCGCCCGCCGCACGTCCTTCTCCAGTGTCGCCCCGTCGTGGTCGAGCCGGATCTGCCACAGCAGCGCCGGCCGGACCTCCCCCGGCAGCAGGCTCGCGGCGCCCTCGGACAGCACCGGCGGGTGCAGCGGGAAGCGGCGGTGGGGGGCGTAGAAGGTCTGGCCGCGGCGGTGCGCCTCCCCATCGATCGGGTCGCCGGGCCGGACGAACGCGGCGACGTCGGCGATGGCGTACGACACCAGGTAGCCGGCACCGTCCCGGGCGATGTGGACCGCTTGGTCCAGGTCGCGAGCACCCGGCGGGTCGATCGTGACGAGGTCGAGATCGGTGCGGTCGTACGCGGGCAGCCGGGGCGACCGGCTGGCCTCCTCGGCGGCCGCGAGCACTTCGGCGGGGAAGCCGTCGGGAACGTTCAGACTGGCCTGCAGACGGGCGACCCCCTCGGCGAGCGCGGCCGGGACGACGCCATGCACGTTGAGATGGCGCGCTGGCATGGCCCCACCCTACGTCGAACGCCGGCAGGCATCGGCCTGGACGGCAGATGCCTGAGGTGGGCCGGGCGCCGCAGTCCTGCGTACGGCCGGAGGAGGTGGCTCAGAGACCCGATTCGGCCGTCCGCACCAGGATCCGGCCGCACTCCGCACAGCGGATGACATCGTCGGAGGCCGCCGCGGCGTACGCCCGCAGGTCGGAGGCGTTCGCCTCCAGGCCGCAGCCCTCGCAGCGGCGGGCTACCAGCGCCGCGGCGCCGGATCCCGAATGCTGGCGCACCTTCTCATACAGCGCGAACAGGTCCTGCGGGAGGTCCTGGACGATGACCCCCCGGACGGCGAGCTGCTCCTTGGCTTCCGTGTCGATGGCCTGGGCGACCTTCGTCCGGGCCGCGACAGCGGCCTTCAGCTCGGCGTCCAACCGGCCATGACGGGCGGCCACCTCGTCCCGCAGGGCGGTGACCTCCTCGAGACGCTCCATCGCCTCCAGCTCGGCATCCTCCAGCTCGCCGATCCGCCGGTCGAGGTGGGCGACCTCGTCGACCAGGCCGCGCAGCGCCTTGGCATCCACATCGCCCTTGTCGATCCGGGCCTGGTCGCGGCGGCGCCGCTCACGGACCGGCTCGAGCTCCTGCTCGGCGCGACGCTGCTCCAGCTCACCGTCGGCGACGGCGGTCTCGGCGGCGGTCAGCTCGTCATCGATCGTCGCCAGCTGCGCCTGGATCCGCAGCACCTCGGCGTGCTCCGGGAGGTTCTTCCGGCGGTGCGAGAGCCGTACGAGAGTGGTGTCGACCTTGTTCAGGTCAAGAAGCCTGCGCTGTACGCTCGCCGGGACCTTCATCGCCATTCGTCCTCCGCTGTTCCGATGTGGTTCCCCACTCTATCGACCCGGGGCACCGTCCATCGCTTCTCGTCAGGACAGCGTCTCCTCAGGACAGCGGCGGCCGCACCAGCGGACGTAGACGTCCGTGTCTTCCCGCCGAACGGCACGCGAAACTGGCCAGGGCCGTACGCGCTCTGGTCTGATCGGCCTGTTTCGCCCGCCCCGTCCCGGAGGTTCCATGGCCAGCGCCCTCTCGTCCGGCGAGCCGATCGGCCGCACCACGTACGTACGCCTCGTCGTCGTCCTCGGCCTGCTGGCCGCCATCGGCCCCCTGTCCACGGACGTCTATCTGCCGGCCTTCCCCGACATGGCGCGCGAACTCAGCGCCAGCCACAGCCAGATTCAGGCCACCCTCGCCGGCTCGCTGATCGGGCTCGGCGTCGGCCAGCTGATCACCGGGCCGTTGTCGGACGCACTGGGCCGCAGGATCCCCGTCATCACCGGGATGTCGGCGCACGTCGTGCTGTCGATCGGCTGCGCGATGGCCGCGGACGTCCGGCTCCTCATCGCGTTGCGCGTGCTGCAGGGGCTGGCCGGGACGGCATCGGCGATCACGGCGATGGCGGTGGTGCGGGACCTCTTCACCGGCGAGCGTGCGGCGAGCCTGATGTCGCGGCTGATGCTGGTGATGGGGCTGGCCCCCGTGCTCGCCCCGTCGGTCGGCGGCTTCATGCTCCGTCTGATGTCCTGGCAGGGCACCTTCGTCTTCCTCGCCGTCGCCGGCCTGGTACTGATGCTGGCGGCGCTGTTCTTCCTGCCCGAGACACTGCCGGCCGAGCACCGGACGCGACTGCACCCCTCGGTCACCGCCGCGGCCTATCTGCGCCTGTTCCGGGACCCGGTGGTGATCGCCATGGTCATCGGCAGTGCCGCCGGCGCCGGGACCCTGTTCAGCTACATCTCCGGCTCCTCGTTCATCCTCCAGGGGCAGTACGGACTGAGCCCGCAGGTGTATGCCCTGGTCTTCGGCGGCATCGGGCTGTCGTTGGTGGTCGGCGGGCAGCTGAACCCCGTTCTGCTGCGGCGATTCGGACTGGCCCGGACGGAGTTCGGCGCCACTGTCGCGTCCGTGCTGGTGGCCGCCGTGATGGTGCTGCTCGTCTCGACCGGCGCCGGCGGCGTCGTCGGCTTCGTGGCGCCGCTGCCCTTCGCGATGGCGCTGGTGGCGATGCACAACGCCAACCTCACCGTCATCACCCTGCACCGGCAGGGACGCACCGCCGGCACCGCCGCCGCCCTGCTCGGCGCCGTCCGCTTCGGCGTCGGTGGCGTGATGGCGCCGGTCGTCGGACTCGTCACCCGCGACAGCCCGACGCCGCTCGCGGTCATCCTGCTCGCGACCAGCCTGGTCGGTCTGACCGCGTTCATGGTCGTCCGTCCCCGCCTCGCCGGTTACCTGCACTGACCGAGCCCGAGGCCTCGCCCGCTCCGGGCCCGGGATGCCCCAGGTGCAGAATGGGACGCATGGCTGACGACGAGGACCCCACCACCGACAAGCTCCCGAACCGCCAGAGCCCGTTCTCCGAGGCGTTCCGCACGTTCATCGTCGACGGTTGGGCCCCGTACTCCTCCGATCTGCCCGAGCCGTTGCCCGCTGCCGGGCCGGCGGCGACCCGACGGACGAGGATCGGCGCCGCCTTCCCCGGCGAGCGGCTGGTGCTGCCCGCAGGCGAGCTGAAGGTCCGCAACAACGACTGCGACTACCGTTTCCGGCCGCACTCGGCGTTCGCCCACCTGTCCGGCCTCGGCACCGACCGCGAGCCGGACGCCGTCCTCGTCCTCGAGCCCACCGACGAGGGCCATGAGGCGACACTCTTCTTCAAGCCGCGCGCCCCGCGCACGGACGAGGAGTTCTATGCCAGCTCCCGCTACGGGGAGATGTGGGTCGGCCAGCGGGAGTCGCTCGACGAGATGGCGGCCCTCACCGGCCTGGCGTGTGCGCCGATCGAGCAACTGCCCGCGGCCCTGGCCAAGAACGCCGACTCCACCCGGATCCGGATCGTCCGCGAGGCCGACGCCGAGGTGACCGCCCAGGTGGACGCGCTGCGGGAGCAGCACGGCGTCCAGCCCAGCGGTGACGACGAGCAGCCGTCCCCGGACGACGAGTTCGCGACCGCCCTGTCCGAGCTCCGCCTGACCAAGGACGACTTCGAGGTCTCCCAGCTGCAGCAGGCCTGCGATCGTACGGCCGGCGCGTTCGCCGAGGTGGTCCGGTCCTTCCCCGACGCGGTCGCCAAGGGACGAGGCGAGCGCTGGGTGGAGGGCGTCTTCGGGCTGTACGCCCGTCACGACGGCAACGCTGTCGGCTACGACACCATCGCCGCAGCAGGTGACCACGCCTGCACACTGCACTGGATCCGCAACGACGGCGATGTCCGCGACGGCGACCTGATCCTGATCGACGCCGGCATCGAGGTGGACACCCTCTACACCGCGGACATCACCCGCACCCTGCCCGTCAACGGCCGGTTCAGCCCCGCCCAGCGGAAGGTCTACGAAGCCGTGCTGGAGGCCGCCGACGCGGCCCTGTCGGTGTGCCGGCCGGGGACCCCCTTCAAGGACGTGCACCAGGCCGCCATCAGCGTCCTGGCCCGACGCCTGTACGAGTGGGGCCTGCTCCCCGTCACTCCGGAGGTGTCGGTCTCCGAGGAGGGCGGGCAGCATCGCCGCTGGATGGTGCACGGCACCTCGCACCACCTCGGCATCGACGTCCACGACTGTGCCCAGGCGCGCAACGAGAACTATCGCCTCGGCACGTTGCGCGAGGGCATGGTGATCACGGTGGAGCCCGGCCTGTACTTCAAGTCCACCGACCTGCTGGTGCCCGAGGAACTGCGCGGCATCGGCGTACGCCTCGAGGACGACGTGCTGATCACAGCGGACGGCCCACGAATCCTCTCGGACAAGCTGCCGCGGACCCCCGACGCGATCGAGGCCTGGATGGAGCCCCTGCTGAGCGCGTGAGCCGCGGTGGGGTGGCGGCTAGCCGATCGGTCCCCGGAAGTCCGGCCGCCGCCCACCCGGCATCTCCGCCAGCAGTTCGCGCGCCTTCATGGACACCTTGTGCTCGCACAGCACCTCGTAGCGGGTGGCGAACGTCTGGCTGATCGAGGTGAAGTCCCGCTTGCCCCGGGTGAAGGCGTAGCCGATCAGCCCGAAGACCACACTGATGAGCACGCCGACACCGACGCCGATGGCCGCGAGGAGATACAGGTTCGACTGCGGCGGGTAGAAGATCATCGCCATGATGCCGAACAGCAGGCCGATCGACAGCCCGTTGGCCAGGCCGCGGTTGACGACGCTGACCCAGTCCCGCCGACCGGTGACACGCTCCACGGAGCGCAGGTCGGTGCCGACGATCGCCAGGTTCTGCACCGGGAAGTGGCGGTCGGAGAGGTAGTCGACCGCCCGCTGGGCCTCCGCATACGACGTGTACGTGGCCAGTGATTGGGGGAACTGCAGCTCGAAGGGCGACCCGAGCCGACCGTACGGACCGGGCACCGACACCTCAGACCCCCTCGCCGGTCGCCGACACGGTGAGCCCCGCCGCCCGGCCGCGGGCGGCCACGACCGCGGCGAGCTTCATCCCCGCCTCGTCGACCATCTCGTCGTCCACCACGATGGCGCCCACGCCACCGCCGGCGGCAGAGGTCGCCTCGGCGTAGCGGTCCATGATCCGCTCGGCGCGGTCGTACGCGGCTTGGTCGGGCGAGAACACGTCGTTGCCGGCCTCGACCTGGGCGGGGTGCAGCACCCACTTCCCGTCGTACCCCAGCGCCGCGGAACGTCGCGCGGCCGCGGTGAAGCCCTCGACGTCACGGATGGCGACGTACGGTCCGTCGATGGCCGCGATACCGTGCGCCCGGGCGGCGACGAGGATCGACATCAGCACGTGGTGGTAGGCATCAGCGATCTCGTACCCGGCCGGCTGGGCCCCACGTTGAGACTGGGCATGCCCATCGAGGCGGCGAAGTCGCCCGGCCCGTAGACGAGTGACTGCATCCGCGGGGACGCCCCGGCGATGGCGTCGGCGTTGAGGAGACCACGGGCATCCTCGATCTGGGCCTCGATCCCGATCCGGCCGACCGGCAGGCCGTGGGTCCGCTCCACCTGGGTGAGCAGCAGGTCCAGCGCCCGGATGTGGTCGGGCCCCTGGACCTTCGGCAGCACCAGCGCGTCGATCCGTGCACCCGCCCCGCGGACGACCTCGATCACGTCGGCGTACGTCCACGCCGTCGTCCAGTCGTTCACCCGGACGGTGACGGTCGGTGCCGCCCAGTCGCGGTGCAGGTACTCCACCACCCGGCCCCGGGCCTCGGCCTTGGCCGGCGGGGCCACCGCGTCCTCCAGGTCGAGGAAGACCGCGTCGACCCCCATCCCGAGGGCCTTGGTGAGGAAGCGGTCGCTCGAGCCGGGGACGGCGAGGACGGTGCGGCGGATGGCGGGAGTGGCTGCGGTTCTCACACCCCAACCCTAGGCCCCGGGCGGCAGGGCACGGTACTCTCCCCCCGTGAGCGCGAGCAGCACCTCGATCTTCGTGTCCCGGCTGCGCCGACTGCCGGTGATGGACACCGCCGGAGACAAACTCGGCACGGTCCGTGACGTCGTGGTCCAGGTCAGATCCGCGGGCCGCGCCCCGCGGGCGAAGGGCCTCGTCGTGGAACTCTTCGCCCAGCACCGTGTGTTCGTCCCGATGGTGCGGGTGCGCACGATCTCCGCCCTGCAGGTGACGATCTCCGGGGTGCTCAACACGCGCCGGTTCGAGCGCCGGGAGACCGAGATCCTCGTCCTGCAGGACCTCGTCGACTCGCAGGTGCGCCGGCGGGGCGCCGACAAGCCGTCCTGGGTCTTCGACGTGTCGATCCGCCAGGCCCGCTCGCACGACTGGGAGATCGACGAGGTCGCGCTGCGCTCCTCCACTGGCCCGTTCGCCCGGCGGACGTACGACACCATCGTCGACTGGAGCGACATCGACGTCTTCGTCGTCGGGGCCGGGCGCTCCACCCGTGAGGTGCTCGCCCGGATGGAGGACATGAAGCCGGCCGACATCGCCCGGGAGCTGCACGACATGACCCCCGAGCGGCGCGAGGAGATCGCCGCCGCCCTCGACGACGAGAGCCTGGCCGACGCGATCGAGGAACTCCCCGAGGACGTCCAGGTCGAGCTCATCCAGGCGCTGGAGGTCGAACGCGCCGCGGACATCCTCGAGGAGATGAACCCCGACGACGCCGCCGACCTCGTCGCCGAACTGACCCCCGAGGTGGCCGAGCAACTCCTCGGGCGGATGGAGCCAGACGATGCCCAGGACGTCCGACGGCTGATGACCTACGACGAGTTCACCGCAGGCGGTCTGATGACCCCCGAGCCGATCATCCTGGCTCCGGACGACACCGTCGCCACGGCGCTCGCCCGGGTGCGGGTCGAGGGCATCACCCCCGCGCTGGCCGCCATGGTCTACATCTGCCGCTCGCCGCTCGAGGCACCGACCGGCCGGTTCCTCGGCGCCGTGCACTTCCAGCGGTTGCTCCGCGAACCACCGTCGGTGTACGTCTCCTCCCTCGTCGACGCCGACCTCGAGCCACTACGACCCGAGGCCCACGTCTCGACGGTGAGCCGCTACTTCGCCACCTACAACCTCGTCTCTGCGCCCGTCGTCAACGAGGAGCGCCAACTGCTCGGCGCGGTCACCGTGGACGACGTCCTCGACGCGATGCTGCCCGACGACTGGCGCAGCGCCCAGATGGACGGGCTCGCCCCGAGCGAGGCCCACTGGGCTGCCGACCGGGTCTCGCGCGACCTGGAGCTGCGCCGCTCCCGTTCGACCGGGAAGGGGTCCCCCGATGGCCGATGACCGCCTGAGCCTGCCCGGGCGCCAGTCCCGCTGGCGCCGGGGAACCGACCAGGACAGGGACGCCTTCGGCCGGTTCGCCGAGACGTTCGCCCGCTGGATGGGCACGCCCGCCTTCCTGGCCTGGATGACGGTCTTCGTGATCGTCTGGTGCACCATCAACGTGATCGGCCTGTTCGGCCTGAAGTGGGACCCCTATCCGTTCATCCTGCTCAACCTGTTCTTCTCCACCCAGGCGTCCTACTCGGCCCCGCTGATCCTGCTCGCGGAGAACCGCCAGACCGACCGGGACCACGTCCGGCTGGCGGAGGACCGCCGGCAGACCGCCCAGAGCCGGGCCGACATGGACTTCCTCGCCCGCGAGATCGCCGCCCTCCGCGACGCGGTGGGGGACATGGCGACCCGGGACTACATCCGCTCCGAGCTACGCAACGAGCTGCGGGCGCTGCTGGCCGAGCTCGACGACGAGCGGGCGGACGAGGATGAGCGGACGCCATCCGACCGGCTCTGAGGACGGTTGCGGTCACCGGTTAGCCTGTGGGACATGCCAGATGTCGTGACGACTCCCCCGGACCACCCGCTGATGAAGGCCATCGAGGCCTCCCTGTCGCGCGTGATGGACCCCGAGATCAAACGCCCGCTGGTGGAGCTGGGCATGATCCCCCGGATCGAGATCGACGCCGACAACGTGGTGACCGTCAGCGTGCTGCTGACCGTCCAGTTCTGCCCCTCCACACGACCATCAGCGCCGACGTGCAGCGGGCCGTCAGCGGCATCCCGGGCGTCGCGGGTGTCAAGGTCGACCTCGGCGTGATGACCGACGAGCAGCGCAAGGAGCTCAACGTCCGACTGCGCGGCGGTGTGCAGCAGCACGAGATCCCGTTCGCGAAGCCGGGCAACCTGACCCGGGTCCTGCTGATCTCCTCCGGCAAGGGCGGTGTCGGCAAGTCCTCGGTGACGGCGAACCTGGCGCTTGGCCTGGCCCGGGCGGGCAAGAAGGTCGCCATCCTGGACGCCGACATCTACGGTCACTCGATCCCGCCGATGCTCGGCCTGGCCGAGGCCCAGCCGACGATGGTCGGCGAGTACATCATGCCGGTGCCCTACCAGGGCATCTCGGTGATGTCGATCGGCATGCTCAAGCAGAGCCGTGACCAGGTGATCGCGTGGCGCGGCCCGATCCTCGACCGGGCGCTCCAGCAGATGCTCGCAGACGTCTACTGGGGTGACCTCGACTTCCTCGTCGTCGACCTCCCGCCGGGCACCGGTGACGTCGCGATGTCGCTCGGCGCGAAGGTGCCGAACGCGGAGGTCATCGTGGTGACGACTCCGCAGGCCGCAGCCGCGGAGGTCGCCGAGCGGGCCGGCACGATGGCCGACATGCTGCACCAGCGGGTGATCGGCGTGATCGAGAACATGTCCTTCCTCGAGGCCACCTGCCCGCACTGCGGCGAGGTACACGAGGTCGACATCTTCGGCACCGGTGGCGGCGAGACCGTCTCCCGGACGCTCTCCGAGCGGCTCGGCTACGACGTGCCGCTGCTGGCGCGGATCCCGCTGGACGTCGCGCTGCGGGCCGGTGGTGACGAGGGCCAGCCGGTCGTCGGCGCGGAGTCGGCCGGTCCGGCCGCCGCCGTGATCGAGAAGGTCGCCCAGGGCCTCGCCCGCGAGGCGCGGGGGCTGGCCGGCGTCTCGCTCGGGGTCACACCGGTCCGCGACTGAGCGTCCCGGTCATCCACGCGTTGTCATGGCCCGGGCCGTCATGGCCCGGGCCATCATGACCAAAGCGACGAATCAGGTCGCCTCGGTGTCGAACGGGGCCCCGGGCACCTCGAGGCCGGCGGCCTTCGCCTCCTCGGGGCTGATCACGCCGTCTCCGTCGATGTCGATCGAGCGGCGGATGTCGGCGGCCGCCTCGTCGATCTCTGCGGTGGCATCGCGCAGCGTCTGCACCAGGTCCTCGACGCCGTCGAGGCCGCCCTGCTTCATCACGTAGCGGCGCACCGAGCCCTTGGGATCGGTGATGTCGAAGTCCTCGAAGCCGGGTCCGAGTTCGTTGCGGACGGTGACCTGGGCGTTGTTGGCGACCTGACGCAGGAAATGGATCAACCGCGCCGTTTTCCGCGCCAACTCGGGCAACTTGTCGGGACCCCAGAGAATCACCGCGAGGACCACGATGATCGCGATCTCACCTGCACCCAGACCGAACACGCGCCCAACTTAGCCGACGCGGCCTGAGAGCATGACGACCCCTGCTGGGTGGACCCGTTACGGGTGTAGTCGACCGTCACGGATTCGCCCGGACGGTGCCGACGGACCTGCACGATCAGCCCCGTGCCGTCGTCCACGCTCACCCCACCCAGAGCGTTCACCACGTCCCCGGCCCGCAGTCCGGCCTGTGCCGCCGGCCCACCGGAATCCACCGTCGTGAGCCGTACGCCCACCCCGTTGTCGGTGGCCTGTGCGGCCGCGCCGAAGATCGGATAGGACACCTTGCCGTCGGCCGACAGCCCCTCGATGATCGGCAGCGCCTCGTCCACCGGTATCGCGAATCCCAGCCCGACGCTGCCGCTGCGGGCCGGGGCACCGTCGGCGGTGACGATGGCGGAGTTGATTCCCACCACCCGCCCGCCGGCGTCGTAGAGCGGGCCGCCGGAATTGCCCGGATTGATCGAGGCGTCGGTCTGGATCGCGTCGATGTAGGCCGTCGGGTCGTCCGGTCCTGCGGTGTGGTCGGCGACCTGCATCGGCCTGCCGAGGGCCGAGACGATGCCGGCGGTGATGGTCCCCCCGAGACCGTACGGCGCCCCGACCGCGATCACGGGCCGGCCGACACCCAGTCCGGCGGAGGTGCCGAGCCGAGCCGGGGCGACGACCGTCTCACCGAAGCCCGACAGGTCCGCCGTGAGCACCGCCAGGTCGTACGCACGGCTGGTCCCGACCACGGTCGCGGTGGTCCGGCGGCCGTCGCCCACGGTGACCTCGATCCGCCCGCCGGTGCCCGCCGTGCCGATCACGTGGTAGTTGGTCACCACCCGGCCCCCGCTGAGCACGATCCCGGAGCCACTCCCCTCGCCGCCCGAACCGGTGGCCCGGATCGCCACGGTGGAGCGCAGGGCCGCGGGCGCGATGGCCGCGACGTCCAGGGTGGCCGGGCCCGGAGCGGTGTCCTGGACGAATCCCGTGGCGCCACTCGGGCTGGCCGACGGTCCGGCCGTGCCCGACCGGGACGCCCCGGCTGATGTCCCCACGGATGGCCGGGCCGAGGCCGAGGAGGCGGGCCGTGAGCCCGCCAGCCAGGCGCCGCCGTATCCCGCCGGTACGGCCACGACGACGGCGACCACCGCGGCGAGCACGATCGTCCCGGCGCGTACGCCGTCGCCGTCGCGCTGCGGCGGCCCGTCGCCAGGCGTCCCCCCGACCTGCCCGGACGGCGGGGAGTCGTGGCCGGCCTCGGTCGCGGTCACGGTCCTGGATTCAGAAGATGCCAGCGGCCCGGAGCGTGTCGACGTAGGTGTCGACGAGGTCATCGGCGGGCATCACCTGCGGGGCCCGCAGGCCACCGACGGGGCGGCCCTGGCGGGCCAGTGTCGCCTTGACCATGCTGCAGCCCTGCGCGGCGAAGACACCCGTGAAGACCGGCAGTGCACGGCGATTGAGCTCCAGCGCCCTGGCCGGGTCGCCCCCCACCCAGGCGTCGATCAGGTCCCGGGCGAGGAGCCCGGAGAAGTGCGTGGAGGTCCCGATCAGGCCGACGCCACCGACCGACAGCAGTGGCAGCGTGATCGCGTCGTCCCCGGCGTAATAGGCGAGGTCCGTCGCCGCCATGACCTTCGCGGACTCGACCAGTTGGCCCTTCGCGTCCTTGACCGCGACGATCCGGGGGTGGTCGGCGAGGGCGATCATCGTCTCGGTGAGCACCGGGATGCCCGCGCGGCTGGGGATGTCGTAGACCATCACCGGCAGATCGGTGGCATCCGCGGCGGCACCGAAGTGGGCCAGCAGGCCTTCCTGCGGGGGCCGGGAGTAGTAGGGGGTGACGACGAGCAGGCCGTCGGCGCCCGCCTCGGCCGCCTGTCGGGCCAACTCGCAGGTGTGGCGGGTCGAGTTGGTGCCGACCCCCGCGACGATGTGTGCCCGGTCCCCGACCTCGCCGGCCACCGCCGCGATGATGGCGGCCTTCTCCTCGTCGGAGGTGGTGGGAGCCTCACCGGTGGTGCCGTTGATGACCAGGCCGTCATGGCGCAGGTCGTCCACGAGGTGCGCGGCAAGGGCACGGGCCGCTCCCAGGTCCAGATCACCCTTGTCGTCGAACGGCGTCACCATGGCGGTCAGCAGGCGGCCGAAGGGCGGCTCGGCGGCGGTGTGCGTGGGGTCGGTCATGGCGCGATTCTATGCCGAGGGGCGCTGCCAGAGGTGGCAGCGCTCACGCCCGGTCCAGACCTGCGCTGTGGGTCGCACCCAGGTCGTGCTGCACAACGGACAGGCCGCGGCGCGCGTCCCCCTTCCCCGGCAGGATTCATTCGTTAGGCTGAAGGCGTGACCACTCGCAAGACCACCCAGAAGGCTGCCGCGCCGGGTCAGGCGGGAAACAAGCCCGCGTCCGGGGGCGCCGCCCGGAAGACCGCGAGCTCGGACCGGATGCACGACATCTTCGCCCCGACGGCGCCCAGCAATCCGCCGGTGATCGAGCCCGCCGACGCGGACCCGACCGAAGCCGGCGCGGACGCCGGGACGCCTCGCCCCGGCCTGGACGAGGCGAGCTGGGCGTACGCCGAGACGTATCGACGCGAGCGCCCCGAGGCCGGCCGCGCCCGGCAGGCCGCCGAGGAGATGGGCAACGTTCCCATCAGTCGAGGCGTCGCCACCACGCTGACGTTCCTGGCCCGGGCCGCGCATGCCCGGTCGGTCGTCGAGGTCGGCTCCGGCACCGGGGTCTCCGGCCTGGCGCTGTTCGCGGGGATGGTCCCGGAGGGAGTGCTGACGAGCATCGACGCCGACAGCGAGGTGCAGCGGGTGGCCCGGGCGGTCTTCCGCGAGGCGGGTGTCCCGACGAACCGCATCCGGCTGATCGCGGGCGATGCGCTGACCGTGATGCCGAAGCTGTCGGATGCCGCGTACGACCTGGTCTTCATCGACGCCGACATGCTCGACTGCGGGGAGTACATCGAGCAGGCGCAGCGCCTGCTGCGTGCCGACGGCGTCCTGGTCGTCAACAACGCCCTGTGGCACAACCTGGTCGCCGACCCGGCGAACGAGGACGACGAGACAATCGTCATCCGGGAGGCCCTGGAGGCCGTGGAGTCCCTCGACGACGTCTGGGTCCCCGCCCTGCTCCCGGTGGGCAACGGGCTGCTGGTCGCCTCCCGGCGGGCCTCCTGACCCTCGGGGGCGGAGCCATCGGCGTACGCGCATACGCGACGCACGCGACGCACGCGACGCACGCGGCCTACGCGACGTACGCCCCGCACCGTCGCGCCATAGGGCAAACCTATGGTCAGGTGGAAGAACACACCCTCCCCACCTCACCGGCAATTGACCTGACATACGCGACCAGCGACGCCTGGGTGTGTTCGGCAATTCGACCATAGGTTTGCCCTATGGCGCATGGTCCTGGGTCATCCTCGCTTCTGAGCACGCTGTCCACTCGTGGGCGGCGCCTCGCAGGGACTCGATAAGGCGGCGAGCGACCGACGCAGGGAGCCTCGCGGGCCTCGCCGGCATCACCCCGGGCGGGAACGAACGAAGGCCCCACCCGCACGGGTGGGGCCTTCTGATGTCCCGGTGACGCGGTCAGACGGCCTTGACCACGAAGTCCTTGGGC
Source organism: Raineyella fluvialis (assembly GCF_009646095.1). NCBI lineage: Bacteria > Bacillati > Actinomycetota > Actinomycetes > Propionibacteriales > Propionibacteriaceae > Raineyella > Raineyella fluvialis. The sequence goes on along the minus strand of NZ_CP045725.1, from coordinate 2,465,400 downwards.
ACCACGGTGATGCCCCCTGCCGACACCGTGAAGCCCCGGGCGCGATCGGCTTCATGGTCGACGCCCACCTCGGCACCGCGCTCGACGACGACGTTCTTGTCCAGGATGGCCCGGCGGACGACGGCATTGCGGCCGACCTGCGCGTTGTCCATCAGGATCGACTGCTCGACCTTGGCCCACTTGTCGACCCGCACCTTCGGTGACAGCACCGAAGAGTCGACATCGCCGCCCGAGATGATGGAGCCCGCCGAGACGATGGAGTCCTCGGCGGTGCCTCGCAACGTGAACTTCGCGCCGGGCAGCTGGCGCTGGTAGCTGAAGATCGGCCATTCGTCGTTGTACAGGTTGAAGTTCGGCTTCACCGCCACCAGGTCCATGTGGGCGTCGAAGAACGCGTCGATGGTGCCCACGTCCCGCCAGTAGTTGCGGTCCTCCTCGGTGGCACCGGCGACCTCGTTGTCCTTGAAGTCGTAGACCTGAGCCTCGCCCTTGTCGACGAAGGCCGGGATGATGTCCCCACCCATGTCGTGGCGGGCGTTCTCGTCGGCCGCGTCGGCCTCGAGAGCGGCGACCAGGGCATCCTTGTTGAAGATGTAGTTGCCCATCGAGGCGAACGACTCGTCCGGGCTGTCCGGCAGCCCCGGCGGATCGGCCGGCTTCTCGAGGAACTGACGGATCTTCTTGTCCGGGGCGGCGTCGATGATGCCGAACGCGCTGGCCTCGGCCCGCGGCACCCGGATGCCCGCCACGGTCGCCCCGAGACCGGAGTCGATGTGCGCCTCGAGCATCTGGCCGATGTCCATCCGGTAGATGTTGTCAGCCCCGAAGACCACCACGTAGTCCGGGTTCGCGTCCCGGATCAGGTTCATCGACTGGTAGATCGCGTCGGCGCTGCCCTGGTACCAGTGCGGTCCGAGGCGCTGCTGGGCCGGCACGGGCGTGATGAAGTTGCCCAGCATGTTCGACATGCGCCACGTGAGGGTGATGTGGCGGTCGAGCGAGTGGGACTTGTACTGGGTCAGCACGGCGACCTGGAGCAGGCTGGAGTTCACCATGTTCGACAGGACGAAATCGATCAGCCGCAAGGTGCCCCCGAAGGGCACCGCCGGCTTGGCGCGGTCAAGGGTGAGGGGCATCAGTCGCTTGCCCTCACCACCGGCGAGGACGATGGACAGGACCTTGGGGCGGGACGTCATGACCTGAACCTATGGCCCGGCCGGGCCACCGACAAGCGAATTGCCGAGAGTTCCATGATTCTCCGTGCCCTGCAGAACCTGGTAGGCAGGGTGTGCGAGCATCCTCCCATGAGCCTGAGTGTTTCGGTCCTGACCCGGGAGTACCCGCCGACGATCTACGGGGGCGCCGGAGTCCACGTCCAGCAGCTCGTCCCGCAGCTGCGCAAGTTCATCGATGTCGACGTCCAGTGCATGGGCGAGCCCCGCGAGGGGGCCACCGCGCACGCCGAGGTCTACCCCGCGGGCGCGAACGCCGCGCTGCGCGTGTTCGGCGCCGACCTCTCCATGGTCTCCGCCCTTCCCGAGGGGATCGACCTGGTGCACTCCCACACCTGGTACGCGAACCTCGCCGGCCATCTCGGCGGCATCTTCCGGGAGATCCCCCACGTCGTGTCGGCCCACTCCCTCGAGCCGGACCGCCCATGGAAGAAGGAGCAGCTCGGCGGCGGTTACAACCTGTCATCCTGGGCGGAACGCACCGCTTACAACGGCGCCTCCGCGGTGATCGCCGTCTCGAACGGCATGCGCCGCTCGATCCTCGAGGCCTACCCCGAGCTTGACCCCGAGAAGGTCCATGTGGTGCTCAACGGCATCGACCCCGAGGAGTTCACCCCGGACCCGAACACCGACGTCGTCGAGAATCTCGGCATCGACCTCTCCCGTCCGTACGTCGCCTTCGTCGGCCGGATCACCCGGCAGAAGGGCCTGGTGCACCTGGTCCGGGCGGCGGAGCAACTCGACCCGGACACCCAACTGCTGCTGCTCGCCGGCGCTCCCGACACCCCGGAGATCGCCGCCGAGTTCAACGCCGCCTTCGGCCATCTCAAGGAGGCCCGCGGTGGCGGTGTGACCTGGGTGCGGGAGATGCTGCCGCGCCCGAGTGTCCGGCAGGTGCTGGCGCACGCGACAGTGTTCGCCTGCCCGTCGATCTACGAGCCCCTCGGCATCGTGAACCTCGAGGCGATGGCCTCGGAGACCGCCGTCGTGGCCAGTGCCGTCGGCGGCATCCCGGAGGTCGTCAACGACGGCGAGACGGGCCTGCTGGTGGCGTACGACCCCGCCCAGGCCGGCGACCCGGAGTACGTGCGCAACTTCGAGGCGCAGTTCGCCGCGAAACTCAATGAACTGGTCCGCGACCCCGCCCGCGCCGAGGCGATGGGCAAGGCCGGACGACAGCGCGCGGTCGACGTGTTCTCCTGGGAGAAGATCGCCCGCGAGACGGTCGACGTCTACCAGAAGGCGATCGACTACTTCGCGGCCCACCCGGAACTCAGGGCCGTCCAGGGCTGACCGGCTCCCTGGCGGAGTGCCGCTGACATCAGCAGGGCCCCGGGTCGATGACCCGGGGCCCTGCCGCGATGTTCCGGAGCGTGCCGCCCGGAACCGTGATGTCCCGAGCCGGTGCCGATCACCGGACGACTGTCAGCCGACGACCGCCGTGAGCGCTCCGGCAAGCTCCGAGGCCTCCGCGGGATTCATCTCGACGACCAGCCGGCCACCACCCTCCAGCGGGACTCGCATGACGATCCCCCGACCCTCCTTGGTGACCTCCATGGGGCCGTCGCCGGTCCGGGGCTTCATAGCTGCCATCGTGCATCCTCACCTCGTTGGAACGTACAAACCGCCACTATTATCCCGCATCGGGCAAGTCAGGGTCAGTCAGGTCGTCAGCCGGGGTGTCGTCGACGACAGCCGCAGGAGGCGTCCGGCGGCGGTCCCCGGGCGGCTGCGGCATCTCCCCGAAGGCCCCGCGGGCGACCGGGACGCTCAGCCCCAGCACCACGACGGCCAGGCCGACCAGCAGCCAAGGAATCATCGGACCGTCCCCCTCACAGGTCCCGACGCGACGCGGCGACCCGCCCGGAGATGCGGGTCTCGGCTGTCAGCATCAGCTCGACGATCTCGTCCAGGTCGTCTGTCGCCCTGACCAGCGCCAGGTCGTCCGGCGAGACGTAGCCCGCCGGCACCATCGAGCGCTCCATCCACTGCCGCACGCCCTGCCAGTAGTCGCAGCCGTACATGATGATCGGGAACGAGGTGAGCTTGCCGGTCTGCACCAGGGTGACGGTCTCGAACAGCTCATCCATCGTCCCCACTCCCCCGGGCAGCGCCACGACGCCGCAGGCGTACTTGAGGAACATCACCTTGCGGACGAAGAAGTAGCGGAAGTAAATGCCGAGGTTGACCCAGTCGTTGAAGGTGTTCTCGTACGGGAGTTCGATGCCCAGTCCCACCGACACGCCGCCGGCCTCCGCCGCGCCGCGGTTGGCGGCCTCCATCGCCCCCGGCCCGCCGCCGGTGACGACGGCGAAGCCCGCCATCGCCAGCTTGCGCCCCAGTTCGATCCCTGCGGCGTAGTGCTCGCTGTCGGCGACGGTCCGGGCGGACCCGAAGACCGTCACCGCCGGCCCGAGCTCCGCCAGTGTCCCGAACCCCTCGACGAACTCCGACTGGATCCGCATCACCCGCCAGGGGTCCTCGTGCACCCACTCGACGGAGCCCTTCGCGTCCAGCAGCCGCTGGTCGGTCGTCGTCGGCTGCCACGTCTGCTGCCCTCGGACGACGGGACCCTGCCGGCGACGCCGTGGCCGGACCTCACTCATCGCCGCTGGTCCTGGCACCGGCGGGGCCGCCGCCCAGCCACTGCGCCAGCGCGGCCCGCACCGTGCGGACGGAGGCGACGGCGCAGTACTCGTCGTCCTGGTGGGCCTTGAGCGGGTCGCCGGGTCCGTAGTTCACGGCCGGGACACCGCGCGCCGAGAACCGGGCGACGTCGGTCCATCCGTATTTCGCCGCCGGTTCGGAGCCGACGGCGCGGAGGAACTCCTGCGCGATCGGCAGGTCGAGGCCCGGGCGGGCGCCCGGCGCGAGGTCGGTCACCTCGATCGGGTAGCCCTCGAAGACATCGCGGACGTAGCGTTCCGCCTCCTCCGGCGTACGATCCGGGGCGAAGCGGAAGTTGATCTCGATCGTGCAGCGATCCGGGATCACGTTGCCCGCGACGCCCCCGTGGATACGGACGGCGTTGAGGCCCTCGATGTACTCCAGGCCGTCGACGACGACCTTGCGGGGCTCGTACGCCGCCAGCCGTTCCAGCACGTCGGCGGCGGCATGGATGGCGTTGACGCCACGCCAGGCGCGCGCGGAGTGGGCGGCCACGCCGGTCGTGGTGAGGGTGAACCGCATGGTGCCCTGGCAACCGCCTTCGACCCGGGCTCCGGACGGCTCGCCGAGCACGGCGAAATCGGCCTCCATCAGGTCGGGGCGCTCACGCTCGACGGTGTTGAGGCCGTTACGCGCCGCCTCGACCTCCTCGTTGTCGTAGAAGATCCAGGTCACGTCCCGGCTGGGCGCGGAGAGTTCCGCGGCGAGAGAGAGGGCGACCGCCACGCCGGCCTTCATGTCACAGGTGCCTCGCCCGTACAGCCGTTCCTCGCCGTCGACCGTACGGATCTCGGAGGGGAGGTTGTCCGCCAAGGGCACCGTGTCCAGGTGCCCGGCGACCACGACCCGTTCCGCCCGGCCCAGACCGGTGCGGGCGAGAACGTTGTTGCCGAGGCGGACGACCTCGAGGTGCGGGTACTCCCGCAGGGCGCTCTCGACCTCGTCGGCGAGGTGCCGCTCGTTCCCGCTCACCGATTCGATGTCGACGATCGATCCGAGCAGGTCGACGACGTCCGCACGCAGATCCAGGGCCATATCTGCACCCTACCGGTCGGGTGGTGCCGCCGGGCGCTGGCGACAGGGCGGCAACACCCGGCCGCGATTGGCCAATCGCCGCGGGGAGGCGTTGACTCGGGGCTGTGAATGACCGCAATGTGATCCGGGTCGAGGGAACGGACCGCACCTTCCACCGCTACCGGATCCTGCTGGTCCTGATGGTCCCGATCGCCCTGGCCCTGATGGCGATCTCCTCGATCAACGTGGCCCTGCCGACGATCGAGCAGGGGCTGGGGGCGAGCCCGGCCGACCTGCAGTGGGCCCTGTCCGGCTATGCCCTCGCCTTCGGGATCGTGCTGATCCCCGCCGGACGGATCGGGGACACGGTGGGCCGCTCGATGCTCTTCACGGTGGGGCTGGCGGTCTTCACCCTGGCCTCCCTCGCCTGCGGGCTCGCCTCCACCCCCGCGGCGCTCAACCTGGCCCGGCTCGCCCAGGGCATCGGTGCCGCCCTCTACAACCCCCAGGTGATGGGGATGATCCAGCAACTGTTCTCCGGCCGTGGGCGGGCCCGGGCGTTCGCCCTGTTGGGCATGGTGATCGCGGTGTCGGTCGCGGTCGGGCCGCTGGTCGCCGGCACGATGATCGCCTGGCTGGGGCCGCATGACGGGTGGCGGGCATCGTTCCTGCTCAACACTCCCCTCGGCCTGGTGGGGGTGGTCCTGGCCCTGCGCTGGCTGCCGTTCGGCCGGGAGCGGCAGCGCCGGCGGCTCGCCCGCGAGGCACGGGCCGTCCGGGCCCGCGGCGGAGCACTCGACCGGCGGCGTGAGCGTCTCGACCTCGATCCCGTCGGCGCCCTGCTGCTGGCGGTGGCGGTGCTCTGCGTGATGTTCCCCTTCACGGCCCACGGATCGACCTGGCTGTGGTCGCTGGTGCCGCTCGGTCTCGTCCTCCTCGGCGGCTGGCTCGGCTGGGAGCGGGCCTACCGTGCGCGCGGGCATGCGCCGATGGTCGACCCGGCACTCTTCGCGTTCCCGTCATTCAGCTTCGGCACCGCGGTGAGTGGGATCTTCTTCGTCGGCTCGACCTCGATCTTCGTGATCGCGGCACTGTTCCTCCAGCAGGGGCTCGGGGCGAGCGCTCTCGCCACCGGACTGGTCACCCTGCCGAACGCCATCCTCAGCGCGGGGTCGGCGCATTGGTCGGGACGTCACACCGTCGATCACGGACGCAGCATCGTCGTCGGTGCCATCGTGCTGATCGCCGGGTCCTGCGTGGCGGCCGTGGGCGTCGCCCGGGCCGTCGTCGACCTCGGCGCGAGCTTCTGGTGGCTCGCGCTGCCGTGGGCGCTCGCCGGCATCGGCCAGGGCGCCCTGGGAGCGGCCAACCAGACGATGACCCTCGAGGACGTCCCGAGCGAGGTCGGCGGCACCGCCGGAGGTGTGATGTCGACGGCACAGCGCATCGGGACCGCCATCGGCAACGCGATGATCACGTCGATCTTCTTCGGCGCCGCCGCCGGCTCGGGATTCCTCGTCGCCTTCCGGACGGCGTACCTGACCATCGCCGCCGTGCTGCTGGTGGCGGCGGTCATCGCCGTGGGGGACCTGCGGGTCGCCCGCCGCCGGACCGTGTCATCCGACGCGGCACGGTCCCCCTCGTCGGAACGGTCCGACGGGCCCGTACCCACGGTTCAGGAGTACGGGGGGTTGGGCCGGACTCGGTAGAGTCGTCGCCATGACTGACACCGCACGTACGGCCCACGGTTGGGGTCTGGCCACCATCCACACCTCCGGTCAGGTCCTCGACACCTGGTATCCCGCTCCCGCTCTGGGCGAGCCCGACGGCGCCGAGGCTCCGGAAGCGGTGACCGCCGGCGTGACCAGCGACGAGGCCCGCGGTGTGCGTACCCAGGCGGTGCTCACGGTCATCGATCTGGACGCGGCTCCGGCCGACACGTCCGATGCGTACCTGCGGCTGCACCTGCTCAGCCACACCCTGGTCCGGCCGAACACGCTGAACCTCGACGGCATCTTCGCCGTGCTGCCGAACGTCGTGTGGACCTCGGCCGGTCCTTGCGCCGTCGAGGGCTTCGAGGCCACCCGGGCCCGGCTGCGCGCCAGGCTCGGCCACGTCACGGTCTTCTCGGTCGACAAGTTCCCCCGGATGATCGACTACGTCGTGCCCCGCGGCGTACGACTCGCCGACGCCGACCGGGCCCGGCTCGGCGCCCACCTGGCCGAGGGCACCACGGTGATGCATGAGGGCTTCGTGAACTTCAACGCCGGCACCCTCGGTCACTCGATGGTGGAGGGCCGGATCTCCCAGGGTGTGGTGGTCGGGGACGGCTCCGACATCGGCGGCGGCGCCTCCATCATGGGCACCCTGTCCGGCGGCGGCAAGGAACGGGTCTCCATCGGCGAGGGCTGCCTGCTGGGCGCCAACTCCGGCATCGGCATCTCACTGGGTGACAACTGCGTGGTCGAAGCCGGCCTCTACGTGACCGCCGGGACCAAGGTCCAGCTCCCCGACGGCGGCACCGCGAAGGCCGCCGAGTTGTCCGGCCAGAACGGCCTGCTCTTCCTGCGCAACTCCCTCACCGGGGCCGTCCAGGTGCGCTCCCGTGAGGGCCGGACGGTCGAGCTGAACGCGGCCCTGCACGCGAACTGATGTCCACCCCCGGTCAGCCCTACGACCCCGATCGTACGATTCCGCTGGGCCCTCCCCTCGCCGAGGCCACGGTGCCGACGGAACCCCGGACCGTACGCCGGGGGGAGGGCGGCTCCCGCGACCGGGCTCGGCAGCGCCGAGGGTGCGGCTGTGGCATCGCGGCCGGCGCCGTCGTGCTGCTGCTCGCCGTCGCCCTGGTCGGTGGCATCGTCTGGTTGAGGATGAACGAGTACATCCAGCCCACGCCGTTCGAGCCGCGGTGCCGCCTCGAGGCCGGGGGGAACACGACCGTGCTCGACCTGGAGCAGGCCCACTACGCCAGCATCATCGTCGGCAGGTCCGTCGCCAAGGGGCTGCCCGCCCGCGCCGGGACGATCGCCGTCGCCACCGCCTACCAGGAATCGGGCATCCGCAATCTCGACTACGGTGACCGTGACTCGGTCGGTCTGTTCCAGCAGCGTCCCTCCCAGGGGTGGGGGACGACGGAGCAGATCCTCGATCCCTTCTTCGCCTCGGACGCCTTCTACGCCCACCTCGTGAAGATCGATGGCTGGGAGACCGGGGACATCACGACGGTGGCGCAGGCGGTGCAGAAGTCGGGCCACCCCGAGGCCTACCGCAAGCACGAGCAGAACGCCCGGGTGGTCGCCAGCGTGCTCACCGGCCAGACGCCGGCCGGGGTCACCTGTGGCTACACGACTCCGGCGACCGCGGATGCCGCCGGCCTGGCCTCCTCGCTGCACAAGGCGCTCGGGGTCAGCGCCAAGGTGAGCGCCGACGGCGCCACCCTGACGGCGACGGGCAGCTCCGATGACCAGGCGTGGGCGATCGCCTCGTACGCGGTCGTGAACGCGTCGACCTCCGGTGTCCGCACCGTCAGCGTCGCCGACCAGGAGTGGACGTGGGCGGCGGGTCAGCTGCCCGCCTGGACCTCGGTGCCCTCCACCGGCACCCGGACCGTCACCGTGACGTTCCTCACCCCATCGGCGTCCGCGGCCCCGAAGTCCTGACCGCTCCAGGGCCGCTGGGGCCACTCGCGCAGCGTCAGGCCTGCTCGGTCAGCCGTCTCGCCGCCTCGGCGATCCGCTCATCGGTGGCGGTGAGGGCGACCCGGACGTGACGTGCGCCGGCCTCACCGTAGAAATCCCCGGGGGCGGCCAGGATGCCCAGCGCGGCCAGCCGGTCGAGTGTCGTCCGGCAGTCCTCGTCCCGGGTCGCCCACAGGTAGAGGGATCCCGCGGAGTGGTCGATCCGGAACCCGGCCGCCTCCAGCGCCGGACGCAGCACCTCGCGTCGGGCGCGGTACCGCTCGCGCTGCACCCGGACATGCTCGTCGTCGCCCAGCAGCGCGGCCATCACGGCCTGGACCGGGCCGGGCATCATCATCCCGGCGTGCTTGCGCAGCTCGAGGAGGTCCTGCACGATGCCCTGGTCGCCGGCGATGAAGCCGGCCCGGTAGCCGGCGAGGTTCGATCGCTTCGACAGCGAGTGGACGGCGAGCAGCCCGGTGTGGTCCTCACCGCAGATGCTGGGGTGCAGGACCGAGCGGGGTTCGGCGTCCCAGGCGAACTCCCCGTAGCACTCGTCGGAGGCCAGTACGGCCCCCGCTGCCCGGGCGTAGTCGACCCAGGCCCGCAGAGCGGAGTCCTCGAGGATCTCGCCGGTGGGATTGGCCGGCGAGTTGATCCAGACCAGTGAGGGGCGTACGTCTCCCAGGGTCGCCCGGAGGGACTCCAGATCGGTCGCGGGCACGACCCGGGCCCCCGCCAGCAGGGCTCCCACGGCGTACGTCGGGTAGGCCACCGCCGGCACGACGATGGTGTCCGCCGGGCCGAGGCCGAGCTGCAGCGGCAGCCACGCGACGAGTTCCTTGGTGCCGATCACCGGCAGGACGCCGCGATGGCCGAGCCCGACCGCGCCCCACCGGTCGGACAGGTAGGCCACTATGGCGTCACGCAGGGCGTGTGTGCCCATCGTCGTCGGATAGCCGTGCGCGTCCGCGGCGTCGGCCAGCACCCGCCGGGCCAACTCCGGCGTCGGATCGACCGGTGTCCCCACCGAGAGGTCACAGAGCCCGCCCGGATGGGACGCAGCCGTCGCCTTCGCCCCGGCGATGGTGTCCCACGGGAAGTCCGGCAGGATGTCGGCGACACGGCGACGTCCGCCCGCCCGGCCCTCCGGCGTGAACGTGCTCGCAGGGCTCGGTCGGGAGGTCATGTCAGTTCGATCCTTGTCATCGGGAGCGCGAGGGACCCGAGCGCACGGCTGGTGATCGGGCGTACGCCAGGGGTCGGATACGCCCGATCATACGACGGTGGCGCGGCGTGCGGACCGGCGGACACCGGCCCGCGGACACCGCCGCGTACGGTCCCCGCCAGCCCGTGGGCGGCGTCAGTCCTGGTTCTGCGGGGGCAGGGCAGCGACCATCGGGTGGTCCTTGGGCAGCGGGCCGAGCTTGGCCGCACCACCGGGCATGCCGAGCCCGTCGAAGAAGTGGACGTTCACGTCGTAGTAGTCCTTCCACTCCTCCGGCACGTCGTCCTCGTAGAAGATCGCCTCCACCGGGCAGACCGGCTCGCAGGCACCACAGTCCACGCACTCCTCCGGGTGGATGTACAGCATGCGATCGCCCTCGTAGATGCAGTCGACCGGGCACTCGTCGACGCAGGCACGGTCCTTCACGTCGACACAGGGCTGCGCGATGATGTACGTCACAATGAGCTCCTCTGTTCGGTGTGCCCGAGGGGCACGACCAGATCTGGTCGGTCTGGGCATGAGTCCAGACCGTCATGCAGAGATTAGTATCGCGCGCCGGAGAAATACGAGAGGAGTGTGTCATGGCCGATCTCCCCGCCCCTGGCCGCCGCATCGCCCTGCGCTGGCACGACGAGGACGGACCGCGGGAATTGATCGGCTATGTCCAGGGTGCCGAGCCCCAGGGACTCGCGATCCTCGACCGCACGCTCGCCGTCCGGTTGTTGCCCTGGTCCGCCCTCGAGTCCTGGCGGGCGGTGCCCCAGGTCCCCCGCGGCCGCGACCCGCTCCGCGCCGACCGGGCCCTGCTGGACCGGATGGCGAGCGATCCGCGCCTGACCCCGGACAGCGCCCGTCCCGAGGGCGGGGGGTCGGACGTCTGCCAGGTGGCTCGGTTGTGTGACCTGTTGGGCCCGGGGATCCCCGACCAGCCCCCGGCGGCGTATGACACCGGCAACGGCACCGCCGCCGCGGACTTGGGCACGGCCGAGGGGCGGGCGATCGTCGTGGGCGAATGGGCCACCGTCCGGCTGAGCGACGGTGACCGGGCCGACGAGGTCGTCGCCGCCCTGGCGCGGTGGGCCGCCTATCGCGACGCGCGGACCATCCAGGTACGCGGCATCGACCGGCCGCTGGCGGGCTTCACCGTGCTCGCCCAGCCCTGAGGTTCCCTCACCAGCGCGCTCAGGAGCACTTGATCTCGTCGCCGGCGTCGTACTTCCAGGTGTAGTTCTGGCGCTTGACCTCGGTGCCGTTCTTGATGAACGCCCGGTAGAACGTGGCGGTGAACCCCTGGAAAGCGGGCTGCGGCGTGCAGTCCGGGCCGCTCTGCGTCTTGCTGCCCGGCGTGACGAAGTTGGACTTCACCGGATCGGGCGTGACGATCTTGTCGTACGGGGAGGCCCCCACAGCTTCACCGTCAGTGAGCCCTGCGAACCCGGTGTGGAGGCGACCCGGTTGGCCTCGATCACCACGGCGTGGTCGGTGTCGTTACGGAACCGCATGTCGAGCGAACCGTAGTAGACGGTCGCCTCGCGGCCCGGCGGGTAACGGTCGAACCAGAGGCTGTGCGGATGGTGCTCCACATCCTCCAGACCCGCGGCGAAGGCGGCATTGAAGATCGTGGTTGCGCTCTGGGAGACGCCCCCGCCGACCTCCTTGACCTCGCGCGTGCCCAGGATGACCCAGCCGTCGGCGAAACCGGACGCCGCGTCGCGCTTGCCCACCACGTCGTTGAGGGAGAAGGTCTCCCCGGGCAGCACGACGTACCCGTTGATCTTGCTCGCGACCAGCCCGAGGTTCGTGTTGCGGTAGTCGGCGTGCGGGAAGTAGGTGGTGAACTGGCCGATCACCCCGGCCACGTCAGCCTTCTTGGCGTCGTCGGTGGTGAACGCGGCAGGGACGGCGGTGATGGCCACCGAGGCCCTGCGGGCGTCGCCCTGCTTGGTGAGTGCCGGTTCGATCGCCTTCACCAGATCGTCACGGGCGACACCGCGCCCGTCCTTGGAGGGCACGATGCTCGGCTTGCCGGATCCGAGCTGCCAGGTGGCGTCCTGGCCCTCCTGGACGCCCTTCACCTGCTTCATCGCCGGCTTCGTCGCCGTCTCGAGACGTTTGGCGTCGATCTTCGGCGCGAGCGTGCCGTCCTTGACGACGAAGGACGTCGCGGAGGCGATCATCGCCGGGGTCACCTTGAAGCTGCCGGAGTCCCCGGCGTTCACGATGACCGGGCCCGACACCGCCAGGTCGGCCCAGTCCTTGCGCACCTGCTCCGCCTTGGCGGTGGTGATCTCGGCCTCGACCTGCTGGGTTTCCAGCGTCGCGCTGTCAGCAGCCGGGAAGGCGTGGACCAGGGCTTGCTCGACGGCCGACGGGGCGATCGTCCGGCCCGGGACGGCCGGCTCGATCTGCGCCTGGGCCTTGTCGTCGTACGCGAGCGTGGCGTTGCGAGGATCGACCTTGCCCTGGTCCGCGACCTGGGCGCTCGTCCGGTCCATCGCTGCCCGATCGACGGCGAGCACCGGCGCCGTCGGGCCGCCGCCGGTGAGCACGCGCCAGATGTGCCCGGGGGCCCAACTGCGCCCGGCGCCGGTGGCGTCGACCGACGCCGCGTAGTCGACCGACAGCCCGGCGTCGGCCGGGGTGACGCCCACCTTGAGGTCGTCGCCGGCGGTGAGTGTCACCGGCGCGGTGACGCGCGACGCGAGCGCCTGCTCGAGGGTGTGGACCGCTTGGTCATGGCTCTGCCCACCGATCGCCACACCACTGACGGTCGCGGCCCGTGGCACCGCATCACCGGCGGCTGCGTACGCACCCACGTACGTCACGCCGGCGAGGACGACGACACCTCCGGCGGCCAGGGCGGCGATGCGCACCCGGCGTGCGGTCGCGGTGGAGTCGGTTGCCATGCGCGGGGAATCCTCTCGGAGGGGAGTCTGGACTCCGCACATCCTAAGTCGGGCTATGACCCCACCTGCCAGTCATGGGCGGCTCACAGCCCAGTCTGTGACCCAGTCGCAACGAAACTGCTGCCGTTCAGCGACTTCCGTGGCAAGATGCCGGCTCTTGCCACGCCGGGACCACTCAGGCGAGACCGGCGAAGATGTCGTCCGCCCAGCCCCCGCCCGGCAACGGTTGGCCCCCGGCGAAGCGGTAGTACTCCCACCCCCAGAACTCGAGGGCGATGTCCTCAGGCAGGGTCATGAACCCCTCGTCGGTCTTGATCTGGCTCCGATGGGCTCGCAGGGCGTCGACTTTGGCGGGCGCGTAGGCACGGGCATCGACGGCGACGGCGATCTCGTCGTCCCCACTGAGCATCGGCGAGGACGGGTCGGTCGGGATGCCGTCGAGCACCTCGGCGAGCCCGCGGTCCTGCAGGGCGGCCATGCCTCGAGCGACCTGCGAGTGGCTCATCGTCATCCAGAGCACCCGGGGCACCTGCCAGGGCTCCCCCAGCTCGGGACGATAGCTCGGGACGGCGGCCAGCGAGGCGGCATAGGTGGCGACCCGGTGGGCCTTGACGTGGTCCGGGTGGCCGTACCCGCCGAACTGGTCGTATGTGACCAGGACGTGCGGACGCCGATCGCGGATCAGCGGGACCAGGTCGTCGGCCGCGACCAGCAGGTCGGCGGCATGGAACGAGGCCTCGTCCGTGGTGTCCGCCACGGTGGCCGTACCGTCCGGGGCCCACTCCATGCCGGAGTCGCGGAACCGATGGTCACCGCCGAGCCGGACGAAGTCGGTCACGCCCAGAGCGGCCATCGCCGCGGCCAGCTCGCCGAGCCGGTGCTGCCCCAGGGCGTTCGGCCCGTCATCGGCCAGGTGGGCGAGATCGTCGACGACGATCTCGCCCACCTCCCCGAGGGTGCAGGTGACCAGAGTCACCGCCGCCCCTCCGCCACGTACTTCGCCATGGTGGCGCCGTTGCCCAGCGTCTCGTCGTCAGGATGGGCGTGCACCAGCATCAGTCGGCGCCCGGTTGTCGCATCAGTCACCGGACCAGGGTAGGTCGTCACTCCCCCTGCGATCCGTGACCGGTCAGATCTCCACGAGCCTTCGGGCGAAGTGACAGGCGCTCAGGTGCTCACCGCCCCGTCGTCGTGCGGCACGAGGAGCGGCTCCTCGGAGCTGCACCGCGGCATGAAATCCGGATTCGCCTGCGCCAGCGGGCAGCGGGTGTGGAAGCGGCACCCCGCCGGCGGGTTCGCCGGCGACGGGACGTCCCCGGTGAGCAGGATGGGCCGCTTCGTCTCCCGGGCCGCCGGGTCCGGCACGGGCACCGCGGAGAGCAGCGCCTGGGTGTACGGATGAGTCGGGCGCTCGTAGATCTCGTGCTCGTCGCCCAGCTCGACGATCTTGCCGAGGTACATCACGGCGACCCGGTCGGAGATGTGGCGTACCACGGACAGATCATGGGCGATGAACACGTACGCCAGGCCGAGCTCGCGCTGCAGGTCCTGCAGCAGGTTGACCACCTGGGCCTGGACCGAGACGTCCAGGGCCGACACCGGCTCGTCGCAGACGATCACCTTCGGGTTGACCGCGAGCCCCCGGGCGATACCGATGCGCTGGCGCTGCCCGCCCGAGAACTGGTGCGGATACCGGTTGATGTGCTCGGGATTGAGGCCGACCAGGTCGAGCAACTCCTGGACCCGCTTGCGGCGGCCGACCCTCGGGACGACCTCAGGATGGATGTCCAGCGGCTCCCCGACGATGTCTCCCACCGTCATCCGGGGATTCAGCGAGGTGTACGGGTCCTGGAAGATGATCTGGATGTCGCGCCGAGCCCGCCGCAGCGCGGTCGCGGACAGCCCGAACATGTCACGGCCACCGAACCACACCGTGCCCTCCGTCGGCGGCTCGAGCTGGACGAGCAGTCGCCCGAGGGTCGACTTCCCGCAGCCGGACTCCCCCACCACGCCGAGCGTCTCACCCGGGTAGAGCTCGAAGGAGACCCCGTCCACAGCCTTGACGTCGCCCACCTTCCGCCGGGTCACGCCCTTGCGGATCGGATAGTACTTCTTCAGTTCCTCGGCCCGCAGGATCGGTTCGACGCTCATCGGGTGCCCTCCTCACGCTGCTGGTCAGCCTCGACGCGGCTCTGCTGGTCGCCTTCGGCGAGCTCCCGGTCGCCCGCGGCCAGCCGCTGCTGGTCGACGACCAGCAGGTTCTGGCCGAGGACCTGGTCGTAGTGATGGCAGGCGACCCGGCGCTGCGGCGCGACCTCCAGCAGAGCCGGGTCGTCGTGTCGGCAGATGTCGGTGGCGAACCGGCAGCGGGGGTGGAACGGGCAGCCGGGCGGGATGCGGGTGAGGTTCGGCGGCAGCCCGCCGATCGCGTTCAGCCGCTCCCCCTGCTGGTCGAGCCGCGGGATCGACTCCAGCAGCCCGAGCGTGTACGGGTGGGCGGGGTCGCGGTAGAGGTCGAAGACCTCGGCCTTCTCGACGAGCCGGCCCGCGTACATCACCGCGATCCGGTCGGCGACGTCCGCCACCACACCGAGGTCATGGGTGATGAGGATCAGTCCCATCCGGGACTCGTCCTGCAACTCCTTGAGCAGGTCCATGATCTGGGCCTGGACGGTGACGTCGAGCGCCGTGGTCGGCTCGTCCGCGATCAGCACGTGCGGGTCGAGGGCGATCGCCATCGCGATCATGATCCGCTGCCGCATGCCGCCGGAGAACTGGTGCGGATAGTTGTGCACCCGCTCCCGGGCCGCCGGGATCCGGACCCGCTCCATCAGCCGGATGGCCCGCTCCTCGGCGTCGCGCCGGTTCAGCCCGCGATGGATCCGGAACATCTCGGCGATCTGCCAGCCGACGGAGAAGACCGGGTTGAGCGAGCTCAGGGCGTCCTGGAAGATCATCGAGATCTCGGCACCCCGCACCGTCTGCATCACGCGCTCGTCGAGGGTGAGCAGATCGGTGCCGCAGTAGTTGACGGTCCCGCCGGTGACGAAGGCCGGTGGGGTGTCCAGGATGCCCATCACGGCCTGGGCGGTGACGGACTTGCCGGACCCCGACTCACCGAGGATCGCCAACGTCTCGCCCTGGTGCAGGTCGAAGCTGACGCCGTTGATGGCCTTGGCGACGCCGTCCCGGGTGTGGAACTCGACGCGCAGGTCCTCGACCTCGAGCAACGTACGATCCACGGGGTTCCAGGTCCGGGCGAAACGCTGCCGACGGGTCCTGGCCTTGCGCTCGGCGGTGGGCGCGGCTGGGGGGTTGGTGGTGGTCATGATGTCTCCTCTCAGCGCAGCTTCGGATCCAGGGCGTCACGGACGACCTCGCCGAGCAGGATGAACGCCAGCACGGTGATGGACAGGAACAGGGACGGGAAGAGCAGCATGTGGGGGGTGGATCGGACCAGCCCGATGCCCGATGCCTCGGAGATCGCGACGCCCCAGGAGACCGCGGGCGGGGCGAGGCCGATGCCGAGGAAGGACAGCGTCGCCTCCAGGGCGATGTACATGCCGAGGTTGATCGTGGCGACGGCGATCACCGGAGCGACGGCGTTCGGCAGGATGTGGGAGAAGACGATCCGCCCGGGCTTCGCGCCGAGGGCGCGGGCGGCCTGGACGAAGTCATGCGGCTTGACCTGCAGCACCGAGGAGCGCATCAGCCGGGCGATGCTGGGCCAGCCGAGGATGCCCAGGGCGAGGACGACCTTGCCGACCATCACGAGGTAGGGCGTGCCCAGCGTGTTGGGGAAGGTGTAGAGCGCCAGGATGCCGCCGAGCAGCAGCGGGATGGCGAAGAAGACGTCGCCGAGGCGGGAGAGGATGATGTCCCACCAGCCGCCGAAGTATCCGGCGAAGACGCCGATGACGCTGCCGAGCAGTGTCGTCACGATGGTCGCCCCGAGGCCGACCAGCACTGAGGACCGGGCGCCGTAGATCGTCCGCGAGTAGATGTCGTAGCCCTGCGCATCGTGCCCGAACCAGGCCCGCGGCGACGGTGCCAGCCGTGATGTCGACAGGTCGGCGAAGTAGGGGTTGGGCTGCGGGCTGAAGAAGGTGAACACCTGCGGCACGATCGCCATCACCACCACGAGGACGATCAGTCCCGCCGAGATCCAGAACAGCACCCGGCCGCGCATCTCACGCCAGGCGTCGGACCACAAGGAGCGGGCGGGTCCCAGATCGGCGTCCCCGGCGGTGGGGATCAGGGGGTTCTCCAGCACTGCGACAGGATCCTGCGGGGCGAAGGCGGACCGCCGGTCCTCCTCAAGCTCGGCCATGGCCACGTCCTCCCGGTCACTCATGGCTGATCCTCGGGTCGAGCACGCCGTACAGCAGGTCGACCAGAAGGTTCATCAGCAGGTAGACGAAGACCAGCATGACGACGGCACCGACCACCGACACCCCGTCGCGCTGGGAGATGGAGCGGAAGATGAAGCTTCCGATCCCGTTGATGTTGAAGATACGTTCCGTCACGATGGCGCCGCCCATCAGCGCGCCGAAGTCGTAGCCGATGTAGGTCACGACCGGGATCAACGAATTACGCAGGGTGTGTACGGCGATCGCCCGGCCCCGGCCGAGGCCCTTGGCCTTCGCCGTCCGGACATAGTCCGCGCGCAGGTTCTCCACCAGGTTCGTCCGGGTCAGTCGGGCGACGTAGGCCACCGAGACCGAGCCGAGCACCAGGCCGGGCAGCAACAGCTGCCACCACGTGCCGGACGTCGATGTCACGGGGAAGATCCCCAGTCTGATCCCGAAGACGAGCTGGGACAGGGATCCGATCACGAAGATCGGGATCGAGATGATCAGCAGGCTGACGAGGGTGACCAGGTGGTCCGGCCATCTGCCTCGCCTCATCCCCGCCCAGACGCCGGCGATGACACCGACGACGATCTCGAAGGCGATCGCGATGACCGCGAGCCGGACGGTCGTGGGGTAGCGGGCGGCGAGTTCCTTGCGGACCGGGTTGCCATAGAAGTTGGTGCCCAGGTCACCGCGGACCAGCTTGCCGGCGTAGTAGCCGTACTGGACCAGCACCGGCTTGTCCAGGTGGTACTCGGCCTGGAACTTCGCCACGTAAGCCGGCGGACAGGCACGCTCGCCGCACCGGCCGGAGACGGGGTCGCCGGGCAGGGCGAAGACCATCACGAAGATCAGGAACGTCGATCCGACCAGGACCGGGATCATCTGCAGGAGCCTGCGGATGATGTACGTGCCCATTTTTGCTCCTCTCGAATCGGCGGGATCCCTTGGGCTCCGCCGAGATGCGCAGCGTACGCCACCGGACTGACGCCGCGGGGACGGGGGCGGCTCGACCCGCCTCCCAGGTGGCAGACGCCGGCCCGCCGGGGACGATCCCGGCGGGCCGGCGCAACGGTCAGGCGATCACCGTGGTGCCGGTGTCACTTCTTCTGCATGTCCGCGTAGTCGGGCTGACCGAACGGGTCGACCTTGACATTGGTCAGGTTCGTCGACCAGACCACCGGCCGCGTGGTGGACCACAGCGGGATGGTCGGCAGGTCCTTCGCGAGCACCTGCTCCGCCTGCTGCCACTTGGCGTTGGCCTCGGCCGCGGACTTGGCCTCGTTACCCTGCTTCACCAACTGGTCGAACTCGGGGTTGGAGTAGTTGAAGTAGTTCGACGAAGCGCCGGTCTGGTAGACGGGGTCAGGAAGTCCTCGATGGACGGGTAGTCCATCACCCAGCCGTACCGGAACATGCCCTTGATCTCGCGGTTCTTCATCTGGTCGAGCAGCGTCTTGAAGTCCGGGGTCACGATGACCTGGCAGTCGAGACCGAGGGTGTTCTTGATCGAGTTGCAGGTCGCGTCGGCCCACGGCTTGTGGCCGCCGTCACCGTTGACCGCCAGGGTCAGGGTGCCCTTGTACCCGCCGGACTGCTGGTAGAGGGCCTTCGCCTGGTCGGCGTTGTAGGTGCAGGTGTCGCCACAGGCGCCGGCCTTGTAGCCGTCGACGGTGGGGGCGACCCAGGAGTCCGAGGGAGCGCGAGTGCCCTGGAACACCTGCTTGGTGATCTCCGGGCGGTTGATCGCCATCGAGATGGCCTTGCGCAGCGTCGGGTTCTTCAGCTGGTCGTCGACCGGGGAGAAGGCCGCCAGCTGGATCACGCCCTCCTTCGCGGTGAGGTTGCGGTCCTTGGCGTCGGTCTTCCACTGGTCGTTGACCAGCATGCCGGTGGGCACCAGGTCGGAGAAGTCGAGGTTGTTGGCGATCACGTCGGCGTAGGCCGCATCGTCCGCCTGGTAGATCCGGTAGGTGATCTTGTCGCTGTGTCCGGCCCACTTACCCTTGTACGCCGGATCCTTCTCCACCACGATGCTCTGGGTGTCCTGGGAGACGAACTTGTACGGACCCGCCGCGATCGGCTTGGCCTCGTAGGCCTTCGGGTCCTTGAAGAACGAGTCCGGCAGCGGTGCGAACGAGTCGTAGCCGAGGCGCAGGGCGAGGTTCGAGACCGGCTCGCTCGTCTTGATGGTGAACGTGTAGTCATCGACCACGTTCAGACCGGTCATCTTGTCGGCCTTGGGCTTCTGGCTGGCGCACTTCTTGTCGGTCGACGGGCACTGCAGGTCCTTGTAGCCGTCGATGGGCTCCATGAAGCTGCCACCGTTCTGGCCGTTCGGAGCGTACGCCGCGTAGTTCCAGGCATTGACGAAGTTGGCGGCCTTCACCGGGGTGCCGTCGTGGAACGTACGGTCGGTGTTCAGCTTGACGGTGAAATTCTGGTTGTCCGACGTCTCGATCGACTTCGCGATGTCCATCTCAGGAGCAGCGGTGTCGACGTTGTAGTGGACCAGTTGCGAGGACAGGGTCAGCAGGACCTTGTGACCGCAGTCCTCTGTGGTGTTGCCCGGCAGCAGGGGTTCTGCGGGGTGCAGCCCCGGACGGTGATCGCACTTCCTGAACCCCCACCGCCGGATGAGCTACTGCTACCACCGCCCGAGCACGCCGTGGCGAGCATCGACACGACCGCCACGGTCGCGAGTGTCGCCACACGGACATTTCGACGCATGAACTTCCTCCTTGGTTCGGCACCCCCTTCGGCGCCGAGTCCGCACACCTCGGCCTGTGACCGGGCGTTCTGCATCTGCCTCACGCTCGGAGGGCCCATCACTTGTCGGGCCACCGAGCGGCACGAGAGTTGCACGCAGCCTGTAGTACAGGTCCGAAAAACCCTCGACGTTGCAGGAGGCTACCGTCGGAGGCGACCCCGGTCGAGGTATTTGTCCTCACCGGTCACGTTTTGTTACGAGATCGCCACGCAATCCTTCGCACGGTGAGCGCATCGGTCCAGGCCGCGGACAATGAGCCTGCCCACCGGCCACCCCCGCCCATCAGCGCGTCATCGAGCCAGCGTGCGGCCCCGCTGCTCCGGCAGCAGCAGTGTGGCGGCTGCGCCCACCAGGAACGCGACACCGAAGACCGAGAAGGTCACCAGGTAACCGTTCGCGGAGCCTCCCCAGGCCAGGAACACCGGCACCGACAGCGGCGCAAGGATCGAGGCGATACGGCCGAACGCCGCAGCCGCCCCGGTCCCGGTCCCGCGAAGGCGGGTCGGGTACAGCTCCGGCCCGATCGCGTAGAGGGCACCCCAGGCGCCCAGGTTGAAGAACGAGAGGGCGGCCCCGGCGCCGAGCACCGCGCCGACGGCGGGATGCCCGACCGTCGAGACGAGCCCGAACGCCACGGCACCCGCGGCGGACCCGAGGAGGAAGACCGCCAGGGTGAGGCGACGCCCCCAGCGTTCGATCAGCCAGGCCGCAGCGAGGTAGCCGGGCAGTTGCGCCAGGGTGATGAGCAGGACGTACTCGAAGGAGCGGGTCAGCGTGAAGCCGCGGCCGAGCAGCAGAGTCGGCAGCCAGGTGAACGCGCCGTAGTAGGACAGGTTGATGGTGAACCACACGATCCACAGGGCGGCCGTGCGCCGGGCGAGCGGCCGGGCCCAGATCGAGGTGGCCCGGATGTCCTCCACGCCGGTGACGACCTCGCGCGGCGCCCGGACCCGCCGCAGGATCGGCGGTGAGGATTCGAAGCGGCGCACCGCCTCCTCCGCCTCGTCCGTGCGTCCCTTGGCCTCCAGGAAGCGGACGGATTCCGGCAGCCCGTAGCGCACCACGACCGCGTAGAGCGTCGGGACGATCCCGACGGCGAGGGCCCAGCGCCACCCCGAGGGGAACGCGGGGATGACGAAGTAACCGATCAGCGCGGCAAGGATCCAGCCCACTGCCCAGAACGCCTCGAGGAACACCACCATCCGGCCGCGGATACGGCGCGGGGCATACTCACTGACGAGCGTCGAGGCCACCGGCAGTTCGGCGCCCAGCCCGAGCCCGACGACGAACCGGAAGACGATGAGGGCGGCGACGGACCAGGACAGGGCTGCCGCCCCCGTGGCCAAGCCGTAGACGAGCAGGGTCAGCGCGAACACCCGGCGCCGCCCCAGCCGGTCAGCCATCAGGCCCCCGACACCCGCCCCGATCGTCATGCCGACGAAGCCGATCGAGCCGATCAGTGACAGTGTTGGGGCCGCCAGGTGCCACTCCAACGCCAGCGCGGCCATCACGAACGAGATCAGGCCGACATCCATCGCATCGAGGGCCCAGCCGAGGCCGGAGCCGACGAGCAACCGGTGGTGCTGGCGGGTGTACGGCAGGCGGTCGAGACGTTCCGCCCGGGTCGGGGCGAGGGCCCCTCCGGTGTCCGTGGTCATGGCCACGAGTCTGGCACGACGCGGCTCGACGCCGCATCGGTCACCAGCGCGGCAGGTCCGGTAGCGCTTCGCCGCCCCGCGTCCTGACGCCCGAGGTGCGTCCCCGGGCAAGCCAGTCCACCAGTCCGTCACGTTCGCCGATCACATGGAGCGACCCGTCGCCGATCACCAGTTCGTCGCCCTCGTAGCTGGTCACGGTCAGCCCGGGCGCGTCGGGCTTGCCCTGGAGCATCCACACCACGGTGGTCAGCGCGTCCAGTTGGGAGTCGGGGTCCGCCTCGTGCAGGGCGAAGGCGGTGTCGAGGTCCTGGTGGTGGATCACCACCTCGGCGCACCGCATCGCCGCCAGGGCGGCGGACGGATACCCGCGGCCGCGCAGGGAGACCTCGGCGAGGGCGTCAGGCGCGTCCGCCAGTGCGTGGGCGCGCTCCATGAAGGCCGCGTGGGCACGCTCGAGGTCTGCCAGTTGCTCCTGCGCCGGGCGCCCCGCTCCCGCCTCGATATCCGCGTTCCGTTGTTCCGGGGAGTCGTACATCGGGCGATCCCCGCCGGTGAGTGCGTTGTCCAGCATCCGGCTGAGGGCCTCCGCGGACCTCGCCAGGTGGGTGATCACGTGGCCCCGGGTCCAGCCGTCACACTGCGAGGGCTGGCCGATCTCCGTGTCGGTGAGTGAGGCCACGGTGGCCAGAAGCATGTCGGTCTCGCGCTGCAGGCGCCGCAGGTCGGCGACGTACGCGGCAGGTGTCGTCATGCTGTGAGCCTAGCCACACGATGGCCGATCGGCCGCCCGTACGGGCAAGGGCTTCCCCCAGCGTGGGGCCAGGGAGCACGATCAGTCGCCCAGCACCTGCGCCAGGGCGGTGCGCAGCTGCTCCGCGCTGCGGAACCGGATGGCCTGCATGCCGGTGGTCCGGGCCCCTTCGCAGTTGACGGGGCGGTCGTCGATCATCACCACGGAGTCCGGCGCGACACCCAGCTCCTGGCACACCGAGAGATAGGCCTTGGGGTCGGGCTTGGTCTGGTGGATCCGGCAGCTGTAGAACCGCCCGACCATGGGTGCCAGCTCGGGCAACTCGTCGATCGCCTCGGCGATGGACACCGGAGCGTTCGAGAACAGGGCGGTGGCGATGCCGCGGTCGACGAGGTCGGCATGGATCCCCAGGACGTCCCCGACAGGTGCAACCAACTGTCGCGGTCGCGCTCCACCAACTCGTCCACCGTCTCCGTCGCCAGGCCGCGGCCGGCGATGGCATGCCAGTACTCGCTGGCCGTGAGGTCGGCCTTGTCGTACGCCTGCCTCTTGGCCCAGTAGCGATGGTTGAACGCCTCGAGCTCGACACCTGCGACCGCGGCCATCCGGACCCGATCACGCGATGTCTGGGGAAGTCCGATGACTTCCCCGAAGTCGAACAGCACGAGCACGATGCCCCCACCTTCCTGCGGATCGGGCGCCATCCTTCGGCGCCCACCGGCCCGACGACCGGCAGGACCGACCCTAGCGGCGTCGGCGCTCCCCTGACCACTCGATCTGCGTCCTGAGCCATCGGGTCAGCAGCAGCTGATGGCGGTGGCACACGGCATCGGGGTCGTGGTAGAGGCAGCCGCGATGGGCACATCGGCTCCGTTGCGAGGGACCGGAGCCCTCGCGCAGGCTGTTGGCGACCGTTCCGCAGCGCGCACCGCTCCAGGGGTGATGGGTCATGCTCGGGTCCGCCGCCGCCACGGCGAGGCGCCGAGCAGGAGGCTGACGATCGAGATCACCAGCGCACCCCAGAAGGCCGGGACGAAACCATCGACGTGCCAACCCAGGCCGAGCTGGGTGGCCAGCCAGGAGGTCAGCATCAGCATCAGGGCATTGATCACGAGCAGGAAGAGGCCGAGGGTGAGGATCACCAGGCAGCCGGTGAGTGCTTCGAAGATGGGCTTGACGACGGTGTTCACCGCCCCGAGGATCAGCGCGACAAGACCCACCGTGAGCACGATCCCGGTGGTGTCGCGGGCGGACACCGTGATGCCGGCGACCAAGTAGGTCGCGGCCGCGACGGCGAGGGAGTTCACCAACCAACGCCAGATCATGTCCCCATCATGGCCGTCCGGGCCCGATTGCGCACTCGGGGTTTCCCGGGCACCGCCCCCATCCACCGAGTCAGGCGGGCCGGTCTCCCCGGTGGGTGTCCGCGGCGGCCAACCAGTCGCGGAGGACCACGGCTTGGTTGTGGTCCGGGTCCTTGGCCGAGTAGAGCAGGGTCACCCGCTCCTGCGTCCCAGCCCACTCGGCCGCCCGGGCAGCGGCCTCGGCGCTGGCGTCCAGTTCGTCCCGATAGCGGGCCGCGAACTCCTCGAACCGTTCCGGCCGGTGGCCGAACCAGGTGCGCAGATCGGATGAGGGGCGAGGTCCTTGTCCCAGTCGTCCAGAGCCGCGCGCTCCTTGGAGATACCCCTGGGCCAGAGCCGGTCGACGAGCACCCGGAATCCGTCGGTGTCCTCGGGTGCGTCATGGATGCGCTTCACCACGTACGTCGTCATGACTCCAGTGTCCGCCGCCCGCGGCCGATCAGAGCCAGCCGATCCAGCCGCCGTGCTGGCCCACTCGGGCGAGGGGTTGCCCGTCCAGGGCCAGCACGAAGCAGGGCGGCCCGGCGTACGACAGGTCGGGGAGCCGGTCGCGGACCTCGGGCAGGACGCGCTCGGCCTCGCAGGAGATCCATCGCGCACCGAGGTCGCGCACCCGGGCGCCGAAGTCCGCGCGGCGTTCCCGGGAGACGTACGACAGCGTGGCCGTGTGCATCACGACGACGGTGTCGGCGTGCCGATGGGCTTCGGCGACGACCTCGGGCAGCACACCGAGGGCGTCCCCCGTGACGACGGGAACGGGAGGTAGCCGGCCCACGGTGTCCAGTGCCTGGGCGAGGCGGACCTCCCGCTGCTGCTGGCCGGGCCACACCAGGGCCCGGAGCCAGGCCTGGACCTCAGGATCGGTGGGGTCGAGTGGTGCGATGTCGATGCCGCAGCGCCAGGCGATCGTCGGCAGGGCGTAGTCAGCCGTCGCGGGGGTGGCGCCCTCGATCCGGCACTCGATCTCCGGCGTGCCCTCCCCCACCTTCCGCTCCGGCCGGTCGGGGAACCGGTAGCGGTAGGCGTACGCGTCGGGCCGCAGGCACAGCCCCGCCGAGGATCCCACCTCGACCAGAGCGAGTGTTCCCGCCGCCGACAGGCCCGCGAGCAGCGGCAGGTGGACGGCACACCGACCCGCCTCGTTGGTCTGGGTGGAATGGGTCAGGATCGCCCGCTCGACGTCCGCCCAGCGCGCGGTGAGCCACGCCGCCAGGACCGGTCCGGGATCCAACGGCGCCTCGAGGCGACGCAGGGCGGCCAGGAACAGCTGCGGCTGACGCTTCATCCCGGGCAGCGCCGCGAGGCGCTCGGCGATGACGGGCGTCTCCGCCACCCAGGTGCAGACCGCCCGCCAGGTCGGAGAGGAGCCGGCGGTCTCGTCGGCGAACCACCGGTAGAGCTCGGCGATGTCACCGTCCGCGTAGAAGTGGCCTGCCACCGCTCCATCCTCACCGACATGCCGCCCGACGGCTAGACCCAGTCGTTGAACCTGAACACCACGTACAGCGTGACGGAAGCGACGAGGATCATCCCCAGACTCAGCAGCACACCCCAGGGCTGGTTGAAACCCCAGTAGGGAACGTTCTGGCCGAACCACCCGGTGATGGCGGTCGGCACGGCGATGATCGCCGCCCAGCCGGCGAGCTTCTTCATGATCTGGTTGAGCCGCGAGTCCTGGAGCGACAGATGCGCCTCGAACATGGTCGTCACCATGTCCCGCAGCGACTCACTCCACTCGCCCGCCCGCAGGGCGTGGTCGTAGAGGTCGTCGAACCAGGAGTCCAACTCGGTGCGCTTGCCGGTCCGGTGGCGCTGCACCCCGTTGACGACCTCCCGCATCGGCAACACCGTCCGGCGGAGGGCGACGAGATCCTTGCGCAAGCCGTAGATCCGGCGGATGAAGCCGGCCGCCTGGGGCGACCCCTCGGCGAACAGGACGTCCTCGAGGGACTCGGTCTCTTCGTCGAGGGCCTGGATGGTGTCGAAGTGGCCGTCCACGATCACGTCGAGCAGCCCGTGGACGAGGGCCCCCGCCCCGTGGACGAGGAGATCGGCGTTGTCCTGCCAGACCTTCATGATCGGCGCCAGGTCGATCTCGTCATCGAGCCGGATGGTCACCAGTGCATGCGGCGTCATGATCGCGGACAGGCGGCCGAGCACCAGCCGACCCTTGGTCGGGTCGAGGTGATCGTGCGGACGCAGTCGTGTCGCGTACACGGTGAAGAAGAGATAACCCTCGTGCCGGGACACCTTGGGCCGCTCGAACGGCGCCAGCGCGTCCTCCACGGCCGTGGAGGGAAGGCCGAGCTCCCGGACCAGAGCGCCCAGTTCGGCCGCCCGGGACGGAGCAGGTCGATCCAGACGAGATTGCTGGGATCGCGGATCTCGTCGGCCACCTCGTCGGGTCGTACGTCGTCGTCGATCACCACGCCCTCACGCCAGGTGCGACTGGCCGCGATGCAGTTGATCTCCATCACCACTCCTCCCCCCGCGGCGACCACAGCACGAGGTCAGCGACGGGAGCCACGGTCCCCGTCCTGACGTTGCGCTCCCTCGATGTCGGTCCCACGCCGCGCCCATGGGCTGGCGGCGACCGGTGCTGTCCGGACCGCCCGGTCCTGGGCCACAGCGGAATCGTCGGCCGGCCCACCGGTGCTGTCCTTGGCGAGGGAGGGTTCGGTGGACGTCCCCCGCCAGGCCGAGCCGTACGTCGGGAGCCTCCGCCCGGTGGGCGCGGGATCGGCGGCGCCGAGCGTGGCCTGCCGCGGTGCGGGACGGAAGGGTGTTTCGGATCCCCTGCCCCGCGCCGGCGCGGACCACGCTCCCGGGTGGGGGCACCGGCCCCGTAGGGGCGGTGCAGGTTGTCCAGGACGCTCCCCTGGATGGTCCCCGGCGGCTGGGTGGTCCCGGCAGGCGGCTGGATGATCGTCGCGTCTGGCGGCGCCGTCGCTGTGGGAGCGCCGAAGGCGACGCCCGCGAGGATGGGCTCGGGGGCCGGAACCGGCTGCGTCGCCAGGACCCGCCGCGACGCCAGGTCCGGCGCGGGAACCGGTTCGGGCGCCGGAACCGGCTCGAAGGCCCCCGATGTCGAACCGGCGGCCAGGGGCTCGGGGAGACTGCGGGACATCGCCCGGCTCCTCCGGGTCAGAATCCGCTGGTCGGCCACCGGAGACGTCATCACCAGCCCGATCGCGAAGACGAGACCCAGCGCGATCCGCAACGAGTTGGCCGGGTGATCGGTGATGCTCATCAGGCCGAAGCCGAGGAGCCCGGCCCCGAGAGACGCGGCGACCCGGGATCCCTCCGCTGCCGAGCGCCAGATCCGCCAGCAGACCAGGACGGTGATCGCCACCACGGCGAGCAGGCCCAGCCAGCCGGCCTCGACCAGCCAGTTCAGCCAGGTGTTGTGGGCGTGCTGGAACTGCAGCGAGCCGGGCACCGCCTGGGTGAGCAGCACGCCCGATCGGCCGATTCCGACACCGAGCGGATGGTGAACGGCGAGGGACAGTGCGCTCGACCAGAGCTTTGTCCGCACACCCGCGCCCGAGGCGACCGCCATCACGACCGCGGCTACCAGTCCGACGCCGAGCAGCCACCCACCGATCCGCAGCCTGGTGCCGGAGGGCCGCACCAGCGTGAAGAGGGCGACGACGCCCAGCACCCCGGCGGCCAGGCCAGCCCGGGACCAGGTGTCGACCAGGGCCAGGTAGCCCAGCGCCAGGAGGACGAACCCGGCGAGCCGGGCGGAGCTGTTCAGCCACTCATCGATCGCCAGCCAGGCGAGGGGCAGGAAGAGGAGGAGGAAAGCTGCGAGGAGGTTCGGGTTGCTCATGGTGCCGATCACCCGGACCAGCGCACCGGGCTGCTCGCACCCGTCCGCCATGCCCTGACCCGGCGCCCGGCAGAAGCCGGTCGGAATCTGGGACGCGGCCTGCTGCAGTCCCACGAGGGCGGGTGTGGCGACGCCGACCAGGGCGAGGACCAAGGCGGCACGATGGCTGTCGCGATGCTGGCGCCGCACCATCACCACGAGGTAGTACAGCCCCACCTCGGTCAGCAGCCAGCGCCACCCGGCCATGCTCTCGGTCCTGCCGTAGGAAGCCGCGAGGCTGGTCAGCAGCAGCACCGCGAGCGGCACGTCGAGCCAGGTACGCCACGCAGTGGGGTGCGGGACGACGAGGCCCATCGCCGCCAGGCCGATGATCAGCACCAGCCGGACCGGCGAGATCAGCCAGAAGAGCGTGCCGTCGGGCAGGATCCCGGCGACGGACTCGAGGAACACGATCGCCATGCACACCAGCCCGATCGAGGTCAGGATGTCGCGCCAGGGCTGGCGTTGGGGCCACCGGGTAAGGGCCGGGACCCCCCTCGAACGACCGGAACCGTCAATACTCACACGACATTCTTTCCACAAGCACGTTAATTCTCGAAGAACCGTCCGCAAACGCCTGCCGACACCGAACCGTACGTTCGGCCGACGCAGACCCCAGGGCGCTGCCGGCGCCCTAGCATGGCACGGACCGCGACGTCCGGCGCGGCCAGGACGAGGAAGGGGCGTCGGGATGGGACGCGGAGCCGAGCACCTCGCGGGCCGGCGCCGGGACATCGGCGCCACGGCCTGGCAGGTGGTCATCGGTTTCGGTCTGGTGAGTTTCGCCGCGGACATGGTGTACGAGGGGGCCCGCGCGATCACCGGTCCCCTGCTGGCGCAGCTGGGCGCCTCGGCCTTGGTCGTCGGCATCGTGACGGGCGCAGGCGAGGCGATGGCTCTCGTGCTCCGACTCGTCTTCGGTCCGCTCGCCGACCGCACCGGACGCTACTGGTCGCTGACCCTGATCGGCTACGGCCTGACCGCCGTCTGCGTGCCACTGCTGGCCCTCGCGCCGCGACTCGGTGGCGCCGGGTTGGGCGTGGCCATCACCCTGATCCTCCTGGAGCGCACCGGTAAGGCGGTCCGCAGCCCGTCGAAGACCGCCCTGCTGGCCGATGCCGCGGGGCGGTCGGGCGTGGCCGCGGGTTCGGCGTGCACAAGTTCCTCGACGAACTGGGCGCCCTGAGCGGGCCGCTGGTCGTCGCCGCCGTGATCGCCGCGACGACGCTGATCGCCCCGGCGATGGCCTGGCTCGCGGTCCCTGGTGCGGTCGCCATCGCCATCCTGGTGTACCTGCAGATCCGGGTCCCGGACACGTCGGTGTTCGGGGAACCCGACACCCCGGCGAGCACCGCCGACGTGACGACCGCTCCCCCGCCCAGCCCGCAGGGTCGGGGGATGGCCCGGGCCGCCCAGCGGTGGTGGGGAGAGACGCTCGGCGTCGGGCTGCCCCCTCGCTTCTTCCTCTTCGCCGCCTGTGCAGCACTGGCCACGGGAGGGCTGGTCACCTTCGGCGTCATCTCGTTCCACCTGGTCACCGCGGCGGTGCTGCCGCTCGCCGCCGTCCCGGTGTTGTACGCCGCCGGCCAGGGCGCCTCCGCCCTCGCCGCCCTGGCCACCGGCCACGGCTACGACCGGTGGGGCGCGCGCGTGCTGTACGTCCTGCCCGTCCTGGTCACCCTGGTCCCGCTGCTGGCCTTCACCCGGTCGGCCTGGCTCGCGGTGCTGGGCGTTCTCGCCTGGGGCGCCGCCAACGGGCTGCAGGACTCGACGGTCAAGGCCCTGGTGGCCGACCTCGTCGGCAAGGAGCGCCGGGCCACGGCGTACGGGGTCTTCGCCGCCATCCAAGGTGGTGCCGCGATCGGTGGCGGTGCCCTCGCCGGCGGCCTGTATGTGACGTCACTCCCGCTGCTGGTGGCCATCATCGCCGCCAGCCAGGTGGGAACGGCGCTGCTGCTCCATCGCACCCTCGACCGCCGGCGAGTCCGGGCCGACTCGGCTGCCCACTGACACGACCTGACCATCGTCCGGCCTGTCCGGAGGGTGTGTGAGAATCGGGCCCGTGACGATCACAGCAGCGGCGGACGGCTCCTCCCTCGGCAATCCCGGCCCCGCCGGATGGGCCTGGTACGTCGACGACGACTGCTGGGCGAGCGGCGGATGGCCGCACGGCACGAACAATATGGGGGAGCTGATGGCGGTGCTGGACCTGCTGCGCCAGACCGCCCACGTCGACGAGCCGCTGCACATCCTCTGCGACAGCCAGTACGCCATCAATGTGGTCTCCAAGTGGACCAAGGGTTGGAAGAAGAAGGGCTGGAAGAAGTCCGACGGCAAGCCGGTGCTGAACGTCGACATCGTCATCGCCCTGGACGCGGCGATGCAGGGTCGCCAGGTCACCTTCGAATGGGTCCGTGGCCACCGTGGGCACGTGATGAACGAGGCGGCGGACACCCGCGCCCGGGC
The DNA here is from genome assembly GCF_009646095.1 of Raineyella fluvialis. NCBI lineage: Bacteria > Bacillati > Actinomycetota > Actinomycetes > Propionibacteriales > Propionibacteriaceae > Raineyella > Raineyella fluvialis. The sequence goes on along the minus strand of NZ_CP045725.1, from coordinate 2,435,441 downwards.
GGCCGCCACCGCCTACCAGCTCGGCACTGAGCCCGATCCCGGCCCGGGTTTCCGGCGGACCGGGAGGTCCGCCCCCGACCCGAGCGCCTCGGCGCCGGCCTCGGAGGAGCCGTCAGCCGTCACGGTCCCGCCTGCCGCCCGTGCGGAGGTGGGCAGCCTCCAGGCCGTCATGGTCGCGCCCCCCGACCCCGAGGCCGAAGAGTCGGAACTCCCGGAGGACTATTTCCAGCCCGATCTCTTCTCCGGAGCCGAGCCGGAACTCGACCTGCCCGACGTCGACCAGGTCATCGAGTTGGAGCGCTGGCTGCACGGCACCGAGCCGGCGGACGACCCGACGCAGTGGGCCGCTCTGCTGAACCCTGGCTGGTTCCGGGTCCGGGTCGATGGTGGGCTCGACCATCGTGGCGACGTGCTCAGCGGTGTCCTCGCGTCCGACCTGTGCACCCTTGACGTCCTGGAGGCCCGCCGGCTGCGCGACGATGAGGTGCTGCTGCTCAGCCGGGGCACCCACGAGTCGCACACGACGCTGCGGACCTCGCTGTGGGTCCGCGAGGGCACCCAGTGGCAACAACGGTTCGAGCAGGTGACCCGCGAGTCCTGACCGGCTGCCCCTGAAGCCTTTTCGGGCGCCCGCTGCGACCCCGCCCTGTAGCGTGAAGGTCACGAAGCCCCGCGTACGAGAAGGTGCCATGAACGCCCCTGAGGTCCCGCTGCCTCCTGCATCGGAGGCCGCTGCCGGGCGCCCTGGCGGTCGCCCGGCCTGGGCGACCGTGCCCAACGCCATCACGCTGCTGCGGTTGCTGCTGCTGGCCCCCGTCTGCTGGCTGCTCGTCCGCGAAGCCACGCTGGGTCCGGGCTCGGTGCTCCTGCTCGCACTGTGGGCCTCGACCGACTGGATCGACGGGTTCCTCGCGCGCCGCCTCCACCAGGTCAGCCGGGTCGGTCAGATGCTGGATCCGATCGCGGACCGGGTCGGTATCGGCGCGGTCGTCGTCTGCCTTGCTGCGGCGGGACACCTGTCCTGGTGGGCGGTGGGGATCGTGCTCGTCACCGATCTGGCGACCGCACTGCTCGCCGGCCGGGCGGCGGCACGCGGACGGATCGTCGTGCACCTGCTCGGCAAGACGAGGACGGCGGTGATGTTCCTCGGCATCGCCCTCCTCGTCGGGGCGCTGGCCTTCAGACCGTCACTGGCCATCGTCGGCACCGTCGTGGTCTGGGTGGGGGTCCTCCTGCACATCATCGCCGGCGCGTCGTACATCCGGGCCGCTGCGACCGGATCGCTCACTCCCCCGCAGGTCACCCGGTGACCGCCGGCGCTCCCGGATCGGTCGGCATCCTCGGGTCCGGACGGTTGGCCCACGCCCTGCAGCAGTCGCTGTCCGCGCACGGAGGGACCGTCAGTGTCCTCTCCGCCCGGGACCCCGACCGGGCCGCCCTCCTCGACCTCGATCTCACCGTGCTGGCCGTCTCCGATGACGCCATCGGCCCGGTCGCCGCCGCGCTCGCCGCGGAATCGGCGGGACGCACCGGGCAAGGGCGGGCCGTGGTGCACTGCTCCGGCGCCCTCGACCGCACTCCCCTGGCGCCCCTGGCCGAACGAGGGTGGCGCATCGGCTGCTGGCATCCCATGCAGGCGTTCGCGACGACCGACACGCCCATCGCCGAGGGAATCACCTGGGGCATCACGGCCGATGCCGAGCTCACGGCGACGCTGGCCATCCGTTCCGAGGCCCTCGGAGGCCACCCGCTCGTCCTCCGCGACCAGGACCGGGCCCGGTACCACGCCGCTGCGGCGATGGCGTCCAACTACACCGACGTCCTGCTCTTCCACGCCATGCGCCTGCTGGAGGACTGCGGCCTCGAGCCCGCCGCCGCCGTCCGCGCCCTGCTCCCCCTGGTCCGGACGAGCCTGGACGGCGTGGAACTCGCCGGGCTGCCGGACGGACTGACCGGCCCGGCGTCCCGGGGTGACGTGGGCACCCTCCGGCGCCATCTGGCCGCGCTGGACGACCGGCCGGACACCGCCGCGCTCTACCGCGCCGCCGGCCTCGCCGCGCACGACCTGCTGGTCGCCCGCGGCATGGATCCGGCCACCCTGGCCAGCGTGGATGCCGCCCTGCGGGACCCTCAGGAACCAGCGAGGAAGATCACGTAAACTTCATCCGAACACCACACGGCAGAGAGGTACACACGTG